>DASVZK010000079.1:0-8156 GCA_036391685.1 Ktedonobacterales bacterium
CTGGTTGGCGCGCTTCCGCCGCTTGGCGCGTGACTACGAACGCCTGCCTCAAACCGTGGCAGGACTGACCTTCCTGGCCTTTACCTGTCTGATGTTGCACCAGTTGATCCAGCTGCCCTGTAGTTCATAACAGACTCTAGTGACGCTGGGAGTCTTCACAGCAGCGCTGGCGCTGTTGGCCTTCCGCCAGCTTGCCCACGGAACGCGTAGCGCGGTGAACAGGTCACTCCCAGGCTCCAGCGCCGGGCTCGCCGTTACCTGACCCACCGCCCAGAGGCCCGGTGTCGGGAGCGCCAAGCGGTGTGGCGAGAAGTCCGTCGGGCTGCGCCCGCGACGGCCGTAGGAACGTGGGCTGGCGCGCGAGCAGCGTGTAGGCCAGGATGGCCGCCGGTCCGATGAGCGTGGCCGCGAGGAACTGTAACAGGATGAGTGACTGGCCAGCGCTACAGATCCCTGACTGAGAGTCGAATACACAGTAGCCGCTGGGCGACAAAAGCATGGCGACAAAGAGGAATACTGAAAGGTAGACCGCGAGCGTCAGCAGGGCGCTCCAACCCCAGCGCCGCTCGCTGATGGCGCTGGCAAGTGTGGCAGCCCACCCGGCCAGGAGTAGCAGCCCGGCGCCCATCACCAGGTAGGTCTCCACATAGGCGTAGAACTCGGGTGTAGCGCTGTGGATCGCGCCGGTCTGCCCCAGCAGCCAGAGCGTCAGCAACGCCACTGGCGCGCCCGCGCCCAGGAGTGTCGCCGGGCCGCCGCGCATCCGGTGACCCGCGAGGATGACGATGGGAATCACCAGCGCGGGCAGCGTGATTTGCAGCGCCAGCAGCCATTGATAGGACATCAGGCCCCTCCCTTTCTCGCGCTCTGCGCCAGTCGCGGCGAGCAGCCTGCCCGCAAGCGCAGTATAGCAGGCAGAGTCAGCCGCCTCAGCGCGCCAGGCCAGCGCTACGGCTCACTCTACAGGAGAAATGGCAGACTCGTGAGCCGCCGGGCGCGGCGCGCGTGGCGTACGCAGCCCGAAGACCAGGAGAGTGGCGGGCCCAATGACGCTTGACAGCAGAAACCAAACGGAGTCACGCGTGGGGTTTGCGGCGACGCACAGCCCTTCGCCCATAAAGCAGCCGTTATCGGGTCCCGCCAGACCGTAGAGGAAGATCACGACCGAAGCGAACACCCCACCGACCAGCCAGGCGACGCTTCTCCAGTCGCGGGCCGCGGTGGCGGCGCTGAGCGCGATGGCCCAGCCGCCAAAAAGGAGCAGCGCGCCACCCACGAAGATGTACGCGGTGATGTAGATGAGGGTGACATTGTAGACAAGCTGCGAGCCAAAGCTGCCAGTGAACTGTTTCACGAAACCGATGATCCAGTTGGCGCCAAAGGCCAGCAGCGCGCCCGCGCCCATCGTCGCCACGGCGCCGTTGCGCCACAGCAGGCCAGGCAAGGCCGCGAGCGGGACCACCAGGGCGATGGCCATCGCGGCCAGCGCAAGCTGAAGGAGGTTCATGCTTCGTCTCCTGCCGTGGTGAGCGGGCTGGTCATGTGGTTGTCAGGCGGGGATGGCGGCGCGGGCGTCCGCGCGTGTCGCGCCCACCACGCATACGCCAGGATGGCGCCCGGCCCGATGAGGGCCGCGCCGAGGAAGATCGCATGCGTCAGCGGCGGGTTTGCGTTACAGCCTCCCGCGCCGAAGCTCGACGCGCACGGGTAGTAATACGGGTCCTGGATGAAGAACAGACCAGTCGAGAGCAGCGCGCTGGCCGTCACGAGGACGAATCCCCACCAGTGCCGCTGGCGGACCGCGCGCTCGAGCGCAATGGCCCAGGCGCCCACCAGGAGCAGGCCGCCGCCGAGAAACAGGAGAATCTCCACGTAACCGAACGCCACCCCGAACGAATAGACGCTCACGGCCGTGAGGCTGGCGGCCCAGAGCGGAAGGAAGCCCAGCAGCGCGCCGATCGCGCTGGCGACCATCGCTCCGCTGCGCCAGCGCTGGCCGGTGAGGACGGCGGCAGGGATGACCAGCGTCATCGCCAGAATGGGGGCGAGGAACACGATGAATGCCACGGTTTCCTCCTTGACTCAGCGGCGCGCCCCGGCGCGGTCGCCGAAGGCTCAGCTTGCCTGCCATCGGAGTATAGCGAACGCGTGTTAAATGCAAGGCATGGCGTCTGCGCGACGCAGACAGAGCGACCCCGGTCTGCCGCACATCGTGTCACAAACGGCCCCACTCAACCCTCTCTACTATGGGCCTGCGCAACGGACCGCCAGGCGCGATGCCAGATCAATCGCTGTACACTATTTTCAGGGGAGGCGCGCGATGGCGCTCCATGATAACGCCGCGGGCGGCGCGGGCACACGGGGAACGTCCGCGGACACGCTGGCGACATTCGAGTCCTACCGCGCCTATCTCTTCGCTATCGCCTACCGGATGCTCGGCAGCGCGATGGACGCCGAAGACATGGTGCAGGAGACCTGGCTGCGCTACCAGGCGACGCCGCGGGAGACGATCGCCGCGCCCAAAGCCTTCCTGACGACCATTCTCACGCGGCTCTGTGTGGACCAGTTGAACCTAGCGCGGCGCACGCGCGAGGTCTACCCCGGTCCCTGGCTGCCCGAGCCGATTTTGACCGAGGGCGCAACCGCCGGCGCGGCTAGCGCCGACCCCGCCCAGCGCCTGGACCTGGATGAGTCGCTCTCACTGGCCTTCCTGACGCTGCTGGAAGAGTTGGCGCCAGTGGAGCGCGCGGTCTTTCTGCTGCGCGAGGTCTTCGACTACGAGTACGCCGAGATCGCGGCCTTCCTCGGCCACAGTGAGCCGGCTATCCGCCAGTCTTTCAGCCGGGCGAAGAAGCATCTTGCCGAGCGCCGCCCACGCTTCCCGGTCTCGCCCGATAGGCGCAGCCAGTTGCTTACCAGCTTCATCCAGGCGGCCGGGTCGGGTGACATGACGGCGCTGATAGCGATGCTGGCCGAGGATGTGACGCTCTGGGCCGATGCGGGCGGCAAGGTCAAGGGCGCGGCGACACGGCCTGTGGTGGGACGCCAGGCCGTGGCTTCTTTCGTTGTAGGGGCCGGGCGCTTCGCGCCGTCGGATTATCGTCTCGAGGTGGCGACGGTCAACAGGCAGCCGGCCTTGTTGGTGCGCACTGACGAAGGCGTATATCTCGTGCTGACCATCGAACTAGATGCGGCCGGACTGATCTCCAGCGTGCGCGTGATCGCCAATCCCGACAAGCTGACGCATGTGAACCACGCAAACTGAGCGCACAGACGCGCCGCCCCACTTTTTTCGAGCGGGGTGGCGCGTCCGCGCTGCGCTTGGAGGCGCTAAGGCGCGCCCGGCGCGTCGCGCAGCCGCGCGAAGCGCGCGATGCCCAGCGCCGGCATCAAGGCGCGCTCCAACGGGTCAAATGCCGCCGCGCCTTCCGCGAAGTCCACGACCTGTGGGTCTACCAGCGCGTGCTCGATGCCTTTCCAGACGATCACGCAGCCGCCAGCCGCCTCGGTGTTGCGATACCAGTCGGCCTCAGGCCCGAAGGTCAGCGGGACGATGAACCCGCCGCCCGGGTAGGGCCGCGCGGCGACTGGCGTGCTATAGGCGCGCCCCGAGCGGCGGCCGCGATGGCGCAACAGGGCGAAGACGCGCGCGCGGCGTGATCCGGCTCCGCGCGTGGCAAGGGGGTTGACGTAGTTCCTGGCGAAGCCGAGGAACAGCCGCCTGGCAAGCGGCCTTCGCACAGGCTGGGTGTCGCTCACTGATGACATGGGCCATCTCCTTGGGTGTCGTTAGGGAACCCCGACCCACCGCCCGCGCGCGTGTCAGACGCCAGCGGCGGGGCGGGGCGCGGGCTAGTTTGACGTCGGGCTCGCGGTTTGGCTTGCGGCCTGAAAGAGTTCCCGCAGCCCAACGAACGGCGTCAGGGGATAAATGTCGAAATCAATCAGGTTTAGGCGCGCAAAGGGGAGGGTCGCCAGCGCGTCCCTGGCCGCTTCAACAGTGTCGCGCTCGAGCATCAGGAGGACCGTGCCCGGCGCATCCGCGCGCCCGTAGAACTCGCGGCAGATCCCCTGGGCGTACATCTCCCAGACCGCCTGGATCTCCGCCGCCCGGTGGGGAAAGAGTTGCTCTACCTGGACTCCCTGCTGGAGTTTTGGCATCACCAGTAATCGCATCGCTTGACGCTCCTGTCTCTGGATAGGCTTCCGCGCTGGCCCGGCATGATTCGCCAGCGCACACAGAGAGAGGGTCGAGGCGACAGCGTTGTGACAGCGAGCAAGCGCCGCGCTGGCGGGCTGGAGCAGGCAGGTATTGCCGTATTCGGAGCCGTGAGCGCGGCGTGACACGTTTGCGACCGGGCAGGGTGGGAAGGTGATGAGTTCGTGACATAGCCGCTCGACAATGTCATTGTCATGGCGCGCCCGCGTTCGCGCCTCGGCGGCCATGACCAGCCTCCCACCAGGAAATGAGAGGCCTTCGAGGAGGATAAAGGTATGCGCGGTCAGACGACAGAGCTGGATCCCATTGATGTGTTCACCCCGTTGCGGGAGACAGTAGCGCGTCTCTTTGACGAGGGACTGCCCACCGATCGGTTGATGTTCCTTGGGCGCTCCATTCCGGTGGACGTGATCGATACTCCGGAAGAGTATGTCATCGAGGCGTCGCTGACCGGTGTGAAGCCGGAGCATGTGCAGGTGACCGTCGCCGATAACACCGTGACCATCCGCGTCGGCCGCAAGGCCTACGCGCGCCACGATGAGGACGTGGTCTATCTGCGGCGCGAGCGCATCGAGCGCCCGCAGCCAGAGATGAGCCGCGCCATCGCGTTGCCAGCGAAGATCGATCCCGACCAGGTCGTGGCCAACTACGAGCATGGGGTGCTGACGCTCCACATCCGCAAGACAGCGGAGTCGAAGTCCTACAGCATTCCGCTGCATGTCACGAGAGAGCCGGTCAAGCGGTAACACATGGCGCCACCGGCGTGGCCCAGTGAGCCACGCCGGGTAGCTCGCCGCACCAGGCGCGGGCGGCAGGCGCAGGGCCCGGCTGGCGCTAGCCGGATCTTCCCTGCCGCCTGTCCGCCCGCTCTTTCTTGCGCCGATTCCCCCCGCGTAGCGGCGCGCTGCGGTAGACGCTGGACGCAGGTATGGAGGTGATGCGCGATGTCCGCAGCTGAGATCCTCGCGCCCGTGAGCGTGTCAGCCCCCGCGCCGCAGCAGCGCCGCAAGGGCCACAGAAACCGCTACCGCCAGATCATCGAGATCCTCGTCAAGCATGGCTTCGGCTATCTGGTGGGCAAGGCTGGATGGGACGCCCAGCGGTTCACGCGCGCCTTGCGCCCGGCCCGCGCCGAGGCGCTCGAACAGGCGCGGCTGGTGGAGGCCCCGGAAGAACTCCGCCTGCTCATCGAGGACCTCGGCCCGACCTTCATCAAGCTCGGCCAGATCATCTCCACCCGCGGTGACCTGCTTCCCGCCGCGTACCGCGAGGAGCTGGCGAAGCTACAGGATAGCGCGCCGCCCGTACCCGGCGAGCAGATTCGCGCCACGATCCAGGAGGAGTTCGGCCGCCCGGTCGAGGAGGTCTTCGCCACCTTTGATATGGCGCCCGTCGCCGCCGCCTCCATCGGCCAGGCGCACGCCGCGACGCTGAGCGATGGCACGGAAGTGATCGTCAAGCTGCGGCGGCCACATATCATCGAGGATGTGGAAGAGGACCTGCGCGTCCTGCTGGATATCGCCTACCTCGCGAACCGCCAGTGGGACATGGCGCACTACTACGATGTGGTGGCGATTGTCGAGGAGTTCGCCCAGACGTTGCGCTCCGAGATGGACTACCTGCACGAGGCGGCAAGCCTGGAGCGCATCGCCGACAACTTCGCCGGAGATGACAATATCCACATTCCCCGGGTCTACATGGACCTGACGACGACGCGTGTGCTGACGCTCGAGCGCATCCGCGGCGTGAAGATTACCGACATCGCCGGACTGCGCGCCCTGCGGCTGAACCGCGCCGACGTGGCGCGCCGCGCCGCGCGCCTCCTGCTGACGATGATCGTGCGCGACGGCTTTTTCCACGCCGACCCCCACGCGGGCAATGTCTTCGTCGAGCGCAACGGGACGATTGGCCTGATTGACTTCGGCATGACCGGCGAGGTGGATCGCGGCAACCAGCAATCGCTGATGCGGCTGATGCTGGGCATCACGCAGCGTGACGCGGGCCGCCTCGCCGATACGCTGCTCGACCTCTGCGTCACCCGGTCGCATGTGGACCGCAACGCGTTGCGGCGCGACCTCCAGCGGCTGCTCTCGCGCTACTGGAACCGCGCGATGGGTGATGTGCGGTTTGGGTCGTTCATCGCTGACATGGTCGAGGTGCTGCGCTGGCGGCACATGCGCCTCTCGCCCGACCTCGCCCTGCTGCTCAAGACGATTGGCATGGGCGAGGGCCTCGCCGAGGAAGTGGACCCCAAGTTCAATCTGATGGAGGTTTACGTCCCGCTGACCGAGGAGGTGATGCGTGAGCGCATCACGCTGGTCAGCTGGTCGAAGCAGTTGGCGCTCTCAGGAATTGACGCGCTGGAGAGCAGCCTGGAGATTCCGCAGCGGCTGCGGCGCATCCTGGGCGACATCGAGCGCGGCGGCTTCGAGATCAACATTCAGCCCTCCAGCTTCGACCCGTACTTCCACCGCATGGAGCGGCTCGTCAACCATATCCTGATCGCCTTGCTCGCTGTCTCCACGACCATCGCCACGGCCCTGATCGTCGCCGCCTACCACCCTGGCGGCCTGAGTGTTCTGGCCGAGATCCTCTTCCTCGCCGCCCTGCTGCTGACCATCGTCTTCGGCTCCTACATCATGATGCTGCTCGTCTCCTCGCGCCGCCGCCGGCTCTAGGCGCCGCTCGCATCCGGCTCGGCGCGGGCCACTGGCGCGAGGTGGAGCAACCGCGCGGCCTCGGCGGCGGAGACGACGCCCAGCGGGATGAGCCTGGCGAAGGCCTCGGCGCGGGTGGCGAAGTCCTCAGGCTCCTCGAAGCCGACGAAGGTGACGGTGTAGCGCTCGTCGAGCCACTGCCGGACATTACGCGTCAGATAGCCCGCTACCAAAGCGGCGACCGGCGCGACGGCGCGGCGGTAGACGACGTTCTCCTGCGTCTGGCCAGCGCTGCGGTTGCTGGTATCAGTGAAGCCCAATTCGTCCATCGTCAGGCCGAACGCGGCGACGGTCAGGTTGAGCAGGTAGCGGTCGAACTCGATCAGCGGGTCGTCGCCCGCGAGTGGCTGCCAGATGGCGCCGGGCGGCAGCGCGCGGGCGCGCACGCGCATCTGGTCATTGCCCGCCAGCAGCCCGTTGAAGGCGCGCTCGAAGAGCTCCAGTTGCTCGGGCGTCCAGGTCAGCGCGGCCGGAGGCTGGATAACGCCCAGCGGAGTGGCGCCATCGGTGAAGCGCGCCAGATCAAATGACTGCTTGCGCAGCGCCTGATTGACGCGCAGGATGATGCGCTCGACCCGGCTCAGGCCATAGGGCGACTCGGTGCGCGCCGTCTCGCGCAGGTAGTCCAGCTCTTCGCGGCTGTACCAGCCGGCGGGGGCGGCCTTTACACAATTACATATTGCGGGTCTGGTTGAGTTGGTCGTCGAACTCGCCTCCTAGGAAGTGGAGCGCGACCCGCGTAGCGCGTCCCTGGAGCGCGTTGGTAGCCTGGCCGCTGGGGTCAGGCCACCCTGCATGCAAACGATCGAGTACGCTCGAAAGGAGCAAACCTACCATGACAACGCAGCCAACGAACGACGCTCGCCCTGACACCATCGAGGTACCGCGCCACCTGGCGTATGGCCTGAGGCGGCTCTACGATGACATGAAGGAGCGGCGAGAGGCGGTTGGCCCCAATCCGACCGACGAGGATTTTGCGCCACTGGTTCGCGAGTACATGGCGCGACTGGATGAGTGGTTTGCACTTGTGCTACCACCTGCGCTCGCGGCCTCGGACGAGGACGATCAGGCAGCGACGAACTAGAAGTCATCTCATAAACACCGTCGAAGCAGAATGAGGATACAACCCAGGTGGACGAAGCCGAGGTAGTTGAGGGCGTGGCGCTCATAGCGCACCACCAGCCGGCGGAAATTGCCGAGCCACGCGAAGAGTCGCTCAA
>DASVZK010000080.1:0-12559 GCA_036391685.1 Ktedonobacterales bacterium
TTCGGCATCGGTCAGATCGCTGGGGTAGACGTGTGTTGCCATGCCAGGGATACCCTCCAAACCTTCTGGAAATACCGGTTTGGGTAGGGTATCCGCTGGTGGTTTTTGCTCGCTTTAGCCCTTCTTGAACACTTTCTCAGACCGCTTCTGTTGGACGCCTGCGCCAGAAGGTCAGGAAAGTTCTCGCGATTAGAATTGTTCCGATGATGAACAGGCATGCAAGGACGCCAATCCCAATCTCGAGCGACGTTTGCGCTTGCGCCAGGAGAGGGCCGTACAGTCGATGGTGCAGGGCCACAACATCGGGCGTAATATGAGCGGGAAGCGGTATAACACTGCAGAGATTCTGGTGCACGTGCGATAGCCACAAGGCTACTGCCGTCGCGGCAAGGGCGCACCCGGTCACCAGCAACAGCGACACGGGCGCGCTCCGAAGCATGAGTTGCATCCTGCGCCAGACGAGTATCCCGAGCCCAAGCAAGACCGTTTCAGCGCCGAGCGCATAGACAGATGCCCAAATGAAAGCCATCCAGGGTGTTAAGGGCGTTTCGAATCCATTTGGACACACGTACATGTCTATCAGCCCCGGTGGCATGCTGAGAACCTTTCATGCGCAACGCCGTCATGCGTCAGCAACCGTAAGCGAATCTGTCACCACCTGATGCGACTGCTGAGAAGGAGCCCGCCATGTCTCACAATCCAGAAAAGCGCCGTCTCCGATTTGGAACGCTGCTTCTGTCAGGAGTCGCCGTTGTCGTTCTTGTTGGCTGTAATCTGCCAGGCGCTCCAGCAGCGCAATCGACGCCACAATCAACGCCGCACACGAGTCCAACCATTCCGACCAGCCCCTCCCCTCAGATGGCAATGCCGCCCCAGGTGACTAGCGCGCTCGGCCCTCCGCCGTCGAATTGTCCTAAAGCCGGCCCGGTGAAGACGCTGACGGTTAACGATTTCGGCGGTGGCTTCAGCGGAACTACCACATTCGAGGGCGACTCCCCCGCCTGGGAGCTTGGTTTCGGTCCCAACGGCGCTTTTGCCGCGCAGGGGACACCCTACCCATCGAGCAAGATCATGTGGGTGGTTGGGCCGAACATCAACCTACCCGTGACCCTCACTGGTCGCGATCTGCGCACTGGCGCGCCGCTGTGGTTCGATATCTACCCGTCGAACTTTGGCGGGGGCGCCGACTACTACACCACCAGCGCCGTGCTCGATCCCGCTCGTCCGAATCGCGGCAGCGCCACGAACAGCCTGGGGCAATGGAACATCTGGGGCATTGGCGTCATCGTGGACGCCGCGAGCTGCTACCAACTCAACATCACGTCGCCTGCGGGCTCCTGGCATACCATCTTCGCAGCGGGAACGATATCCTCGGCGTAGCGCCACGCTGGCGGGCTGGTCGTCGCCGTCCGGCTCACCTTTCCCGCGGCGTCACACATGATCTGAGATCCCACCTAGCGACTACCGCCCGGCGCGCGACATTCGTGCGCCGGGCGGTCAATATGCGCCGAAGCGGGCTCAGTGTTCCCAGTCGCCGATTACCGCGGCCCAGCGCGCCACGGCGCGTTCAAGCGCCGGGAAGAGCGGCGATTGCCCGCCGGATGCGTCCAGCGCGCCCGCCTGGCCGGCCAGGTCGAGGATGCGCCTCAGCGCCGCGTCCCGTTCGCCGGGCGCGGGCGCGCCGTCCGGCTCGCAGAGCAGGCTCGTCGCCAGGCGCAGGCGCAGGGCGGTCGGCGCCTCGTTGAAGGCCGAGCCGGGCAGCGTGGCGATACCCCATTGCTCCAGCAGGTGACGCGCAAGCTCCTCACTGGTCGTGACGCCGCGGCGCTGGAGGGCGGCCTGCCACGGCGAGAAATCTGGATAGAGGTAGAAGGCGCCATTCGGGCGCGGACAGGGTACGCCCAGCCTGGTGAGCCTGTCGTATAGCTGGCCCGTCACAGCGGCATGGACGCGCGCGGAGCGCTGGACGTAGGTCTCCAGATCAGCGTCGGGACTGAACGCGACCAGGGCGGCCTCCTGAATCGGCGTGGCGGCCGCTGACCAGATCTCGCCAGCCAGCGAGCGCACGGCGGCCATCACCGCTTCGCCCGCGGCGGTCGCTGGCAGCGCGGCGTAGCCCAGCCGCCACCCGCCCGCCGAGAAGGCTTTCGAGAGGCCGCCGGTCACGATGGCGCCTTCGGGATAGAAGCGCGCGGGCGAGACATGCTCGCGCGGGCCATGCGCCAGCTCAGCGTAAATCTCATCGCTGATGATGGTGATCCCCGCGTCTCGGGCCCAGGCCGCGAGCGCTTGCACATCCTCTGGGGCGAACATCCCACCAGTGGGGTTGCTGGGTGAGTTGACCAGCAGGATACGCGGGTCGGCGCCGTCCTGGCGCGCGCAGTCCAGTGTTTGCGTCAGGACGTCCGGCGTCAGGCTGTGCCGGTCGTCCGGCGCGGTCGGCGTGGCGATGACGCGCTTGTTGGCGAGCCGCGCCATTGGTTGATAGCTGACCCAGGAAGGGATCGGCAGGAGCACGTCACCTTCGAGGACCTGCAGCAGGGCGTAGAGCAGCGGCTTGGACCCCGGCCCGACGGCGATCTGCTCCGCGCGGTAGGGTGTCCCGCGGGTAGGGGTGAGGTACGCGGCGATGGCGGCGCGCAGCGTGGGCAGCCCCAGCATCGGGGCGTACCCCGTGCGGGTGGCGGCATCCGCCAGCGCGGTCTTGAGCTTGGGATGCAGGGGGAACGCGGCCTCGCCAAATCCGAGATGGACGATCTCCTGGCCAGCCGCGCGCCGCTGGGCGACCGCCTCATTGATCGAGAGTGTGGCGGAGGTGGGCATGGCGCGCGCGCGGTCGGTCAGGCTGAGCGGCTCCGGCTGGGCGCCAGCGGGCGCTTCCCCTGATTCCGGCGCTTCCTGGAATTCTTGTGATGACGCGGGCTCGTCAGTGGTATGCATGATCGTCTCCTTTGCGCGCTCAGCCATGCGGCGTTCTCCGAAACCGAATGGCGCCGCTCCGCGCGTGGCCCTATCATCGCAGAAACGCCTGACGCGGGCAAATCGCCTCGCTGGCGCCGGCGCGCATGGCCTGGCGGGGTGTCGTAGAGTGTAGGTAGCAGTCTACGCGGCCTGGCGCCGCTCCTACTTAGAGACCATTGAGTCAGGGCAAGATCATCGGAGAGCCGCCCTTCTGGCATGGAGGGCGGGAGAAAGGATCAACGGAGATGCCAGAAGAGACCGGCGGCGCGCACAAGCGTGTCGAGACGGATACGATGGGCCCCATCGAAGTTCCGGCGGACCACTACTGGGGGGCGCAGACCGAGCGCTCATTGCATCATTTCAAGATCGGCCGCGACCATATGCCACTGGCTATCGCCCACGCGCTGGCGACGATCAAGAAGGCCGCGGCGATGGTCAACGCGCGCATGGGCAAGCTCAGCGCGGAGCAGGAGCGGCTGATCGTCCAGGCGGCGGACGAGGTCATCGCGGGCACGCTCGATAGCGAGTTCCCGCTCTACGTCTGGCAGACCGGCTCCGGCACGCAGACAAACATGAACGTCAACGAGGTCATCTCCAACCGCGCAATTGAGCTGGCGGGCGGCGAGCGCGGCTCCAAGAAACCCGTCCACCCCAACGACCATGTCAACATGTCGCAGTCGTCGAATGACACCTTCCCCTCCGCCAGCCATATCGCGGCGGCGCAGGCGATCACCCATGACCTGCTCCCGGCGGTGGCCCGGCTGCGCGACGCGCTGGACGAACGTTCCACCCGCTGGCGGGGCGTCGTCAAGATCGGCCGCACGCACCTGCAGGACGCCGTGCCGCTGACTGTCGGCCAGGAGTGGTCGGGCTACGTCACCCAGCTGGACGACAGCATGGAGCGGGTACGCCAGACTCTGCCAGGGTTGTACCAGCTGGCGCTGGGCGGCACGGCGGTCGGCACGGGCATGGACTCGCCGCGCGGCTTCGATAGCGCGGTGGCCGCCGAGATCGCCACGCTGACCGGGCTGCCCTTCGTGACCGCGCCCAACAAGTTCACCGCGCTGGCGACGATGGACGCGCTGGTGGCGAGCATGGGGTCTATTCGCGGGCTGGCGGTCAGCCTCTACAAGATCGCGCAGGACCTGCGCTGGCTGGGCTCCGGCCCGCGCGCAGGCATCGGCGAACTGCAGCTGCCGGAGAACGAGCCGGGGTCTTCGATCATGCCGGGCAAGGTCAACCCGACGCAGAGCGAGGCGATGATCATGGTCTGCATCCAGGTCATGGCCGATGACCTGGCGGTGGCGTTCGCCGGCTCGCAGGGCAACTTCGAGCTGAATGTGGCGCGGCCAGTGGCGATCAACGCCTACCTGCGCTCCGTGGGCATTCTGAGCGACGCCTGCGACCGCTTCCGCGAGTTCGCCATTGAGGGCGTAGAGTTGAACGAGGCGAAGATCGCCGAGAACGTCTCGCGCTCGCTGATGCTGGTGACGGCGCTCAAGAAACACATCGGCTACGACCGCGCGGCCGCCATCGCCAAGAAGGCCCACCATGAGTCCACGACGCTGCGCGAGTCGGCGCTGGCCTCGGGCGTGACAGCGGAGGAGTTCGACGCCTGGCTCGTCCCGGCGGAGATGGTCCACCCGGACGAGGGATGAGAAAAGGGAAGCGCGGCGGCGCTGGCCGCGCCTGACCGCGCCTGACCGCGCCTGACCGCGCTTCCCTGGCCGCGCCATGTTACTGGCCGCGCTGTTTAGCTTTGGGTGATGCCCCGCTGGCGCGCGTCCCACTGGCGTGCAGGCGCGCCTCGGCGAGCAGCGCGGCAGGGGCAAGCGTGGCTCCAGCGCGCCGCTCGGCGCGGTAGCGTGGCTCTCCCAGGGCAATGCGCGCGCGGGCGAGCGCCTCTTCGATCGCCGCCGCCTCAGCAGCGGGCGCGGGGCTATCGCCGCGCTGGCGGATGGCGGCCGCGCCGGAGTAGAGCCGGACGGCGGCGGCGTGGCGCCCCTCCGCCCCGAGGGTGAGCGCCAGCCCTTCCAGCGCGTGGGCGGTAAACGCGGATTCCGTGTACGTCTCCAGGGCAGAGAGGCTCTCCTGATAGTAGGCCCGGGCCTGCGCGTGACGCCGGAGCTGACGGGCCAGCCCGGCCAGCCGCAAGAGGATCATCGTGACTTCCCAGCTCGATGAGCACGCCCGCGCCGCGCTGAGCGCGTCTTCGAGGTTGCGGGTCGCCTGCTCCGGGTCGCTACGCAGCATCTCCATATCGGCCAGGCGGGAGAGTGCGCGGTGTGGAGGATAGCTGGCGGGCGCGTGGCGGGCGTGCGCGGCGCTTTCGGCATACGCCTGGAGCGCGACATCGAGGCGGCTATCCGCCCGCGCGAGATCGCCGAGCGTGGCATAGGCCTCGGCGAGCCCCACGTGGTCGCCGATCTCACTTCCCAGCCGCAGCGCGTCATGCAGCGCGGCCTCGGCGCGCGCGGGGTCGCCCAGCCCCATGCTGATGCGGGCGCGACCACAGAGCGCCATGACGCGCATGGACGCCGGGGCGGTAGGCGCGCCCGCGGCGCGCGCTGTCGCGTCGAGCGCCAGCATGCGCTCAATCCAGCTTGCCGCCTCGCGTAGCTGGCCACAGGAATGCCAGACGCGGGCGAAGAACGCCAGCCGCAGCCCAAGGGCCGCGTCGCGCTGTCGCTCAGCCCACTCCAGCGCCGCGCGGGCATTGGGCAAGTCGGCCTGGGCGAGGCTGGCCGACGGCTCCGGCCCGCGCATGATGATGCGCTGGGCCTGTTCAGCGTAGTAGGCGGCGAGGCGGCGCATGACCGCATCTTCCTCGCCCGCGGCGCGCAGATGGGCCTGCGCGTACTCGTGGGTCAGGTCGAGCAGGCGCCAGCGCGCGGGCGCGCCCTCCACGATATCCACTGTGACCAGGCTGGCCTCGACCAGCGCGGCGAGGGCGTCGAATGGGTCAGCATCGAGGGCGGCCCGCGCGGCGTCGAGCGTCCAACCGCTGGCGAAGGCGCTAAGCGCGCGCAGCGCCGCCTGCGACGCGCGCGGCAGCAGTTCATAGCTCCAGTCGAGCGTCGCCCGCATCGTGCGCTGGCGGGCAGGGAGGTCGCGCGGGCCGTCGCCCAGGGCTTCGAGCCGCGCGCTCAGCCGCTCCCGCACAAGGGCGATAGGCGACGCTGCTGTCTGGGCGGCGGCAAGCTCGATAGCGAGCGGCAGATAGTCAACTCGGGCGCAGATGGCGGTGATATCCGCTTGCCGGGCGTCGCCCGCGGGGCTTGCGTCGTGGCAGAGGTCCCGGAAGAGCGCCTCCGCGTCGGCGGGCTCCAGCGGGCCGGCGAGCAGGACACGCTCGGCGCGCAGCTTCAGCGGGACGCGGCTGGTGACGAGGAGATACAGGCCGGGGCAGCGGGCCAGCAGATCGGCCAGGAATGGCGCGGCGCCGGCCACGCGCTCGGCGTTATCGAGCAGGAACAGGGCGCGCTGGGCGCCGAGATGGGCGGCGACGCGCGCGCCGGGCGTCATGTCAGGCAGATCGGCCAGGTCGAGCGCGGCGGTGATGGCGGACGGGACCTGCGCAGGGTCCGTCAGCGGGGCCAGATCCACAAAGACGGGGGCGCCGGGGAAGCGCTCGCTGTGGATACGCGCGATCTCGAGCGCCAGCCGCGTCTTGCCCGCGCCGCCCGGGCCGGTCAGCGTGAGCATGCGCCGGCTGTCCGCGCCGATCCAGTGGCTGGCGGCGTCAAGCTCGCGCGCGCGTCCGAGAAGTGGCCCGGGCGGCGCGGGCAGCCGTCCGGCGCGGGTGGATGGCGGCGGAACAGGCGGGGGGTCGTCTGGGGCCGCGCCAGGGTGGGCGGCGGCCAGCAGCAGCGCGCGCCGCTCCGGCGTCAGCGCCAGCGCGTCAGCCAGCAGCAGGAGCGTGGCGCCGCGCGGCGCGCGGTGTATTCCGCGCTCGATGTCTGAGACGGCGCGGACGCTGACGCCCGCCTGCCCGGCGAGCGCCTCCTGCGAGAGGCCCGCGGCCAGCCGGTAGCGTTTGAGTAGCGCGCCCGCTGTGGAGGTGGTGTCCGTCATCGCTCACATCCAGACTGGTGGTGTGGGGAAGACGCGGAGATGGCGCCTCCAGTATAGCAGTGTTCGCGTGCGAGTGGGTACTAACGACGTGTGGGCAAAGATGTGGGGATTAGGCGCCCTTTCTTCATGGTCGCGAAAACGCGCGCCAGGTACGCTGGCCTCAGTGGTGGAGACGATCCGCCAGGTAATCCAGCTCTGAGGAGACGGCGATGCGACTCGAACATGTGTGTGACTTCGAAGGCGCGTTTGCGGGCGGGCCAATGGTGATGGTACGTCTGGGCGGGGGCCAGGAGGGCGCGGGGTACGCCCAGGGCGAGGGACGCTTCAGCGGGGAGCGTCTCAGCGGCTCAGCGCGGTGGACAAACACCCCGCGAAGGCGCGCTGATGGCGCGATGCTGCCAGAAATGCGCGGCGTGATCACGACGCAGGACGGCGCGACGGTGCTGTTCACCTTTACCGGGTTGACCGTCTGGGAGGGCTCGCCCAGCGGGCCAGTCGGCAACCAGTTGTTTCATGTCGCGTTCATGGCGGATGATGAGCGCTATCAATGGCTCAACAACTCCGTCTGCGTGTTGGAAGGCAAGATGGACCCTACCATCGCCCCTGGGCGCGGCTCACAAGGCGCGTCCCACATCTATCGTCTGATCAACGACCTGCTGGCCTAGCGCGCCGCGGCGCGCCAACGCTTCTCTGGAGGAGCGCGATGACCACATTGATTTTGGGCGCGACCGGCCATCTGGCGGGCATTGTCGCGCGGCGGCTGCTGACCCAGGGGAAGCCTGTGCGGGTGATGGCGCGCGCTCCAGAGAAGCTGGCGGATTTAGCGAGGGCGGGGGCCGAGGTCGTCGCCGGGGACCTGCGTGACCCGGCGTCGCTGGCGCGCGGCTGCGTGGGGGCAAGCGCGGTACTCAGCGCCGCCACCGCCTTCGCCAGTAGCGGCGCCAACACCGCGCGCGCGGTCGATCTGGAGGGCAATCTTGCGCTGATCGCGGCGGCGCGCGCGGCGGGTGTGGGCCGTTTCGTCCAGATTTCGATCTTCGACGCCCGGCCCGATCACCCACTGGACCTCTGGCGCTACAAGTACGCGGCGGAGCAGGCGCTCAAGGCCTCCGGGACGCCATATGCCATCGTGCGGCCGCGCTCGTTCATGGAACTCTTTCTCGGGGTCGTCGCCGGCCCGCTCGCCCAGGGCAAACCGGCGCTGATCTTCGGGCCTGGAGTGAACCCGATCAACTGGATCTCCGTGGAGGATGTGGCGAGCTATACGCTGACTGGCCTGGAGAGTCCCGACGCGCTGGGCCAGACCATCGAGGCGGGCGGGCCGGAGAACCTCTCGCTGGTCCAGTTAGCCGAGACGGTGGGGCGTGTGACGGGACGCCCGGCGGCGATGCGGCATATCCCGCTGCCCATGTTGCGGGCGATGTCGGTAGTGGCGCGGCCGTTCAACCAGGGATTCGCGCGCCTGGCGGCGTCCGGTGTCAGGATGAATACCACGGATATGCGTTTCGATCCATCCGCGACGCTGCGGCGCTTCCCCGTAACTCTGGCGCGGGTGGAGGATGTGGCGCGGCGGCTGTACGCGTCCAAAGCCGCGCCACGCGACGCGACCCTTCAGGGGGCGTGAGCGCGCGGCAGGTCTGGAGGAAGGCCGGCCGCTAGCTCAGCGCCTTCTCGACCTCCTCCAGCCGCCGCAGGAACTGGCGGTCGCCGAGTCGCTCCAGCACGGGCCGCGCGCGCTCCAGTTGCGCGCGGTCGCCCGTGCGCTGCGCCAGCGCGACACGCATGCGCGCGGCGAAGAGGATCATGTGGCGCGCCTCGACGGCGTCAATCGCCGCGGCGAAGCGCGCGTCGTCGCCTGCTGTCAACGCCTCGGCGGCGGCGCCTATTGGATCCCTGTCGGCGCTGAATTGTCGCACCACCTGGATCATCCAGTCTGGAGAGGGGAGACCATGCACGGTGAGGAATGTAACCGCCCATATGTTGAAGCCCGATTCGCGGGCAGGGGCGTCGAGATCGAAGCGCGCCGGGTCGTCCGCGAGGTAGGCCGCGGCGATACCGCGTCTGGCCGCCGCATCCGGGAGTGAGGGGTCCAGCGACCGTTCGAGCGCCGCGGCGGCGGCCTCGACGGCGGCGCGGTCCTCCTGGGCTACAGCTATCGCCAGGAGTATCATGTGGTCCCACCACAAAAAGTCCGCATGCATGCCCGGCGTTTGCCCTATCTCCTCCCACATCAGCGCGAGCGCCGGCCGCAGATCGTCCAGCGCGGACCAGTGTCCACCGAAATACACCGCGGAGAGGGCGTCGTTCAAGCAGGACTCAAACGCCCCAACCGGGTCACCAGGCCGGATCTGGGCCAGCGCCGCGCGGGCTTCCGCGAGTCCCGTGTCGTAATCGCCTCGATCGTTATAGGCGTTTGCGATCATGTGATAGGAGTTGCCGCGCGCCCACGCCGGGAGATCCGGCCATTCCATGCCGCGTCGCGCCGCCGCGAGCGCCTCGTCGTAGTCTCCCAGAACGCTGGCATATCCGCTGTAGCCGTCCAGCGCCATGTAGAGCGACGGCCAGTCCTCCCGGCGCTCGAAATAGGCCACCGCCGCCGCGCAGATGTCGCGCTCGCGCACGAAGTCCTCATGGTCGCCTGGCCTGATATAGGGGTTAAGTGGGGCGATACGCGCGCGCCACAACTCGTCCTCATTTCCCGCCCTTTCCGCCAGTCGCAGCGCCTCGGCGTGCAGCGCGTCAAGTTTTTCCTGGCTGGGTCGCGCCTGGGCCGCCCAGAAGAACGCATACACGGTCAGGAGTTTGCGCAGCAGCCGCGCCCCCGTCAGCGAGTCGGACTCTCCGCGCTCACGCCACAGGTCCAGCGCGCGCTGGTAGCCCTCGACCGCCACATCGCCGTAATTCGCGCAGTCGCCCAATTGCTCGAAGAGTCGTGGATACACTTCCGCTGGCGCCAGGGAGATCGCCGCGCGCAGGTGGGCGATGGCGGGCGCGATGAGGCCCACGTGGCTGGCCTGTTCGCCCGCGCGCACGAGATAGCGCACGGCGCGCTCAGTGTCCACGGCGACGTTGAGGGGCACTACTGACTGCGCCGCCAGGGTCGCAGCCTCGCGGTAGTGGTAGGCGAGCAGCTCGACGAACTCGTCCAGTCGGTCAGCGGCGAACCCCTCCAGCCACCCGGCAACCGCCAGATGCAGCCGCACCCGCTCGGCGCGCGCCAATGTGCCGTAGGCCACATCGCGGAAGAGGATGTGGCGGAAGGTGTACGTCTCCTCGGCGCCCTCGATTGGGGCCAGCACATCGCGCGCCAGCAACCCCTCCAGCGCGCTGGCGACGGCGGCGGGATCGCGCTCAGGCAGCGCGGCGCGCAGTGTGGGCGGCCGGAATGCTCGGCCAGCGACGGCGGCCACTTGGAGCACCACGCGCTCAGACTCTGTGAGTTGGTCCAGCTGCGCAAGCACCGCCTCATGCACCGTCTCGGGCAGCCTGTCCGTCCCGCCGCCTCCTCCATCTTCCAGGCGCCCGGCCAGGCCGCGGCTCAATTCGATGGCGAAGAATGGGTTGCCACCGGCGCGCTCGACGATCCGCTCGCGCGCCGCCTCGTCCGCCGACTCCGGAATGAGCTGGTCAACGAGCTGTCGCGTCTGCGCTGGCCTGAGCGCGTCGAGCGCCAGCACACTGAAGTTACGCATCCCGCCGCCCCAACCGGGCCGGCGGTCGAGCAACTCTGGCCGGCTAAGGACGATAATCAGCAGCGCGGCGCTCGTGCGCGGGCGCATGACGTGCTCGACCAGGTCGAGCAGGCTGTCGCTGGCCCAGTGCAAGTCCTCGAAGATGACGATGCGTGGCGCATGACGCGCCAGCGCCTCGATGAGCAGGCGCCAGGCGGCGAACGTCGCCCCCTGTTCGACCGGCTGACCAGCCGCGCTCGCCCCCTCGACGCCCAGCGACGCCAGTATCGTTCCCGCTAGCCGCTGCGCGTCCGCCTCACTCAGGCTCCCAGCGATGAAGGCCGCCTGGAGCAGGTCAGGCGAGAAGGGCGCGCCGAGCAGGTCGTCGAGCAGCCCCCGCAGCGGCCAGTAGGTCAGTGACTGACCATACGGCAGGCAGCGTGCGGTGGCCACCTGCCAGCCCTGCGCGGAGTCAAGTCCAGCCAGGAACTCCTCCAGCAGCCGGGTCTTGCCCGTCCCAGCGGGAGCGACGATCGAGACGAGTTGTGGATGGCGCTCCTCCAGCGCGGCGCTGGCCAGGAGGGCGAGTTGCGCCAGCTCGCGACGCCGGCCGACCAGCGCCGGGCGGGCCACCCGGCGGGCTGGACGCGGGGCAAGCAGCGGGTAGGCGGTCAGGGGCTGCCGCTTGTTCTTGGCGGCGATGAGCCGGCGCTCGCCGAAGAGGAAGGCGGCCTCGGTTGCGGCCCAGGTGCGTTCGCCTGCCAGGACCTCGCCCGGCTCCGCAGCGTCATAGAGGCGGGCGGCGGTATTGACCGCGTCGCCGGTCACGAGCGAGTCCGCGGTGGCCAGATCGGCGGTGGGATGAGCCGTCGCTACCTCGCCGGTGTTTACTCCCGCGTGCAGGACAAAGTGCGGGGCGAGTAAAGGATCTTCCGCCACAGCGGCGCGTAACGCCAGCGCGGCGGCCAGCGCCCGCTCAGCGTCGTCGCCATGCGCCTGAGGAAGGCCAAAGACAGCCATCGTCGCGTCGCCGATGAATTTCTCGAGTGTACCGCCGTGCTCCGCGACGACGCGCCGGGCGTGCTGGTAATAGCGACTCGCCAGGGCGCGCGCATCCTCGGGATCGAGCGCCTCGCCCAGAGCCGTCCAGCCCGTTACATCGGCGAAGAGAATGGTGACCAGCTTCCGCTCATCGGCCATGGGGACCTCCCCCAGTGCTGCCCGCCAGGCTTTGCCTTCACGCGTTCTCGCGCCCCGCGTATCCAGCCGCATCCGTGCGCCGGTAATCGCTGATCAGTATACGTGGTGTGGACGCCAGCGCGCTATGCGGCGCTCCATCAAACGTTCCCTACGAGGAAAACCCTCGCGACGCGAGAAGGCCCTCCCAACGCGACATTGCGCTGGGAGGGCCTTCCGGTTTGTATCAGGTTAGGCGGTGAGCGCCCTAGCTGATGGCGACATCATCGTAGCGCGTGTAGGTCGGGTCGCCAGCGTAGTTGTCGTCGTGGCTGGTCAGCGTCAGGGTGTAGGAATGCCCCGCCGTGACGCTGGCGGTCACCTGCGACCACGCGCCGGTATTCGAGCAGGTCTTCGCCAGGATGGTGGTTGTCGTGTTGGAGGTGTTGTCCTTCAACGTCGCCGTCGCCCAGTCATAGGTCACGGTATCCGGACAGACCACCTCATACCAGAAGCTGAGGGTGGACGAGCCGGTTGGCGCGGTCACGGTCTGGGCGATCGTGCTATCGCCGTTGGTTGGTGACGTGCTGCCCGCCTGGCCGGAATAGCTGCCGGTGTGGGCGGTCGTGCTGATCGAGGTCGC
This sequence comes from Ktedonobacterales bacterium, assembly GCA_036391685.1. Lineage (GTDB taxonomy): Bacteria > Chloroflexota > Ktedonobacteria > Ktedonobacterales > JADMIN01 > JAKAIY01. The sequence continues at coordinate 12,526 of DASVZK010000080.1, forward strand.
CGCGCCGCCAGTGGTCCAGCCACTGAACGTGCCC
>DASVZK010000081.1:0-51261 GCA_036391685.1 Ktedonobacterales bacterium
GCCAAATGCCCAAGGAGTACGGTCCGTGGCAGACCATCTACCATCGATTTCACGATTTCAACGCTGGAGACGCGAGGGACTCTGGGAGCAGATTCGCCGCATTCTGCTCACCTGATCATCAACTGTCGCTGTAGTACTAGCTGTCAACAGAACCCAGATTACACGCCGTATCCAAAGATAGTGAGGTAACGAAGCGCGCCGAGAAGTGGGTAAGGCGGCAGGGCGCGCGCGCCTGCTGCAGCATAGACCTGTATGGCCTGTTCGCAAAGCGCCCGCTCAGCGGCGGCGTTGGGAGCCATCTGGCATGCGACACGCACACCGTAGTCGGTGGCGATGGAAGCCTGACACCCGCCTGCGCACTGCCAGAACGCCGTCGCCATGACCGTCAGAAGCGGGAGCGCGCTCGACGCGATGGGATCACCTATCGCGCTCAGTGATAGCCGCATGTCATCGAGTTCCCAGATCTCGGCCGCGAGATGGGCATCCAGCACACTGGTTGGCGAGTACTTGGGGTCATTGAACCCCAGATACCTGAAGTTCGCCCGCGTAGCGATTTCATACTGTTGCGCCGCGAACACCTGGTCTGCCTGCGCACGGTATTGCGCCCCGCCCGTAAGAACCGCCAGTCGGGCTAGCGCCGTGCCAATCAGCAGATTGGTGTTCTTCACATAGCGGCCAACATCGTTGGCGTCAGCCGAATACCAGAAGTAGCGGCAGTTCGCGCATTGCGAGTTCACTGTCGTCGTGGAGTGCGACAGATACGCCGCCATCGCCTCCTCGACTACGCTGAGATAGACGGCTCGATGCGTTACCATGTACGCGTCCAGCAAGGAGTCGCTGACGAGGCCCGTTTGGAAGGCATAGACCGTGTTGGCCGGGTTGGTCGTGCCATCCTGGAACGCGTCCCACGCGCCAGGCAACCCCCATCCCGTCAGACCGTCGCCGTTATCATCCTTGTGCTGGACGAGATAGTCCGCCACGACGGTCGCCTGGTTCGCATATGAACTGGCTCGCGCCGGATCAGTCGCGGCGAGCGCCCGGGAACCCAGGCTGAGCGCGCTCACTTCGTAGGCTAGCACCGAGTAGGGGTTCGATCCAGTGTACTTGGGCAAATCCGGCGATGGCGCCTGGTTCGCCATACTCACGGTCATGCTTAGTGAGCGTCCTACGTAGGTGTCAAGCGACTTCTCGATCACGGCGATGGTCGCGCTAGCGAGTGGATTGGGCGTTGGGGTGGCGTTTGGCGCAGTCTCGGTCGCGGTTGGCTGACCGCTTCCCTGCACGCCACAGCCGCTCACCAGCGCGACAGCGACCACGAGCATGAGACGCCAGAGCCAGTGGCGACTTTTGCCTTTACCTACGCCGCGCATACCGCCTCCCGAACACAAGCGCCGAGCCTCACCAACCAGACGCCTCGCGGCTATCCTATCATCCACGCATCACGATTGCCTATCGCGGCTATGCTCTGCGACTCACGGCCTGCTCACAGCGACGCCTGTCGCCGCGTCAGATGCGCTCCTGACGAAGCGAGAGCGCTGCGGCGAATACCATCAGCACGGCAAAGCCGCCAAGGAATACCAAATCGGGCCAGATGTGGTCGATGCCTAAACCTTTCAGCATCACATCCTGCAGGGCGAAATTGGCCCAGGTCAACGGCATCACATAGGCCAGTTGTTTCAGCACGATCGGCAGTGTCTTTACAGCAAAGAACAGTCCGCCTAGCAGCGCCTGAGGCACGATCAGCAGCGGCACGAACTGGATGACCTGGAACTCGTTCCGCGCGTATGCGGATGCGAAGATTCCCAGATTCACCCCTCCAAGCGTCAGCAGAAATGTGACAGCGAACAGCAGCCAGAGTGACCCGGCGTAATGTACCTGCAGGACATAGATCACGAAAACCAGAATGACGAGGGATTGAATCGTAGCGAACAGGGTGAGCCCCAGCACGTAGCCCAGGGTCAGCTCCGTCTGGCTGAGCGGCGAGACCATCAGCCGCTCGAGTGTCCCTTGCCCGCGCTCGCGTATGAAGGCGACACAGGCGAGCAGAAAGACGAAGAAGAAGGAGAACAGGCCGATAAACATTGGAGCCAGCGCGTCGGTCTGGGTATACTGTGACCCGCCATACAGGTAGGATGTGTCCAGAGTCAGCGCGGGCGCTGAAGTGGCGGACGCGCCCCTTTGGCCGAACTGCGCCAGCAGCGAGGCGCTCGCCTTGGCGATGGCGAACGAGGCCAGTTGCTTCGCCTGAGTCGCGACAGTAGGATTCGATCCTTCCAGCCGCACGCTGACATGCGCCTGCCCACCAGTCGCCAGCGTCGTGAAAAAGTCGTCGGGGAAGATCACCGCGGCGTCCGCGTCACCAGCTTTGAGCGTCGAATCTACCTGGTCAGATGTGATGATCTTCGTCTGCACATCTTTGGTATCGCGCAGCGCCGACTGTAGCGCGCTGCCCAGGCTAGCGCCATGCTGGCCGGATGGCACGACGAACGCCACCGTGATCGTCGCGCTGCTGCTATTCAGCACAAAATTGAGAATGGTCATCACGACCAGCGGCGCGACAAACAGGAGCGCCATCGTGCGCCGGTCGCGCACAAATTGTCGGATAACGCGCAGCGCAAGCGCCATCGTGCGCCGTATCGAAGACATCGTACTAACCCTTTTGCATGGGTGAGTGGCGCCACCAGGCGCCGCCTCACTGCGACAGCGAAGGTTGTCTGTGGCTATCCGGCGAGTGAGGTAGATTCACCCGGTTCCTGTCGGTGCGCGAAATAGAGGAAGGCGTGATCGAAGTCTGCCTGCCCGGACGCGGCAAGCAGGGCATCAGGCGTATCGAGCGCGAGGAGCCTGCCGAAGCGCAGGAGCGCGAGCCGGTGGCAGCGCCGCGCCTCATCGAGGTGATGTGTCGAGACGAGAATCGTCACGCCACGCGCGTTGAGCGTGGAGAAATAGTCCCAAAACTCCACACGTAGTTCCGGGTCAATGCCAACGGTCGGCTCGTCGAGAAACAGCAGTTTCGGTTCGTGGATCAAGGCGATGGCGAGTGAGACGCGCTGGCGCATTCCGCCGCTGAGCGCGCCCACCACTGAGCCTCGCCGGTCGCTGAGATCCACCAGCGACAGCGACTCATCAATCCGCTGCTTCAGGGTTGCGCCGCGAAGCCCGTAAAGCCGCCCAAAGAACGCCAAATTCTCGTTGACGCTCAGGTCGCTGTACAACGCGCTGGCCTGCGACATGTAGCCGATGCCCTTGGCGACACGACGGTCGGGCATCACCCGGCCCAACACACGCGCTTCCCCGCTTGTCGCCCGTGCGATGCCCAACAGAATACGAATCAGCGTCGTCTTGCCAGAGCCGTTTGGGCCCACCATGCCGAACGTCTCGCCCGCCGAGATATCGAAGGTCACGTCATCAAGCGCCCGCGTCGCGTGGCGGCCATGCCCAAACGTCTTGACCAGGTTGCAGACCGCAACGAGCGGGCCAGCGGCGCCCGGCGCCGCGCTAGTTGTCTCCGTGTTGGGGCCTTGAGCCCCCAGCGCCTCAGAAGTCATCGCATCCTCCGTTCGCGCGCTTCCGCGCGGCATAGTGTGCGCTGGTCATATCAAGTTGTAGGAGACCTGGCGGCGATACCATCTAGAATCACCTCGATTGCTCCCGGGATATACGGATCGAAGGGCAGCCCCACTACCGCGGGCATGAAAATGACGGAAATATACGTCTGCCCGACGACCATCGTGTCGTGCGGTCGTAGCTCGCCTACATCGATGCGCGACTGAAGATATCGCGTGAGGAATCCTAGCGCCATCTCTCGAACGCCCATCACGACCTCGCGAGAGGTAGGCCACCAAAGGATGTCTCGAAGCGCCAGGCGGACGGCCTGCCGCTCCTGCTGCATCAGGGCGTAGACTCGGCTGGCGACATCCAGCAACGTTTCTCTCGCAGGGCGCTCGGGTGGCATCATCAGGATCGAGCTAATAATTGGCAGCGGACTATGGCGCTCGGCAATAGCTCTAAGCAACGCCTCTTTGCCGGGAAAATAATGGTAGAGCAGCCCCTGAGCGACGCCCGCACGCTCAGCGATGTCGCTGATGCGTGTCGCTTCAACGCCGCGCTCGGAGAACACATCCAGCGCCGCGTCGATCAACTGCGCGCGTCTGCGCTCCGCCTGTTCACCGCGTTTATTCGACGCCATATGCGCTTCCAACCACTGAATGAATGTTCATTCAAACAACATATTCCAAGTGTACAGGCCGGGCGACTTCCTGTCAAGCGGGTACGCAAGACTGCGGAACCAACATACGGTTGAGCGCGTCGCACGTTGTAGAGTGTGTGCGACACACCGCCCGCATGGAGAGTCAGTACGCGAGCGGCGTTCGTGATGCGCGACGTAGTGGAATGTTTGAGGTGACGATGTCTGGGCCACTCATTGGATCGCTTGCCGCATCGCAGCGAACCCTCACTAGCCGCCTTTGGATGCGATTCGCGCTGATCTGTCTTGCGGGCGCGCTGACATTTTTCGGCTGCGCATCCAGTGTCTCACAGACGCCGCAACCGAGCCTGACCCCGACATCGCCGTTCACTCCCTGCCAGCGCGCGTTCGAAGATCCCAACCCGGTCGCCTCAGAGAATACCTGCCCCGGTACCCGCGACTGGCGTCAGAACCTGCCGCTCGGGGCGGACCACGCGATCGAAGGATATGTCTCACCCACCAGCGCGCAGGCGGGCGACGCGATCAAGTTGTATGTCTCAACTTCCGCCGCAACCTACACCTATGCCGTGTACCGGCTCGGATATTATCAGGGAACCGGTGGCCGCCTGATCTATCAGTCGCCCACCATAACCGGTATTCAGCAACCAGCGCCGACCGTGGACCCCATCACGCGAACGGTTGAGTGCTCATGGTCGAATCCCGCGACAATCTTCAGCGCACGGTCATGGGTCTCAGGAATCTATCTCGTCAAACTGGTCTCAGCTGACGGGAACATGCGCTACACGTTTTTCGTTCTGCGCAACACCACGGTGCGTACACCCATCCTCTACGTCGCGCCTTTCCTGACCTATCAGGCGTACAACCTCTGGGGCGGGTTCAGCCTCTACCGCGGGACGCAGCCCGATGGCGTCACTCTCGACCCAACACTGCGGTCATACGCGGTGAGCTTCGACCGGCCCTTCCCAGCGGACGGCATGTCAACCATGGGCCTGTACGATCTCCCCCTTCTGAGCTGGATGGAGAGCCAGTCGTACAACATGTCCTACGCTGCCGACTTCGACCTTGACTCGCCCACTCAGCCGCTGACTACACACCGTCTCATCGTCATCTCTGGCCATACTGAGTATTGGTCGACTGGCATGCGCCAGTCGGTAACAGCCGCCAGAGACGCAGGCGTGTCCCTGGCCTTCTTCGGCGCCAACGATGTCTACTGGCACGTCCGCCTGGCCTCTAGCCAACTAGGCCTCAACCGGGTGGTGGTGTGCTATAAGGACGCGAAGCTCGACCCATTGGCGCCGACCCAGCCCCTGGCGGCGACGGTGCGCTGGCGTGACGCGCCGCTCAACCAGCCCGAGCAATCGCTGCTAGGCGAAGCATACGGCGGCGCCATCTCGGGCGCCGCGCCACTCACGTTGGGGGATGCGAGCGGGCCATACCTGAACGGCTCGTCGTTGAAGAGCGGCAGCTCGCTCAACGGCCTCATTGGCGGCGAGTACGACCGGCTGTACCCTAACAACGCGCCCGCCAACGTCCAGATTATCGCCGCCTCTACCGTCCACTGCATCCCTACATCACTTTGCCCGACAAGCGGCGTGGATACTGCTAACGCGACGATGTACGCATCAGCGAGCGGCGCGATTGTCTTTGACGCCGGCACGTTCCAGTGGTCCTGGGGGTTGAGCCCACTAGGAGCCAATGAGACCATACAAACAGAGAACTCGGCGCAGTTTGTTGCGCCTGGCTTGTACGTCAATGCTGACTTCCAGCGTGTAACTGCCAACATTGTATCCGCGCTGATGCGATAGCTGGCCTCGCGCCATGCGCCAGATACGCTGGTTGCGGCGGCGGGGAGGCTGTGATAAAATCAGGAAGCATGTCTATCGCGGCGCGGTTCGTGAAGACATGCGACCTCATCACACACGCTCTCTGATCACCAGGACCCTGGCGCGCCGCGCTCACCTGGTGAGGAGACGGGAGCGGAGGAACATTCTCAAGGGAGGGTCGAACAGACCATGGCAAACGTCGCGAGTATGAAGCAGCTGCTGGAGGCTGGAGTCCATTTCGGGCACCAGACACGGCGCTGGAACCCCAAGATGCGCCCGTTCATCTTTCAGGCGCGTAATGGCATCCACATTCTCGATCTGGCGCAGACCGTTACACGCCTCAACGAGGCGTACAAGTTCATCACCAGCCTGACAGCGGGTGGCGACTACATTCTCTTCGTCGGCACGAAAAAGCAGGCGCAGGAGGCCATCCGCGAGGAGGCCGAGCGCAGCAGCCAGTACTTTGTCAACCAGCGCTGGCTGGGCGGCATGCTGACCAACTTCCAGACCATCCAGTCCCGCATTCGCTACATGAAGGATCTGGAGTCGCGCAAAGAGGCGGGTGAGTTCGACCGCTTGACCAAGAAGGAAGCCCAAAGCCTGGAGGACGAGCTCGATCGCCTGAATCGCACGCTAGGCGGCATCCGCAACATGCGCCGTCTTCCGGGGGCCATCTTCGTGATCGATACCCGCAAGGAACACACCGCCGTTCTGGAAGCGCGCCGCCTCGAGATTCCGGTTATCGCGCTTGCCGACACGAACTGCGATCCGGATGAGATGGACTACCCCATCCCGTCGAACGATGACGCGATTCGCGCGGTGAAGCTGCTCTGCGAGAAAGTGGCGGACGCCGCCATCGAGGGCCGCCGCCAGTATGAGGCCGGCCGTGACCGCGGCGAGGCTGGTCGCGCCGCGACAACCGCGCCCGTCGCGCTGGAGGAATTTGGCCCGGAGCCGGGGGCGGCGCCAGCCGAAGCAGCGGGCGCCGAAGCAGCGGGCGCCGAAGCAGCGGCTGCCGAGACCCCGGCCGCCGTGCCCACTCCGGCCGTTGAGGAGGCCGTCGCTCCCGTGGCTGAGGAAGCCAGCGCCGAGAGCTAGAATGATCGCCCGCGGTCGTCAGGCCGCTGGCGCATGGATGAGCGCGCTCCGCCTCTGCGGCGGCGCGCGCTTGTCACGTCCGGGAGCGGCCGCCCAACGCCGCGAACGAAGTGATAGTATGAGAGTCGCCAGCGACCGGCGCACACAATAGGACGCGACTGGCGAGGCGCGACCTGGCGCATCGCATAGCAGGCGACTCGTGACAACCAACAAAGCCAAACACAGGAGAATTGAGCCAACCATGGAATTCACCGCCAAAGATGTCGCCAAGCTGCGCGAAATGACTGGTGCGGGCTTTGCCGACTGCAAAGCCGCTCTGACAGAAGCCAAATCCCTTGAGGAAGCTGTCAAGCTGCTCGAAGCCAAGGGCCAGAAGCGCGCCGAGAAGGTGAAGGGACAGGATCGCGAGACGAGCCAGGGCCTGATTACCTCGTATATTCACCACGGCGGCAATCTCGGCGTCCTCGTCGAGTTGAACTGCAGTACGGACTTTGTGTCCCGCTCGGACGAATTCAGGAATCTCGCCAAGGAACTCGCGATGCACATCGCAGGGGCGAATCCGCGCTACGTCTCGCAGGCCGACGTTCCAGCGGAGACGCTCGACGCCCTGCGCAAGGAGTTCACAGAAGATCCCGAGGTGCTCAAGCGCCCCGAGGCGAAGCGCGCGCAGATCGTAGACGGCAAGATGAAGAAGCGTCTGGCCAGCGAGTCCCTGCTCGACCAGCCCTGGGTGAAAGACGACAAGATCACCGTTGGCAAGCTCATTGACGATGTGATCCGCAAAACCGGCGAGAACATCATCGTCCGCCGCTTTGCCCGCTTTGAGCTTGGCGCCTAGCGCCACTCGCGCCGCCCGGAAGCCACTCTGAACAGGAGACGTACGGGCGGACGCGCGACACCGGCGGCGCGAGACTCCGTAGAACCAGAGGAAGCCTGTATGACCGCGACGACCGCCTACCAGCGCATCCTGCTCAAGCTCAGCGGCGAAGCCCTGATGGGTGAGCAAGGATATGGCATCGACGCCACCGTTCTGCAATACCTCGCGGCAGAGGTGCAGCAAGCGCACACGCTGGGCGTACAGATCGCCATCGTCATCGGCGGCGGCAACATCCTGCGCGGCAAGACGGCGGCGGCGAGCGGCATGGATCGCGCCCAGGCCGACTACATGGGCATGTTGGCGACCGTCATCAACAGCCTTGCGCTGCAGGACGCCCTCGAGACCGCAGGGATGGAGACGCGGGTCCAAACAGGTATCAGCATGCCGTCGGTCGCCGAGCCATTCATCCGGCGGCGCGCCATCCGTCATCTCGAGAAGGGGCGGATCGTCATCCTCGCGGCGGGGACAGGCAACCCCTACTTCACCACCGATACCGCCGCCGCGCTGCGCGCCATCGAGCTTGACTGCCAGTTGCTCCTGAAGGCGACGAAAGTCGATGGAGTCTACAACGACGACCCAGCGCGCAATCCACGCGCCCGGCGGTATAGCGAGATCAGCTACATCAAGGCGCTCACGATGGGGCTGGCGGTGATGGACGGCGCGGCGCTCTCCCTCTGCCGCGATAATCACTTGCCTGTAGTCGTATTTGATTTAGAGACTCCAGGGCATATCGTAGCCGTGGCCAAAGGCGAGCGGCGCGGCACTCTCGTCCATGAGATGGACAGCGAGCAGGATTCGATCTGGGCCTAATTCCAAAAGTGGCGCCTTTCGGCGCGCGCTGTGCGTAGTCTCTATGGAGCCAATGTGGGCGACATAGACATCCTCGGAAGGGAAAGGTATCATGGCGGTAGACGTATTCGCGGACGTCGAGCACCGCATGAAGTCCGCGGTCGAAGCGCTACAGCGCGAGCTGAACACAGTGCGAACGGGCCGGGCGTCACCCTCGCTGGTCGAACGCCTGATGGTCGAGTATTACGGCACGCCAACTCCCATGCAGCAAGTGGCCACCATCCATGCGGCTGACGCCCGGACGCTGACCATCCAGCCCTGGGATAAACATACGTTGGGCGACATCGAGAAGGCGATACAGAAGAGCGATTTGGGGCTCAACCCGACGAACGACGGCGTGATGGTGCGTCTGGCGCTGCCGCCGCTGACCGAAGAGCGCCGCAAGGAACTCGTCAAGGTCGTCCATAAGAAGGTGGATGAGGCGAAAGTGGCCGTGCGGAACTGCCGGCGCGACGGTCATGATACGCTGCGCGACCAGGAAAAGGCGAAAGAGATCACCGCCGACGACCTCAAGCGCGGCACGGATCGTCTGCAGAAGCTGACTGACCGCTACATCGCCGAGCTGGATAAAGTAGGGCAGGCGAAAGAGCAGGAAATCATGGCGGTCTAGCGAGCCGGGATGGCTCGCATGGCCCGCGTAACGCGTACCTGAGGCCGTTGCGAATATGCCCTGGCCTGGAGGCGCGCCCGTCGGGCGGTGAGAACCGGATAGGGAGAGCATGGCAAAGCGACGAATCAAGACCCTGTTGAACGCGATTTCGGGCGCCATGGATGGCGGCGCCCAGCGCGAGCGCGAGCGGCAGGTGGAGGCGGCGCGCCTGCGCTTCGTGCACGGACGCGCCGCGCCGCGCCACATCGCGATTATCATGGATGGCAATGGCCGCTGGGCGACACAGCGCCACCTGCCGCGCGCTATGGGCCATCGCGCTGGCGTCGAGGCGCTTCGCCGCGTGGTGCGGCTCTGCGACAAGTACCAAATCCCTATGCTGAGCGTGTACGCCTTCTCCACCGAGAACTGGGGGCGTCCTCAGGATGAGGTGGACGCTCTGATGGGCTTGATGTGGGAGACGATACGTAGCGACGTGTCGCGCTTGCACGCCGAAGGCGTGCGCCTGCGCCACCTCGGCCGTCTGGAGGGCCTCGCCCCTGACGTGCGCGAGGCCATTCGGTGGATGGAAGACCTGACTCGCAACAACGACAAGCTTGCCTTGAATGTCTGCTTCAATTACGGAGCGCGGGCCGAGTTGGTGGACGCGATGCGCGCGATCGCCCGCGAAAGCATCCCGCCTGACCAAATCACTGAGGACACGATCAGCCAGCGGCTCTACACGCGCGACCTTCCAGACCCCGACCTCATCATCCGCACGGGTGGCGAGATGCGGCTGAGCAATTATTTCCTCTGGCAGGCGGCATATGCGGAGTATTACTCTACCCATACACTCTGGCCCGACTTCGATGAGCTCGCCTTTCTCACCGCGCTCGACGCCTACGCTGGCCGCAAGCGCCGCTACGGCAAGACCGACGCGCAGATCGCGGCCGAGCGCGAGGCGACGGAGCCAGCGACACCCGCCGAGCCGGATCCCGCGGTCGAGCCAGCGCCGCAGCCCGCTATCAAGAACTGAGTCGAGCGCGTCGCCGCGCGCCAGTCCAGCGCACAGGGGAGAATAGGGGTATGAGCCACGAGGCATCGAACCCGCCGCGGCTCGCCGCCACGCGCTCGTCTTCTCCCCCTTCCCCCGGCGAAGCGTCCAGAGGCGCCGGGTGGCTCGCCAACCTCCGCCAGCGCCTGGGATCAGCGGCTATACTCATCGCGCTCGTGATCGCCATCGTCTTCTTTGGTGGCTGGATCGCGTTCGCGGCCGGTGTGGGATTCCTTAGCCTGGGCGCGTGGGAGCTAAGCGTGCTCTTTGCCAATAAGGGCTGGCGGCCGCCGATGCTGCTGAGCGTCGCGCTGGGGATCGACTTCCTCTGCGCGGCGATGTTCCCGAGCCAGCGACTGCTGATCATCTCGGGAGGCATCAGCGCCAGCATCATCCTCTCGTTTACCATCGTCCTGCTCACCCGACAGCCGTTCGAGAACGCGCTGCGCGACTGGGCGCTGACTATGGCCGTCCCGTTCTACCTGGGCTGGCCGCTGGCGCTGGCGCTGGCGCTCCGTGGCCCCGACTTTGGCTTGGGCTCGACCGGCTTCTGGTGGCTGGTGGCGACCTTCGGCATGGTTTGGGCCAACGACAGCGCGGCGTATTTCACCGGCCACTACGTCGGCAAGACCAAGCTCGCCCCGCGCATCAGCCCGGCCAAGACCTGGGAGGGCTTCGCTGGTGGCCTGGCGTTCTCCATCGTCGCCGCCTTTGTCCTGACACTGCCGCTCCACCTGCCGTGGTACGCCTGGCTGACGATGGGAATCTTTACTGCCATTGCCGCCACCATTGGCGACCTTGCCGAGTCGCTGCTGAAGCGTGGCGTCGGCGCCAAGGACAGCGGCCAACTGATCCCCGGCCACGGCGGCATCCTCGACCGTATAGACAGCCTGCTCTTCGCTGTCATCGTCGTCGCCACCTACGCCGCCTTCTACGACCCCCACCTGCTGCACTGACCGCTCACTATTGGCCCGCTCGCCATGGCAACTTGCCCGCGCCCGCTGGACACAAGCGAGCGCAGTGGCTATGATGCCCCGCAGATGGATAACGATGGGCCGAAGCATATGTGAGGAGCGGATAATATGGGCGACGCGCTTTCATACGCGCAGAGAGTCTTTACCTCGGACTGGGCGGCAACCGGCCTAATCGTCGCAGTTCTCATCATCGGACCCGTCCTCGTCGGATTGGGGCTTAAGGAGCTTCGAGCCAGCGCCGCCGCATCCGCCTTGAGCGGCAGATATCAGCCTAACTTCGGTAGCCCGTTTACCGGGTGGCGTGTGATTCTTCCCGCTGGCAGCGAGGAAGTCAATCGCCAACTGCTGCTACAACGCAATCGGGTTCTAGGATATATGGCTGTTGCCGCGGGCATGGGAGCGATGCTTGCCGCAATCGGCGCCAAAGCGCTGCTACTCGGACTCTATTCCACACGGAATCAAGCCATTTCAGTGCAATTGTTCGCGGATCTAGGTCCCACCGTGGCGCTCATGGGAACAGTTCTAGGGTACGCGTTCGGCGGATTGAGCACGCGGCGCAAGAGCCAGTCCGCCGCATCAGTCTCAGGCGCGCGCCGAACATTGCATGCCTATTGTTCAGTCTGGATCTGGTCAATCCTGACCGTCATCACGGTCTTTTCTACCTCACTGCTGTTCACTGGTTCGAGTGGCGCGCAAGCGTCAGAGATACACTGGCTGGGCGCGCCGCTGCAAATCCCGGCGCCAATCGTTGGAGCTGTTGTCGCCGGGACACTGGTTCTGACGATGGGGCTTCCCTTGCTTATGGCCGCCCTTGTCGCCAGCTCTCCCAACATCCTGTCATCTTCTGACGCCCTGGCGGCACAACGGGCAAATGATGACCTTCGCGCCACCATCAGCGCAGGTCTCATCTTCTACGTATGGATAACCCTCCTATCGTTAGGAGACCGTCTGGAATCACTTCTCTCTGCGCTCGGGTTTCCAGCGCCAGGAGGCCCGATAGGCGTACTCGCGATGATATCTGGAGACCTGCGGCTCATCACAACGATCGCTTACCTGCCGTTGTTTGTCGTGGCGCTCGTCATGGCGGTCAACGGCCGCATGGGTGGTCGCCTCACTGGCTGGCCGTGGCGGCGACCGCGTCCCGGTCCAAGTGAACAATCAGTGACGGCGCAGGAGCGAGAATAGGACATGGATAGGAGCGAACCCTGGGTCGCCATTGTCGTATGTCTACTACTCGCGGCGCTTGGTGGGTTCGTTGTCTTTGTTGGCTGGAGGCAGCGCGCGTATCCCGAACGCGCCAGCCTAGCTTTGCGTCGAACTACAACATGCTCGTGAACTGGGGTCTCCTCGCTCAACAGACCAGTGGCGAACAGCGCGCGATGCTGGCGACGTTGCTCGACCGCGCCTCCTCCTATATGTTTCAGGGCATGGGGATTGGCTGCTTGCGCGGCGCGTTGCTAGGGTTGGGCGTCTCGTTTGCGGCGCCAGTTATCCTCGACTCGTACCTCTCGGTACATACGTTTCCAAACGTCCTACTCTCGCTCAGCTTATCTGCAATGTGTATCGGCGCGGTGGTTGGCCATCTGGCGAGCCTGCGTTTGCTCTTACCAGCTCCAACGCTCCCCACCGGAGTCCTCCACCTCCCGCACCGGCGGATGACCGACTATGTGTCGCTTGTTGTCAACGCCTGGCCACTCGCGATGCTTGCAGTCGTAGCAGAGGTGCATTTCGCCATCGCCGCCCAATGGTCCAGTTCCACTGTGGTCTCCCCGCTGGACGAAACACCGCATTGGCCCGGCGCGCAGTTAGGTGTAATCTGGCTCGGCGCCACACTGCCGCCACCGATCGTCTTCCTTCTCAACCTCATCTGGGCCGCGCATTTACCGGATCCAGCGCTTCCCGGACAGCCCGCGTTCGTGACGTGAGCCGGCGATATGCTTCGCGCCTGCACTACCTCGTTTCTGATTGCGCTGATGCTGCCGACGCTTTGGATGGCGCCCATATTCGCTGCGTAAAGTATCCCGCGCGACATCCAGACCAGTCCGCTCACCGCGTTCGTGAACAACCTGCTTGTTGCTGGAGTGTTCTTGGCCTTTCCCGTGAACATATGCGTTGCTGATCGTGTTCATGCCAAGCGCGCAACTTGGCGGGCGGATTGCCGGGTGGTGGCGCCGGTTGCCGCTTGTCGATGCCACTACAGAAAACGCCGCCAGCTCATAGGCCACAGATGAGGCCATTTCGGCCTATGAGGCGGGAAACCGCTTGCGCGCTGGATTGGCGCTATGGTATACTCGTTTGGTGCGTGGCGCTGCGGGCGCAGGGTGTATGCCGTCCCGGCCCAACCTGCCCGCGTCGCTGAGAGGCCGCCAGCCCACTCATTTCCCGGTGGTGATCCCCGGCGACCAGCGGCTGACAGAGATATTTCCTGACTGAATTCCAGGGCCGGAGTGTGTGACTGTGAAAAAGCTCAAGCTCAAGACGCATAAGGCGACCGCCAAACGCGCCCGTCCAACCGCGGGGGGTAAATTCCTGCACCTCAAGGCGGCGCGTACCAAGTACCGCCGCAAGAAGGACGCGAACCGCAACCGCAGCCTCAGCAAGCCGAGCGTCATGGCCTTCGGCGACGCCCAGAAGATGAAGCGGCTGCTGCCCTACAGCTAGCTGACGCCTGTGACCCCCAGTTCCGTGATGCGGAGCGCACGGGGAGTGGAGAGAAACCATGCCACGAGTCAAGCGGGGCGTCACCGCCCACAAGAAGCATAAGAAAGTCTTCCACCGTACGGAAGGCCACTGGGGCGCGCGCCATCGCCTGATCAAGACGGCCCGCGAGTCCATGATGAAGGCGCTCGCCTACTCCTATCGCGACCGCCGCAACCGCAAGCGCGACATGCGCTCACTCTGGATCACACGCATCAACGCCGCCTCGCGCCTGTACGGCCTGCCCTACCGCGAGTTGATCCACGGGCTCAGTCTGGCGGAAGTCAAGGTAGACCGAAAGATCATGGCGGACCTCGCTGTGACCGACATCAAGGCCTTTGGCGCGCTGGTCTCAGTCGCGCGCGCCGGCCTCGAAAAGAAGGCCCAGCTGGTCGGAAAAGCCTAACCAGGGCTTTCCAACACGCACAGGCGCCGCGCGGATGATCTGACATCCTGCGCGGCGTCGCCGTTTGCCATCTTCTCCCGCGTCGCAGAGAGGCGTTGACATCCATGATCACCAGCGGCTCCAATCCCCGCATCGCCCAGCTTCGCACGCTGCATTCGCCCAAAGGGCGCGACGCGGCGGCGCTGTTCCTGATCGAAGGGCCACACCTGCTGGAGGCGGCGCTCGACGCCCACATCATCCCGCGCCTGATCGTCTTCGACCCCGACGGCCTGGCGCGCTCGGCGGAGAGCCGCCGCCTGCTGGACCGCATCATCGAGGCGCGGGCGAATGGCGCGGAAGCGCTGGAGGCGACCCCGCCCGCCATTGAGCGCGCCTGCGATGCGCGCACGCCGCAGGGCGTCGTCGGCGCCGTTGCCCTGGAGGACCTCGCGCCGGACAAGATCCGCGCGCGGCGTCGTGGGCGGGCGCGCCCGCTCCTGCTCGCGCTCGACGCTCTGGCTGACCCCGGCAACATGGGAACCATCCTGCGCTCGGCCCTGGCGGCGGATGTGGATGAGGCGCTGCTGGGGCCTGACTGCGTGGATCCCTTCGCGCCGAAGGTCGTACGCGCGGGCGCGGGCGCGCACTTTCACCTGCCGGTCCGCGCTGGGCTGCGCTGGCCAGACATCGCCGAGCGCTTCGCGGGCGCGCCCGCGGCCGAACAGGTGCTCGTCGCCGAAGCGTCGGGACACGTCGCCTATGACGAGGTAGACTTGACGAGGCGCACGGTCCTGATCATCGGCAACGAAGCGCACGGCGTCTCCCGCCAGGCGGCGGCGCTGGCCACCGAGCGTGTCTCGATTCCCATGTGGAACAAAGTCGAGTCACTCAATGCAGGCATCGCCGCGAGTGTGATATTGTTTGAAGCAGCGCGCCAGCGCCGGGCGCTGGAACGCGCCTGACTCGGACTCGTGACAGCGGGTCTCGTGGCCGCATGGCCCGCCAGGCGCGATTTCATTCGTCGGCCACGTGCGCCCAAGTGAAATCATTCGCCAGGCGATACTGCCAGGCTGTCCGGCCTGGCATACTCGATACACACAACCATATATCGTTCGCGAGGACGGAGAGAGTACGTCACACCAGGCGAGCAGGGAGCCGGGGCCACCGACTGAAAGCCTCGACCGCGCTGGCTGGCGGAAGTTCACTCCCGAGCAAGGCGGCTGAAGCCAGCGCGACACGCGCCGGTGGTAGGCGCCGCGGCGGCCCGCCGTTATTCGGGCGCATCGAGTGGAGCGCGCGACGTGATCTGTGACGTCAGGCGCGCTCAAAGTGGGTGGTACCACGGAGCGTTAACGGCGGCTTCGTCCCTGACGAGGCCGCCGTTTTGTGCGCGCGAGAGGGTCTCACCTGGCCTTCAGCCACCTTCTCCCTGCGGGGCGAGGGAGTCTGGCGAGACTCGTACGTGAAGTGAGATCGCTCGCCATACAGAACACACGCGCAGCGCAGTTTCCCCCTCACCCCAGGGGGTCAAGGGGTGAGACCCACCTCTGGAGAAGTAGCCATGACAGACGAGCGCACTGAAGAAGAGCGCCAGCTCGAGGCGCTGCGCGCGCGCGCGGCGGCGGAGCTGGCGGCCATCGAGACCAGCGATGGCCTGGAGGACTGGCGCACACGCTACCTCGGCCGCGAGCGCGGCGAGCTGAGCGCTATCCTCAAAGGTTTGGGGAAACTGTCCGGCGACCTGCGCAAGCAGGTGGGCCAGGCGGCCAACACCGTCAAGACCGAGCTTGAGCGCCTGCTGGAGGAGCGGCGCGGAGAGGTCGTCACGGCCGAGCGCGCCGCGGCGCTGGAGCGCGAGACACTGGACGTCACGCTGCCTGGCCGCCCCATCCCACATGGCCACATGCACCCGCTCTCGCGCACGACCCAGCAGATCGCGGAAATATTCGAGCGCATGGGCTTCCAAACGTTTCAGGGGCCGGAAGTCGAGACGGACTACTACAACTTCCAGGCATTGAACATCCCGGCCGATCATCCGGCGCGCGACATGCAGGACACCTTCTGGGTGCTGCCGGGACAAATCCTGTTGCGCACCCAGACCTCGCCTAACCAGATCCGCATCATGGAGCGCATGCGCCCGCCTGTCCGCGCGATCGTGCCCGGCGCCGTCTACCGCAGCGAGGCCACCGACGCCAGCCATGAAGCGGTCTTCCACCAGGTGGAAGGCTTGCTGATTGATGAGGTCTGCACGATGAGCGACCTGCGAGGCGTCGTCGAGCGGTTCGCCCGCGAAATGTTCGGCGCCAACCGCAAAGTGCGTTTCCGCCCCAGCTATTTCCCGTTCACCGAGCCGAGCGCCGAGTTCGACATGGACTGCATCAACTGCGACGGCGCGGGCTGCCGGGTTTGCAAGTACTCCGGCTGGCTGGAGATGGGTGGCTCAGGCATGGTCCATCCGAAGGTGCTGCGAGGCGTCGGCTACGATCCCGCCGTCTATCGGGGCTTCGCTTTTGGCCTGGGCATCGAGCGCATCGCCATGCTGCGCTATGGCGTCGAGGACATTCGTCTCTTCGCGGAAAACGACCTGCGTTTCCTGACACAGTTCAGGTAACGGCTCCTACCCTGTCCCTTCTCTGTAGCAAGAGGGAGCGAAGGATCTGACCATGGAAATGCGAATCGCGCTGCTGGGATGTGGCGCCGTCGGCGCGCGGCTCATCAAGTTGCTGGCCGCGAAAGATGATGCGCTCCGGCGCGAGCACGGGCTGGCGCTGACCATCAGCGGGGCATATACGCGCCGCGCCGGCGGGTGGATCGCGCCAGCCGGCCTGACGCCCGCGGCGCTGGCCGCCAGTGGCTGGCCACAGGACGCGACCATCCCCAGCGGCGCGAGGGTGTTTACAGGCGACAGCGTGGCCTTCGCGCGCGACTGCCCCGCCGACCTGCTGGTGGAGATCACGACGCTCAATCCGGCCGACGGCCAGCCAGCGCTCGACCACGTACGCGCCGCGTTGGCGGCAGGCAAGCACGTCGCCACCGCCAACAAAGGCCCCATCGCGCACGCCCTGCGCGAGTTGCGCGCGCTGGCCGCCGCGCATGGTGTCGGGCTGCGCTTTGAGTCCACCCTGCTCGATGGGACACCCATCATCAATATGAGGGAATTCTGCCTCCCAGTCACCGAGGTCATCAGCTTCCGAGGGCTGCTCAACAGCACCAGCAACTACGTCCTGAGCCTGATGGCGGGCGGCAAGTCACTAGAGGAGGCGGTCGCCGAGGCGCAGCGCGCGGGCGTCGCCGAGGCCAACCCGGCCAACGACCTCGACGGGTGGGACGCCTCGGTCAAAGCGACGGTGATCGCCAACGCCCTCATGGGCGCCGACATCCGTCCGGCGGACGTGCGCCGCGTTGGCCTGGGCGCGGAAGCCATGCGTCAGGCGAACGCCGCGCTCAAGCCAGGGCAAGCCCTCAAGCAGGTCGTAGACGGGCGGCGCGAGGGCGATACAGTGGTAGCGGAGGTATCGCTGCAGGCGCTTGCGCCTGGCGATACGCTCGGGACGCTGAGCGGCATGGAGACGGGCGTGCGCCTGCTCACCGACACCATGCGCGAGTTGACCATCATCGAAGGCGACGGCGACTCAACGCAAACCGCGATGGGCATTCTCTCCGACATCGTGAATATCGCGCGGGCTTACCCGGCGGCGCGAGGAGCATAGAAAACCGATGAAAGCGCCCTATTCGTGGCTCAAGGAATACGTAGACATTACCCTCAGCCCCGAGGAGCTGGCCGAGCGGCTGACGCTCACCGGGCTAGAGGTCGACCGCGTCGAGTATCCCTGGCCCGACATTATCACCGCTCAGATCACCTGGCTGGAGAAGATCAAAGGCTCCGACCACCTTAGCGCCACCCGCGTCTGGACCGGCCGCGAGGAGTTGAGCGTTGTATGTGGCGCGCCAAACATCAAGTTGCATGACATCGTGCCGCTGGCGCGCATCGGCGCGAAGGTGGGCGATATCGTCATCGCGGAGAAGCGCGCGATGGGTGTGCTCTCGCAGGGCATGCTTTGCTCTCCGCGCGAGCTTGGGCTCAGCGACGACCATAACGGCATCTTCATTCTGCCCAAGGACACCCCCATAGGCATCCCGTTCGGCAAACTGATGGGCGACGCGGTGATCGATCTCGATATCAAGGCCCATCGTGGCGACCTGTTCTGCATGGTTGGCATCGCGCGTGAGATCGCCGCCTTCACTGGACAGAGACTGCGCGAGCCAGACATCAGCGTCAAGGAGAGAGGCACAGCGGCCTCCAAACTCATGAAGCTTGAGGTGCGTGTGCCGGAGATGTGTCCGCGGTTCTCGGCGCGCGTCGTGCGCGGCGTGAAGATCGGACCCTCGCCGGACTGGATGGCCGAGCGGCTGACGGCGGCGGGCATGCGACCGATCAACAACGTTGTGGACGTGACCAACTATGTCATGCTGGAGCTTGGCCAGCCGCTGCACGCTTTCGACCTGGACAAAGTCGTGGATCAGACGATCATCGTGCGCGCCGCCGAGCCCAACGAGAAGCTGACGACGCTCGACGGCATCGAGCGATCGCTGACGCCCGAAATGACATTGGTCACCGATCCGGCCGGCCCCAACGTCATCGCCGGCATCTTCGGCGGTGAGCGCGTTGAGGTCTGGGACGGGACAGTTAATCTGATCCTTGAAGCGGCGCACTGGAACCCGACGAATATCCGCCGGACCTCACAGGCGCTGGCGCTGCGCACCGAGGCGTCGGGCCGCTTCGAGAAGAACCCCGACATCGCGCTCACGACGGTCGCGCTCGACCGCGCCGCCCAACTCATCTCCCAACTCGCCGGTGGTCAGGTCGCGCCCGGCCATGTCGACGTCTTCGCCAAACAGGCGCGGTCGGAACGGCGAGTGATTGATTTCGACCTCGGGCAGGTCAAGTGGCTCACGAACATGACCGTCACACTCTCAGAGGCGACGGATGCGCTGCGCCGGCTCGGCTTCGAGGTAGAGGAAGCGCCCAACGCCAACGGCGCGGCGCTCCTGAGCGTGGCTGTGCCGAGCTGGCGGCATGACGTTGAGGAGAGCGCGGACATCGTCGAAGAGATCGCCCGCATCGCCGGCTATGACCGCATCCCGAGCAGCATCCCTGAGGGGCCACTGCCCGCCTGGCAGGATGAGCCGTGGTTCTGGCGCGAGTACCAGATCCGCGACCTGCTGCTCGGGGCGGGGCTCACCGAAGTACGCACGTATTCACTCGTCAACCGCCCGTTGATGGCGAAACTGCTGCCCGCGGGCGCGCCCGGCGAGGAGCGCCTTCTCAGCGACCCGGCCTCGCTGGCGGGCGCCGCTGACAATACGGTCGCCAGTCAGGCGCTCACAGCCACGCGGCCACAGGCCATCGAGCGACGGCGCATCGAGGCGCTGGCGGAAAAGCTGCCCGCCATCACGATTCGGAACCCGCTGAGCGCCAATATGGACTCGCTGCGGCTGACGCTGCTTCCTGGCCTGCTCAACGTCCTGCGTGCGAACGTCAAGACGTCACGCGCGGGCCTGTGGTTCTTCGAGGTTGGCCGCCGCTACCTGCTCACCCCGGCGCTGACATCGGGAGACGGCCTGGCTGACGAGCGCCGCACCGTCTCAGTCGGAATCAGTGGTCCGCTGGCCCAGAGCTGGCTTGGCGAGCGCGACGCCGATTTCTTCGATCTGAAGGGCGTCGCTGAAGCGCTTTTGAACGGCCTGGGAGTCACCGGATATCGCTTCACACAGGCGCGCCAGCCGAGCTTCCATCCCGGCCGCTGCGCCATCCTGGAGGCGCATGTCGTCCCGGAGCGGCGCGGCGTTACGGAGAGTGCAACCGCTCTGGACGAATCGGGCGCATGGCTCGCTCTAGGGGCGCTCGGTGAGCTTCACCCGGAAGTCGCGGAACGCTTCGACCTGAGCGGTCGGGTCTATGTCATGGAGATCGACCTGGAGCGCCTCTACCTGGCTGCGCCTCAGCGCATCCGCACGCGTTCCATTTCGCGCTACCCCGTAGCGCAGCGCGACCTCGCGGTGGTCGTAGACGCCGCGACGCCACAGGCCGCTGTGGCCGAGGCCATCCGCTCGAGCGGAGTCGCCTTCACGCCCGATGTCGAGCTATTCGACGTCTATACCGGTGAGGGCATTCCGTCCGGCAAGAAGAGCCTGGCGTACACGTTGACCTATCGCGCGCCCGACCGCACACTCGCCGCACAGGAGGTCGAGGAAGCGCAGGCGACGATTGTCGCGCTGCTGCGTCAGCGCTTCGGCGCCGAGCTGCGCCAGTAGTTCAGTTGGGCGCCCGCCTTGCGACGGTGTAGACCAGCGCGGGGAGGGCGCCCAGTCCTGTTTTTCCTGTGATTCGCGGCGCGCTGTGTATACTGTCAGGGATGCGGAGCGGAATGCTAAAGGAGATTGGGCGACATCATGCAGTGGACAAATGAGCAGCGATCACATGCCCTTTTGAATCTCCGCGACAAACACATCGTCACGATCGGCGGTGGTACTGGTCCCTTCGCCCTGCTCTCTACGCTCAAGCGCCACGAATGCAGTGTCACCGCTGTCGTCACCATGTCAGATAGTGGCGGCAGCTCGCGGCGCCTGATGGACGAGTTCGGCACGCTCCCTGTAGGCGACCTGCGCCAGGCGCTCGTGGCGCTCTCGCGCAAAGGCCCGCTCTGGCGCGAGATCTTCGCCCACCGCTTCGGCGACCCCGCCGCCAACGGCGTTTCCAGGCCATCCAACGGCACCTCCAATCACGACCAACCGGGCATCGCCGGCCACAGTCTGGGCAATTTGATCCTCGCCGCCCTGCAAGAAATCAATAAGGGCAACCTGCTGCACGCCATCGAGGACGCCCAGCAACTGCTCGACACCGCCGGCAAAGTCGCGCCTGTGACCCTGGCTCATGCCACGCTTTGCGCCGACTTGGAGGACGGGACATCCATCGAGGGCGAGACGGTGATTGACACTCGCGGCGCCAGAAACCCAGGCCCGCTCTCGCCCATCAAGCGTATCCGCCTCATGGAGCCCGCCCCGGCCTGCGATGAGGCGCTGCGCGCCATCCGCCGCGCCGATGTGATCGTCATCGGCCCCGGCGACCTCTACACTAGCATCCTGCCCAACTTCATCGTGGATGGCATCGCGGAGGCCGTGCGCGCCTCCGACGCGCAGAAGGTCTACGTCTGCAACCTGATGACCAAGCATGGCGAGACCGACGGCTATAAAGCCTCCGACTTCGTCCGCACAGTCAACAGCTATCTCGGTGGCCGCGTAGACCGTGTCGTCGTCCATGACGGCGTCTTCCCCGAGCATCTGCGCGAGCGCTACGAGTCAGACGGCCAGTATCCCGTCGAGCCTGACGAGGCTGAGCTCGGCCGCCTCGCCCCTGAGGTCGTGATTGACTCACTGCTCGCCGTCTACCAGGACACCTACGTCCGCCACGACGCCGGCCGCCTCCTCCAGGCCATCTTCACCCCAGCGATTTATATCAGTTGAGGAGACCCTGCAATCGCGCCAAAGCGAGCGCTAACCCTTCCATCATGCTCCTGGGCTGCGCCGCCATCTCTCGCGGCCCGAATGCCCCACTCGCGCTAGGCCGGTTGACCTCCGCGGAAGTCACACTGCATACTTGTCTTGACGCACGCCACACCAGTGTCCGGGGCAATCATCTTCACCTCTCAAGGTGTCCTGTCACAGGAGGCGCTCATGTCATACTCCGCCCAACCGCGCTCTAAAGATCACTGGTCCATGCGCCTGAAAGTCAAACGGCCGGGAGGTGTTCGTACCGTGGCGCTCGTGGTTGCGGCCATTCAGACGGTGTGTCTGGCGCTCACGGTTTCCTCTTTTGCCACCGGCGGCAGTCTCTATGGCTGCACCAGCGCCTGTGGTACCGCCGCCCAACCAGTGACGCCCCCATTCGCTGTCATCCTCGGCATCGTCATGCTTGCGGCGCCTCTCTTCATCGGAGCGTTTTGCGCGGACTGGCAGCTCGGTGTCACCCTCGCCGTCCTCCCGATGCTTCCTGCGCTCCTCATCGCCAGCAATCCATTGCTCGCCCCCACCAACACCATCGTTCCCCCGACGCGCGCCACCGCTACGCAACCCGCTGTGCCTTACGCGACCAGCCACTTCGGCCCGCCCTTCTGGCTGGACCCGACGCATCTGCAAACGCTGCTCTTCGCATTCACCCTCTTTGCGCTCCTGGGCTGGCTCGGCTGGGTGATTGGCTCCGCCTTCTTCCGCGAATCCTGAATCGCGGTAATCCGCAGTAGTTGAGGCGTCAAGCCAACAACGATTTTAGGAATGCGCCGCCTGCTGCAAGAACACCCAGGATTTGAGGTCGCGCTCAAGGTGGTAGCGCAGCGTCGCCTGGAGTGTCGCCTCGATCTCGGCGCGCAGGGCGGCGTCCAGACGTACGCGGGGCAAAGCGTCCCAGGCCGTGCCCTGGAGCAGGCGTAGAACCTTGAGGGCGGTGAGCGAGAGCGGACGCGCGCCGTAGCGCATACAGTCTGGGCAGACCGCGCCGCCCGTCTCCGCGCTGTACCCCTGGTCCTCGGGGCGCAAGGGCTGGTCGCAGTTCACGCAGGTCTGCAGGCCGGGACGGTAGCCCAGCTCGCCGAGTAGCCGCAACTCGAAGTAGCGCAGCGCCATCCAGCCGCGTGCGCTGTCCTCGCTGCCAGCCAGCTCATCTAGCCGCCGCAATGTCTCCACGAACAACGCGTAGAGCCGGGGGTGGGGGTCCTCATCCTCGAGGAAGCGGTCGATGAGCTCCGCGACATACCACGCCGCGCTGGCAGTCCAGAAATCGCCCATCAGGCGCTCAAATCGCTCGCGCGCATCGGCCTGGGTGATGATGGCCAGATCGCGACCGCTGGCGAGCAGCATCTCTGTACGAGTGAACGGCTCCAGGTGGCCGGCCTTGCGGCTGGTCGTCTTGCGCACGCCCTTGGCGATCGCCCGCATCTTGCCATACGTCGCCGTGAAGAGCGTCAGGATACGGTCCGCTTCACCGTAATCGGTGCGGCGGAGCACAAACCCTTCAGCGTCGAAAATGCGCGGACGCGGCATGCGCAGTGACCTTCTTCCATCGCGCGGGCGGGGCATAGGTGAAGAGCTTGGGGGAGCGCCCCTTTTCTCATCATTCTACGCGCCACCCGGCGATGCGGTAAGCGGGGACGCCTAGCAGCCAGACCCACCAGGTGTCGGCGTGGGTGTGACTGGCACGCAGGTCGGTGTGGGCGAGGCGGTCGCGGTGGGCGCGATCGTAGCCGTTGGCTGCGGGCCCTGGCTCACGTAGAGAATGACCGTCGTACCCGGCTTGACCATGCTCCCAGCCACTGGATCACTCTTGATGACATTGCCACTCAGGACCGAGCTCGAGTACTGGAGCTGGAACTGGCAGGTCAACTGGATGGTTTGCAGCAAGTTGCACGCGTCACCTGACGACTTATTGGCAAGCTGCGGAATCGGCTCAGTCCCCTGGCCGTTGCTATACTGCGCCTGGACGACCTGGCCGGCTTTGAGGATTGATCCCGCGGCAGGAGACTGCGCGATGATCTGGTTGACGGGTTTGGTGCTGGCAACCGCCGTGCAGTTCAGCGTCAGATGGGTCGTCGTCAACTGCGTGGTGGCTTCGTCGCATGTCATGCCTACGATATTGGGCACAGTCTCGTTCGGAATGGGGGTCACCGTCGGAGTGCTCGCGCCAAAGAGGTTCAACCCGTTGGTCAGCGAGAACGCAAGGAAGCAGCCCACCACGAGCAGCACCACGGCGGCGGCGATGGTGGAGGCGATCAACGCGACATTGCGCTTCGGGGGAGCCGGCGGCTGTGTGCCAGGCCAGCGCGGCTTCGTACCATCCGGAGTGTCCCACGGCCGAGTCGGGTTCACCGGCCCCTGCGGCGGCGCGCCCATGTCATTGAAACCGCCGCGCTGGCCATAGGGTCCACCAAGATCGTCATACGTGGGATCATCAGCCATTCCGCCCATGCCGACGCCGGGCCGCCCGTTGACCGACATTGGCCCGCGCGGGCCACTGCGAGGCCCACTCGTTGGCGTCTGTCCACCCGGATAGCCCGCGGGTCGTGGGCCAGAAGCGACGCCGGAGCGCGCCATATTGGGGTTGCTGGCGCCATACGGCCCGAACCCGCCAATGGCCTCATTCGCGCCACTCGCCACACCGGGCCGCCGCGCGGGCGCGCGGAGGAAGTTGTCCAGCGCCGCGGCCAGCGTGTCACCGTCACGGAAACGCGCCTGTGGGTCTTTCTCCAGGCAGCGCATGATAATGCGCTCCAATGCGGGCGGGATGCGCGGATTCAGCGCGCTTGGCGGCTCAGGAATCTCCTGGATATGCTTCATCGCCACAGCGACCGGCGTATCGCCATCGAAGGGAGTCTGCCCCGTCAGCATCTCGTACATCACGATGCCCAGCGCGTAAATATCCGCCGACGGACGCACGATCTCGCCCTGAGCCTGCTCCGGCGCGTAGTATTGCACCGTTCCCAGCGTCATGCCGGTCGTCGTCAGGCGCTCCGCGTCCGCGTCCTTGTACATGCTGGCGATGCCGAAGTCAGTCAGTTTGACCACGCCTTCGTCGTTCAACATAATGTTCTGCGGCTTGACATCGCGATGGACGATACCGCGTCTGTGCGCGGCGCCCAGACCTAGAGCGACATCCCGGGCGATCTGCACACCACGCTCAATAGGCAGGACACCACGCCGCTTCAGATAGCGGCGCAGATCCATCCCATCGATGAACTCCATGACGATGTAGTACGCGTCGCCACTCTGGCCGTAGTCGAAGACCTGGACGATGTTGGGGTGCTGGAGTGCGGAGGCCGCGCGGGCCTCGCGCTGGAAGCGCGTCACAAACTTGGGGTCGCTGCTGTAGACCTCGCGCAGCACTTTAACGGCGACGGGGCGGTCCATCATGTGCTCGTCCGTCGCCCGGTAGATGGTAGCCATGCCACCACGACCGATGGGCTCGCCGAGGCGGTACCGACCGCTAATGAGGTCTGACGGTTCCATACATCTCCCAACCGCGGCCATTGCGCATACTGTGGCTCACAGCGCGCGACAGCGAGGCGGCTCAGCCCACGCGGGGCGACTCGACCAGGGAGCCTCGCCGCGCCACACGCGCCGGCCAGCGCGGGTGATGACAGCGGATCGCCGGGGTGACAAACACGGGTTCAGCAGGTAAGAAAATGAGTGCAAACGGCAAGCCACACCCGACGCCACCCGCAGGCGACCGCCGCACGCCTAATCTATACGTGCGGCGCGTCGCATGTCAAGCGCGCTGGCCATTCGGCGCGCCCGGGAAGCCCGCCACTCACGCAAAGTGTACCACACGCGTTTCCGGCGCCGACCTGCGTTTATCCTGAGCGTTTCCGCGACTCGCTACTCCGATGGCTTCGCACTGTTTCAGACGCGCCCATCCTCGCATAAGTTCCCACCAGCGCGCAGTGAACCAGTTCACACAAACGGCCGGTGGAAGCGAATGCGCCTGCGGCGCCCCACTTGCGCTGCTACGCGATTGACGCTCGTTTAACCTTCTCAATGCGTGTTATGCTTACCTCTATCAACCACGCCCCTGGAGGATAACAGGAAATGCAATCGGAGGCGAGCGGCGAGTCAATCCTGGTAAACGGAGACGTGCGACGCGCAAGGTGGAAGCGCACTGCATCGGAGGCGTGACGCGATCATGGGCCGCATGCTCCATCCCCACGGCATCAACTTCGAGAGCCAACACATGGCGGCTCATCGCCGCTGTTCGATCTGCGAGCGCAAACTGGAGCATAAGGCGTATTTTCTGACGGAGAGCGAGGATGCGCCCGATCCGCGCCAGTCGTGGTTGATCTGTGCGCCCTGTAACCTTGCCGTCCAGGCTGAGCTTGAGCGCTCTACGCTGCGCCCCGCCCTCCGCACTCGCATTGCCGTCGGTCTCGTCGCCAGCCAGAGAGGGCCAGCCAACCGCGCAAAATGGTGGCAGGAACGCTACTGGGAAGAACTGGATGACTCTGAGTGGAACCGGGTCATCTTCTGGTCCATGGTCATCATTGGCATCGGGCATGTCGTGGTCTTCCTCATCTTCATGATGTGGCCAATCATCTTTCACCACCTGTAGTGTCGCGCTTTTGCGCGCCGCCTCCTCGCCATCCTCCACTTTCCTCGCCTCGTTCTGATAGAATGAGCGCGCCGGATCCCAAGTCAGTGAGGAGGACGACCGAATGTCGCTGAGCGCTCCGAACTTCCCGCCGACCGCCAGTCCACCGCTCCCACCCTTCCCCGCGACACTCGTGATTCAGGGCAGCGCATGGCGCAGCGTGCGCGCCTACGGCTCACAAGCGCCTCTCTTCAAGCCTGCCACCTACATCGGCAAGCTCTCCACGAATGACATCGTCCTCGACGACCCCTACGCCTCCCGCGTCCACGCCGTGATCTACTGGACCGCGACCGGCTACGAGATCGAGGACCTGCGCTCGACGAACGGGGTCTACGTCAACGGAGCGCGCATCGCGGGTCGCGCGTCCCTCGTGCCGGGCCAGGTCATCCGCGTCGGCCATACCGATATGACCTTCTATGCGCTGCAGGGCGGCGCTGGCCGGGCCGCGACGCCAGGCGCCGCCTCCCAGTGGCCAGCCGCCGCGCCGATCATCCCGCCCATTCCACAGCGCGCGGCCGCGACGACCGCCGGCGCGATCCCCATCCCGCCACCATTCCAGCACCCTGGCGTCGCGCCGTCCGCCGGATCGCGATTCCAGTCCTGGTTCGCGGCGGAGTGGCGCAAGCGCTACTGGCGGGTATTTCTCGCCGGAGCCATCCTCCTGGCCATCTCAGAATATCTGCTTAACGGGCCTGTCGGCTCGTCCGCCCTCTTCCTGGTGGTGCCCGTCGCCGCCGCGCTCATGCCAGTCACCTTCTTCATCTACTGCTGGGATAGTGACTATCTCGCGGACATGCCGCGCTGGATACCGTGGGTCACGTTCCTCAGTGGCGCGGCGCTCGGCGTCACGCTGGCGCTGGTCCTCGAGACCATCTTCGTCCGCAACGAATCATTCACCAGCGCGATGCTGGTAGGTCTGATCGAGGAGACCTGCAAGGCGCTTGCCGTCATCTGGTTCATCTTCAATCGCAAGTTGCATAGTGAGATTGATGGCGTCATCCTGGGCGCCGCCGCTGGCGCTGGCTTCGCCACACTCGAGACCATTGGCTACGCGCTGAGCGCTTACTTCGGCGGGTTTGGCGCAGGTCAGGGCGTAGGCGCCCTGAATACCGTGCTGCTTCTGCGCGGTCTGCTGGCGATCTTCGGCCACGTCACCTGGACAGCGATTGTAGTCGGCGCGTTCTGGCGCGACCGCGGCCAGCGCAGCATCAACCTGACCTTCGGCATGCTCTTCGCGTTCGCCACCGTGGTGATCCTGCATGGCCTGTGGGACGGACTTGGAGTTCCCGGCATGCTCATTGCCGCGATTATCGGGAGCTGGTTGATGCGCTTCTTCCTGCGCGAAGCCGTCGCGCGCGAAAAACAGGGCGCATCGGCCCAGGTGCGCCCGCTCGTGCTGGCGCTCCTGTCGTACCTCATCCATCCCTTCCGCAACCCACTTCCACAGGCCCCCGCGCCGGCCCCCGCGTACTTCTCCGGCTCCTGGGCGATTGCGCCCGCCCCTGTGTGGGCGCCTCCAGCGCCCGTCATGCCGTCAGGCGACGCTCAGCGCGCGCGCTACTGCGTCAACGGTCACCTGACATCCACCCCTACGGCGAACTTCTGCCGCGTGTGCGGCGCGCCATTAGCGCCCTGATCGCGCCACACCGGTGGCCGCCCCGATGTACAATGCCAGCGCGGCCACCGATGCGACGGCTAACTCCTGGCAGGTGATGGAGCGACTAGCGACCGGAAGGAGCGCGGCGATGGCAAAAGGCGCGAAAAGCTCAGGCCCGGACCCCGATGTTCCCCTCGACCAGCGCAATGGCCCTCAGGAGCTTCCGCCTGATGCGAAGGAGCGCCTGGATGAGTTGCGCGGCGAGGGCGGCAAGAAATCACTCTTTACCAGCGACCTCTCGGTGAGTGAGCTCGCGTTGCTCCACGACGCCGGATTCGAGCCACTCGGATTGGTCATCGGCTCCAGCATCTATCACATTGGCTGGCAGCCCATGTGGTCGTCTTATAGCGGGTTCGGGTATAACGTCCCGCGCGACAGCGGCGAGCTTCAGACGCTCACCCAGGCGAAATATGAAGCGCGCGAGCTGGCGATGGCGCGCATGGAAGGCGAGGCTGACGCGCTCGGAGCCGACGGTGTCATCGGCGTGCGCCTCACCGTCGGCAAGTATGACTGGGGCGCAGACCTCGCGGAGTTCATGGCCATCGGCACTGCGGTGCGCGCGCGCAAACCCGGCGCCTACCGCACGAAATTCAACAAGCCCTTCACCAGCGACCTCTCCGGCCAGGAATTTGCAACCTTGCTCAAAAGCGGCCACCGCCCACTCGGCCTGGTGATGGGCGTCTCGGTATACGGCACATGGCAAAATGGTTGGGATTTCCAGCGCATGTCCGGCTGGCAGTTCGGCTGGACGGGCTCGTTTGCGGCCGGAGCCGCCAACAGCGGTTATAACCAGGAAATCTCGCTCTTCACCGATGGCGTCTACATGGCCCGCGACTTGGCGATGAATCGCATGACTCAGGAAGCGCGCGAACTGGGAGCCGAGGGTGTCGTCGGTATGCGCGTCGAGATGCAGCCGACCCTCTCGAAAGGTGACGCCGAGTTTTGGGAGGAGCTCAACGACAAGGACGCCGGCCCGCCGCAGTACCACTGGCGGCTCTTCGCCGTAGATATGTTTGCGATTGGCACGGCGATTGTGGCGGCTCCGGTCCCGCAGACGCCAGCGCCACCGGGCATGATCCTGTTTCTCGATAAGTAAGCGCCGCGAAGCGGGCGAGGAGGAGACGGCGGATGGCCGGTGAGGACGAAACATCCCTGATGGGCGACGGCCTGGGCTTCGAGATACTGGCGGCATCTCTGCGCGCCGACGCGGGGGATACGGTGGCGTTCATGGAGGCGCTGGCTACCAAGCTCGGCGGCGCACTCCCACATCGGGTCCGGATCGAGCGCAGTGGCGGACTCTTCTCGCATGGACATCCGGTGCGCCACATTGCCGTCAATCTCGGCGATTGGGAGTTCGCAATCGCCGCCGACCCCAGCGGCGCGCTCTCCGCTTCGCGAACGCACACCGTGCGCGGCATCGCGCTCAAGAGCGAATCGGCGCCACTTGATCAGTGGATCGAAGACCTCTCCGCGAGTCTGGCGGATCTGGCTCGGGCCAGCCTGCAAGACCGCATCGCACTACAACGTCTTCTGGCATGAGTCCGACAACGCGGCGATCAGTCTTGAATGGCGACCCGGAAAACACGTCACAACAGAGACCGGGAAAGTGAAGCCCGGCTGGAGGGAGCGCGTCGAGATGCCAAAACAGCCCCAGGGCCAGAGCGGCCAGCAGGACCAGCAGGGACAGTGGGTACAGCCGGATCAGTCATCCGCGCCCGTGACCATGCCCCAGCACGCGATAGAGCGACTTCAGCGCATGCGTGGGGGCGACGGTCGCAAAGGGCTGTTCACCAGTGATCTCTCGGTCAACGAGTTCCTGCTGGTGAAAGAAGCGGGTTTCGATCCCATCGGCATGGTCGTCGGCTCGAGCATCTATCATATCGGCTACCAGCAGAGCTACTTCAACGTCAGCCAGGAACTGACCGTGCTTTCCCAGGCGATGTACAGCGCGCGCGAGCTGGCGATGGCCCGCATGGAAGCGGAGGCCGACGCGCTTGGAGCTGACGGAATCGTCGGCGTGCGTCTGGATGTGGGCCGCTATGAGTGGGGAGCCGACCTGGCGGAGTTTATCGCCATCGGCACGGCCGTGCGCTCGCGCGACGGCGTCAGCCACCGCACCAAGTTCGGCAAACCCTTCACCAGCGACCTCTCCGGCCAGGACTTTCGCACGCTGCTGGCGGCGGGATACCGCCCTCTGGGCCTGACCATGGGCAACTGCGTCTATCATGTCGCCTACCGCGGTTTGGGGCAGTGGTTCAAGACGATGGGGCGCAACGCCGAAATGGAGAACTTCACCCAGGCGATCTACGACGCGCGCGAGCTGGCGATGGAACGGATGCAGGCTGAAGCCGAAAACCTGGGCGCTGATGGCATCACCGGCACACAGATCAAGGAATCGTCTCATGGGTGGGACAGCCACGTGATCGAATTCTTCGCTGTCGGCACGTCGGTCATTTCGATCCGCGACGACCATGAGATCACGCCGCCGCAAATGGTGCTTAGCCTGAATAGCTGACACGGGATGGCGCCAAATCTGCCTATAAATCGCCCGGTGGTATACTGCGAGTAGACAGAAGTCGTGTAGGTCCCGCTCCGGGTCACAGCGCCGGTCGGGAGGAATGCAGAGGAAACGATGGTCAGCGATGGCGCGGTGTCTCAAACCGGGACGCGACACGCGGGCGCCCATGCCGGGCACACCCACGCGCTCACCCGGCAGGCGCTGCGCCTTGGCTTCATGCTGACCGCGGCGATGCTGCTCATCGAGTTAATAGGCGGCCTCGCCTCCCACTCCCTTGCCTTGCTCTCCGACGCCGCTCACGTCCTCACCGACGTTGTGGCGTTAGGGCTAGCCTGGTTCGCGGCTGCGCAAGCCGAACGGCCCGCCAACGAGCGCCGCACCTACGGCTACCACCGCGTCGGCATCGTCGTCGCCCTGGCGAACGGCCTGACGCTCATCGCTATCGCCATTGCGGTAACGGTCGAGGCCTGGCAGCGCCTGCATGCGCCTGAAGCGGTGCAGCCTGGGATTATGATTGCAGCGGCCGCCATCGCCGTCGCGGTCAACCTCTACATCATCAGCCGGCTTCACGGCGATAGCGACAACCTGAACGCGCGCGCCTCGATGCTGCACGCGCTCGGCGATGTGGGCGCCTCGGTCGCGGTCGTCATCGGCGCGGTCATCATCGCCATGACGGGCGCGACCTGGGTTGATCCGATCATCTCGGTCGCCATCGCCGTCTTGATCGCCTTCGGCGCGGCGCGGCTGATTCGTGAGGCGGGCGATATCCTGCTGGAGTCCACGCCGCGCGACGTCTCGACACCCGCGGTCGCGCGCGACATCTGCGCGGTCCCGGGCATACGCGCGGTCCACGACCTGCACATCTGGCAAATCACCGCTGGGCTGCGCGCGCTCTCCTGCCACGCGGTCATCGCCGATATCCCACCTAGCGAGAGCGCGGCAATCCTCGACCAGGTAAGTGACATGCTCCGCCAGCGCTATCGCATCAGCCACACGACCATCCAACTGGAGAGCGACCTGCACGAAGCGCACGATGGATTCTGCGCCTGCGACCCTGGCATGGCGGATAGCCTCTACTGCGACATGACCCCTGACCAGCGCCCGCGCGAACACTCCCACAGCGGACACAGCCACTCCGCCGGGCATTCTCACGCCTGAGCGTCACGCCTCATTGGCCCGTGTTTTGCGTTACGCCTCCACATCGCGCACGCCATCCCGTCGGGAGTTCCCGCGCTCCGCGAATATGGGTATCGGCGTCGCTCCCGGCTGACCGTCAGACTGGCCACTGGGACAGTACGACTGCGCGGAAAAGCGCTCGATTCCAGGGAGGGACCATGCGTATCGCGCAGGTAGCGCCGCTCTATCTATCAACTCCACCCGGCGCCTATGGCGGCACGGAACGTATCGTCTCACTGCTGACTGAAGAACTGGTACAGCGGGGACATGAGGTGACTCTGTTCGCTACCGGCGACTCGCGCACAGCCGCTCGTCTCGTCGCGGGCGCGTCGCGACCACTCGGGTTCAGCCATCCATTCGAGGCCGACGCGGCGCACGTCGCCATGCTCGCGAATGTCTATGCGCGGGCCAGCGAGTTCGATATAATCCACTCCCATCTCGACTGCGTCGCCGCGCCATTCGCGGCCATACATCGGGAGGCGCCGACCGTCTTCACGTTGCACATGTCGCTTGAGCTTCCAGCCTACCGGGAAGCCCTCAATGCATTTTCCGGACTCAACTACGTCTCGATCAGTGAAAACCAGCGGGCGCCTGCGCCCAACCTCAACTGGGTCGCCACGGTCTATCACGGTCTCGATACGCAGTCGTACCCGTTCGGCGAGCGTCCAGGCGCATACCTGCTCTTTGTGGGACGCATATCCCCAGAAAAAGGGCCAGAGCGCGCTATCCACATCGCCCAGCAATGCAGTATCCCGCTCAAGATCGCGGCGAAAATTGACCCCAAGGACCGCGGGTTCTTCGACCGCAGCGTCATGCCGCTGCTCGACAACCCACTGATCGAGTATCTGGGACCGGTCGATGAGCGCAAAAAGCGGGCGCTGATGAAAGACGCTTTGGCGCTTCTGCTGCCGATCCGCTGGAATGAGCCGTTCGGCCTTGTATTCGTTGAAGCGCTGGCCTGCGGTCTTCCGGTACTCACTTGCCCACAAGGCTCGGCGCCTGAGTTGCTGAGGGACGGTATCACTGGATTCATGCGGGAGACCGACGACGAACTGGCTGAGGTCGCGCGGCAAGTGGGGAGCATATCACGCGCCGGGTGCCGCGCCTGGGCGCAGGAACGCTTTGACGCCAGTCACATGGCGCGCAAATATCTTGAGGTCTACAAGGTCATCACCAGCGCCCCTACACCGCCAAGGCGGAGAACGTCGCTCGAACTACCTGATTTTACCCAAACTCATCAAAATTCGACGCCGCCTCAGAGTAACCCCTCGAGCAGGTATCAGCGAAATGAATAGGCGCCCATTCGACGACACAAGATCTACCGCGCATACGGCGCTTCCGACGGCAGCCGACCCCTATGTGCTGCACGGCGAGGCGACCGCCAGCGTCGCCAAGATAAAGCTCAAGTTCGGCGAAACCTTTCTCGTAGCGGATACCCGTGGAGACTTACCCCTGACGGAACAGGACACAGGCCTCTACTGGCATGGCATGCGGATGCTGCGGACTGCCGACCTGTATGTGTCCGGTGTGCCCTGGACAGGCCTTTCCCACTCGATCTCAGATGAGGAAGGCATGTGCCACATTGACCTCACCAATCCAGCGCTCTCTGAGGAAAATGGCGCGGAGGCGCTGTATGGAGTCGCGCATCTGCGGCGGCGCCTTATCCTGCGCGGTCGCACAATGATCCAGCTCCTGACGCTAACCAGCTATAATGACACGCCACTGGAGATTACCCTCGGCCTACTCCTCGGCGCGGACTTTCGCGACATATTCGAGATACGCGGTTTCCAGCGCAAGCGCGCCGGGCAGATCGACGAACCGAAAATCGCCCATGACGCCATCATCTTTGGGTATCTCGGCGCCGACGATGTGGCTCGGGAGACACGTATCGAATTCGATCCGCCAGCCACGGACATTCGGCCTGTCATGGCCGGAGAGAATCCGCGATCTGCCGGGGCGACCGCCGCCCTGTGGCGAATCACTCTCCGCGACGGCGCTCCCGCTGAGGTGAGGATCACGACCCGGCTCTGGGAGGGAAGCCCGAAAACCCCGGAAATCCAGCGTTGGCCTGAATCGAAATCAGGCAATGAAACCTCGCTGCGCCAGCGCCAGTTACCCACGCTTGTTAGCGACAACACCTTCTTCAACCACCTGCTGATGCGCGGCATCCATGACCTGACCATGATGTGCGCCCGGACGCCGCAGGGCCTGTATCCCTATGGCGGCATCCCGTGGTATGTCTGCCCCTTCGGCCGCGATGGACTCATTACCAGTCTGGAGTTCTTGCCATGGTTCCCGGACATCGCGCGCGGTACACTCACGTTCCTCGCCGCCCGCCAGGGACAGAATGAAGATGCGTTTACCGAGGAACAGCCCGGCAAAATCCTGCACGAGTTGCGTTCAGGTGAGCTTGCCAATCTACGCGAGATCCCGTTTATTCCCTATTATGGGACAGTGGATGCGACACCGCTCTTCCTCATCCTGCTCGAACGCTATATCCGCTGGACAAACGACATGCGCGTCCTCCAACGGCTCTGGCCAAATGCGCTGGCCGCCGCCAACTGGATCGTGACCTCTGGCGACAGGGACGGTGACGGCTTCATCGAATATCAGCGCTCTTCGAGCGCTGGCCTGGTCAATCAAGGCTGGAAGGACAGCTGGGACGCGATCTCACATGCGGACGGGAAGCTCGCGGAAGGGCCCATCACCCTCTGCGAAGCGCAAGCCTACGCCTACGCCGCATTCCATGCCATCGCGTACCTGGCGGACCGGCTGGAGATTCCCGACGAGCGCGACAGGTGGCTGAAGCGCGCTGAGCGCCTGCGCGAAGCGTTCTCGGAGCGATTCTGGTGGCCTGACGAGGGCACGTATTACCTGGCGCTCGATGGGGCGAAGAACCCCTGCAAAGTCGTGGCGTCAAACGCCGGGCACTGCCTGTGGGCTGGCATCGCCAGCGCCGATCAGGCCGAATCGGTGGTCAAGCGCCTGATGAGTCCCGACCTCTATACAGAATGGGGTATTAGGACCCTCTCGTCTCAGGCGGCGCGATACAACCCCATGAGCTACCACAATGGGTCAGTCTGGCCACACGACACAGCCATGATCGGGTCAGGATTCGCTCGCTATGGCTACAGCGAAGAAGCCGCCCGACTTCTGGGCAATCTCTATGGCGTCAGCCTGCACTACGAGGGCGCCCGCCTGCCTGAGCTATTCTGCGGCTTCACACGCGAGTACGGTTATGCGCCGACCAGCTACCCGGTCGCCTGTTCCCCGCAGTCGTGGGCGGCTGGCGCGCCATTCCTGCTACTAAGCGCCCTCCTGGGCTTCCAGCCAGACGCCGAGCATGGCAAGCTCATGCTACGCCGCCCGGCGCTCCCTGACTGGCTCAGCCGGCTGGAGATGCACGGCTTGCGGGTGGGCGGGCAGACCGGCCGCCTACGGTTCGAGCAGGCGGGGAATGAGACGGCTGTCGTCCTCTCACGCCACAGCGAGATCGATATTCAAGTGCTGCCCCAGTAGCCCCGCGCGCTGATCGCTCCGCCCGCTGCCGGTTAGTTCGACTCCTTCAGTCCAGGAGGCGCCACGCCGCGGATCGAGGCGTCCAATAGCTCCACCGGGTGAAAGGTCGGCAGCCGCGCGCCCATCCGGTCGAGCGCCGCGTTGATTTGGAGCAGACAGCCGGGATTAGACGCCACCAGCGCGTCCGGCGCGAGGCTGAGGATGTTGCGCGCCTTGCGCGCGCCGAGGTCAGCGGCGGCCGCCGGCTGCGTGAGATTATAGATGCCCGCGCTACCGCAACACAGCTCGCTCTCTGGAGGTGTGACTACCTCCAGTCCTGGTATAGTCGCCAGCGCGTCACGCGGCTGTTTCCGAATGCCCTGAGCGTGCGCGAGATGACACGCGTCATGGTACGCCACGCGCGCCTGTATTGGACCCCTCGGAGCGACAGGCTCCAGGCTGGCCAGCACTTCAGAGATGTCGCGCGTCTTTGCGGAAAAGTCCGCCGCGCGGCCGCTCCAGTCCGGATCGTCGGCGAGCAACCGACCGTAGTCCTTTAGGTTGGAGCCGCAGCCCGCGACATTCACCACGATCACCTCCACGTCGGCGCGCTCGAAGATCTCGATCAGCCGCCGGGCGAAGGTCAACCCTTCATGCTCGCGCCCAGCGTGCATCGAGAGCGCGCCGCAGCAGCCTTGCGTGGCGGGAGCGACGACTTCGCAGCCTTCCGCTGCCAGCACACGCGCCGTCGCGGCATTCACATCACTGAAGAACACGCGCTGCACACACCCGAGCAAGAGACCGACCCGCATTCGCCGGCTCCCCCGCGTCGGAGTGAGTTCGGCCACAGGCTCTGGAGCCGCCTGAATCGGCGGAGCCACCGCCTCCAACGCCCGAAGTCGCTCCGGTAGCCGCCGGCCCAACCTCCCACGAGTCAGGCGCTGGCCGCCCATCCACTGGTATGCGCGCAGCGCCGGCAGCAGCGCCCGCATGCGATTGGGGTAGGGGAACAGGCGGAAGATCGTCTCGCGGAACAGCCGGTCGGCGGGCGAGCGCACGACGTGACGCTCCACTTGCGCGCGCGTCGCTTCGATCAACTGGTCATACTTGACACCGGATGGACAGGCCGTGACGCAGGCCATGCAGCCGAGACACTGATCCCAGTGTCGTGACACCGTCGGACTTAAGCCGATCTCGCCCCGCGACACCATCTTCATCAACTGGATGCGCCCGCGCGGTGAGTCCATCTCCTCGCTCCACAGCGCGTAGGTCGGGCAACTGGGGAGGCAGAAGCCGCAGTGCACACAGTCAGCGATAAGTTCCGGGTCGGGCGCATGATGGGCGTCAAAGCCGATCAGCGTCACTGGCGCATCGCTCGCCGGTCGTTCGCCCGTCTGCGTCATGCGGCGTCCTCCAGTCAGATGCCATCCACGAACCGCCCAGGATTGAGGGTGGCCTGCGGGTCAAAGCGCGTCTTCAGGCTGCGCATAATCTCAAGTCCATTCACCGGGCCCCAGGGATCGACGCGCCCGCGCAGCGCGCTGGGCGTCCGTGTGACCACCACGCTTCCCCGCCTGGCGACGGCTCCCGCGCGCAAGCGCTCGATGGTCACGCCCCAGCCAGCCATCGCTGCCGGCGGCGCAGCGACTCGCGCCTCGACCAGACCAATCCCGGCGTGCGCTCGCCAGCGTACATCCGCAGTCGCGCCAGAGGCGGCTCCCGCCTCCTCCAGCGCCGCGAGAAACTGGCCCGTGTCCGATGGCAGCACACTGGCCTTGATCGCCAGCGTCTCAGCGTCATCCCCAGTCGGCGCGCCAGCCGCCCACGCGTCGCGCGCACGCCACCATGCTATTTCTTCATCGCCACTCAGCGGTCGCGCGGTGAAGCCAGCCTCGCTCGCGAGCCGCCTCACAACCTCAATCTGATCGCTGATCGCCTCCCGCGCCGCCGACTCGAAGCGTATGGCGAGCGTCGCGGGCGCGGCGGCCGTCGCAGGAAAGATGTCAATGATGGTGGGCGTGATCGGTCGTGCGATAGTCGCGAGAGACAGGGCGCACAGTGACTCCAGGGCGCCAGCCTCAACAAGCGCCGACCCAGAGAACGGTAGGACGGGATACAGCCGGAAACTCGCTGAGAGCACGACCCCGAGCGTTCCGAGCGCGCCGGTATAGAGCTTTGGCAGGTCATAGCCCGCGACGTTCTTGACGACCTTGCCGCCCCCGCGGGCTACCATCCCATCAGCCAGCGCCACGCGCACGCCAATGATCTGGTCGCGCACGCCACCGTACCGCTGTCGCCGCGGCCCCGTCGCACTGGTCGCGATCACTCCACCGATGGTCGCGCCCGGCGCGAGTGGCGGATCGAGCGCCAGCCACTGCCGCGTTTCGCCCAGCATCAGCTGCAAGTCTGCCAGCCGCGCGCCAGTGCGCACGGTCACCGTCAGGTCGTGCGGCGCGTGCTCAATCACGCCGTTCAGTCGCGCCATGCTCAGGACAATGTCCGCGCGCCGGGGCGGCGCGCCATAATCAAGCTGGGTCGCGCCACCCCGCGGAATGACCGCCAGCCCTTCAGCGGAGGCGTAGCGCAGGATGTCCGCGACTGCCTCCTCGGTCTCGGGCTCGACCACCACCTGCGCGCTGACGCCCGCCACCATGTCCGCTTCAGTCGCAGCGCGCGGGCTTCCGGGCAGCGTGGTCAGCTTTGCGAAATCGGTTCGCTCCATCGCGTGGTCCTCCAGCGCCGCTACCACCGCTCGCCCAGACCAGCGACCTCGACCGGATGCGGCTGATAGTGGCCGGGGGCTTCACCGCAGAGGCGCGGAGTGGGATAGACCTTGCCGGGATTACAGAGATTCTCAGGATTGATGGCGCAACGAACAAGCTGATGCGTGGTCAGGTCGGTCTCGGAGAACATTTCAGCCATGAAGACTTTCTTGTCGGCCCCGACGCCATGTTCTCCGGTAATGCTTCCACCATGCGCCACACAGGCCCGCAGAATCTCGCCAGCGACATGCTCCGCCCGGCTCTCCGCGCCCGCCTCGCGCTCGTCGTAGAGCACGAGCGGGTGGAGGTTGCCGTCTCCGGCATGGAAGACGTTCGCCACCCGGACACCATTCGACTGGGCCAGCGCCTCGATCTCGCGCAGGATCTCGGGCAGCGCTGTGCGCGGGATCACACCGTCCTGCACGATGTAGTTTGGACTGATGCGCCCAACCGCCGCGAATGCCGCTTTGCGCCCGCGCCACATCAGCGCGCGCTCCTCGTCGGTCCGCGCCAGCCGAAACTCGACGCAGTCCACCTGATGGCAGATCGTCTCCACCTGCTCCAGTTGCGACGCCACTTCACTCGCCGGGCCATCAAGCTCCACGATCAGCACAGCGTTGGCATCGGGGTAGTTGGCGTGTACAGCAGCCTCCGCGGCCTCGATCGCCAGCCGGTCCATCATCTCGATCGCCGCCGGGATGATGCCGGAGCCAATGATGCGCGTGACTGCCTCACCAGCCATGTCGGTATGCTCGAATGCCGCCAAAACTGTCTGCACCGTCTCAGGCTTGCGCATCAGCCGCAGCGTGATCTCCGTGGCGATGGCAAGCGTTCCCTCCGAGCCGACGAAGACTCCTGGCAAGTCATAGCCGGGACTGTCCAGTGTTGGCGCGCCAATATCCACGACCTCACCGTCAGGAAGAACGACTTTCATGCCCAGCGCATGATTGACAGTAAAGCCATACTTCAGGCAATGCGCGCCGCCAGAGTTCTCAGCGATGTTTCCACCAATCGAGCAGACCTGCTGGCTGGACGGGTCCGGCGCGTAATAGTAGCCGCTGGGGGCCACGCGCTGCGTCACCCAGAGGTTGATGACCCCTGGCTGCGCGACGACGCGCTGATTGGGCAAGTCTACTGACAGGATTTCGCGCATCCGCGAGAGCACTACGACCACACTCCCGGGCGCGGGCAGCGCGCCACCGGAAAGCCCGGTCCCTGACCCACGCGGCACAAACGGGATGCGCTCGCGATGCAGCAGATGCAGCAGGGCTGAAACCTGTTCAGTTGAGGTCGGCAGGACAACGAGCTCCGGCGCCTGGCGCAGACTGGCTAGCCCGTCCGATTCGTAGGTGCGCGTCTCCTCTTCAGCGGCGATGACTCCCTCTGGTCCTACGATCGCGCGCACGGCCTCGATGAGTCGCGCCTCCAGCATCGCTCCGCCTCCTTCCGGCAGACCAGGCGCTATTTCAGCAACTGCGCCGCGACCACCATTTTCTGAATCTGGTTCGTGCCTTCGTATATCTGGGTGATCTTCGCGTC
Source organism: Ktedonobacterales bacterium (assembly GCA_036391685.1). GTDB lineage: Bacteria > Chloroflexota > Ktedonobacteria > Ktedonobacterales > JADMIN01 > JAKAIY01. Next base: position 39,891 of record DASVZK010000081.1, read on the forward strand.
GCGGAAAAGCTTCTCGACGGGGTACTCGCGGATATAGCCGTAGCCACCGTAGATTTGCACCGCGTCGGTCGTGACCTCCATCGCCACATCCGACGCGAAATTCTTCGCCATACTGGATTCGTAAAGATAGGGCCGGCCCGTCTCCGTCACTTTCGCCGACCACCAGGTCATCAGCCGCGCCGCCTGCACCTTGGTGGCCATATCCGCCAGCATGAATTGCAGACCCTGATTCGCGGCAATTGGCTTGCCGAACTGCACGCGCTCCTTGGCGTAGTCGCGGGCGTGCTCATAGGCGGCGCGCGCGATGCCGAGCGCGATGGCGGCTACCATGGGCCGCGAGCGGTCGAGCATCGTCATCGCTAGCCGGAAACCGCTTCCTTCCTCGCCAAGCCGGTCCGCCACCGGCACCCGCACGTCCTCCAGGATGACTTCACCCGTATGCGAGCAGCGAATGCCCAGCTTCTTCTCTTTCTTGCCGCCGCTGAGCCCTGGCGCGTTTCCCGGCACAACGAATGCCGTCACGCCGCGATGCCCCGCCTCGCGGTCCACCGTGGCGAACACCACGTAGAGATCCGCGATGCCGCCGTTCGTGATAAAGCGCTTGGTCCCGTTGAGGATATAGTAATCGCCATCGCGGCGCGCGGTCGTCGTCATCGCCGCGACATCCGAACCCGCTTCCGGCTCCGTCAACGCCATCGCGCACAGGCCATTGCGCTCGACCACAGGGCGCAGCAAGCGCTGCTTCTGCTCGTCGGAACCCGCGATCAGGATCGGTATGCTGGCCAAATGCGTGCCGCCCAACACCGTGGCTACGCCCGCGCAGCCCCACGACAATTCCTCGGTGATGATGCAGTTTGTCAGCTCGTCGGTGATGCCCAGGCCGCCGACTGACTCCGGAAATGCGAACGTCGTGAGACCCAGATCACCGGCCTTGCGCACAAGCTCCCAGGGAAACGCTTCTTTCTCATCCAGCTCCGCCGCGACGGGCCGTATTTCCTGCTCGGCGAACGTGTGAGCGAGTTGCTGGATTTCTCGCTGCTCATCGGTGAGGGTGAAGTCAATCATGAGGGGATATCTCCCGTTCAGAGATGCGCCCGGCGGAGCGCCGCCGCCTCCGCTCTTTGCCGAGTGTACCCCAGTCAACTGCGTTACAGCAAAACCAGGTGGCGCGTTCGCCAGCGCCATCACGCTTTGCGCCGGCGCCGCGGCCCGCCTATCATTGAACACAGCAGTGCGCGAGCGGCCGGAATATTGAATACCAATGAAACCCGCGAGCCGCCCACGACAGATAGCGCCGGCGCCAGGAGGGAGCGCGCATGAAGACGACCACCGAACCGCTCAACACACATCTCGCGCCCTCCGTGTCGCCGCCGGGGCCGCGCGGCTTCCCGGTCGTTGGCAGCCTGCCGCAGTTCCGCCGCGACCCTCTCAGTTTCTTTCGCGGTCTGCGACGCTCATACGGCGACATTGTTTCTGTGACCATGATGAGCCAGACTGTCACTCTGTTCATGCGGCCCGAATATACCTACTATTTCCTCGTCGAAGGCGCCCAGTCCTTCGACTCTGGCTCGCAGCGTGAGATCATGAAGCGATTCCTGGGCAATGCGCTGCTCACCACCGACGGCGAGATCCATCGCCGCCAGCGCCGCCTCGTACAGCCAGCCTTCCACAAGAAGCGCGTGGAAGGCTACGCCGAGATTATGACGAGCCAGACCAATGAAATGGTGGATACCTGGCGACCAGACTCCCAGCTCGACATCACACGCGAATTTCAGGAATTGACCCTCCGCATCATCGTCAAGGCGCTTTTCGACCTCGATCTCCAGACACAGAGTCATGCGCTGAGCCAGCTTTTCACCGATGTCATCGAGAATCAGCGGCCCGGCCTCGTGGACCGCGGGCTGCCGGCGCTGCCATGGGGTGGTCAGGCGCGCGGCATGGCCGCCAGAGAGAAACTGGACGAATTCGTGTATGGGCTCATCGCTCAGCGCCGGCGGGATGGCCTGGACCGCGGCGATGTGCTCTCGATGCTCCTCGCGGCGCATGACGAGGACGGCGCGACCATGAATGACCGCGAAGCGCGCGACCAGACGATGACACTCATCGCCGCGGGGCACGAGACCACCTCAAACGCGCTCTCATGGACGATCCACCTGCTCTCGCAAAATTCCCCCGTCTATGAGCGGCTGGTTAGTGAGGTGCGAGACGTCGTTGGCGGTCGGCCGCCCGGTCCCGACGATTTGCCGCGCTTGCCCTACCTGGACGCGGTCATTACTGAGTCATTGCGCGTCTACCCGCCCGCATGGACAGTCAACCGTTTCGCCCGTGAGCCATTCGAGCTTGGCGGCTACAAGTTCGCCGCCGGGACGCGCGCCATCATTCCACAATGGGTCGTGCATCACCTGCCTGAGGTGTGGGGTGACCCGGAGAACTTTCGGCCGGAACGCTGGACAAGCGCGTTGCGTCAGACGCTGCCACGCGGGGCGTATTTCCCGTTTGGTCTCGGTCCGCGCATCTGCATTGGTATGCCGCTCGCCGAGATGGAAATGCGGCTCGTCCTCGCCACAATCCTCCAGCGCTACACACCACTGGTCACGCCGGGCTGGAAAGTGGAGCCATTCGCACGCATTACCCTGCGTCTGAAGAACGGGCTCAAGGTCACAGCGCAACCCGCTCAAAAGCTGGACTAGATGCGAAGAGAGGCCGGCATTCCGTCCTATCTCTCGCGGTCCATGCTGGTCTCGCCCGCTTGATGGAATCGTTGGGGTGTGCTACCCTGCGCCCAATAGAGGGCTGGTGGAAATGCGGAGGATGACGGAGGTAGCGGATGCCGCTCAATGTACAGAACACGATCAATTTGGTGGCAAGCGTGATCACAATCTTCGGCGGCGTGATGACCACGGTCGGCGCGCTCGTCCGATGGCGAACGCGCAATACATCTCCCACGCCTCCGATAGCAGCGCCTGCTGCGCGGCGGAGCTCACCAACATGGCCGCCACCTGCGCCTCAACCCACCACCCCGCCTGCTCCCGCGGCGCGTGGCCCCCGGCATCGGGTCATCTTCGGGTTCTCGCTGGCAGGGTTGATCGCGGTCACGCTCTATTCCGTTGAGTTGCTCGCAAATTACATCGCCTCTGGTGGCGTCTCAACCGGCGTCCCAGACGGGAGCCCGCTGATCGGCGGAAATGCCGCGCTATTCGCGATCACCCTCACCTGTGTCATAGTCGCCTGTGGTGGCGTCATGGTCAGCGCGTTCCGCATCGAGCGCTGGGGCTGGGTCGCAGGGGCTTCGATCGCGCTGGCTGTCTCGCTACTGACCATCGGCATCTTCGCGATCGTAGCGCTCATCCCGACCCTAATCTACGGCTTGTCCGGCCCCACCGAGATCAGCGCACGCCCGAAGTGACGGTTATACCCGCGCGAGAGCGCCCATCCAGCCCAGCAGCGCCCGCAGGAACGCATCAGGGGCCTCCTCCTGGGGCAAGCCTCCCGTCGGGAAGACGCGCAGATCGAGATCAGGCCGGAGTTCCTGGAACGCGCGAGCCCGGCTTACCGGCATGCGGTGATCGCGCCTGCCCCATAGAATGAGCGTGGGCGTCGTCATGCTGGCGAAGGTCGCGCTGACTGGTGTGAAGAGAGCTCCGGCCAGCGCGTCCGCGGGCGCGAAGCGCGCCCCCGGTTGATGCGCCATTGTGTAGAACTGATCAACGATATCATCGCTGACCGCGCGGAAGTCGCTGTAAGCCGAGTAGCCAAGGCCCGCGCGCAGTCCGGGTCGCGAGACGACAAGGTTGTAGAGCGCCTCACCCAGGAGCGGCGAACGGAGCAACGCGCGTTGCAGCGTGGCGAGCGCGCTGCCCGTCCCGCGAGCATCCACTGGCAAGCCAGCCGGCTCGATCAGCGCAAGTCCGCTGAAATGGTCCGGTCGCCGCGCCGCCGCGTGAATGACGAAAGCGGCGCTCAGACCGGGCGCAACAACCGTGACAGGGTGATCAGCCGCGCCGACCACCTGGCTGAGGAAATCCTCGATCAATTCGACATACAGGCCAGGCGTGTAGGTGACAGCCGGCCTCCCTGAAAGCCCGAATCCGAGCAGATCGAGCGCAAAGACACGGTACCGATCCGCAAGGCGCTCAAATACCTTGCGATACTCGAATGAGGATGCGCCGGGGTATATTCCATGAATCAGCGCAACCGCCGGCCCGCGCCCTCGGGCAATATAGTGAACGGAGCCATGCGTCCAGGGATAATACCCGGCCTGGCCATGCAACGGCGGCTCCGGCTCGCCGACACCGAGTCGTGCGAGTCGGTTCGCCAGCGCCAGCGCGCCAGCGGCGCTCGCTGTGATGGCGGCTATCTCCGCCGCCGTGCGCCACGGCCCGCGCTGGCCCGGCGTCTTCATCGCCATGCGTCTCGCTCCTCGGGTTCCCATACATGGGGTGATTTGCGCCCAACTATGAGCGCTTTACTCTGTACAACGCGACAGTAGCGAGGTTCGTCGCGCCATCGCTGAGCTCATCTGGCGGGTACAGGCGGCATAGGAGCCCCACAGGTCGGGCAGAACGTCCCGTCCGGCTCCAGCACCGCATGTCCTCTGGGGCAGAAGCGCGTCATCTCTCTGGGCGCGCTGGGGCCGGAGCGTTGCGCCGCCGGTACGGGCGGCGCGTACGGGCCCGGCGCGTAGGAAGTGGGCGGCGCGACCGGGGGATAGGGCGGCGCTGGCTGCGTGGGATACACTGGCCCGTTTGATGGCTGGTAACCTGCTGGCGGTGCGGCTGGAGGCGCGGCCAGCGGATAGAGGGGTGGGCCCGCTGGCGCGGCAACCCGCGCGGAGTTGGGCTTGCGCCGCGTCACCGCGACAATCAGGAAGATCACACCCGCGATCATCGCTAACAACGCTACAACACAGCCTATCAGGATCGCCAATCCCGATGTGACACTCCCCGCGCCGCCCGTTGTCGTCGCGCCACCGGTCGCGCACGACTCGCCCGCGGCCTTCAGTCGCGCCTCATCCGCCAGCTGGCTCGCGCCACCAAATTGTGGATACTGCTTGTTCAGCGTCGAGAAATCGCTCGCGGCGTTCGTCCAATGGCAGGTTCCGGTCGCATAATAATCGGTCACAGCCCTCGACCACAGCGACATGAAACGGCCCTGTGGCGCTTGCGGAATGCCGACCTGTGCAGCGTACGTGGACACAACGCTACTGGGAATGATAACAGTCACGCGGTCGGTAGAAGAGCCGCGATCAACGAACCCGATCACCTGGCCCTGGTCATTGATCACTGGCCCACCGCTCGACCCGTTCGATGCGATGCCGGTCGCTTCGTAGCCCTGGGTATCCACCTTCGTCACCTGGCCTGGGTTCACCGAGGCGGTGAGGAGGCTTGAGAGTGTGCTGGCGTCGCTCGTCGAGGGATCAAGCAATGAGGTAAAGTCGGCGCTGCTGTTGAGCGCCAAGTCCGCGTCGGCGGGATAGGCGATCGCGGTCACGTTGTCGAGCGTCTGGACATTGCCGTCCGAGAGCGTCAGAAACGGAAAGTCTGGAGCGGGAGAAACGCCCGAGGTATTGAGCCGCAGGATGGCAGTGTCTTGCTTGGTCACCGGCGAAGACGCCGCGATTGCGGAGATATCAAACGCGTAGAGGCGGCTGGTGCTTGTCAACTCGCCGGTGTAGGCGGTCGAAAGAAAAGCACGCTGGAGGGTTGTGGCAAAGTTAATCGATACGCTGTTCGGATTGTTCTGCAGGTACGAGAGGACCGTCGCGGACGTTGAGTTGTAGCGCTGGGCAATGTCTTGCGCGGCCTGCTGCTCGACGAAATCCACATCCTCGGGATTGGCCATCGAATGATCCACCACATGATCGGCGGTCAGAATGGCGCCGCTGGACGTAATAAACGCGCCCGAGCCGCTGGAGAAATAGGCGAAGGCTGGCGACCCGCTCGCGGGCGAGACGATATCCGAGCCGTCCGTCGCGCAATGCGCGCACGTCAGCCGCGCCTCGACGGCGGAGACAATGCGCACGACCGCCGGGCTATCGAGCGTCACCGCCTGCTGAACGGGAGTTTCCGCCGCATGGGCCATCGCTACGGGCGCGCTACCAGCCGCCGCGCCCACTGCCAGCGCGCCGCATGCGAGCGCGGCGGCGCCCAGCGCCAGCGCACGCGCCGCGACCCGCGCGCGCCACGTTCTATACCAAGAGGCCACGACCCGATCCTCTCCGCTCCATCGCATTTCGGCGCTTGTCGCCGCCCGTCTGGCGGAATCGCGGCGCCGCATGGTATTCTACGTGAATATGTCCCGAAAAGTACAACGTGTGAGGACGCGCGCCGTACGGTTATTAAACCGGCGCTCGCCCGTCGTGTTGTCACAGACGCCTTAGAAAGACCTGGCTGGCGATGGCACGCCGCCTGGCATGTTGCGCAAGCCTGCCGCAATGTGTTAGAACGGCAAAGTTTGTTGCGCCCGCGTGGATTGCGGATGGTCGAGTGAAGGCGCGCCTTCGTCGGGAAGGCGCGTGGACGCATGGTCGCGGTCAAGGCGTCCCCGCCGTGGCGGGGTTGATCATAGAAGCGGTGATTTTGGGGATGGCGAAGAATCTGGTAATTGTGGAGTCTCCAGCCAAGGCGAAAACAATCGAAAAGTTCCTGGGGAGCGACTTTGAGGTGCGCGCCTCGATGGGCCACATCATGGACCTGCCGAAGAAGGGTCTGGGCGTGAACGTGCGCCGGAACTTCGAGCCAGACTATGTGGTCATCGAGAAGAAAGACCACCTCATCGCCGATCTCAAGGCGGCGAGCAAACGCGCGGAGATGGTCTACCTGGCGCCCGACCCTGACCGCGAGGGCGAATTCATCGCCTGGTCGCTCAAGCATGCGCTTGGACTGAAGAAGCCGCGCCGCGCAGTCTTCCACGAGATCACCCGCACCGCCGTGCAGGATGCCATCGCCCACACACGCGAGATAGACGACAATCTCTTCAACGCGCAGCAGGCGCGCCGTGTGCTGGACCGCCTCGTGGGCTACAAGATTAGTCCGCTGCTGTGGCGCCGGGTGCAATCTGGCGTCAGCGCCGGACGAGTACAATCGGTCGCCGTCCGCCTCATATGCGACCGCGAGGCTGAGATTCGCGCTTTCCTCGCCGAGGAATATTGGACCATCGCCGCGTTGCTCCACAAACAACACGACCAGTCCATCTTCACGGCGCAACTTATCGGCCGCATGAACTCACCCGAGGCGACAGCCGAGCAGCCGTCGCCTGACGGCGCTGCGCCCGATCCGCAGGCGCGCGACGATCGCGGCCGCATCCGCATCGCCAATGAGGATCAGGCGAAGGCGATCCTGCGCGATCTGGAAGGCGCGGACTATCGTGTCGTCAAGGTCGAACGGCGCGACGTGCGCCGCCAGCCGTTCCCGCCATATACCACGAGCACGCTCCAGCAGGACGCTAGTGTGCGCCTGCGCCTCAAGCCCAAGCGCACCATGTCAATCGCCCAGGAGCTGTACGAAGGTATCGCGATGGGTGACACTGGTCAACAGGGCCTGATCACATATATGCGGACCGACTCGACACGCATTTCTGACGAGGCCCAGGCCGCCGTCAAGGAGTATATCCGCGCCCACCACGGCAAGGAATACATCGGCGCGGCGCGCGCGCCCAGGGCGAAGGCGGCCTCGAACGTTCAGGACGCCCACGAGGCGATCCGGCCTACCGATGTCACCATCACGCCCGAGCGCGCCAAGCCATTCCTGACGCCCGACCAGTTCAAGCTGTATCAGTTGATCTGGCGTCGCTTCGTCGCCGCCTTCATGGCCCCCGCGATCTTCGATACATTGCGTGTAGACATCAACGGCGGCCCATACCTGTTCCGGGCCACAGGCTCCACGCTTAGCTTCCCTGGTTTCTATGCCGTCTGGCCGCGGGAGGAGAACGGCGAGGTTCTGCCGGCGCTGACCGAAGGCGAGCCGCTCGCGCTCGAAAAGCTGGAGACTTCACAGCACTTCACCCAGCCCCCGCCGCGTTTCAGCGAGGCGAGTCTGATCAAGGAGCTAGAAGAGCGTGGCATCGGGCGCCCGAGCACGTTCGTCTCCATCGTCTCCACGATCCAGGATCGCGGCTATGTGGAACAACAGGACCGGCGTTTCGTTCCCACCTGGCTGGGCGAAACAGTGAACGAGCTCATGCGCAAGCACTTCACCGACATCGTAGACGTCAACTTTACCGCCGACATGGAGCGCAAGCTCGATTCAGTCGAGGAAGGTAAGCAAGTCTGGACAAAGTTCTTGACCGACTTCTACGACGAGTTACGCGACGATCTGAAGCGCGCCGAAGAAGAGATGGGCAAGGTCCAGAAGCCCGTCGAGGAACTGGGCGAGCCGTGTCCGCAGTGCGGCAAGCCGCTGCTCGTGCGTGAGGGACGCTTTGGTAAGTTCATCTCCTGCTCCGGCTTCCCGGAGTGCGACTACAAAGCGCAATTCGTTATCAAGACCGGCGTGAAGTGCCCGAAGGATGGCGGAGACCTGATCGAGCGCCGTGGTCGCAAGACGGGCAAGGTCTTCTACGGCTGTGTGAACTTCCCGACCTGCGACTTCGTCGCCTGGGACCGGCCGCTGGCCACCCCATGTCCCGAGTGCGGCGGGTTGCTCACACAACCAAACGGAAAGCCGGAGGCCGTGTGCGTCAATTGTGGCGCGCTGGTCACTGGCATCGAGGAAGGCCATCCTGTCGTCGTCGGCCACCGCGCGCCTGCGGCGGAACGACCCCGCCGCACGCCGCGAGCGTCCACAGGAGCCACGACCCGTCGCGCCTCCGCATCCCGCGCGGCCACGCCTTCACGCTCGGTCAAGGCGAAGCGCGTGACAACCACGGCGTCCCGCGCCAAATCGACAACCAGGGCCCGCGCGACGAGCAAGACCGCCAAGAGCGCCTCCCGAACACGGGCAACCGCGGCCGGAACCAAGCGCGCCTCCACCCGCAAAACAGCGGAGCCTGCGGCGTCCTAACGGATAGAGCGCTCCGCGACTTTCTACCGCGATAACAGAAGAAGAACGAATCCAGATGACACAACGAGTGACTGGCGAGATGCATGCGACCACGATTCTCGCCGTGCGGCGTGGCCGTGATGTGGCGATGGCCGGGGATGGCCAGGTGACCGTCGGCGATGTGGTGATGAAGCATACCGCGCGCAAGATCCGCCAGCTTTCCGGTGGGAGCGTGCTGGCAGGCTTCGCCGGAACCACGGCCGACGCTCTTACCCTCTTCGATAAGTTTGAGGCAATGGTAGAGCGCTATCAGGGCAACCTGCGCCGCGCTGCGGTAGAGCTCACAAAGGAATGGCGCACCGATAAATTCCTTCGGCGCTTGGAAGCGATGCTGCTCGTCGCCAGCGCCGATGAGATATTGGTGCTGACGGGCGATGGCGACGTCATCGAGCCTGATGACGGCGTTGCCGCCATTGGCTCAGGTGGAGTCTATGCCCAGGCGGCCGCTCGCGCGCTCGTCCGGCACACACAGCTTGGCGCAAGCGAGATCGCCCGTTCGGCGATGGACATCGCCGCTTCCATGTGCATATACACCAATGACCGGATCCTGCTCTTCACGCTCGGCGATAGCGCGGACGCACCAGAAACGTCCGGCGACAAGGCCAGCGAGAGCTCGATGAGTGGCAAGAAAAGCGACCGCGCAAAGGCCTGAGAGTTTCGCGCCGCTGGCGTATAATAAGGTATATGGGCAGCGCACGCGAAATGCGCGAGTGGAGCGACAGTGAACACGCGCGGCTGTCCGAAGGCAGGAGAGAGACCATGAAAGACCTGACTCCCCAGCAGATCGTCAGGGAGTTGGATCGCTACATCGTGGGGCAGGCGGAGGCCAAGCGCGCGGTCGCGATCGCGCTGCGCAACCGATACCGCCGCCTCGCCCTGCCTGCGGACATGCAAACCGAAATTACACCGAAAAACATTCTGATGATCGGCCCGACCGGTGTTGGCAAAACTGAGATCGCCCGCCGCCTGGCGAAGATGGCCGACGCGCCCTTCGTCAAGGTCGAGGCGACGAAATTCACGCAGGTCGGCTATGTGGGCCGGGATGTCGAGAGCATCATCCGCGACTTGATGGACGCCTCGGTCGCCTTGGTGCACGAAGAGCGCGCTGGAGCGGTGCGCGAGCAGGCGGTGCGCGTCGCTGAGGACCGCATCATCGACATCCTGACCGAGAAAGCTGTCTCCGAGCAGGTGGACACCGTCGAGCCGGCGGAGACCGTTGAGCCCGCGCCCGCACGCGCGACAAGCCGCGGCCGCCGCTCCAAGGTATCGCCTCCGGCCGCCGCGCCAGCCGTAGCGGCCGCCGCCGCGCCAGCGCTGGCCAGCGTGAAGGCGAGCGGCAGTCGCGGCGCGCGCCGGATCAAGGCGCAAACGCGCAAGCAGGTGGCCGAGCGCCTCGCCCGCAACGAGCTTGACGAGCAGATCATCGAGATCGAGCTGGAGCCCGAGGAGAATTACCCATCTGTCTTTGAATTTGTCGCCGGCATGGGAGAAGAATCCAGCGACGGATTTCAGGAATTCCTTAGCGGCATCCCGAGCGGCCGCCGCCGCACACGCACCGTCTCAGTCAAGGAGGCGCGCCGCCTGCTCGCCCAGGAAGAGGCCAACAAGCTGATCGACTTTGAGCAGGTGGTGGAAGACGCCACCCAGCGGGTCGAGCAGTCTGGCGTCGTGTTCCTGGACGAAATCGACAAAATCGTGGGCAGCAAGGTCGATACTGGGCCCGATGTTTCTGGCGAGGGTGTCCAGCGTGACCTGCTGCCCATCGTCGAGGGGTCGACGGTCATGTCCCGGTTCGGTCCAGTCAGAACCGACCACATCCTCTGGATCGCCGCTGGCGCGTTCCACAACGCCAAGCCATCGGACTTGATCCCGGAATTGCAGGGCCGTCTTCCGCTGCGTGTGGAGCTTAGCGCGCTCACCGGCGACGATTATGAGCGCATCCTGCGCCAGCCAGAAAACGCGCTGACCCGCCAGTATGAAGCGTTGATGTCGGTGGACGGTGTGACACTGACCTTCACCACCGACGGACTCCACGAAATGGCCACGTGCGCAACCCGCATGAATGAGCGTGTCGAGAACATCGGCGCGCGGCGGCTGCACACCATTATGGAAAAGGTCCTGGAGGACGTCTCGTTCCAGGGCCCCGACCTCGCTGGCCATAGTGTCGAGGTCGACGCGGCGTTCGTCAAGAGCCGGCTTGCCCCGCTCATGGAGGATGAAGACCTCAGCCGTTACATCCTCTAATCCAGCGGGCTGACGTCCGACAGGAGGGCCTCACACGCTGTAGCGTGTGAGGCCCCATTCGCTTGTCATGACAGCCGGCGCCGTTATCA
>DASVZK010000082.1:0-65963 GCA_036391685.1 Ktedonobacterales bacterium
GCCGGGCTCTCCGCCGCCGGGCCATCCGCCGCCGGGCTCTCCGCCGCCGGGCCATCCGCCGCTCGGCGCCGGCCCCGCCGCGAGACCCACGGCATGCTGTCGCTGGGCGAGGCGGCCGGAGAATACACCACCGCCCTGCGCGCCGCCTTCCCCACGCCCATGCGGCCACACGCGGCGGGCGGGCCGGGGATGCGCGGGCTGGGCGCCGAGACCTGCCCCGTCTGTCACGGCGCGGGGTTCGTGCGCGATGACGTACCGCTCGGCGACCCCAGCTTCGGGCAGGCCGTGCCCTGCGTCTGCAAAGAGCGTGCGCTGGAGGAGCGCCGCCGGGCCGATCTGCGCCGCATGTCCAGCCTCGACGCCTTCCATGACAAGACCTTCGCCACCTTCGACGCCAGCATCCCGGGACTGCGCGAGGCCTACGAGGTGGCGCGGCGCTACGCCGAAGACCCGCAGGGCTGGCTCGTGCTGAGCGGTGGTTACGGCGCGGGCAAGACGCACCTGGCCGCGGCCATCGCCAGCGAGCGGCTGGCGGCGGGACAATCGGTCTTCTTCAGCATCACGCCCGACCTGCTCGACCACCTGCGCGCCACCTTCGCTCCCACCAGTGAGACGCCCTATGATGAGCTATTCGACAAGGTGCGCGAGGCGGGCCTGCTGGCGCTGGATGACCTGGGGGCGGAGAACGGCACCGCCTGGGCGACCGAAAAGCTTTTCCAGATCATCAACTACCGCTATAACTACCACATGCCCACCGTCATCACCACCAACCACCGCCTGCTGAGCCACATGGACGAGCGCATCCGCTCGCGCCTCGCCGACATCAGCTTCGTCCGCCACATCGCCATCGACGTTCCAGACTACCGCGAGCGCCACACCGGCGCGCGCCGGCGGGGATCGGGCGCCAGCGGCGGCCAGGCCCCGCGCGGCCCAGCCGCCACCTCGCACGGGCGTGGGGGGTATACTCCCCGCTAGCAGGGGTGGCGGCGAGCGCCTGAGCGATGGGAGGGGCGCGATGTCGGAGCCATTTGGGCGGCGGGGGAACATCAGCCCCCGCGCGCTGGTCGGCGGGATTCTGTTCATCAACGGGGCCATCTTCTGGGCCATGGCCGCGCTGCTCGCCGTCCTCGCGCTCCTGGTACAGCCGGACGCGAGCGTCCTCAGGCTGCTGGCGCTGGTCTTTGTTGGCGTCGGAACGCTGGAAGCGCTGGCGGGCGCGCTGGTGCGCCTTTTCCCCGGCGGCGACTCGCCGACCGCCCGTTTGGTCAACCACTACTATGCGGCCCTCGCGCGCCAGGACTACGCGACGGCGTATAGCGACCTGGATCTCGCCCCGGGCGCGTTCGGCGGCCCAACGCTGATCGAAGCCGATTTCGCGAGGCGCGCGCGGGAGGTTGACGCCGAGCAAGGGCTGGTCACAGACTATGCGCTGGCCGGCGTGCAGGCCAATCCCGGCCGGCGCGTCTTCACCATCAGCGTCACCCGTGGAAGCGGCTCCTACCGAGCGCGCCTGACGCTTGCGCGGCAGGGGGCTGGATGGAAGATCACCGGCTTCGACCGCTTCTGAGTCCGCCGGGAGGAATGCCAGCGGGGAATGGCCAGCCCACAGCCACGCGACGCGCGCGGTTTGGGAAGCCGCCAGCATGCGCGGCATCCTCGGTGATGGCCCAGCTAAACGCAAGGAGGACCCATGGAAAACGTGTGGAACGCGGCGCTGTGGCCGCAGTTCGGCGCGGCGTTGGATATGCTCGAGAACGCTATTGCGGCGTGCCCCGCCACGCTCTGGACCGAGCGCGTCTGGCCGCATCCGCCTGAGGCCGCCAGCCCACCGGACCCCGACGATGACCCGCTGCCAGAGCGGTTTAGCGAGTTCTGGTATGTCGCCTACCACGCGCTGCTCTGGACCGACGCCTATCTCACCGGTGACCTGCATAGCTTTACCCCGCCCGCGCCCCTGAGCCTGGCGGAGATGGACTCCAGCAGCCCGCAACCCGCGCAGCCGTATACTCCGGCGGAGGCGCGCGAGTACCTAGCGTACGTGCGCCAAAAGGGACGCGCTGCCCTGGATGAGCTCAGCAGCGAGCGGGCGGGCCAGCCATTCGAGTTCCCGTGGGAGCCGGGGAAGCCCATCAGCTATCTGGAGTTGCAGCTCTACAACCTGCGCCACGTCCAGGAGCATGCGGCCCAGCTTGCCCTCTTCCTCGGCCAGCGCGCCGTTCCCGAAGTCCCCGACTGGGTGATGTGGACCCAGGAAGACCCCAACAGGGAGTGAGCGGGGCGGTTGGCGGAAGTAACGGAGCCTCATCGTGGACGCCCCCGACCTCAGCGGCGCGCTGTAAACGCTGGGGCGGCGGAGCGTCTCACTGTGTAGCGGGCGGCAGACGGCGCGCGCCATAGGGTACCCCCAATACATGTGGATGGTCACACGCCGCCTGTCCGCTGCCATTTCTCCATAGCCGTCTCCCGCTCTCCCGCTCTCCCGCTCTCCCTCGCAACCCGCCAGCCAGGGCGGCGCAAGGCGCATGGCGGCCTACTGACTCACCGCGGGCCGCGCTGAGAAGCGCCTGAACGCAATCCCCGCTGTCCACCAGTGTGAACCGCCACATAGACAGCCACCCGCGCATGTCGCTATACTGGCGCAGATTGTCGCGTGACGCGCCCCAGCGCAGTTGGTGGCGCGGCGCGCGGGCGCTGAGGAGGCGGGTGGGTGAAGAAGCCTGGCGCTCCCGTTCTGGATCAGCGGCAGAGCGGACGCGGCAAGCGCGGTAAACGCGGTCAGCCGCTCGCCACATGGGGCGCGCTCTACGTCGCGCTGATCCTCGCGCTGCTGCTGGTGGACGCCATCTGCTCGCGCGCGGCGCTGTCCGTCATCATCACGCGCGACGCGCGCGGCGTCACCATCCAGGCCGGCAGCGTCACCCGCCATTTCGCCACCAGCGCCCGCCTGCTCGGCGTGACGCTGCCGCCGCGCGACCCGACCGCGCATGAATACCAGATGGATGGCACGGATAGCGCCAATAACTTCACCCTCGACAGCGCCTATTTCCATCGCATCGCCGGCTCCGCCTACTACCGCTTCAGCGCCTGGATGCGCGGGCTGGACGACCTCAGCCGCTGGCGTGATCTGTGCGTCGCCGCGGACTCCGCGCCCGCCAGATGCTCCGCCGCGCCGCCCATCGCCAGCGGCGAATCGCTCGCCATACCTGACGGCGGACGCCAGCGGGTGAGCGTCGCGCTGCAGCAGCCAGAGACCCCGGTGACCCTCGACCTCAGTCTGGCGGATGGCTCCGCGCTCTCGCTCCTCATTGACCCCAACGACCACTTCATCAGCGTCACGCCCTATGGCTTCGCGCCGCCCTCGCCAGCGGCGACTACCACCTTCTATCCCAGCGACCCCGGCGACATCTGGCCTCTGGCGGCGCAGACGCTCGATCTGCTGGCGCGCGTCCTGCTCTGGGCGCTGGCGCTGCTCGGCGCGGTCTGGGCCATCGAGGCGGCGCTGGGATGGGCGCTGGCGGTGCGGGGCATGCGCGCCCAAATCCCCTGGCCTCTTCCCTCGCGGAGAGAGCCGCAGAGCCAGCCCGCGCACACGGACTTCGCGACCGGCAGACCCTTTCGGGAACCCCGAACCCCAAAGGGCGCTTCGTTGCTCTCGCCCCTGGCCACGAATTCATCCGCCCGTCATATCGCCATCGCCGCCCGCGCCGCGTGGGCGCGCCTCTCCGCCGCCATCCATCCCATCGGGCTGGCGCTGATTGGCGCGTCGTTCGCCGCCACGGTCTGGATCGCGCTGGTCCAGTACCACGCGCAGCCGCATATCTATGACGCCAGCGCCTACCTCTTCCAGGCGCGCGTCTTCGCCTCCGGGCGACTCTACGCCCCGGCGCCGTCCGCGCCCGCGCAGTTCCCCGGCCCGTTCATGGCGCTCGCGGGCAAGCGCTGGTTCTCACAGTATGAGCCCGGGACGAGCGCGACACTGGCGCTCGGCGTCCTAGTCGGCGCTCCGTGGCTGGTCGAACCCGTTCTGGGCGCGCTGACGCTGCTAGGCATGGGGCTGACGCTGCGGCGGCTGTATGATCGGCGCGTGGCGACGCTAGCCGTCGCGCTGGGGGCCGTCTCGCCGTTCTACCTCTGGCTCAGCGCCAGCTATCTCAGCCATACCATCGCCCTCTTCTACCTGATCTGGGGGTTCTGGGCCATGACGCGCTTCGCCCAGGGTGGTCGCGGCTGGAACCTGCCAGTCGCCGCCGCGCTCTGGGGCCTGGGAATGCTCACGCGCGACACCTCGGCGCTCTTCGTGGCCGCCGCGATGGGCGGGCTGGCATGGCTCGCCTGGCGCGGGCGCTGGCCGGCGCTCTACCGCCGCCACTGGGCTCCGCCGCTCGTCTGGACAGCCGTCGCCGCGGGGGCGTACCTCACCGTCTACCTGGACTACAACGTTCTGCTCACTGGTCAGCCGCTGCTCACGCCGCGCGCGCTGCTGGCGCCGTTCGACCACTGGGGCTTCGGGCAGGGCGTCGGCTTCTATGGCGCCCATACCCTCGCGGCGGGCTTCATCACCGTGCAGGCGTTGCTGACGAGCCTCTCCATCTCGCTTTTTGGCTGGCCGTTCTACCTGACGCTGGCCTTTCTGCCGCTGCCCTTCCTGGCTCGCCGCACGCACCCTGCCGATGCGGTTCTGCTCGGTGGCGCGCTGCTGATGACCGCCGCGTTCCTGGGCTTCTACTATCATGGGGTCTATCTCGGACCGCGCTACCTCTTCGAGGCGCTGCCATTCTATCTCGGCCTGACCGCGCGCGGGATCATCACCCTCTTCGAGGTGGGCCAGGCGGCGCGCGCCGCCCTTTCCCCTCGCCCCGCGGAGCCAGGGGGTCAGGGGGTGAGACCTCTCCCACCACTCGCCGCGCCAGCGCTGCTCGCCGTCCTCGCCGCCTGCGCCGCGCTCTACTACTTCCCGCGGCAGGTCGCGCTGCACGCCAATTTCAGCGGCATGGACGCGAACACCCATATCCAGACGGCCGCGCTGGCCCACCCGCCGATCCACCACGCGATTGTCATCACTGACAACAACCAGCTCTATGGCTATACCCTCTGTGGCCTCAACGACCCCAGCCTCAGCGGCGACGTGCTCTACGCCTACGCCACCGGCGGCGCCGACTACCTCGCTCTGCGCCGCGCCTACCCCGACCGCACGCTCTACCTGCTCACCTTCGACGCCCACGGCCAGCCGCGCTTCCTGCCACTGAGCGGATGAGCGAGAAGCCCTGCTTCCACCTGAGATGGATCGCGCTGGATGAATGCTATAATGGCCGCACAGCCGGCAAGCTAGCCTTCTTATTGAGCCCGCCCAGTCGCGCCATAGACGAGAAGGAGCTCCTCCGTGCCGCATATCTACGATAATATTGACGCTGACTTGCTGCCGGCGTTGAAAGGCGAGCTCGACAAAGCGGAGCGTGCGGACTTCTGTGTCGGGTACTTCAATCTGCGCGGCTGGCGGCAGATGGACGATCAGGTTGAGCGATTCAAGGGGACGGAGCAGTCGCGCGTGCGGCTGCTGGTTGGCATGCGTCAGTCACCGGAGGAGGAGTTGCGCGCCGCATCGCGTCTGGCGCCAGACTTGGCAGAGCCACTCAGATTGCGGCGCAACGAGGGCAACGGCGAGAGTGAGGGGCGAGCGATGCGGCAGCGGAAGCAGGAGATTCTTCGCGGGCTCGAGGCGATGCGCGAGAACCTGGAGGCGTTCGCCGATGAGATCTGGGCGACGGTAGACCCCAAAGACATGACGACGTTCGCCGCCCGGACGGCGGCCTACGCGCAATACGCCAACGCCGTGACCGAGTTCGGCGCGCTGGCGGACAAACTCGAATCGCAGGTGGCGGGCGTCCCTGATGTCGCGCCGCCCCCGCCCCCGCCCGATGGCGCGACGCCACATTCGTTGGACGACGATTTCACTCACATGAAGCCCGCCTACTACCGCCTGCGGGGCAAGACGAGTCCAACGTACACCTATTGGGTAGATCTCTATGTCGGCTTCTGCAAGGATTTGGCGCAGCTCAACCCGGCGAAGTTCGCTACGTTGCCTGCCGATCCTCAATATTGCACGTCATATGGCAACTGGCGCTTTGTCGAGAGCGACGCGCGCTACGAGGATGTCCGGCTGATCATGCCGGGCGTCTACGCCCATGTCCATTTCAGCGCCAACTCAATCCGCAATCTGATGCGCCAACTCCTGCTCGATTTCGGGCTGAAGGTCCAGGATATGGAGATCTACTTCGCGTAGGGTGAGAGGGATGCGGGGGTGGGGTACAATAGGGCAAACGCGAGAGCGAAGCGGATGGAGGCGCGCATGAGCCGGACGGTTGAAGTCGTTATCTATCAGGAAGACGACCAGTGGGTCGCGCAGGCGCTGAATGTGGATGTGTCCAGCTTCGGCGCTACGCCTGAGGAGGCGCGCGCCGCGATCCAGGAGGCGCTGGAGCTGTACTTCGAGGACGCGCCGGACGCCGAGATACCCCAGATCCGCGGCGGGCGTATCGAAGAGCTACACGTCTAGCGCATGCCCAACCAGTCTTCGAGCCGCGAGATACTGGCTGTCCTGCGCCAGGTGGGCTTCGTTGAGGTCAGCCAGCGCGGCAGCCATCTCAAGCTGCGCCGCCAGCGCGACGGACGGACGCTCACCGTTATCGTCAAACATCCAGCGGCCAGCATCCCTGTCGGGACATTTCGCGCCATCTTGCGCCAAGCGGAGCTCACCCTCGACGAATTCAAGCGCCTACTCGATTAGCCGCTAGCCGTCCTGCCCAATGGGAGCCGCCATGAGTGAAGAGCCGCCCCTGCTGTGGCCGCTGGCGCCTGGCGCGGCGGGCGGGCCAGCGACAGATGCGCTGCGGCGGGCGGCAGTGGAGTGCGTCGCGCCGGAGGCGGGTGTGCAGGCCATCGGGGCGCTGGCGCTGCTGGAGCATCCGGCGCTGGAGCATCCGGCGCTGGGGCTCTTCTGCTCGGCGCGCTGCTCCGGCGGGGCGATCCTGCGCACGCTCGACCTGGCGCACGCGCTGCGCGAGGCAGGCGTCCCGGTGGTCAGCGGCTTCCATTCGCCGGTCGAGCGCGAGTGCTTGCGGCTGCTCTTGCGCGGGTCGCAGCCAGTGATCATCTATCTGCCGCGTGATATGGCGCGTCTGCGGATACCGCCAGCCTGGCGCGGGCCGCTGGCAGCGGGACGGCTGCTGCTGCTCTCGGTCGAGGGTGGCGAGGACATTCGGGCGACGGCGCGGACGGCTGAGCGGCGCAACCGCTTCGCCGCCGCGCTGGCCCGCGCCGCGCTGGTGGCCTACGCCGCGCCTGGCGGGAAGACGGCGGCGCTGGCGGAATGGGCCACGGCGCGCGGTCAGCTCCTGCTGACTGTGGATGACCCCAGCGCGGCGAATCTCCGCGCGCTCGGCGCGCAGCCGCTCTGGCCCGAGGGAGTTGCCGCATGGTGGGCGGAGGTGGCGGCGGGGCGCTCCCGGCCTTGAAAGGCCGCGCCGTCCCCTACTTCAGCGCCTGGCCGATGACGCCGCAGACGTGGTTGACGATGTCAATGCCCTGGCCGAAGGAGCCGAGGCCGTCGTTGTAGACAGTGACGACGTAGGTCTCCGAGCCAACCTTGACAATGCCGGAGGAATTGACATCCCACCAGCCGTCGGGGCCGACGACCCAGCCGTTCTTCATCCAGAACTGGGCTCCCTTGGGCGCGCTATCACCGACGCCGAACCGCTGGTCCGATTCAATGTGGCTCATCAGGTAGAAAGCCAGGTTGCGATCGGCGGAATTGAGGACCTTGCCCGACTGGAGCAGCGCGAGCAGGTGAGCCATATCGCGCGGCGACCACATGCCCCAGCCCCAGCCGTTCGGGTTTGACTGGTAATCGGTGATGCCCCAGCCGCGCATGTGCGCGCGCTGGCCGCTGTCATAGCCGACGGTGTCGTAGATGACCTGCGCGGCGTTGTTGTCCGACTGCTCGATCATCGCCGACATCACCCCAACCTCGTAACTGTTTGGCCCGCGATGCTGGCTCTCGATGTACTCCAGATAGGAGACCAGCAGCGGTACCTTGGCTGAGCTGGCCATAATGAACAGGCCGCGCGAATTGTAGGTATAAGTGACGCCGCGCGTCACGTCGTAGGCGACGACGCCGATGCTTGACCCGCGCCCGGAGAGGTAGCGAGCCAGGTCAGGCGAGAGGACGTCAAAGCCATCCACCGGCCCCACGCCAGGCGCCGCCTCCGTTAGCGCGCTGGCCGGCGCCCAGGCCACGCCCGCGCGCGCGGGCGATTGCCAGCCGACCGTGTACCACAGCGCGCCGTCCACCCATTGCCCGCCGCCGCTTAGCGTGACCGCGCTGTTCGCGTTCAGCCCGATGGCGACGGCCGCGCCGCCAGCGGTCACGCGCAGCGCGCCATCCGCTGTCAGCCAGCGCTGGGCCTGCGCGCCCGCGTGAATGGTGGGGCCGCCCACAGTCTGGAGGAAATCGCGCCCCGCGGGCTGCGCGCTGATGAGCGGCGCGCCGTTCGCGTCCAGCGTATCTGTATCCACGATCAGCGTCACCTGGGCGAAAGCCTGGACGAGCAGATGGTGGGGCGCGCCATTCACGGTCGCGGTCATCGCCAGCGGCTCGGTCAGCGGAGCGCCAACATCCGCCGCCCAGCCATCCGGCGCGACGTCCGCGCGATTAATGTATTCCCAGAGCCCTAGCGAGAGCGAGTGGCAGGCGCTGGCGCCCGCGCGCGTCCCCTCCACCACATAGGCCTGGCTGGCGGTGAGGATGACCTCGGGCGCGCCCGCGGCGCGGACCACCTCATCATCAGCGGTCACTTTGGGCGTCGCCAGGAACGCGCCGGGCTGGGCCGCCGCGCGCAGCGTCGCGTAGCTCACGCCGCTATTCGCGGCGCCGATGGGGGCCGCGCTTCCCAGCGCCAGCAATTCCTGGCTGAGCGGCAGCGCGACGACGCCCTGCGCGCTATCGTCCGCGCCGTCCCGCAGCAGGTCGGGGGGCAGGTCGCCGGGGCCGTCGGCGGCCTCGCCAGCGAGAGTCGTGATGGGCCGCTGGCCGGTCCCCACCAGCGCGCCGTTGGTGAAGAACTGCGTCTCGCCAAGGTTGCTGGGGAACGCAGGCGTGAGCGCCGCGCCCAGGGAAGCCGGCCCGTTATGCGCGGCGTAGTAGGCGGCGAAGTCCGGCGCGACCGGGTACGCCTGCGCGCCGAACGCCGCGTTCGCCGGGTCGAGCGGCGTGAGCGTTTTCGCGCCTTGCAGGCGGGTGGTCAGCCCGGGCAGACGGTCGGGCTGGGCCGCGCGCCGCGCCTGATTGAGCAGCGCGGGCAGCAAGACCGCCAGCAGGATGAGCGGCAGCCCGATGAGCGCAGCGATGGTCGCATACGGCGCCCAGCGTGGAATCGTTCCCCGGCGCTTGCCCAGCGGCGCCAGGCGCAGCGGCGGCTCGCGCTCCGGGCCGCCCGTCGCGGCTCGCGGCTTAGCGTTCCGCAGCGTCGGCTCCTGATCGAGCGGCGCCTCATCCACGACAACGCCCGGCGCCATCGGGAGCAGCGCGGCCTGAGAGTCCAGCGGCGCGGCCGTCGCCTCTCTGGCAGGCTCAAGCTCAGGCACAGGCTCAGGCGTGACCGGCGGGGGCGGCTCCTCCGCAGTAGGCGCGCTCGCGGGCGCGGAATCAGTCGCGGCGCCCTGCGCGCCCGCCTGGTCATTGGCAGTCTCCACGCGCTCGTCTGGAGCCGCGCTCACGTCTTCCATGCCCATATCTCCATCAGCCACCACTGCGTTCGCCGATCCTTCAGAGGCCGCGGGCGCCGACACTGGCTCCTCCGGCCGCTCTCCTGTCATAGTCCTCTGTCTTCCCCTGTCTTGCAGCCCGCCTGTCCGGCGCATATGGATGAGACGCGCGACGCGCGGCTCGTGTTCCCGACTTCCGCCTCACGGCCCCGGGGCGCCGCAGTCGCGCTGCCTTCGCCTGTCGCGCGCGCGGCGCCAGATCAGGTGATACGCCTGTGATGGGTTCGCGATACGCGTGTGATAGGTTAAACGAACCAGGCCTCCGAATTGCTAGGCCGTTTCCATGAGAGCGCGCTGAATGTATCATGCGGGGGATGGGCGCGGCGGCCAGCGTCCCACCGCGCGCGCTCCATCCTACACAGGGAGGCTGCCCATGCTCGCAGGCGTCACCCCGACCCAGATCGCCGAATGGCTGGCGACCGTGGGCGGCATCATCCTGGTGGACCTGGCGCTGAGCGGCGACAACGCGCTGATCATCGGCGCGGCGGCCAGCCGCCTGCCCCGGAGACAACAAACGATCGCGCTGGCCTGGGGCGGCGCGGGCGCGATCCTCCTGCGCATTCTGCTGACGACCGTCGCCGCGCGGCTCCTCCTGCTCCCGTTCGTCCAGACCATAGGCGCGGCGGTTATCATGTTCATCACCATCCGCATGTTGCTGCCCGAAAAGGACGGCGAGGGACAAGGGGCCGCCAGCCGCGCGTCCGACCGCCTCGGCCCGGCGATCCTGACCATCCTGGCGGCCGACGCGAGTATGAGCCTGGATAATGTGCTGGCGATTGGGGCGCTCTCACGGGGCAATATCCCGCTGCTCATCTTCGGCCTGGCGCTCAGCATGCTCCTCCTGCTGACGGCCAGCGCCATCGTCGCCCGGCTGATCGAGCGCTTCCCCTGGCTGATGGACCTGACGGCGCTCGTGCTGGCCTACACCGCCGCGGGCCTCTTCCTGCGTGATACCGCGGTGAGCGGCGCGCTTGGGCTGACGGGTGGGCGCGCGGTGGCGGTGACGGTGGGCGTCGTCGTATTCACGCTGCTCACGGGGATCGCCATTCGCGTGGCGCATGCCCGCCGCCAGGGACGCGCCCGCGCGCAGGCGTCCACCGCGGACACGCGCGCCGCGGATGAAGCGGATGAGGAGGATGAGGCCACGCGCGCCCAAAGGTAGCGACGCCTGAGACGAAGCGCGATCAGGCGCGCTGCGCCTCGTCGAGCGCGGTCACGGCCAGCGCCATGCGCTGGCGCTCGTCCCGCAGCGCGAAAGCCAGCCGCTGTAGCGCCGCCTCGCCGCCAGCGGTCAGGCGGACGCGCACGATGCGCCGGTCTTCGCCCGGCGCGCCCGGCTCCCGCGCGACCAGCCCGCGGTCCTCAGCGCGGTTGACGAGGCCGATGACGGCATTGTGGCGGATTTGCAACTGCTCGGCCAGCTCAGTGATGGTCGCCGTCTCGCGGCCAGGAAAGCCCTTGACGGCCAGCAAGAGCATGTACTGCTGGGGGGTGAGGCCAATACGCCGCGCCTCGATCTCCGTCTGGCGGCTGAACTGCCGCAGCGCGTGGCGCAACGCCGCCAGGCGCTCAAACTCGAGTTTGCTCAGCGCCGCCTGCGCCGAATCCTGGTCACCGCTCTGGGCGACCGCGATTCCGTCTCGCATATCCCCATCACCGCTCGCTCGTGGCGCCATCCGACGCCCTCCTCCGCTTCCGGCGCGCCACTCACCAGGCGCGTACCCCGCATTTTACGTCAGGCGGCGGTGGAAACGCCACCAGCCGCCACAAACCACCTCTGCCACACCAACATACCGCCCGGTCAGCCTCCCATCAGCATGCGGCTATCCCACGAGCGGGAGCCAGCGCGAGCGCCGGGCCACGCTCAGGAGATAGAAGGAAAGGAGATAGAGGGAAAAGTGAGGCAGGCGCTAGCTGGCTGAAGCCGCGGAATGATGATCCGCCTCGGCCGCCGCATGCTCCAGTTCCGCCTCGGTGGGAACCTTCAATGTGGCGACGGTCGTCCAGAACGCGAAGACAAAAAGCGCCGCCCAGAACAGGATGACGCAGACAATGTAGAATACAGCAGTCATTGGTCGCGCTACTCCTCCGCGCCACGCGGACGCCAGGACTCTCCCGGACTCGTCAAGGACGGCCGGAACACCGCCTATTCTCTGCCAGAGTATCACAGATCAGGTCAGAGCGCGATATACGACGCCGTATGTCTCTGTTCCCGGTGGACGCGGCGCTCTGGACACGCGCCGCGCTCAAGGCGCCATAATGTGGGGAACGCCCGCCGGCCGAGGTGCGCTCCTGGCCACGGCAGGCGGATGAGGAGCGGGCGATGCTACGATTACTGCTGGTCGAGGACCACAAAACGGTGCGCGAGGCGCTGCGCGAGGGGCTGGAGGCCACTGGCGAGGCGAAGGTCATCGCGGAGGCCGCCACCGCGCGCGAGGCCATCGCCGCCGCCGAGACCCACGCCGATCTCGACGCCGCGCTGATGGACGTGGAGTTGCGCGACCCCGAGCTTGGCGCGCGCGCGATGAGCGGTGTCGGCGCGGCGGTCGCCCTCCGCCGCGAGCGGCCGCGCTTCCCGGTCGTCTTCTATTCCATCCAGGACGACGACTCTTACTTCCGCGAGTTCCGCGCCGCCGGCATCCTCAGCCACTACGCCTACGTGCGCAAGTCCAACTACCTGCTGCCCTCGATGCTGCTGCCGCTCCTGCGCGACGCCGCCGCCGGGCGCAGCTTCATCGACCCCGAAATCGAGGACCGCGTGGACGAGGTGCGCCAGCGCGACGCCGTCTCGCCGCGCGCCCTGCTGGAGCCCAACGAGCTGCGCGTCGTCGAACTGCTGGCGCAGGGGCTGACCAATGAGCAGATCGCCACGCGCCTCGGCCTGCGCGACGCCCGCGCTGTGAGCCGCACGAACGGCCGCGTCTATGACGCCTGGCGGCTGAGCGAGAGCGCGACCGACGAGAAGGTGGCCCGCGCCCGCGCCGCGCTGATCTACCTCTATGACCGCCCGATCACCTGGGACGAGCAGGGCCGCGCGCTGGCCCCCGACCGCAAGGGCGGCTGGTCGCCGCTCTTCGCCGACGATGAGCCCGATGGCGAGGCGCGCTCATGAACGCCCTCGTGGAGTTCGCGCTGCAGCCCGCGCTGGCGGGGCTCGCCATCGCGCTCTCCGTCTTCAGCCTCATCATCTATCTCTGGCTCGGCCTGACCATCCTGCTGGCCGGCGACCGGCGCAACATGGTCACCTGGGCGTCAGGCGTCGGGCTGCTGCTGGGCGCGCTCTTCTTCCTCAGCCATGGCGCGCTGGTGGCCGCCCGGCCCACGGCGAGCGGCGCCAGCCCCGCAGGCTCCTCGCTCGCCGTGGACTTCTGGTGGCGGCTTTCCTGGCTGCCAGCGTTCCTGGCGCCGTTCCTCTGGGCGCTCATCGGCCTGCGCTACACGCAACTCTCCGGCGCATGGGGGCGGCTGCGTGTCGCGGCGCTGGCGGCGGTCGCGGGGCTCGGCGCGCTGACGGCGCTGCTGGCGCTGCTTTCCTGGCCCGCCATCGCCCACTACACCGACTTCATCCAGCTACTGGATAACTCGCTGCGCGTGCGCGCGAGTGGCGTGCAGGTCTCGCCGTGGATCCCGGCGCTGGGCGTGGCGTTCGTCGTCTACATGGCCGCCTGCGCGCTGCTGCCGTGGGCGGCGCTCGCTGTCCGCCGGCTAGCGCCCGGCATCGAGGCGCGCCTCTCCGCCCCTCCACCCACCCTCCTCGCCGCCGCGGGAACCACCTCCGCGCCCGACGGCCCAGCCGCCCCATCCACCACGCCTGCCGAGCGCGACCTGCTCTGGGACCCGGCGGACGCCTGGGAGCGCGCGCGCCCGGCGCTGCTGGCCGCCTCGCTGGGAATGGTGATAGCGGGCGGCGTGGTTGCGGTGATCGGGATTGGGCTAGTCATCGTCGAGCGGAGCGACGCCTTCGGCGCCATTTCGCATACCCTGCCCCGTGTCATCGGCGCGACGGCGCCCGGCCGCTCGCCGCTGGGCCTGGTGCTGGCAGACCTCATCGTGCAGGGCGCGCTGGCCGGGCTGGCGCTGATGCTGGGCTGGGCCGTCGTGCGCCAGGGCGTGATGGTGGAGCGCCGCCTACCGCAGCGCGGCTTCCTGAGCCACTGGCGGCGCATGGCTGCGCTGGCGGGCGCCTTCGCCGCCGCTGTCGCCTGGATGGGAAGCGCGCTCCCCGCGGCGCTGACCGATCTTCTGCTGCTCGTCGCGCTGGTGGCTGTCACCATCGCCCTCGTCACCTGGCAGTCCTACGCCGCGCACGACCGCCTGCTCGCCCAACTACGCCCATTCATGGCCAGCCTCTCTGCCGGCCAGGCCGGCTGGCTGGCGACCGATCCGGCTGAGGTGGAGCGCGGAGTGGACGCGCTCTTCACCAGCCTCTGCCGCGACGTGCTGGGCGCGGCGAGCGGGCGGCTGGCCATCTCCGCCGGGCGCCTCAGCCACACCTTCACCTACACCACCAGCGTGACGCCGGAGCAGAGCGAGGGCTGGCCGTTCCACTGGCTGCCCCGGGCGCCGCTGGAGACGCGCGCGTGGACCCTGCCTGTCTCCGACGAGCGCGGCGTCGTCGCGCTGATGACGCTCGGCCCGCGGGTGGATGGCGCGGGCTACACCTCCGCCGATCTGGAGATCGCCCGCGCCTGTGGTCAGCGCATCCTCGACGGCGTTGGCGGGTTCGCCACGGCGCGCGCCGTCGCCTCGCTCGCCCGCCGCCGCGGCCTGGAGGCTGAGCTAACCGCCGCCCTGCCGCGCCGCACCCTGCATGACGAGGTACTCCCCCGGCTGCATTTGGCCATGCTGCGGCTGGAGGCGCTGCGCGCCCGCCTGCTCGGCGCGCCCGTGAGCGGGGCTGGTGAGGCGCGGGCGGTCGCCAACGCATCCAGCGTAGGTGAGGCGCGGCCCCTCGCCCGGACGGCCGCGTCGCAGGGCCGCGAGGAGGCCGCCGCGCTGGCGGACGACCTCGGCGCGGTGGTCAACGAGCTTGGCCAGGCGCACCGCGACCTCGCCAAACTGATGCGCGCCGCGCCGCTGGCCAGCGCCCGCCGCATGGAACACGGCTTTACCG
This sequence comes from Ktedonobacterales bacterium, assembly GCA_036391685.1. Taxonomy (GTDB): domain Bacteria; phylum Chloroflexota; class Ktedonobacteria; order Ktedonobacterales; family JADMIN01; genus JAKAIY01. The sequence goes on from DASVZK010000082.1 coordinate 14,933, forward strand.
GCGCGCTGCGCGGCGCGCTGGACGGCGAGTTCCGCGGCGTCTTCGACCATCTGGACTGGGATGCGCCCGAGGGCGCCGCCGACGCCGCCGACGCCTTGCCGCCCATCGTCGCCGACCTGCTGCTCGGCGCCACGCTGGAGGCGGCGCGCAACGCGGGCCGTCACGGGCGCGGCGGCGACCTCAGCCGCCAGTTGACGCTGCGCGTGCGCGTCGCCGCCGATCCTGACTGGGTGACGGTTGAGGTCGCGGACGACGGCGTGGGTCTCAGCCAGGCCGGCGCGCCCAGCCCCGGCGGCGCCGCGCCGCCGGCGCCTCCCACTCCGCCCGCGCCCAGCGCGGAAGCCCAGCCGCCCGAGCGCCCGCGTGACTCCGAAGCGTCGCCCAATGGTGGCGCCCGCGCCGGTCTGCTCACCCACGGCGCGCTGATGGCCCTCGCCGGGGGCTCCCTCACCGTCCGCCCTGGCTCGCTCACCGGCGCCGTCGTGACGCTGAAGGCGCCACGCAGCGTGGCGGCGAGCTAGGCAAGTGGGCAGGCCAGCTTAAAGCGGAACGCCGCCGGCTGTCCCACCCGGCGGCGTCCCAGAGAGTCGCGTCCTTGACCACCAGCGACCTGCGCTGCTGGCGCTCTCACATCTCATCGGTCCATCGTGACGAGGAGAAGTATACACACACCTCCTGCCCTACCGCCCCACGGTTAACCGTAGTATTTCTACCCAAGATCGGTCATTTGGGGGCTAACTGCCGCATGCTCCGAGCGGCCGGCCGCACGTTCGGGCTGGCGCAGCCAGAGGGAGACATGTTCGGGTTGCATAGTCTCACGCGCCGTCATGATCAGTCCCTCGCGCACAGCCTGCAAGTCTACTTCCTGGCGCAATGTGGCGATGAAGGCGGCCAGCGTGCGCGCTGCGTCATATTTCCGCCTGTAGAATCGCCGGTCAATTGTCGCCTGGAGGCGCTGACGCAACGGCTGGACGAGCGCTGCGATCGCCAGAGTCGAGATGACCAGGATCAGCGGTTGCTGGGTAAATTGGGGACCCAGCAACACGCCCGCCAGGCTCTCCAGAAGCACAACAAGGCCGGCGTAGAGCGCGACAAGCAGCGCCGTCAGCGAGCCGTAGACCAACGCACGGTTAATAATGGTGTCAATGTCAGCCAGACGGTAGCGCAGCACGGCGATACCCACCGCGATGGGGATCAGGACAAATACCAGCGGCGTCAGCAACTGGATCGCGCCATACGCCAGCGCGCCGGGCTGGCTCAGGGTGCGATCGAAGGCAACCAGGAGGTTGGTCGCCAGCTGATAGAGAAATACGAGCGCGCTGGCGAAGAGAATCCAGCGGGCCTGGAGACGCTGCGTTAGGTGGGAAACCCGCCAGTATCGGTAGGCCTGCGCCACCAGGAACAGACCAAGCGCCAGCGGAAAGACGCTATCCACCAGAGGAGTCAACAAGAGCGCGCAGGCTATCAGCGCGCACCATCCCATCCAGCGAGGCGCAAACCGACCATCGGGGAAGAGCGCCAACACAAGCAACAGCAGGGCCATATAGATGATATTGACCGCGTGCGCCGCTCCCTGCCACAAGGGGTCGCCCGCGCGCAGGACATTCTCAGGGTGTCCCGCGCCATTGAACACCAGCTGGAGAGCAAAGAGCAGATAATACCAGTCGTTGGGCTTGCGCCAGATGAAGATCGCCGCGACGAGAAACCATACGAGCGTCGAGAGCAGCCGGAGCGTCAGGCCGGCGCTGGCATACGCCAGCGCCGAGACGCCAACCTGGCGCTCAAGTGAGCGCATGGCTTCTGCGGAGAGTTGTCCAGTCGCGCAGGATACCCCATCGCAGGGAATCTGCATCCCCGCGAAGCCGAGCAGCGCGTCACGCGCGAAGATGCCCACAGCCAGGATGATCAATGCGGCGGCGACCACTCGCGCCAGCAGCAGCCAGGGACCCGACAGGTGGTTTGCTCGCTCAGGCGACCGGTGCGCGCCGCCACCACCAGCGTTGATAGGTGTAGCCTCGGGCGAGCGCATGCGTACTACCCTTTCTCGGACCCCTGGCCAGAGCGCCGCTGTCCCGTTTCCCGCTCATCTGCCTCCAGCATACCAACACGCGCGTCACGAAAGCGTTACGGCGCTGACCGTGGCCGCGACGCGGCGCTGCGGCAGGCGCAATCGCTCCACTGGCGCTCAAGCTACCAGCGCTCGTAGTGGGCGAACGCTTCTGGCGACTTGCGGCGGGCCTTCCGCCCAGGCGATGGCGGCTCCTGGCCGCCGTGGCCGATGGGGATGACGCCGACGACCGTGTACTCATCAGGAATGGACAGCAGGCGCTGGATCTCGAGGCGGCGCGCGGTAGTCTCCGCCCCGGCGAAGCCCGCCGCCAGCCCTTCGTTGACCGCCGCCAGCAGCACGGCCATCACCGTACAGCCGATGTCCATAAACCAGTATGGAACGGGCCATTCGGTCTCGACGCCGCCCGATTCCGCCAGCTTGTCGGGCTCCTGATAGCGGCGGTGGTAGGCCTCCTCACTGACGCAGGGAACGATGAGCGCGGGGGCCTGCGAAATCCAGGGATGGTAGCCCTCCGCCACATAGACGTCCTCACTACAGAGGCGCGCGACCTCGCGCCGCGTCGCCTCATCCGTCACGACGACCAGCGCCTGCCCCTGAGAGTAGCCCGCACTGGGCGCGCGCCGCGCCATATCGCAGATGCGCGCGATGGCTTCCATATCCACCGGCTCGCTGGTGAAGTGGCGCACCATTCGCCGCTTGCGGATAACGTCGCTAAAATCCATCGCTGGCCGCTCCTGTTCACACGCCCGGCCGTTCAAGGCCTCTCCGATCCCCGCCTTGAACGGCCGGGGCACGCGACGGGGGCATAAATGCCCCGGGTAACGTAGGGATATATCCCCTCGCGCCGTGCGCCAGCCTTTCAAGGCCGCGCCAGGGCCGCGCCTGCTCGTCTGCGGCTACACGCCCGCCACGATCTCCGCCGCGCCTTCCAGCATATAGGCGTAGGCCATCGCGGCGGTATTGCGGGCGAAGCCGGGGCGGCCCTGGGCGTCGAGGATGATCATGCCGCCCTGGCCGTCGGTGCGCTCGCCCAGCAGGCGGATCGCCGCCTCGGCCGCCGCCTGCGCGCTCATGCCGCCCGCCATGAACTCCAGCGCGCGGCGGGCCAGCGTCAAGCGGATGAACGCCTCGCCGTGGCCAGTGCTGGCGACGCCGCCGATACCGTCCTCAGCAATGTAGCCACAGCCCGGCAACGGCGTATCGCCCACACGGCCAGGGTGCTTGCCCGCCAGACCGCCAGTCGAAGCGCCAGCCGCGATGCGGCCTCGCGCATCTATCGCCACCGCGCCGACCGTGCCATGCTTGTCGCTGTCGGTATGGACATGCTGGCTGACGCCGCCGGTATCCAGTCCGCGCAACGCCGCGTCCGCCTGGGCCTCCGCGTCACTGTAGCCCCTCTGCCAGCGACCCCGCTGCGCCTCTGTGATCAGTGTCGCCGGCTCGATCAGGGCGATGCCCGATTCCGTGGCGAACTGCTCCGCGCCCGCGCCGATCAGCAGCACATGGGGGCTGGCCATGACGGCGCGCGCCAGCGCGATGGGGTTCTTGATGCGCTCGACGCCCGCGACCGCGCCAACGGAGAGGGTCTCGCCGTCCATGAGGCCGGCGTCCAACTCGGCGCGGCCATCGGCGGTCAGCGTCGCGCCGGTCCCGGCGTTGAAGCTGGGGTCGTCCTCCAGCGCCATGATCGCCGCCTGGGCCGCGTCCAGCGCGGAGCCGCCGGCCAGCAGCGCGCGCCAGCCCGCCTCGACCGCCGCCCGGCAGCCCGCGCGCGCGGCCTCATGCCGCTCCGCCGGGATATGTCCCGCCCCGCCATGCACGATCAACGCCATTCCCATAGGATGATTCCCTCGCTGGAGTATCCGTCGCCCCGTGACGCGCCCGGCCGCGCGTCTGTCGCTGGCTCCCATCATACCGCTCGGCGCCCGGCGGGTAAACCCGCGCCCAACGCCCGTCGGGTACGATAGGAGCGCAGCGGCATGTTTCGAGACGCAGTAGGGAGAGGATCTATGGACCCCAAGCCTCAAGACGCTCAGCGATACCCAAATGGCGCCCGCTTTCGTCCCGGCGCGCGGGAGGGCCACTACGAGAGCTTCTTCGTGCGGGCCAACCATCCCACGCGCCCACTGGCCTTCTGGATCCGCTACACCATCTTCAGCCCGCGCGGCCGTCCTGGCGCCGCAGTGGGCGAGCTATGGGCCATCGCCTTCGATGGCGAAACCGGCCAGCATGTCGCCGTGAAGCGCGAGACGCCGTTCGCGGAGTGCGCCTTCGACCCAGGGCGGCTGGACGCCAGAGTTGGCGGGGCGCGTCTGGACGCCGGCGCGTTGACCGGCGAAGCGGCCAGCGGCGGCCATACCCTCCAGTGGAATTTGACCTACAGCGGGGAGGCGTCGCCGCTCTTCCTCCTGCCGCTGGCCGCGTACTCCAGCGCGCAGCCACCGGCGAAGAGCCTGGTGGCGCGCCCGTTCGCCGTCTTTTCCGGGACGCTGGTGGTGGACGGCGCGCCACTGCGGGTAGAGCGCTGGACGGGCAGCCAGAACCACAACTGGGGCCCACGCCACACCGACCATTACGCCTGGGGCCAGGTGGCGGGCTTCGACAACGCGCCCGATACCTTCCTGGAGGTGGTGACCGCGCGGCGGCGGCTCGGTCCATTCTGGAGCCCGTTCGTCACCTTGCTGGTCGTGCGGCGCGGCGACGAAGAGATCGCGCTCAACTCGCCCGCGCAGATGCGCCGCGCGCGCGGCGCGTTCACGCCGTTCGACTGGCGGTTTCGCTCGGCCACCAGCGCCGCGCGCGTCGAGGGCCTTATCAGCGCTCCAGACGCCGCCTTCGTCGGGCTCACCTACCACAATCCACCCGGCGGGGACAAGACCTGCCTCAACTCGAAGCTCGCCACCTGTGAGCTAACCCTCACCCGCCGGGAAGGCGCGACATGGGGCCAGCCCGAGCGCCTCATCGCGCAACAGCGCGCCGCGTTCGAAATCCTGACCGACACGCCCGACCCGCGGGTACCGTTGCGCGTGTGAGTCGCCTGGCTCGCGCAGCTCGTTGAGCAGCGCCGCGACATCTCTGGAGGAGCGACGTCAGGCGCATGGCGTGGCGCCTACCCGTTGGCGGGTGTCGCGCCGTCACTGGGGGCGCTTATGGGAGAGTCGCCGTGCAGCTCTGGCGGGTTGTACTGCGGCAGACGCATCTCGGCGCGGATGCGACGGATGCCCTGGTAGACCACGCGCGGATCCATTGCCAGCTGGTCGGCCAGGGTCTTGTGGACGCCGACCTCCGGCAACGGCAGCAGCGGGACATACGCCAGGCGGATGCGCTCCAGCTCCACTTCAGGCCCGGTGTAGGCTTGTAGCTCCCACCAGCTTGGCAGCGCCATGCGCTTGCGCAGGTCGGCGACGGCCTTCTTGACGACGGACTTCGGCACGCTCAGCTCGGTTGCGATCTGCGTGCGGATGCCGTCGAACTCCACCGGCCGCGCCAGTTCCAGGTAGCGCGACTCGATCGTCCCGCGCAGGTCGTCAGTCAGGTCGACCTTCGGAGGAATCGGCCTGGGAGCTCGCGGGGTCTTGGGCGCCTGCTGCGGACGCTCCACCTTAGGCGGGCGCGGCCGCATGGGCGCGCTCTGCGGGCGAGCATGGACGCCGCTCTGCGCCCGGACAGCGCGCTCGCGCTCGCGCTCCTGCTCGCGCTCGCGGCGCTCCTGCTCGCGGCGCTCCTGTTCGCGGCGCTCACGCTCCTGCCGCTCTTCATTACGCCAGGCGGCCATGCCAAACGTGGTCGGCTCGGGCGGGGGAATATGCGTGTCGGTGGGGGTGGCCGCCACACCGAGCAGCCCGGCGGCGGGGCCGGAGATGCGCACCGGTTGTGGCGCGCTGGTGGGAGTCTGCTGAGTGGCCCCACCCAGATGCCGGGCGGCCGCGCGCTGCTCGCGCTCACGCTTCTCGCAGCGCTCGCACTTCGTCTGGCTGGACTTCATCGGCTTGAACATCGCGCCACAACTGGCGCAGCGCATCTTGTCCTTCATTCCTTGCCCCTCGACTGTGCCGGACCCCGGTGGATATGCGTCCTCACGGGCGCCAGACGCGCCCGGCCCGCGAACCGCATATGCAGTCCAGTATAGGTTCCATACAGGAAGAGCGTCAATTGGCGGCGGGCTTGACATGGGACGCGCCACCACGTATACAAATACTCAATTGAATGATTGAATAATCCTTGCAGATGGAGATCGCCTCATGACTCACCGGGCATTCAAGGACAGTCTCTATTCGGAGCTGGGGCGCATCGGCAAGGCGCTCGCCAGTCCCCAGCGCCTTGAGCTACTCGACCTGCTCAGCCAGGGCGAGTGGAATGTGGAAGATCTGGCCAGTGAGGCCGCGCTGACCGTCGCCAACGCCTCGCGTCATCTCCAGGTTCTGCGCCAGGCGCGGCTGGTGGAATCACGCAAGGTGGGGCTCTACGTCTTTTACCGCCTGGCCGATGACGCTGTTTTCGATCTTTGGCGGGCGCTTCGCGTGACAGGTGAGCGACAGTTGGCCGAGGTAGAGCGCTTGCTGGCGCTCTATCAGCGAGACCCAACCGCGCTGGAGCCGCTCACCCGCGAGGCGCTACGCGCGCGGCTGGCGGCGGGCGACGCTATTGCCCTGGATGTGCGCCCGGCGCGCGAGTTTGCGCGTGGCCATATCGCCGGCGCGCTCTCCATCCCCTATGACGAACTCGAAGCGCGCCTGGCGGAATTGCCGGGCGACCGCGAGATCGTCGCCTACTGCCGCGGTCCGTACTGCCTCTTCGCCCATGACACCCTGGAGCTACTCACCGCGCGGGGCTATCGCGCCAACCGCCTGCTGGAAGGCTACGCCAGCTGGCGCGCCGCAGGGCTACCCTCCACGACAGAATCTGATACGACGCCGCGTTGAGAGGAGCATTATGATGTCGCGACCCGCTACACGCGACGGAACAGCAAGCGGCGTCGCGGCCGCTCCATCTCCGCGGCTGGGCCTGCGTGATAATCTGGAGCAGTTCGCGCTGCTGGCGGCCCTGACGTTCACCGTGGGTATGGTTGTCGGCTCCGAGCGGGTCGTCGCGCCCGCGCTGGCGGGTCGCGTCTTCCACCTCGCCTCCTTCGCGGCGACCCTCTCCTTCATCGTCAGCTTTGGCGTCGTGAAGTCGCTGCTCAATCTGGTCGCCGGGCGCGTTGGCGACCGGCTGGGGCGCAAGCCCGTGCTGCTGGCCGGCTGGCTGGTCGCGCTGCCCGTGCCGTTTATGATCATCTTCGCGCCGTCCTGGGGCTGGGTCGTGGCCGCCAACGCGCTGCTCGGCATGAACCAGGGCTTCGCCTGGACCGTGACCGTCACCAGCAAGATTGACCTGGTCGGGCCGCGCAACCGTGGCTTCGCGCTGGGCATCAACGAATTCTCGGGCTACCTCGGCGTCTCGCTGGGCGGGTTCATCGGTGGCGCGCTGGCGGGCGCCTATGGCCTGCGCGTAGCGCCCTTCCTTTTCGTCCTCGGTGTCATTCTCGTCTCGCTGCTCGCCTCCTGGCTGCTCGTCCGGGAGACGCTGCCCTTCGCCCACATCGAGCATGCGCAGCAGGGAGGCGGGGCGGCGGAGGTAGCGGACCAGCCGCCGCTGCGAGCGATCTTCGCGCTGACCACCTGGGGCGACCGCGCGCTGGCCGCGGCGTCGCAGGCCGGGCTGGTGGAGAAGTTCACCGACACACTCGCCTGGGGCCTCTTTCCGCTCTATTTCGCCAGCCAGGGGTTGGGGCTGGCGACGATTGGCGCCGTCGTCGGCGTCTATACCGGCTCATGGGCCATCCTTCAGATCTACACCGGCCACCTCACTGACCGCGCCGGCCGCAAGTGGTCTATCGCTGGCGGCATGTGGCTGGCGGCGGCTGGCATCGCGCTGGTCGCGCTCAGCCACGGGCTGGTGGGTTGGATCGCGGGGGCGCTAATGATGGGGACGGGCATGGCGCTGCTCTACCCAACGCTGCTGGCGGCGGTCAGCGATGTGGCGCGACCGCGCTGGCGTGGCGCCTCGCTGGGCGTCTACCGACTTTGGCGCGATAGTGGCTACGCCATTGGCGCGCTGGCTATCGGGCTCGTCGCCGACCGCTTCGGCCTGCTGGCGGGCTTCTGGTTCTGCGCCGCGCTGATGGCGCTCAGCGGCCTGATCGTGGCCCTGCTGATGTACGAGACGCAGCCCGCGCGCCGGACCGTTCACGCCGCCTGGGAGCGCGATCCGCGCCTCCAGTAACGCCGCCGTCCCTGGCGCGTCTGTCCTCCCAGAGCATAAAGGAGCGTTGTCTCATGTCGCATGAATCTGGCGCGCAACCCGGTGACCTCGTCATCGAGCAGTTCGTCTCCGAGCGTCTGGGCAATTCGGCCTATCTGGTCGGCTCGCGGGCGGCGGGCGAGGCGGTCCTGATCGATCCACTGCGCGACATCGAGCCCTATCTGGCGCGCGCGGAAGCGCTGGGGCTGCGGGTGGTCAACGCGCTGGAGACCCACATCCACAACGACTTCGTCTCTGGCGCGCGTGAGGTGGCCCAGGCTACTGGCGCGCGGCTCGGCGCCAGCGCTGAGGCTGAGCTGGCGTATCCGTTCACACCACTGCGCCACGGCGACAGCGTGGCAGCGGGCTCATGGCGTTTGCGCGTCGTCGCCACGCCTGGCCACACGCCCGAGCACGTCAGCTACCTGCTCACCAGCGCGGGGGGAACGCCTGAGGCGCTCTTCTCCGGCGGCAGCCTGATGGCGGGCTCCATCGCCCGGCCTGATCTGCTCGGCCCGCGCCACACCGCCGCGCTGGCCCGCTCCGCCTGGGACACGCTGCGCGAGCGCCTGCTCGTCCTGCCCGATGAGGTCACCGTCTATCCCACGCACGGCGGCGGCAGCTTCTGCGGCGCGGGGCAGACCGGCGACCGCGTGACCAGCATTGGCGCCGAGCGCGCCCACAACCCGCTGGCGCAGGCGCAGACCTTCCGCCAGTTCTTCACCGGCTATGTGGGGCCGCTCGGCGCGTATCCCGCCTATTACCAGTTCATGCGCGCGGGCAACCTGCGCGGCTACCCGCTGCTGGGCCGCTCCGCCCCGGCGCTCAAGCCGCTCTCGCCGGTGGATGTAGAAGCCGCGCTGGCGGCGGGCGCGACCCTGGTAGACGCGCGACCTTTCCCTGAATACGACGCGGGCCATATCCCCAATAGCCTCGCCGCCGGGCTCGATGACGCGCTCTCCGCATGGGTCGGCTGGATTCTTACGCCTGACGCGCCCATCATCCTGGTAGCCTCCTCGCCCGAGGATGCGCGCGAGGCCCAGATCGAGTTGCTGCGCATCGGGTTCGACAACCTGCTCGGCGCGCTGGAGGGCGGCGTCGAAGCCTGGGCCGCCAGTGGCCGCGCCCTCCGCCAGACGCGCCCGGCGACGATGGCAGAGGTGGCAGAGGCCATCGAGCGCGGTGAGCCGCTGGCAGTGGTCGATAGCCGCGAGCCGAACGAGTGGCTGGAAGATCACGTTCCGGGCGCGAGCGTCGCGCCCGTAGGCCAGCTCCCCACGCTGGCGGCAAGCCTCCCACGCGACATGCCCATCGCGGTCCACTGCGGACATGGCTTCCGCTCCTCAGTCGCCGCGAGCGTGCTGGAGCGTGCGGGTATCGAGGACATCTGGCACGTGACTGATGGCATGCCAGCCTGGCGCCGCGCCTGGCGCCGCGCCTGGCGCTAGACCCGGCGGGGCCGCCCTCAGCCCGCTCTCAGCAAGCCACGCCTAGCATGAGGAGATTCCCATACAGCTATCACTGTCCTCTTATGCCGCCCGCCTATGCTCATGAGTGAGAGCGACCGGAGCCACAGCCGACGCGACCCCGGACTATTCATTCCTGAACATACGCGAAAGGGACAGGACAGATCATGGCGATGATGATGACGCCACCAAGTGGCGAGCAGGCCAGTGGCGAGCAGGCGCCGCGACAGGAGCCGGATCCAGCCACACCCACTACACCAGCGAATCCCTATGACCCCGCGGACCCCGCGCAGGCGCAAGCGCCCCAGGCGGCATATCCGCCGCCCGCGAGCGCTACCCCGGTCTGGGAGTCCTATTTCTACGGCAATCAGCAGCCACCCGTCCCGCCGTACACCGCGCCCGCGGCGCAGCCGCCCGCCCCACGCCGCCCGCGCTGGAGCGGCGCGCTGATCGCGGCGGCGCTGCTTGTGGCGCTCCTGTTGGGCGGCGGAGCGGGCGCGCTGATCACCAACTCGCTGGCCGCGCGCAACACCTCGGGTGGGTCGGCGGTCACCATCGGCCCCACATCAGCGCCTTCCGTCTCCGTTTCTTCCAATGTCACCGGGCTGGAGGCGAGCATCCAAAGCGTCGCAGCGGCTGTCGAGCCCTCGGTGGTCAAGATCACCAGCGTGGGCAGCGGGTCGGAGGCGGTCGGCTCAGGCGACATCCTGACCAGCGACGGCTATATCGTCACCAATGACCACGTCGTCGCCGGCTACACCAGCTATTCCGTCACCATCCCCAGCGGCTCGACCTATACCGCGCAACTGGTTGGCCAGGACGCGCAGGACGACCTGGCGGTGCTCAAGATCACCGCGACCGGGCTCAAGCCCATCGCCATCGCGACCTCGACTTCGACGGTCGGCGCGTTCACCGTCGCGGTGGGCTACCCTCTCGGCCTGCAGGAAAGCGCGACCTTCGGCGTCGTCAGCGGGCTGAACCGCGCGGTGAGCGAGGCGCCCAGCGGCCCGGCGGGTGAGTTGGTCAACCTGATCCAGACCAGCGCGCAACTGAATCCAGGCAACAGCGGCGGCGCGCTCGTCAATCTGAAAGGCCAGTTGATCGGCATCCCAACGCTGGAAGCTACCAACACCGAGACGAACTCCTCCGCCAACGGCGTCGGCTACGCCATTCCCGCCAGCCGCGTGACGTACGTCGTCAAACAACTGATCGCCAGCGGCAAGCTGACGAGCACTGGCCAGGGCTTCCTGGGCATCCAGAGCCAGGACACGAACGGCCAGGGCGTGCAGGTGGCCGGGTTCACCAATGACATCAGCGGCGTCAGCCCGGCGCAGGCCGCGGGCCTCCAGTCCGGCGACGTCATCACCGCCATCAACGGACAAACTGTCACCAGCAGCGATGATGTGGCGGCCGCGGTCCTCACCCGCGCGCCAGGGACGGCGATCACCGTCACCGTCCAGCGCGGTTCCGGCGCGGTCACGCTGACCGTCAAGCTGGGCGAGCGCCCGGTCAGCAGCTAGCGATCAGGCGGCCATTACTGGGAGAGCCGGGCGCAGGGATGCGTCCGGCTCTCTGTCGCCTTCAGCGCGGCTCCGCGGCGTGGTCTGGCGCGACGGGCTGCGTGGGCGCGGGCGGAGTAACGCCTTCCTGCAGGAAGAGGGCATAGCCTTCACGCCGCAGCCGCTGGTCGTAGAGCGCGAGCGTGCGCGCCAATGCGTTCAGCGGCGCGCTGATGAGCTCGCCCAGGGGGATGAGGGCCACCGCGGCCACCGCGCTGGGAAGCGCGTACTCCGACAGCGCGGCCGGGAGCGTCAGCGCGGTAGTCAGCGCGCCGATGACCAGCAGCGTCCAGAGGATGCGCCAGCCGCCGCCGCGCGCCAGCCCCCACGCCGTGCGGAACGGCGCGGCCAGGCCGAGCGCCGCCGCCGTGGGAGCCAGGGCCACGCGCGGCCAGAGCCACGCTAGCAGCGCCAGCGTCGCTACCCCGAGCCCCACGCCGAGCGCGATGATGATGGCCGCCTCAGTAGAGGTGATGGGAGGCATCCCCGCCGGCGGCTGAAGGGCGACCGTGATCAGTCCTCCCGCGAAACCCAGCCCCGGAACGGCGACCGAGAGCAGGACCACATACTGGATGATGAGTGTGGAGATGACGGGCCACAGCCGCTGCGCGCCTTCGAGCGCCCGCGCCCAGATGGCGACCGGACGGCCGAGCGTCAGATCCCGCGCCACCAGCGTCAGCGCCGCCACAGACCAGCCAGTGAAGAGCACGCCCAGGATCAGCGTGATCAAAGTGAGCGCCTGCGCCATATCGGAGGGCGCTGGCTGCGTCGCGGATGGCGCCTGGGCCGTCAATGGGTTGGACGCGGGCGCCCACGGACTCTGCCCGCTAGTCACTGTGACCACCACCGCGAGCGCGCCGAGTATCAGGTTGGGCAGCAGCGCGAAGAGAACGGCGGCGGAGAGCAGTGGCCCAAACCGCTGGCGGACCAGTTGGAAGGTCGCGCCGATCAGCTGGCGGGCGGCGCGCGGCGCGGGCGTCAGGGTCGCGTAGCGGCGCTCGGGCTGTGGCCCATAGGCCTGCGCCACCTGCGGCGGGAAGGGGAGCGCGCGCGGCTCCGGCGGCGGCTGATACGCGGGGTAAGGGTACGCGCCTGGTGGTGGCGCGGGAAACGCGCCAGCCTCCATCCCCGCCACGCCATAGGCGCGCGGCGCGATTCCCGGCCAAACGGCCTCCGGCGCCGGCGGCGTGACCAGATAGCCCGGTGGCGGAGCGGGGGCAGGGGCAGGCGCGTCCGCGCGCCGCAGATCGGGCCGGAGGGAATAGATCGCGTTCAGCGCCATCTGGCCATCGCCGGGGCGGGCGACGGAATACTCCGCCAGGCCGATATCCGCCATGCGCAGGCCAATCGTCTCTGGCTGGAGAAAGAGCAGCCGCGCCTCACTGATCCGCGAGAGCAGATGGACACGCTCACCCACACGCGCCGCGTCAGGCCAAATGACCAGCTCACGTCCGTCTATCAGCCGTACCCGCGCCAGCGGCGCCTGCGCGTCATTCACCGCGTCCAGTCTCCTTCGCGTCTCTTGTCGCCCGCCCTATTTCTACGCATCGTATCAGCACGGCCCCAAGGTCGCAAGCCAGCGGTCACGTGATAGGCGCGCGGCCCGGGTATCCTATGGGCAGGGCTGGGAAGCGCTCGTATCGTTTTTTGGACGCCCGCGTGCAATACTATCAACGCGACGCCGCTGGCGCCGTACTGCTCAAGCGAAGAGCGGCGGGTGGGGCGTCCCATTTCCAGCGGCCCCGCACGCCAACTTACCAGCGCGATGTCGTAGCGATCGCCGAGGAGGACCTGTCCCATGCAGGCGCAGAGCCCAGGCCTAGTCCCAGCGTCCCAGACGCGGTCCGGTTCTGTGCGTCTGCCGGGCCGCTGGCCGCTGGTAGCGCGCGCCGCCTGGGTGGCGCTGGCCGCCGCCATCGTCTACAGTACCGTCATCACGCTGCCCCACGTCATCACCCAGATGCGTACGCCATGCCAGCCAGGCGCCTGCGAGTGGCTGCAATACACCCCGCCGCAAATCGCGGCGATCAGCGGCCAGTTACTCCCGTATGACGCATTCGTCCAGGCGACGCTCGCTCTGGCGCTCGTCACGGCCGTCGTCTCCTGGGGTATCAGCGCGGTGATCATCTGGCGGCGGCCCGATGACTGGATGGCGGCGCTAATCGCGTACTTTCTCCTGCTCAATAGTTCGACGATCACGTTCGCCGCGATTCCAGTCGGCGCTCAGCCCTGGCTCGATCCCAACGTCTATCTCTTGCTCCTCCTCACTACGCTCCAAACGGCCGTCTTTGGCCTCTTCCCCAACGGCCGCTTCGCTCCCCGCTGGAGCGCCTGGCTGCTGGTGGCGTTGCTGATCATTCCGGCGCCCCTGGGGTTCGTCTCTCTGCCGATACCGACCACGCCGTTGGGGCCGATTGGGTGGGTCGTGGAGGCGGGCGTGCTCACCGTGCTCGCCGCGATGCAAATCTATCGCTACCGCGCCGTATCCACCCCCATCGAGCGCCAGCAAACGAAATGGGCGATGCTGGGGCTTGCTGTCTCTGGCGCGCTGGCAGGCGCGCTCTCCCTAACGGTCGTGCTCGGAGTGGCGCTGGGCGCGCGCAACACCCCTGTCGCGCTGCTCTATCCCCTGATCGGGTTCGTCCTGCCCATCGGAATGTCGGTCGGCTTCAGTTTCGCGATATTGCGCTCCCGTCTCTGGGAGATTGACGCGCTCATCAACCGCGCGCTGGTCTACGGCGCGCTTTCCCTCATCCTCACCGTCTCCTACGCGGGCCTGATCCTCGGCTTGCAGGCCGCGCTGCATGGCGTCATCGCCCAAAGCAACAATCTGGTGATCGTCGCCACGACGTTGCTCATCGCCGCATTGGCGCTGCCGCTGCGCCGCTGGCTCCAGTCCTTCATCGACCGCGCCTTCTACCGGCGCAAGTATGACGCGGCCAAGACGCTCCAGGCCTTCAGCGACTCGCTGCGCAACGAGATCCGCGCGGAGACGCTGCGCGAGCGGCTGCTGGGGGTCGTCGATGAGACGATGCAGCCGACCCACGCGTCGCTCTGGCTACGCGCGCCGTCCGCGCAAGAGACCCCCGGCGGCGCGACGCCTGAAGCTTGAGGGCATGATCACGCGACCCGGTCACAGACACAAGCGCGCGTAGCGCGAGAGTCCGTAACGATTTTTGGACGGTTCGCGGTTATGTTGTAACTACCACGCGCTGGCGACCACATTGGGTCATCCGCTGAGTAAGTGAGAGCGCGCATGAGTCTCCATCTCGCGCCCACCTCGGTCCTACCGCCCGCCGCAGTCCCATCAGACGGCGAGCGCCACAGTTATAGGCGCCTGCGTGGGCGCTGGCCGCTGGTCATGCGCGTGGTGTGGCTAGTCTCGCTGGCCCTGACGCTGGCGGTGACGCTCGCCAGCTTCCCGCAGTACCTGGCGCAACTGCGGACCCCGTGCGCGCCCGGGAACTGCCAGTTTCAACAACTGACCCCCGCGTACATCGCCGCGCTCCGTGAGATTGGCGTGACGCAGGGCGCCTATATGGCGATCACCGTGGCGCTGGCGCTCATCGCGCTGGCCCTATGCTGGACACTGAGCGCGGTGATCATCTGGCGGCGCCCGGGCGACTGGATGGCGTCGTTGGTGGCGTTGATGTTTCTCCCGCTGGGCACATTTCTCATCGCCTTTGACTTCTCGCAGCAGGGGTGGCGCTTCCCGCAGCCGATCATCGTGATGACGACCGTTTTGCTCATCATGATCGATATCAACTTCTGCCTGTTTCCGAGTGGGCGGTTTGAGCCGCGCTGGTCCAGATGGGTCCTAGTGGCGCTGGTGGGGTTAGCGGTCGGTTCGCGCTGGCTCAACGCCACGCCAGTAGATCCCGACGTCGTGAGCCTGGTCACCGGTCCCATCCTGGGGAGCGCGAGCTCCATCGTCCTTGGTATGGCGCAGGTCGTCCGCTACCGGGCGTATTCCACACCAGCGCAGCGCCAGCAGACCAAGTGGATTATCATCGGGCTGACGGCGAATGGAATACTGTTAGCCCTATCACTCACGTTTGTGACGCTCGCGCCGACTAGAATCGCGGCATCCGGGTTTGTCGCGTTGTGGATGTACGAAGGCGGCTTCCCGCTTCCCTTCTTCCTCGCACTTGGCTTTGCCTTTGGTATACTCCGCTACCGATTGTGGGAGATTGACCACCTGATCAACCGCGCGCTGGTCTACGGCGCGCTCACCCTGATCCTGACCGGGCTCTACGCCGGGCTGGTCATCGGTCTGCAGACGCTCGCGCGCGGGTATATCGACCAGGGCAACAGCCTCGTCATCGTGCTCTCCACTCTGGTCATCGCCACGCTGGTCCTGCCGCTGCGCCGCGGGCTCCAGGCTGTCATAGACCGCGCCTTCTATCGCAGTCAGTACGACTCCGCTCGCACGCTGCACGCCTTCAGCGACGCGCTGCGCCACGAAATCCGGGTGGAAGCGCTGCGCGAGCAGTTGCTGCGGGCGGTAGACGAGACGATGCGGCCCGCGCACGCCTCGCTCTGGCTGCGTCCGGCGCCAGAGGGCGAACGCTCTCCCGCCGCGCGCGCAACTGGAGGGCCGGGCGCCGCTGAATACCGTTCTTACCCAAACGGGGAGTAGCCGCCATGATGCTCAAGACCGCGATGCGCTGGAGTGGGCTGGCGCTGGTCGCCGGGGTCGCGCTCATCAGCGCGGCAGTCGCGCTCGTCTCAGTCCCTAACCTGGGATTGTCGTCGCTGCCGGTAGACACCGCCCTCTTCGCCGGCGCGCTTCTGCTGATGCTCGGCTTGCCGGGCATGTATGCCCGGCAGGCTGACGCGGCAGGCTGGCTGGGGCTGGCGGGCCACATCCTGCTGACCGTCGGCGCCGTGCTGCTGATCGTCGCTGGGGCGCTGCGGCTGGTCAATCCGGCTATCAAGGGATTAGGCGAGAGCGCAACCGCCTTTCTGCTGGCGACCGCGCTCCTGCTGGGCCTGGGATTGACGGCAATCGCCACGCTGCGCGCCGCGATCTATCCGCGCTGGACAGGTATCCTGCTGCTCGGAGCGAGCGCTGGCTTCCTGTTCTCCTTCTACATGTCGGAATATCTGCCGCCACCCGCTAGCCCGGTCGGCGCGATGGTATTTGGCGCGTTCCTGGCGGCGGCGCTCATCTGGATCGGGATCTCCCTCTGGAGGGACGCTGGCTCGCCCGCGTTGTGACAGCGCCAGGCGCACGTCGCGCATGCCTCTGAAAACAGGCGGCATGACGAGGGTTGCGATCAAGGGGACGCACGATGAACGGTCTCAAGACGGTGACGCTCGGCCTGTTCGCGATCTACTGGGCGTTCATCGTCGCGCTGTTGGTCTTCGCGCGTGATCTGTATGATACCCTCCTCGCCGGTCAGCTCTCTCAATTCATGCGGCTCTCGGGCGACACACGACCGGCTGAGATCGCCACGTTGCTGGCGCTCAGCGCGCTGCTGACGTTGCTCGCTATTGGGATCATCCGCGCTTGGCGCTGGACGTTCTGGCTGATTCTGGTCGCCTTCGTGGCTGGTATCCTGCATGTCCCCGTCTCCGCGCTGCAACTCGCTGGAATCATGTCATTGCAAGGGCCAGCCTGGTATGTGGCGCTCCAGGCGGCCGTAGGCCTCATCCAGTTCGTCATCGGGCTGGCTATGCTGCTTGGCTATCGCAAGGCAGGCATGTGGAGTGGGTGGTGAGCGCGCCGGATCGGGACGCCGCCGAACGGGCGTCACTGGGCGCGCGGCGCGGTATCACCCGCGGGCCGGCGCATACCGCGCGCTCGTAACGTTTTTTGGACGCTCGGCGACTATCCTGTGAGCATCACGCTTCAATGATGATTTTCGTGGTGACCTGCTCGCACATGGGGGCGCGTATGAACGTTCCTCTCACGCCCGCGGCGACTCCACCGCACGCTGACACACATGGCTACGTGCGCCTGCGCGGGCGCTGGCCACTGGTCATGCGGGGAGTCTGGCTGGTCGCGCTGGCCCTAGCGTTCGCCGCGACCCTCACGAGCTTTCCGCCATATCTTGAGCAACTGCGGACCCCGTGTGTGACTGCGGTCTGCCCGTACCAACAACTGACCACCGCGCAAATCACATCGCTCACCGCGATCGGCGTGACACCAGTCGTCTATCTGGCGATCACGGTGGCGCTGGCGCTCATCGCGCTGGTGGTGTGCTGGACGTTGAGCGCGCTGATCATCTGGCGGCGGCCCGATGACTGGATGGCGGCGTTGGTGGCGTTGATGCTCATCCCATTAGGTGTGTTTCTCATCGCCATTGATCTCACGCACGAGCCCAGAGTATGGGGGCGCCTGATTACCTATGTGTTCGCTGCTCTGTCCCCCATGCAGGCGGTCATCTTTTGCCTGTTCCCAAGCGGGCGCTTTACGCCGCGCTGGTCCAGATGGGTCTTGGTGGCGCTTGTGGCGTTACTGATCGCTTCACTGATCGCCTATCCCTGGATAGGCGCGGCCGCCGGGCCCACATACGCGGACTTGATCACGGGTCCCATCGGTGGGAACGCTGCGCTCATCGCCGTCGCGGTGGTGCAGATCATCCGCTATCGGGCGTATTCCACGCCGCTGCAACGACAGCAGACCAAGTGGGTTATCATTGGGTTGATGACGCCTGTGGCATTCATAGCCCCCGCAGTCGGTTATGCGTTGATTGCGCCGGCTGCTTGGAAATCCGCGTTTTTCGCGCTCTGGGCCTATGAAGCCTCGTTCTTCTTCCCTTTCTTCCCTGCCCTCGGCTTCGCGCTCTCCATGCTGCGCTACCGCCTCTGGGAAATTGACCGGCTGATCAACCGCGCGCTGGTCTACGGCGCGCTCACCCTCATCCTGACCGGACTCTACGCCGGGCTGGTCATCGGCGTTCAAACGCTCGCGCGCGGGTACATCGGTCAGGACAACAACCTGGTGATCGTCCTCTCGACGCTGCTGATCGCCGCGCTGGTCCTGCCCCTGCGCCGCGGACTGCAAACGCTGATTGACCGCCAGTTCTACCGCCACAAATACGACGCCGCCAGGACGCTACAAACGTTCAGCGCATCACTGCGCCACGAGTTCCAGGTGGAGGCGCTGCGCGAGCAGTTGCTGCGGGCTGCGAATGAGACGATGCGCCCGGCGCACGTTTCGCTCTGGCTGCGCCCGGCGCGCGAAGACGAGCGCAGCCAGAGCGTCCGCTGAGGCTCAGTCGGGCTTGCGAAGGATTTGGGCGATATCACGCAGAGTCGCGAGCGCCTGCGCCATTCGCTCCTCACCCAGACGCGCGGCCCACGCGCGCTGCGTCTCACGCGCGACCGCCGCGGCGATCACGTTGACCTCCTGACCGCGCGCCGTCCGCCGGATGAGGGTGGCGCGCCCATCGCTCGGGTCGGGCGCCCGCTCGACATAGCCCAGCCGCTCCAGCGCGTCCACCGTCTCCCCTACCGTCTGCTTAGGGGCCATGACGAGCTCCGCAAGCCCCGTAAGGCGGCTCCCCTCAGGGCTGAGCCGCTGGAAGACCGGGAGATAGGATGCGCGGACATCGGGAAATCCGCGCGCGACGAGCGCCGCTGTGACGCGGTTGCAGATCTCGCGCGTGAGCAGCGTCAGCAAACCGATGATCATGACATCCTCGGAGTCCCGATGGGCCGCGCTCTCCGGCGCGTCGGGCGCGCCGCCCGCGCGCGTTGGCTCAGATTTCATGACGCCCCTCTTGACAATTTAGTCCGGTTTCCGTATTATAACAACTAGTCCGGGTTCCGTATCAAACCTATTGGGCCGCACGGTGATCCCCTCGCGATTGCGCGCACAGGAGGCCACTATGCCACACGCGGTATTCGAGACAATCTACCATGTCGCGCTGTTCCTGCACATCCTTGGCGCGCTGCTGTTGAGCGGCGCGAAAGCCATCTCGTATCTCGCGCTGATGCGGCTGCGCCGCGCGGACCGTGTGGAGCAGCTTCGCGCGTGGGCGGTGATTGGCGCGGGCGCGGCCCGCCTCATACCGCTATTCGCGCTGCTGATCCTCATACCGGGCGTCTTCATGATGTGGACGGCCTGGGGCTGGGTGACGCCCTGGGTGGACGTGAGCCTGGCGACGTTCCTGGTGATGATGGTCTCAGGCGCGCTGCTGCTGAACCGGCAAGTCTTCGCGCTACGCGCCGCGATTGACGCGACGCGCGATGGGCCTCTTCCCGCCGAGTTGGCGGCGCGCATCGCCAGTCGCGCCCTCTGGGGAACGGAAAACACGTTTACCGCGCTCCTGATCGCCGTGCTCTTTTTGATGACGGTGAGGCCCGGCCTCGCCGGCGCGCTGGCGACGCTGGGCGTAGCGCTGGCGGCGGGGGTGGCCTCAGCGCTGCGGGTGCGCCCGCGCGCGGCCGCCCTGGGCATGGGCGCCGCGCCGGTCTCCTGAGCTGCGCGCGCCACCCCTACGATTGAATCGTGACCGTGCGCGCCTCCAGTTGGCCATTCGTCTTCCCGGCGAGGATGGTAACGTTCGCGCCCACCTTCAGGTCGCCAGCCTGGCCTGCCGCCGTCTTGGTGATCACTGTCGCCGAGGTCAGGGCGACGGAGTAGGTCTGCCCCTGCGCGTCATCGAAGGTCAGCGTGGTCGCGGTCGCGCTATCCACCGTGCCGCGCAGTCCCTGGAAACCATTCGTCCCATTCGCCGCGCCGGCGCCGCCATTGAACCGCCCTGCGCAAGCGGCGTTGGAGCCAGCGCCAGGCGTTCCACGCGGGCCACCAAATCCACCCGCGCCGAATCCGCCACCGCCGCCTGTCCCATTCGTGGAGAGCACGCGCACGCTGCGCGCGACGGTCGCGTTGGTATCGGTGATGACCACCACAGACATCCCGGCGGTCAGGCTGGACGGCGCGACCGTAGTGGTGAGGCTATAGCGCGTGGTGGAGGCGAGCGCGACCGTCACGCTGGCGCCCGCCAAATCTTTCACCGTCACGGTCCCGCTCCCAAGCGCGGTCACGGCGCCGGTCACGCTCGTGAACGAGGGCGCGGGCGGGCAAGTGGCCGTCGCCTGCGCGCCAGGACTGGCGGTTGCGGACCCGCAGGCGGTGAGCAGCGCAGCCAGCGCCAGCGCGCCACCCGCGGCCAGCGCGCGGAGGATACGGGATTGGGGATAAACGCGCACACATCGCTCCTTAGCTCAATTAGCGGTGACTGATGGCCTGCCGCGCCGCGCCACGCCGCCGGGCGCGACGTGGGCGTTGGGCGGGCAGGGGCGCCGCGGCGGGCGGTTCGGGAATTGGCGCGCCGGTGACGGCGCAGAGTAGCGCCTGGAACGCGAGCGTCTCCATGTCGCCAAGTTCAGGCTGTGGCGCCTCTGTGTCCTCCGCGCGCTCCGACGCGGCCAGCGCGCGCAGATTGCGCTCCGCCACCTCCCAGGCGTCTTCGAGCGTGCGCGGGCGCAACCGTACCCAGCGGTCCGCGGGCGTGACGCGCGCCAGCGAGGCGCCCTGGCGCAGGCCCAGCAGCGTGAAACGCTCCCAGAGCGTGGGGCCGAGCGCCTCCGCCAGATCGGCGGCCAGCGATCCGGGGAGTGGATCGGCGGCCAGCAGCGGATCGAGGCAGATACGCGTCCCGGAGAAGAGGATCACACTGGCGCGTGGGAACTCGGTCAGCGGGAAGCGGCGGAAGAGCCGGTCGAGGGAGGCCTCGCGCAGGCTGGAGGGCTGCGGGTATGCGTGGTAATCGGAGCGCCGGTTGAGCCGCGCCACCTGGAGAGCGTCGCGCAGGGAGGAGAATGCCCAGATGTAGCGTGCGCCAGCCAGCGGTCCCCGCGCGCGGCGGGCGGGCGGCGCGGCAAGCTCGGCGGGCAGCGGCACGTTGCGCGCGCGCAGCGCCTCGACGACGACGCGTAAGTCCTCCTCGCCCAGCGCCAGATCGCGCAGCGGCGTCTCGGCGTGCGCCAGCGTATAGAGCCAGTTCGCGGGCGCGCTCGCTGGCTGGCTGGCCTCCTCATGGCTCGCGCCGCGCGCCGCGAGGCGCGGCGCTGTCTGCTCGAACCCGCTCATAGCGTCCTCACCTACCTTGATCTCCGCTCGATCCCCGCTTGATCTCTGGTCACTCACTCGCTGCGCAGCGCGACGATGGGGTCGAGCCGCGAAGCGCGCAGCGCCGGATAGAAGCCGAACACCATGCCAATCGCGGCGCTGATGGTCACCGCCAGCGCGATAGCCACCACGCTCAGGGTGAAGGGCAGGCCGAAGGCATTGGTCAGGCCATAGCCGGCGCCCAGCCCCAGCGCCACACCCAGCAAGCCGCCCACGCCGCTCAGCGTCAGCGCCTCCACCAGGAACTGGTTGCGCACATCGCCGCGCCGCGCGCCGACCGCCATGCGCACGCCGATCTCACGGGTGCGCTCCGTCACCGAGACCAGCATGGTGTTCATGATGCCGACGCCGCCGACCAGGAGCGAGATGGCGGCGATGCCGATGAGCAGATACGCCAGCGTCTGCTCAGACTGCTGCGCCGTCTGCACGAACTGGGTCGGGCTGCGCACCGAAAAGTCGTCCGTCCCGCCGGATGGGATCTGGTGGCGCTGCTCCAGGAGCGTCGTCACCGCCTGCTGCGCCGCCGTGACGTTGTTCGCGTTATCCACCTGCGCCTGAATCTGGCTCACGTACTGGCTGGTGTTGATGCGGGCGTTGGCGGTGGAAAACGGGATGAAGGCGACATCATCCTGGTTGGCGAAACCGACCGTCCCCTGCGATTTCAGCGTGCCGACGACGGTATAGCTGGAGCCGTTGATCAGCACAGTCTGGCCCAGTGGGTCCGTTCCCGTCGAAGAGAAGAGGTTGGCGACAACCGTCTGGCCCAGCACGACAACCGGCTGCGCGCTCGCCTCATCGCCCTCGCTGAACCAGGCCCCCTCCGATAGCTGCCAGTTGGCGATGGTCTGATACCCGGGATAGACGCCCTGGACGCGTGTGTTCCAGTTCTGCGACCCGGCGACCAGTTGCTCCGACGCGCCCAGCACCGGGCTGACTGCGGTAATATGCGTGACGGAGCCGATGGCGTCGGCGTCGCCCTGCGTCAGGGTCTGGCGGCTGCCCGCGCCGCCGCGTACCCCGCCCACGCTCGCCGACGAGCCGGAGATGACGGTCAGCACATTCGTGCCGAGGCTGGCGACGCGCGCGTTGAGCAGCGCGCTCGCGCCTTGGGTTAGCGTCACGACGGCGATCACCGCGGCCACGCCGACGATCACGCCGAGGATGGTCAGGAGCGAGCGCAGGCGGTTGGCCAGCAACGCCTCCCAGGCGCTGCCAAAGCTGGACCCGAGCAGTAATCCGCCGCGCGCCCGCGCGCGGCGGATCCCTCCAGCCGCGCCCGGCGCGCTCGCCCGCGCCGCCATGTTCGGGGGCGCGGAGACAGGAGCCTTGGTCACAGTGGGTCCTCCCGAATGTGGTAGGCGCTTTCCCGTGGGTCGGGGGCGACCTCAGGCGGCGTCTCGCCAACCAGCGGTGTGATGGGCGCGCCGCTATCGTGAACCACGCGTCCATCGCGGAAAGCGATCTGGCGCGGGGCGTAGGCGGCGATATCCGGCTCATGCGTCACCAGGGCGATGGTCAGCCCCAGCCCGTTCAGCCGGGTGAGCATCTCCATGATCTCCACGCTGGTGCGCGTATCCAGATTGCCGGTCGGTTCGTCGGCCAGCAGCAGGGATGGCTGGTTGACCAAGGCGCGGGCGATGGCCACACGCTGCTGCTGGCCGCCGGAAAGCTGCGCTGGCTTGTGATGCAGCCGCTCGCCCAGCCCAACAGCGCGCAGCGCACGCCGCGCACGCCGCTCGCGCTCGGCGCGCGGCACGCCAGCGTAGACCAGCGGCAGCGCGACATTCGCCAGCGCCGTCCCGCGCGCGAGCAGGTTGAAGCCCTGGAAGACGAAGCCAATGCTGCGGTTGCGCAAATCGGCGAGCGTGTCGGCGTCCAGCGCGCCGACCTCGCGCCCGTTGAGCCAGTACTGTCCGCTGGTCGGGCGGTCGAGCAGCCCAAGCAGGTTCATCAGCGTGGATTTGCCGGAGCCGGACGGACCGGTGATCGCCACCAGCTCGCCGCGCCGGATCTCCAGCGAGATGTCACGCAGCGCCGCTACATGCGTCTGCCCCAGGCGGTAGACCTTGGAGACCCGCCGCACCGAGATGGCGGCGCGCGCCGCGCCTTCCGTGGCGCGCGTCCCGTTCATGGCGCTAGTCGCCATTGGACCCGCCTCCCACGAAACCGCCAGGGCCGCCGCCGATGATGCCGCCACCGCCGCCGCCGAAGCGCCCCCCGCCGACGCCGCCACCCGCGCCGGTCCCGGTCGAAGAGCTGGAGCCGGTGGTAATCGTGCCGTTCGTTTCGCCGGTGATGACCACCTCGCCGGGGTTCAGACCCGCCAGGACCTCATCGAACGAGCCGGAGGACAGACCGATGACGATCGGCTTGACGACCCACTGCGAGCCGTTGCGCTCCAGCGTCCAGGCGGCGGAGGGATTGTCCTGCGCGACCTGCGGGTTCTGCTGTTCCAGCGTGGTGATCATCTGCTGCGCCTGGGTCAACGCGTCCGCGACCTGCGTACGCCTGAGGAAGCCACCAGCGCTGGCGTTGGCCGCCGCGTGGGCGAACGTCACGGCGCTGGCGGGAACCAGCGTCACATTGACGCGCCGCTGGGTCACGAGGGTGACGCTGGCGGTCATGCCGGTATAGAGGTTGACGCCCTGGAGGCGCGACATGTCCACGTTGAGCGTCACCGGGAACGTGACGACGGTTGAGCTGGTCGAGCCGACCTGCGAGATCGCGGTCACGGTCGCGTGGAAGACCTTGCCAGGGTAGGCGGTTACAGTGAACGTCGCCTGCTGCCCTTGCGACACGCCGCCAATATCCGTCTCATTGATGTTCGAGAGGATTTGCAGGCTGGACGGGTCGGCGATCTGGATGAAGCCGCTCGACGAGGACGAGGACGAGGACGAGGACGAGCCGGAGCCGGGCGTAGAGCCGACGCTGCCATTGATGGTGGTGACAACGCCAGCGTGGGTCGCCTTCAGCGTCGCGCCGGCCAGATTGTCCTTCGTGGTCTGTAACTGCTGCAGCGAGGAGGCGAACTGGTTCTCGGCCAGCGCCACACAGTCGGGCGGGGGCGACTTCGCCGTGTTGCAGGTATTGATCGACTGCTGTTCCTGGTAATAGGCCGTATTCACTTGAAGCTGGGCCTGGTTGAGCGCGTCCCGTAGGGCGGTCGTATCGAGGGTAGCTAGCGTCTGCCCGGCCTTGACCGTCTGGCCAACGCTGACATCGATCGTGGCGATGCGCCCACTGGCGTCGAAGTTGAGATTGTAGAGCGCGGCCTGCACCGGGCCTGTCCCGCTGACGGGCAGCGCCAGATTGCCCTCGGAGATGGTCGCTGTCTGATAGGTGGTAGGCTTTTTCGCGCCCTGCGCGCGCACAACGAAGAACCCACCGAGCAGCGCGACGACCAGCGCCGCGCCAATGGCAACCAGCCACCAGCGGCGCGGCCTGCTGGTCTGCGGCGGCTCATCACTCAGGTCATCCATGCCCAGCAAATCATCCAGGTCGCGCGCGGACGTGGCATTAAGATCACGGCGCGTCGCGGTCTGGGTCGGCGCGCCCGAGCCGCTGGAAGTCGCCAGCGTGTCGGGCGAAGTCTCGGTCGTCTCTCGCGGCTCCAGCATAGAGTTTCGGCACTCCTCCAAAATAAGCTCTAAACAGGCTTCCGGCGCGTCATTCCTCATCCCGCCCGGACCAGGTAGGAAACAGCGGGGCAGATGAGCAGGTCATTATGAAAGGCGCCGCCAGGCGTCCTGTCGGGGAAGGGCAGGGCCGCGTCATTGCGGCCCATGGGACAGGGCGCCGGGACACCGTCAATGGCAAAGCCTAACCCGAGAACCTGAAGGAAGAGCGCGTCATTCCTGAAAATTGGCTGAATGTGGAAAAATACACGAAAATACGCAGGCGGCGCGAAACACCAGTCGGTGTCGCGTGGCCCGATGCGGCGGCTATCGGTAGACAGAGGGAGCCGGCATTCCTAATAAGCGTCTCCAGCGCGCGAGAGACGCGGCGTATCTCCTTCTCAATTCTCTCCGGGCGCGAAATGGCGTCCGGCGAAGCGTTGTTCGCCGGACGCCATTTCGCCAGATGAAATTAGCCGAGCGGCTCGAAGCGCGCCTGGAAGAAGCGCAGGTACTTCGGCTCGAATGTCATGCGCAGCCCCCGGGCGGCGCGGCGTTGTCTGTAGACCTCGATGACCGACTCAGCCACGACGTCCATGTGGGCCTGGGTATAGACGCGCCGCGGGATCGCCAGGCGGACAAGCTCCAGGCGGGGATGGTGGTTCGCGCCCGTTTCCGAATCGCGGCCAGCCGATACGATGCCGCGCTCCATCGAGCGCACACCTGAATCCAGATAGAGCTGCGCCGCCAACATCTGCGCGGGAAACTCCTCCTGGTCGATCTGCGAGTAGAACCGCCGCGCATCCAGATAGACCGCATGCCCGCCGATGGGTGTCACAATGGGCGCATCCGCCGCGAGCAACTGGGCGCCAAGATATTCCACCTGACCGACACGCGCGCGGATGTGGTCGTCCTGGACAGCTTCCTCGATGCCGCGCGCCATGGCCTCCATGTCACGGCCAGCCATGCCGCCATAGGTATGGAGGCCCTCGTACACCACTACGAGGTTACTGGCCTCCTCATAGAGGCCTGGATCGTTCAGCGCGAGGAATCCGCCGATGTTCACCAGCGGATCTTTCTTCGCGCTCATGGTGCAGCCGTCGGTGTTGTCGCACAACTCACGCAGGATCGCGGCGACCGGCGTATCCGCGTAGCCCGCTTCGCGCTGCTGGATGAAGTAGGCGTTCTCGATGGCGCGGGCGGCGTCCAGAATGACACGGATGCCATAGCGACTGGTCAGCTTGCGGACTGCGCGCGCGTTTTCGAGTGAGACCGGCTGTCCACCGGCCATATTCACCGTCGCGGCGAGGCTCACGTAGGGAATGCGCTCAGGGCCGACACGCTGGATGAGGGCTTCCAGCTTCTCAAGATCGACGTTGCCCTTGAAGGGGTGCGCGCTCGTTGGATCATGCGCTTCGTCGATGATGACGTCCTCGAACGTCCCTCCCGCCAGTTCCTGATGCAGCCGCGTGGTGGTGAAATACATATTGCCGGGGACGTAGTCGCCGGGTTTGATGGCGATTTGCGAGAGGACATGCTCCGCTCCACGCCCTTGATGTGTTGGCACGACATACTTGTAGCCGTAATACCGGCGCACAGTGTCTTCGAGATGATAGAAGTTGCGGCTGCCCGCATACGCCTCATCACCCAGCATCATGCCTGCCCACTGATAGTCACTCATGGCTGAGGTACCGCTGTCCGTGAGCAGGTCAATGTACACATCCTCAGACTTGAGGAGAAATGTGTTGTATCCGGCCTCGGCGATATGTTGCTCACGCTCGGCGCGCGTCGTCATGCGGATGGGCTCGACCATCTTGATTTTGTATGGCTCCGCCCACGACCGCCTCGTCGTCTTGTCCATCGCTGGCTCTCCTCGAACTCTCACGCGCCTGTAGAGATCGGGGCGCGCGGTGCGGTTGCGCCGCACGCCCCGAGTATATGCTGAACTGGCGATATCGGCGTAGAACTGTTGGAGATTGCGCGTAAATTACAGATATTTGACGGTATATCCGCTGTTTGACTATAATTTGTTCGCGGAAAGCGGGAATGGGAGGCGATCATGCCGAAAAGACGTCATGAACCGGACGGAAAGCCAGCGCTCGATGAGATAGACCGGGAAATACTTGCGCGGCTGCGTGATAATGCGCGGGCGTCGCTGGTGACGCTCGGGCAGCAGGTACATCTGGCGCACGCGACTGTGCATCAGCGGGTCAAGCGGCTCTTACGCGAGGGTTTCGTGCGGGGATTCTATGCGCGGCTGGACTATGCGCGGCTAGATCTGGGCCTCTGCGCGTATATCGGCATTCATGCGCAGCAGTCCGCCGCGTTCCGGACGCGCTTCGTCGAGAATCTGCGTCACATGCCGGAGGTTGAAGAGCTGGTCTGGGTCACGAGCGACTTCGACGCGCTCGTGAAGGTGCGGGCGCGAAATCCAGAACACTTGCAGGAAGTCGTCTTTCAACTGATCCAGGCCGGCGAGCCAACCATGCGAACGCGCACGATGATCGTCCTCTCTGAGCCGCTGTGGAAACCTGGCCCCGCATTCGAGTCGGTCATCAACGCCGATCCACAGGAATAGATCACCTGCCATACCTGCCGCGCCGGCGCAGGCCCGCCAGCCGTCCCCCCACGCTTGCCGGGCCGGGCCGGGCCGTGTATACTTTCATGGCGTGCGCTATCCAGCAGGCGCCGCGCGTACACCCGAGCCTCCAACGATGTGGGGGCGCGCGCGAGCCGGGCGCAGCCCAAGGCGAGAGAGAGCGAGAAATATCCCGATGAAGGTCATTCTGTTGCATGAGGTGCCGGGGCTGGGCCAGCCCGGCGAAGTCAAAGAAGTCGCCGCGGGCTACGCGCGCAATTACCTACTGCCGCGCCAGTTGGTGACCCCGGCGAGCGCTGCGGCGCTGGCGACGCTGAACGACCAGGTGGCCGCCGCGCGCCGCCGCGTGGCCAAGCAGGACGCCGAGCATAGCAGCCTGGCCGAGCGGCTCGCCGCCGTGACGCTGACCTTCGCGGTGCGCGTGGGCCAGGGCGACCGCCTCTACGGCTCGGTCACCACCCAGGACATCGCCAGCGCGCTGCGCGAGCAGGAAGGCATCACCATCGACCGCCGCAGCATCGCGCTCAAAGAGCCGCTGCGCGCGCTGGGCACATTCGAGGCCCCGGTCCGCATCAGCGCCAAGCACGAGGCGAAGGTCAAGGTGAACATCATCTCCTCCGCCTCGGCCACCCCAGCGGAGGCCATCCCCGCAACAGGCGCCGCACCGGCCGCCGGGGCGGAGGCCAGCGAGGAATAGCTCCGGCCAGCGCGAAAACTGCGTCACGCGAAGGTGCGCGCGATCCCATCCACGATTGGGGTCACGCGCGCCTGTTTTACGCCGCTGTGGTGGCCCGCCTCAGGGGAGCGGGCGGATGACACGCGCCGGGTTGCCAACCGCGACGACGTTGGCGGGCAGGTCGCGTGTGACGACCGCTCCGGCGCCCACCACCGTATTCTCGCCGATGCTCACCCCGGGCAGGATGATGACCCCGCCACCGAGCCAGACGTTGTCGCCGATAGTGATCGGACGCGCCGCTTCCAGCTTCGCGCGGCGCGCGGCCGCCTCCACCGGGTGCGTCGGCGTCAGGAACTGGACGTTCGGGCCGACCTGTACATCCTCGCCGAGGGTGATGCGCGCCACGTCGAGGAAGATGGCGCCGAAGTTGATGAACGTGCGCGCGCCGATGTGGGTCTGGTAGCCGTAGTCGCAGCGCAGCGGTGGGCGGATGTCCACGTCCTCGCCGAGCGAGCCGAGCAGCTCGCGCAGGATCGCCCGCCGCGCCTCAGGGTCCGCGGGATCGCTGGCGTTGAACCGCGCGGTGAGGATGGCGGCGCGCCGGTTGTCGGCGGCGAGCTGGGGATCGTCAGCGATGTAAAGGTCGCCGACCAGCATCCGCTCGCGCTGGCTGCGGCCGTCGCGCGGCTCTGGCGTCTCGTTGCTCATGGGCGCGCCTGCCGTCCTTTCTCTCACTCCCGCCGCGCGGGCGCGTATCCGCGTAGCGCTTCACCGATCTCCCCGCATTCTCGCATACCTGTTGCGCTTGGCCGCGCTCGTTTGCGCATACACTGGAGAGGAAATTCGCCCACCAATTCCGCGAGAGGAGCGGCTACCGATGGACCTGCGCTGTCCGCACTGCGGCGACCCGCTCGACCAGGGCGCGCGCGCGTGGGTCTGCCCGCGCGGGCATAGCTTCGACCGCGCCCGGCAGAGGTACGTGAACCTGCTGCGGCCGGGCGTCCGCGTACATGGCGATAGCGCGGCGATGCTGCGGGCGCGGCGGCGCTTCCTCGGCGCGGGCCACTACGCGCCGCTGGCGGCGACCATCGCCGGGGAAGTGGGCGCGTGGCTGGCGGACGCGGGAGCGATCCCACCGGAGGCGCGGGCGCTGGTGGATTGCGGCTGCGGCGAGGGGTATTACCTCGATGCGCTCGCGGACGCCCAGGCGGGCGGCCTGCGTGCGGGCGGCTGGCGGCTTTATGGTTTTGATGTGGCGCGCGACGCCGTCCGCATGGCGGCGGGCAGGCGCTACGCGGGTCTGGGCGCGGCGCTCTTTGCCGCCAGCGTCTGGGAGCGGCTGCCATTGGCGGATGCGGGCGTCGGCGCGGCGCTGGTGGTCTTCGCCCCGCGCAACGCCACCGAGTTCGCCCGCGTCATCGCGCCAGGCGGCCTGCTACTGGTCGTCACGCCCGCGCCGGAGCATCTGGCCGGGGCGCGCGCGGCGCTGCCCGCGCTGCTGACGCCTGAGCCGGAGAAATCGGCCCGCCTGCGCGCGTCGCTGGCCCCCGCGTTCGCGCTGACCGCGGAGCGGGCCATCAGGTTCCCGCTGGCTCTGGACGCCGCCGCGCTGGCCAGCCTGGCGGAGATGACGCCCCACCGCGCGGATGTGGATGAGGCGGCGCTGGCCTCCGCGGCGCACACGGTCGCGGAGTCCGCGCCGGGCGGACGGCTGGTAGTTACGGCGGCGTGCGTGGTCTCGGCGTTCACCCGCGCGGAGTGAGCGCAGACGTCCTAGTGGCGCTCGTCTACGCTGAGACGGTGGGTGGCGATGAAGCGCTCGACGAGGCGGCCACCGGGGACAGTGACCAGGCGCGTGGCGGACTCGCGGCGCAGGACGAAGCTATAGGCGGTCAGCGAGTCATCGGCGGCGGACCACAGGGGCCGGGCGAAGACGGGCTGCACGATCTCGAAGCCGCTCGCCAGCGCGGCGCGTAGCTCGGTGAACTGCTTGCGCGCGCCGCCTGGGCGCCGGGGCGCGGCAGGCGCGGCGGGCTCGCGCGGCTCTGGCCGGGGCGTCGCGTCGCGGCCACCGGGCGCGGCCGCCAGCCGCATCGTGACCACCGCGCCGCGCTTGGGCGCGGCCGTCTTGGGCGCCGCGGACTTCGGGTTCACAGGCTTGGGCGCCGCGGCCTTGGGTGTTGTCGCCTTGGGCGCTGTCCTGGCGCTCACGCTCGTAGAGGCGCGGGCGGGCGCGCGTGGCGTCTCGCGCGCCTCGTCGCGGGTCTCGCGCCCGGCGCTCGCGCGGGTATTCCTGGTCGCCATCGCTGTCGCCTCCGTTCTCGCGCGGGCCGTCCGCCGGACCGGGTGAACGCGCTCTCGTTGTCGCTTGCGCTTCGCTTCGTCACATGTCTCGTTCAGGCGCGCCTCAGCCGAGGCGCTCCGCTACGCGCAGCTTCGCGCTGCGCGCGCGGGGATTGGCCGCCAGCTCATCCGGGCCCGCCGTCAGCGGGCGCTTCGTGATGATCCGCAGCGTAGGCGTCCGCCCACAGACACACGCCGGCGCCTCCGGCGGGCAGATGCAGCCGCGCTCCTCCCGCTGGAAGAAGCGCTTGACGATGCGGTCCTCCAGCGAGTGGAAGCTGATGACTGCGATGCGGCCGCCGGGGCGCGTGATCGCCAGCGCCTCGGGCAGCGCCGCCTCCAGGCTGCCAAGCTCGTCATTCACCGCGATGCGCAGCGCCTGGAAGACACGCGTCGCCGGGTGGACCCCGCCGGGGCGCCCGTGGACCACGCCCGCCACCAGCCGCGCCAGTTCGTCCGCGCGGGTGATCGGAGCGCGCTGGCGGGCCTCCACGATGCGCCGGGCGATGGGGCGCGAGAGGCGCTCTTCGCCGTAGCGCCAGAAGATATCCGCCAGCGCGTCAGCCTCCAGCGTATTCACCAGATCGGCCGCCGACTCGCCCACCATCGTATCGAAGCGCATATCCAGCGCGCCATCGCTGGCGAAGCTGAAGCCGCGCTCGCGCGCCGCCAGCTGGTCAGATGAGAGGCCCAGATCGAGCAGTACGCCGTCCACCGGGACAATGGCCGCCTCGCGCGCCAGCGCGCCCAGCCGGGCGAAATTCGCGTGGCGCAGCAGCAGCCGCCCCGAGGCGACCGCCTGCCCCATCCGCGACTCCGCGCGCTCCAGCGCCGCCGGATCGGCGTCAATCGCCAGCAGGCGCCCGGTGGGGCCAACGCGCTCCAGCAGCATGCCCGTGTGGCCCGCGCCGCCCAGCGTGCCATCCACGAAGACGCTGCCCGGCGCTGGGCGCAGCGCCTCCATCACCTCCGCCGGCATAACGGAGATGTGGACGGTCGCGCCGGACGCCTCGACTGGCCCAGGCGCCGCGGGCAGGTCTTTCAGGTTGGGCAGGCTCGTGAACTCGGTCGTAGGAATCACTTCCTCTTCTCGTGACACGCGATGGGACGAGTAACGCGGGCTAGGCTAGAATGGCAGCGGCAGGCTAGAAAGGTCTTCGTCCTGCATCTCGGCGACGCAGGCCTCCCACCCGGAAACGCTCCAGATCTCGAAGCGATCGCGGGCGCCGATGACCATCGCCTCGCCGTTCAGCGTGGCGTACTGGCGGAACTTGGCGGGGAGCACGATGCGGCCCTGCCCGTCCAACTCGACCTCATGCGCCAGGCCGAAGAAGCGGCGCTCGACGAGCCGCAGCAGCCGTGGGTCGGTGATCGACGCGCTTAGCTCACGCGCCTTTTCTTCCCAGACCTCCAGCGGATAGACGTAGAGACACGGGTCCACCCCGCGCGTCAGCACGGCGCCGCGCTCAATCTTCGAGCGGAAGCGCGCCGGGACCGCGAGGCGCCCTTTGCCATCCACGCTATGCTGGTATTCGCCCAGGAACATTCCGAACCCCCATCGGCCGTCGCCATGCTCCCCACTTTGCCCCACTTCTCCCCACACCGGAAGTATAGCCCTCCACCACGAGCCGCGAATAGCCCTTTATCCACGACTTTCCTGTGCGCAGCGTGGATAAGCAGGTGGATAACCCGTGGAAAAGGACAAATGGGGGATGGGGTCCGGCGCCGCTGAATGCGAATCAGGCGCCGGGCGCGCCTCCCTGCCAACCCTCCACCATCCATGCGCGCTACCCGGGTGTATCTCTCTATGTTCCCATATCGCGGGAGCGGCTCGCGGGCAGGCCGCGGGCGGAACGAGATCGTACGCCGGAAGCGTTTGGGGCGAGCGCGCCAGCGGTCCCGGCCAGGAGGTGACTTCCATGGCAGACGAGCGAGCCGGCGAACGGCTCCCTGACAGCGAGCGCGCGGAGAACCTGCTGCGCACAAGCGCGCTCTTCCGCGCGACGAGCACGCGCCGCGCGTTCATGACGCGCCTGATGGCGGTCGGTGGTGGTGTGGCGCTGGGCGCTGGCGTGGGCGGCGGGCTGCTCCTCCAGAGCGGGCGGAGCGTGGCCCACGCCGCCACCGACCCGGTGATCGAGTTTGGCAATGCGGCGGTTGGGGCCGAACGCATCGCCGTCGCCTTCTACGCCAACGCCCTGGGCGAGTCCTCGCCGTACGGCGTGGCAAGCGATGAGGCGATGGGCACGCTGCTCAATAGCGCGCACCGGATGTACTTCAGCGCCGCGCGCGGGCAGGAGCAGACCCACCAGGATACGCTGGTCAACCTGGGCCTGAGCTTCCCCTACAGCGTCTTCCGCTTCCCCGCCGGAACGTTTGGCGGCGCCAGCGCGATGCTGGCTTTTGGCGAGGCGCTGGAGAACATCTTCATTGGCGCCTACCTGGGCGCGATCAAAGCCGCGGCGGCGGAGACCAACACCTTCATCGCCGAGGCGGCCGCGCAGATTCTGGGTGTCGAGTGCGAGCACCGCGTGCTGATCCGCGACATCGCCGGAGACAACCCGCCCAACAATCGCCTCTTCGAAGGTGACCTCTCCTCCAACGGCTCAACGGTCTACGCTACCGCCGCCGACGCCGTCAACGCGCTCCTCGCGCTCGGCATCACCCCGGTCAAGTAGCGTCGCGGACACGCGCGCCATCACCAGCCCACGCGCGCAGGCCTCAGGGCGCGCTGACCGGACTCGTATCGGTCAGCCGCCGGGTGGTCAGCGCGCGTGGCCGCGCCAGGACCGGCGCGGGCAGCAGCGGCTGGGAGTCGCGGGCCCGGCGCGGCGCGGCCGAGACGGCGGGCAGACGCGCAGTCGCGGGCGCGGCTGAGGCGGCGGGCAGGCGTACAGTCGCGGGCGCGGCGCGGGGCGCGGGCGTGGAGAGCAGACCGAAGAGCGCGGTGAGCAGCAGCGCGCTCGCCCCCAGCCCAACGAATGCGCCCCGCTCAAGGACGCTGCTCCCATTCGCCCGCAGATAGAGCCGCGCCAGTGTGATCAGGCAGACCGCCAGGCTCGATCCGCCCGCCAGCAGGCCTAGCAGCGCCAGCGGGGCGCGCGACCAGCGCGGCGCGCGGGCATAGATGAACGCGCAGAGCGCCGCCAGCAGCGGCAGCGCGACCAGCGCCGCCAGGGCATAGGCGCGGAGCAGGGGCGGACCGTCGGTCAGCGTGGCGCCGGGGATGGCGGCCTCGGCGCTGGCTCCGTCCGCCGCGCGCCAATGGCCCCAGACCATGAAGTAGGAGGCGATCAGCAGAGCGGAGCCGCTGGCCGCCAGGAAGACCCACCAGCGCATGACGCCACGCGTGTGGCGCGGGCCAAGCGCCGGCCAGCGCCACGCGCGCGCCAGCGCCAGATGGAAGAAGCCGAACGCCAGGACCAGATAGGCCGCGCTCGCGCTGAGGGCGAGATACGCGCCCGCGCCGATCACGCCCGCGCCGGTCCCGCCCCAGGCGAAGGCCCAGACGTAGAACAGGCATGAGAGCAGGTTGAAGGCCGTCACGAGCAGCGAGAGCGACGCCAGCATCAACCGCCTCCAGGGCGTCCCGCCGAGCGAGAAGAGCCCGCTGCCCACCGCGACGATGAGCGGCGCGAGCAGGAGCAGCGCGGCGTCGAAGGCCGGGCCGGATGTACGCGGGCTGTACAGGAGCTCCGTCGGGTGAAACGTGACTGGCGGCAGCGCATCCGCCCAGCTTCGAGCCACCGCCGCCAGCTGATGACGCCCCAGCGCGGCCGCGCCAATGAGCGCCAGCGTGAACAGCGCGACGAGCAGCCGCGCGGGCCCGCGCGAGCCGCGCCTGCTCCGCCGGGTCCGCTGTGTCCGCTGGGCGCGCTCCGTCCGCGTGGCCCGTCTCGCCTGTGGTGAACCCACGGAATGGGTTGCTGGTAGCCGCCTCGTGATCATCGCCAGCGCCTCCCCATGGATACAGGTCGCCGGCTATTCCGCTGGCGCGCCGCCCTTCACCAGTATAGGCGACACGCGCAAGCCCGGCGCCCGCTTGCGCTGGTCCGGCGCTTGCTATTCCGTCACGCGGGCGCCTACTATGGACAAGCGCCCGGTGGTCGCGGCGCGGGAATCCAGCGATATCCGCACGTTCTCACGAGGAGGCATGCGCGATGGTGACATGGGAGTACCAGTCGTTCCTGATCAATGGTCCTGACCTGCAGGAGACGCTCAACCACGCGGGCGGCCAGGGCTGGGAGCTCGTCTCTGTCACGCCGACCACGTACCGCTATGAAGACAGCCAGACAACGGGCCTCAGCGGCATGACCCCTACCCAGTGGGGCGCCACGGAGTATCGCGTAGTGCTCAAGCGCCCAGTCGGGCAGGCGGGCTAGTCAATGGCGAGCGAACCCGAAACGCCGCCAGACCGCATCGCGTTCTACGGCTCGCGCGGCGAGTACGGCTTCCTCTCCAACTTCTACCCCGCGCGGATCACGCTCGCTGACCGGACCTGGCCCACCAGCGAGCACTACTTCCAGGGCCAGAAGTTCGCCGGGACGCCGCACGAGGTAGAGGTGCGCCGCGCGACGACGCCGCGTGTCGCCGCCACGCTGGGGCGCGACCGGCGGCGCCCGCTGCGCGCGGACTGGGAAATGGTCAAAGAGGACGTGATGCTGGCGGCGCTGCGCGCCAAGTTCACCCAGCATCCCACTCTGCGCGCGCGATTACTGGCCACCGGAACCGCCGAGCTGGTAGAGCATACGGCAAACGACCGGTACTGGGCCGACGGAGGCGACGGCGGCCTGAACCGCCTCGGCGTCCTGCTCATGCAAGTGCGCGAGGAGTTGCGCGGGGAGGAATAGGACGGACCCCACCCGGCCCTCGGGCCACCTTCCCTCTGGGAGGGAAGGGCCGATGGCAGACGCGTCACATGGGGGCGAGAGGAAATGCGATGACGAGGCGCTCGCCCCGGCGGCTCCCATCTCCTCAAAGGAGAGGGGTGGGGTCACTTGCCCGGCCGCTCAGTCGCCGAAGGCGGCGAGCGCGGCGCTGGCCGCGGCGGGCGGCTCGACGAGGTCGGTTGGCGGGTTTTCGGGCAGGAGCAGCGGCGGGCGTGGCGGCTGGCTGAAGTCGAAATCGTTGACGAGGTTGCCGAGGACGCTGACGCTCTCGCGCACGGTGGGACGCGGGTCAGGGCGGCCATCGGTCGCCGGGTCCAGCCGCTGGCCGTTGAGGAAATCGTCTTCGATGAACTTCAGGAAGGCGTCGAAGCTCAGTGTCTGGTGGTCGATGTAGCCCTTGCGCGCGTAGGGGCTCATGACCAGCCCCGGCACGCGCAGCCCGTAGCCGTTCTGGTCCACGCGCGGCGGCGCCACATGGTCGTAGAAGCCGCCCCAGTCATCCCAGGTCAGGAAAATCGCGCTGCTGGACCAGTCCGGCCCCGACATTACGGCGTTGACCAGCGAAGTGACATAGGACTCCCCGACGCTGACCTTCGCCGGTGGGTGCTCGCTAACCGAGCCATTGGGCATGACCCACGAGACGGCGGGCAGCGTCCCGTTCTTCGCCGCCGCCAGAAAGCCAGACACCGGTTGGATATTGCCCAGTTGCCCGTCCTGCCTGACGGTATCGAAGCCCGGCAGCGGGTTCCAGATGCCGGGGACTTTGGCGTTCTGCTTGCCCTGCGCACACAACATGGCGTCGTCGGCGCAGTCCGGCGCGGAGCCGTTGGAGAGGTAGTAGCCCCAACTCACATTGTTCTTGTGGAGCAGGTAGGTGATATCGGTCCAGGCGTAGTCATTCCCGGCGGTTTTGAGCCCACTCGGCCCGCCGATATCGCTCGCACAGCTCATCGGGTCGCCGGGCGCCGCGCATTTGGCCGACCAGGCGGAGACGGTGAAGAGGTGGGCAGGCAGGCTCCAGGAGGCGTTGGGCTCAAACATGTGGTCCTGCAGGACGAAGTTCTGCGCGTAGGCCCAGTAGTTAGGGATGTCCGCGCCGGTGTGGTAGCCCATGACATCCTGGCCGCGGGTATTCACGCAGACGGGATTGGTGGAGTTGGCGCAGCCGCGACGCCCATGCTCGGCCTGGGCGATGAAGCCGTCCATCTTGGAGCCGTTGATGTCAGCGGTCGCGGCGGGCGCGCCATGCGGGCCGCCGCCGTTCACGTCCGCCGTGTCGTGGTAGGGCGAGACGCACTGCCCGCTCGCCGGGTCATGGACGCAGACCGCGGGCGCGCCGTTTGCCATCGGGATGCCGTCGGCGCCGGGGTAGGTCCCGAAGTAACTATCGAATGAGCGGTTCTCCTGCATGATGACGATCACATGCTTGATGTTGGTAATGCCTGGCTCCTGGTGGAATGGCGCCGTAGAGGCGCCCGGCGCGCAGGCGGCAGTAACGATCACCGCGCCGAGCAGGGTGATGCGCGGCAGCCCACGCCAGCCAGTAGCGCCCGCAGCCATACGCTCCCATCCTTTCCCCAACAGTGGCCGCGACCAGCGCGCCACCCGCCAGGGAACGTTATAGCAAGCCAGGGTTGGCGCGGCCTGAGAGCGGGATAAAGACTTGCTGAGAGCCGCTACCGCGCCCACCGCGCCGGTCGCTGGCGTGCGCTGCTCTGGCTGGCGGGCGCGCTGGGTCTGCTGATCATCTGGGCAGCGGCGCGGGCCTGAGCTACTACCTGCTGCGCCGCCGAAAACACGCGCAACCCGCGGCGCCCATGGCGCCGCCATCTGAATGGGAACGTCCGACCGCGCCAGATCGCTAGGCGGTTGGCGCGTCCTCCGCGACGAAGTGGTAGCGCGTGCCGACGTTGTTGGGCAGGTAGGCGTTGGGCAGGCGCGCGGCCAGCTGAAGCGTCGCCTTCCAGCCGGTGCAGTGACCGGGGACGATGTGATCCGGGCCAATCGCCACGACTTCCTCGATGGTGCGCGGGATGATCGGCTCGAAAAGCCCGCCGGTGAGATGCATGCCGCCGACGAAGGCGTGGATATGGTCCACGCCGGTCAGCGCCTGGGCATAGCGCAGGATGTTCACCGCGCCGGCGTGGCCGCAGCCCGAGAGCACGACCAGTCCCTTGCCACGCACATGAATGACCACCGCCTGGTCCTCCCAGACCCACGGATCGGGCTCGTAGTGGTCACCATGCAGCGCGTACTGGATCGGGAAGCCTTTCTCAAAGTCGGTGACACGGTCCACCTGGCCGGTGATGAGCACGGAATCTTCCAGCAGCAGCGAGGGACCGCGCTCCTCGATGACCTGCCAGCCCTCACGGTCGAGGTCGTTGTGGCTGGGTGGCGGCAGGCGCACTTCGGCGCCAGTCGGGAAAACGGCCTTGCGCATCGTCCAGGAGTCGGGATGCAGGACCAGTGGCATGCGCCGCCGGCCCGCGCGCGCGAACAGGCCCTCCAGCCCGCCGTGATGGTCGGCGTGGCCGTGGGAGAGCACGACCGTACGCACATCATCCATCCTGACGCCCAGCACATCGAGGTTATGCCCCACGCCGTCGCGCGAAAGGCCGCAGTCGTAGAGGACCGTCTCGCGCTGGCCGCCGCGGGTGATGGTCAGCAGGAGCGAGACACCATGCTCGGCGCGCAACTGGTCGCGCTCGAAGAAATCCCAGGTCATGGGCGGGCGCTGGGCCAGCGGCGTGGCGGCCGCCAGCGCGTCAAGCGCGTTGTCCATAATGATCGTGACGTCGGCGGCGTCCACCGGCGTGAGCGTCACTCGCTGCGTCATCGCGGCGCTTCCCCTTCGCTCCACGGGACCGTCGCCGCCCACGCTGGCTGGCGCTCCGTCCCGCTGACGGCGATTATGTCACACCAGGCGCCTGGAACGTGACGCGGGCGCTCACGGCGCGGAGACCGTTGCGCGAGCGGCGGCGGTTCTGTCGCAGGAGCGGCAAAGCGCCTCCAGAGACCGGTGTGCTATGGTAGGCCTAGGCTTCGGCTACCTGGGAAACGAGATCGCATGCATCTGGATGTCCCGTCCATCCTGTCATTGCTCAGCCTCTATGGCTACCCTGCGCTGGGTATCCTCGTCGCCATCTCCGCGACGGGGACGCCCCTCCCGTTTCCCATGACGACAACCTTCGTGACCCTGGGCGCGCTCACCGCAGCCGCGCACGGGCCGAACTTCCTCGCGCTGGTCATCGTAGGGACGCTGGCCGCGGCGGTTGGCCACAGCGCCGACTACGGCCTGGGGCGCAGCACGAGGCCCTTCGCGCTGCGGTGGCGCGGCAGGCTCGAGCGGCGAATCGGCAGCCAGACGCTCGGCGGTGTGGAGCGCTGGCTCGACCAGTCCAGCACGCTCGTCATCCTGCTGACGCGCTTCCCGCTCACCCCGCTGGCGTCCCCAGTCAGCCTGGGGGCTGGCCTGATGCGCGTGACCTACAGGCGTTTTCTGGCATTGGAGCTAACCGGCAAATCCGCTTACTTCACGACCTGCCTGCTGCTGGGCCGCCTCTTCGGTCCGGAAGTGACCAGCCACCTGGGATTCGTCATACTCGGTTCGCTGCTCGTGACCCTGCTGCTGTCCCTCACTTCGGTAGCGCTCGTGCGCATGCGCGCGCGACCCAGCTCCCAGCGCTGACACCAACCCGGGAAGAGAGAGCGGAATCGGCGCTCACCATGAGGCCAGGGCTATTGATGGTGAGCGCCGGGCATGTTCACATCCATTGGATGTCGGTCACTGGACCGCGCGGTAATTATGAGACACTATCGTGTAGCTGGACTCTCTGGCGGCACGCGGCTGGGGATTGAAGAAAGGCGCCCTCGACGATGCTGCGCGAGCCGATTGAAGTCAGACAGGCGACGGTTGATGATATTCCCTTCCTGCGCGAGCTGATGCGAGAGGCGTTTCTCGCCTCGCCCACATTGGTCGCGCAGTACAGCATGGCGGAGTATCAGCGATACCAGGAGCGCGTGTGGTCGCGGTGGCGGGAAAAGCCTGGGCCGGCGTTCATCGCCGTAGATAGCGCCGGAGGGCCTATCGGCGGTCTGCGCGTGAATCCGGATGACTCGTGGGCGATTGGCATGGGTGTCGTAGCGGCTGCGCGCAATCAGGGCGTCGGCCGGCGCCTCATCGAGGCGGCGATCAGCTACGCGCGGGCGGCGGGCGCTCCCTCCCTCTTCCTGAAGGTTGACCCGACCAATGCGATAGCGATCGCGCTCTATCGCCGGATGGGCTTTGTCGAGACCGGCGAGCGCGAACGCGCCATCAGCATGCGGCTGAGCTTGGATGAGCCAGCGTCATGAGACGGCGCCGCCGCCGATGCGCGCCTACTCCTCCGGCAGCGCCTGCACCAGCGCGCGGAACTGGTCGCCCCGGTCGAACTCGTGGAGGAACATGCCAAAGCTGGTGAAACCGGGGGAGAGCAGGACGACATCGCCGGGCGCGGCCAGGGCGCGCGCGCGCTGAATGGCGGCGGCGAAGTCGTCGTAGACGCCCTCGATGGGGTCGGGCAGGCCGTGGCGCGCGGCGGCGGCGCGGATGTCGGCGGCGAAAGCCTCGGTGGCGCTGCCCTTGAGCAGGATGATGCGCTTCGCGCGGGTGGCGGCGGCCTCGGCGTAGTCGTGATGGTCGATCCGCTTGGTGTTGCCGCCGGCGATCAGCACGATGGGCTCGTCGAAGCTGGCCAGCGCGGCGACGCCCGCCACCGGCGCGGTGCTCGCGCTGTCATTCACCCAGGTCACGCCGCCCAGCGCGCGCACGACCTCCAGCCGGTGCGGCACGCCGCCGAACGAGGCCACGCCCGCGCGGATGGTCGCTTCGTCCAGCCCCAACAGTTCCGCCGCCAGCGTCGCCGCCTGGACGTTGGCGATGTTGTGCGCGCCGCGCAGGCGGATGGCGGCGGCGTAGCGGAAGGAGTGTGTTTCTTCGGGGCGCGCGAATGGGTAGTCCAGCCCGCGCGCTGCGTCATACATCCAGACCCCGGCCGCGTGGGCGGCGTCTGCCTCGGCGGCGTAGCGGCGGGTGTAGTCGTTGCCGGCGTTGAAGAGCGCGAAGTCGCCGGGACGCTGGTAGCGGTAGATGCTGGTCTTGGCCTCGCCGTAGTCATCCATCGAGTCGTAGGAGTCGAGATGGTCGGGCAGGAGATTGGTGAAGATCGCCAGCCGCGGACTGCGGCGCACGGTGTGCAGCCCCTCCAGCATCCAGTTACCCAGTTCCAGCACGACCCAACGGTCGGGCGTGATCTGCGGCAGCAGCGAGAGCGTCTCGATATTGCCCAGGTTGCCGCCCAGCAGCGGCGCCCAGCCCGCTTCGGTCAGCAGGTGATGCAACAGCAGCGTGGTGGTGGACTTGCCGCGCGTGCCGGTGACGCCGGCGATCTTGCCAGGGCAGGCGCGGAAGAACCAGGCGATTTCCATCTCGATGCGCTTGCCCGCCTCACGCGCGATGGCCAGATAGGGCGAGTTGCGCTTGACGTTGGGGTTGCGCACGACGACATCGGCGGCGCGGAAGTCCTCCT
Organism: Ktedonobacterales bacterium; assembly: GCA_036391685.1. Taxonomy (GTDB): domain Bacteria; phylum Chloroflexota; class Ktedonobacteria; order Ktedonobacterales; family JADMIN01; genus JAKAIY01. Next base: position 56,086 of record DASVZK010000082.1, read on the forward strand.
CATCGTGGCGGCCCAGGACGTAGCGGATCGGCAAACCATCGAGCTTGGCGACGCTGGGCGCGAGCATCTCCGGTGAGCGCACGTCGGTGACAACGACCTCCGCCGCGCCCTGGGAGACGGCGTAGCGCGCCGAGGCGACACCGCCACCCAGCAGCCCCAGTCCCATCACCAGGACGCGCCGCCCGCGCAGCCTATTGGGGTCCGCCGGGTCGCCAAACTCGTCCGTCATCGCCGCCTTCTCTGTCGCTTTCCCTGTATCACGCCACGCTAGCGCGCATAGCTCAAGGGTAGCATATCCGGCCACGGCGCTCCACCTCACCGCCACGGTTTACCGCGCGCCACCCAGGCGCCGATCCGGTAGCCGAGTCAGGTTGTGAAGAGGCCGGTACCGACGCCCCACCAGTCGCCGCGGACAGTACACGAGGGCGCCAGCCAGTTGCCGACCAAGCTTCCGGGCGCTCCCCATCCACCCATACGGCTGGTGTGAGAAGAACTCGTACACAAGTGTACGCGCTCCCTGCGCAGAGGCAAGGAACCAGCGCGGAGGCGCTCAGCCCGCGGTGACGGTGATCATGCTGGCCGCGCCGGAGACCTCGATGTCGTAGCGGTCCGCCGCCGCGTCATAGCCGGAGCTTTGCAGACGCACGTTCTCGCCGGCGTTGGAGATGAACTGGTCATCCAGCGTGAGATGGGACGCCCAGCCTTTGAGGTGGACGCGCGCCGCGGCGCCCGCGGGCCGGTGGATTTTGATCGTTGATACGCCGCCGCTGACCTTGATGGGAACGAGGCCTGACGGCGCGGCAAGCTCCAGGTCAATCGCGCTATAGCCGCCCTTGATGTTCAGCCCGGCCAGATCAAGCTCGCGCAGGCGGGCGGTGATGGTGGTCGCTTTGCTCTGGATGGCGATCAGCCAGGGGATGGCGCCGTTCAGCGTGATATCGGCTGAGCTTTGCCAGGCGCCCATCCCCAGGAACTGGCGGGGGTAGCGGACCGTCACGACGCCATCATTGGCCTTTACCTCAGGCAGCGGGCCCTCGAAGCGCGCCTCGTAGAGCTCGGGCATACTGGCGCGGGCGCGCAGAACCAGTGACGCGCCGCCAGACGCGACAGTCAGCTGTCCGCTCGCCAGCGCGCCGAGCGGCGCCGAGAAGTCGCCGGACGCGCCCGCCACCGGCTCCTCGCGCAGCCGGATGATCTCGTCGCGCGTGACCGCGCTGGCGCGGCTGAGGAACTCGGTGAGCAGGGCAAGCTGGGCCTCGTCATAGCGCGCCGCGACCTCGTCCCAGCGCCCGCTGACATTCGCGAAGATCGGGCCGAGGTCGCGCAGGGCCGCCTCGCCGGGGATCAAGCCGACGATAACGCGCCGCCCATCCTCGGGGTCGCGCTCGCGGCGGATGCGCCCGGCCTCCTCCAGCCGGTCTAGCATCTGGGTCACGGCGCCGGTGGTCACGCCCATGAGGTCGGCGATCCGTCCGGCGCTCGCCGGGCCGGTGGCGCTCAGCAGGTCGAGCGCCTGCGCGTCGGTCGCGTTCATCCCGGCTCGGGCCGCCACCGCGCGGAAATACGACGCGCCGAGGCCACTGAACTGGCGCACCTCGCGCTCCAGCGCCCTGAGCGCCTGCGTGCGCGCATTTCCTGAATTTTCCGTGTTTTTCGGTGATGTATCGTTACCACTTGACATGGGCTGGCCCTCCGGGCTATCATCTCATTAACTTAGCCGCTAAGATGATATTTCGAGTCATTCACTTAGCTGCTCAGCGATTGCAGTGTAGCACATGGAGGCGTTGCGATGATGATCGAGACGCGCGGACTGCGCAAAGCGTTCGGCGACCACGTCGTGCTGGATGGCATTGACCTGGCGGTCGCCCCTGGGACGATTTTCGCACTGCTCGGCCCGAATGGCGCGGGCAAGACGACGATCGTGCACATCCTCTCCACGCTCATCGCCGCCGACGGCGGACAGGCGTGGGTCGCCGGACACGATGTGGCGCGCGAGCCCGCCAAGGCGCGCGCCGCGATCGGCGTGACCGGCCAGTTCTCGGCGGTGGATAACCTGTTGACGGGCGAGGAAAACCTGTTGCTGATGGCCGAGCTGCGCCATCTGCCCCGCCGCGAGGGCCGGCGCCGCGCGGCGGCGCTACTGGAGCGCTTCGACCTGACCGATGCGGCCAGCAAGCGCCCCTCCACCTACTCTGGCGGCATGCGGCGGCGGCTCGACCTGGCGATGACGCTGGTCGGCGACCCGCGCGTCATCTTCCTCGATGAGCCGACGACCGGACTCGACCCGCGCAGCCGCCAGACGATGTGGCAGATCATCCGCGAGCTGGTCGGCAGTGGGGTGACGATTTTCCTGACGACGCAGCAACTCGATGAGGCCGACGAGCTGGCCAGCCACATCGCGTTGCTCGATCAGGGCAAGCTGGTGGCGAAGGGGGCGCCGGAGGAGCTGAAACGCCGCATCCCCGGTGGCCACATCCGCCTGGAATTCGCCTCCGCCAGCGCGCTCGATCACGCCGCGAGCGTCCTGCGCGTATCGGCGCGCGACAACGACGCGCTCACCCTCCAGATCCCGAGCGACGGCGGCGTGGGTGCGCTGCGGGCCACACTCGACCGGCTCGACCAGGGCGGCATCGCGGTGGAGAGTCTGTCGGTCCACACGCCGGACCTGGACGACGTCTTCTTCGCCCTGACCGGGCAGCCCAAGACCCAACACCCAGTGGAGAAAGTAGGCGCGAAATGATGACCCTGTCCTACGCCATGCGCGACACGGCGACGATGCTGTGGCGCGACGCACAGCACTCGCTGCGCTATCTGCCGATGACCGTGAGCGGCATCCTGACGCCGGTCATCATGCTCGTCCTGTTCGACTATTTCTTCGGCGGCGCGCTTGGCTCCGGCGTCGGCGGCGCGGCGCACGGATCATACATCAACTACCTCGCGCCTGGCATCCTGGTCATGACTGTGGCCAGCGGCTGCGAGTCGACCGCGGTCAACCTGGTCACCGACCTGAACGAGAACATCATCACCCGCTTCCGCACGATGGCGATCGCCCAGTCGGCGGTTCTGGCGGGAACGGCGGTGGGCAGCCTGATCCGCTCGCTGCTCAGCATCACGCTCGTCCTGGCGGTTGCCCTGCTCATGGGCTTCCGGCCGGTGACGGACCCTGGCGCGTGGGTCATGGCGCTGGGCGTGGTCGCGCTCTTTGTCTTCGGCGTCACCTGGATGGGGATTGTCTTCGGTCTGGTGGGCAAGACGCCCGCAGGAGCGAACAGCCTGTCGCTGCTCTTCCTGCTGCTCGCCTTCACCAGCAGCGCCTTTGTCAGCACGGAGACCATGCCCGCCGCCGTGCGCTGGTACGCTGACTATCAGCCCTTCACGCCCGTCATCAACACGCTGCGCGGCCTGCTGCTAGGAACGCCCGTCAGCGCGGGGACGCTGGCGCTCGCCGTCGCCTGGTCCGCCGGTCTCGCCCTGCTCGGTTATCTCCTTTCGCGCCTGGCCTACCGCCGCCTCGCGGCGCGCTAACAGGCGCGCCTCCCGCGCGTCCCACTCGCCCATACGGACTACCGCGCCGGCCGCATCTGCTATAATCGGATGCGGCCTTGCGGCAAGTTTAGCCCGGTGAGGTAGCCGCGCCCCATGCGTCTCCCTGGCGGTGGGCGCGCTCATCTGTCCCGCCTGGAGGACCCATGCGACCACGTGCGCCCGGCGCGCGACCGACGTCTCAGCGGCTGGCGAGCCTGCTGCTCGCGACGACGCTGCTCATCACGCTCGCGGGTTGCTCATTCTGGGCCTCCAGTCCGCGCACGCCGGTGGTCGGCCCCGGCTGCCCCGCCTGGACCGCCGGGCGGAGCCAGCCCAACATCTCGCCGCCCAGCGCGACCGATCCCGCCGCCCTCGCCGCTTATAACGCCCAACTGGTGGACCAGACGATCCGCCCGGTCGTCAACCCGTACCTGCTCACCCAGCGGCTGGCGACTCACCAGAAGGGCCGCATCGCCTGCGCCGCAGCGACCGCACCGGCCGATGAGCAGGTCGGGGATGAGCGCGTGTTCTGGGTCATCAACGCCAGCCAGAGCGGCTACCACCGCGTCCGCGCCCGGCTCGACTACGTCACTCCGCTGCTCTATGTGTATGTCCAGGATGGCGTCAATATGGACGGCCTGACGCTGAAGAACGCCGCCGACCAGTTCGAGGCCAACATCTACCCGACCGACCGCGCCGCATTTGGTGGGCAGTGGCCGCTCGGCCCGAACCACGACGCGCACATCACCCTGCTCAACGTCAGAGGCCTGGGCCAAATCGGCGGCTACTTCTCGTCCAATGACGAGTACCCGACCGAAATCAACCCCTACTCCAACGCGCGGCAGATGCTCTACCTGAACCTGAGCGACGGCGTCACGCCCGGTACCACGCTCTACCAGACCACGCTGGCCCACGAGTTCCAGCACATGATCCACTGGTGGGAGCGACCCGCAGACCCCTCATGGGTCAACGAGGGCATGTCCATGCTGGCGCAGCGGCTCAACGGCCTCCCGGCGCAGGGCGCCGAGCGCGCCTGGCTGGACGCGCCGCAGACCCCGGTCGTCAGCGGGTGGTCGGATGACCCGGCGGCGAACATCGCCCGCTACGGCGCCGCTTACGCCTTCATGGACTACCTGTATGAGCGCTACGGCGGCGACGCGTTCCTGCGCGCCTTCATGACGAACGGCGGCCAGGTCCCGCAGGCCTTCGACGCCGCCCTCAGCCGCCAGCGCACATCCTTCACCGACACCTACGCGCGCTTCATCCTCGCCGCGCTGCTGAACGACCCCACGCTGGCGCGTGGCGCATATAGCTTCGCCGCCTTCCCCCGGGAGCGCGCGCGCCTGACCGGGACCATCTCAGCCTATCCCTACGCCAGCGCGCAAACGGCGCTCGCGCAGTACGGCGCGGCCTATTATGACGTGCAGCCGGCGAGTGGCCTGAGCGGCCCGCGCACGCTGACCGTCAACTTCGCCGGCGCGCCAGCCACCGCCATCCTGCCCAATACCCCCTATGATAGCGCGCCGACCTCAGCCGAATGGTGGTCCAACAGCGGTGACAACATGGACTCGACGCTCACGCGCGCGCTGGACCTGACAGCCGCCAACCTGACGCCCACGCCGGCCGCCGGGGCGACCGCTACACCCGGCGCGACGCCGACACCCGCGCCGACCGCCACACCCAACCCGCAGCCCGCGCCGATCATCATGACCTTCCAGGCATGGTACAGCCTGGAGCAGAACTTCGATTACACCTACGTGGAGGCTTCTACCGATAACGGGGTGACCTGGAACGCGCTGCCCGTGACGACCTCCACGAACGCCAATCCTAACGGCAAGAACCTCGGCCACGGCATTACGGGCGTCAGCGGCGGTGGGTCCTCGCCGCAGTGGATCAAGGAATCGGTGGACCTGAGCGCCTACAACGGGATGAAGATCCTGCTGCGCTTCGAGACGGTCACCGATGACGCCGTGCACCAGCCAGGCTTTGCCGTGGACGACATCTCCATCCCCGCCATCCACTACAGCGACAACGCGACGACCGGCGACGACTGGAGCTCGAACGGCTGGGTGCGCTCCAACAACATCCTGCCGCAGACCTGGATCGTGCAGGCGGTGGCCTTCCATCCAGGCACGACTCCCCCCACCATCCAGCGTGTCGCCATCAATAGCGCGACCGGCGCGGGCAGCGTCACGTTCAGCGATTTCGGCGGGTCAGTGACGCATGTCGAGCTGGCGATTACGCCCGTAACATGGGGCAGCTTCACCCTCGCCCCCTACCAGCTAACGGCAACGGCCGTCTAAAGTCCGCCGTTCGGCGCCGCGCTATTCCCGCTACCCGGCGCTGAAGTGGTCGCTGGTGTGGACGTCGTTCTGGCGCGATAGGCCCTCGCCGGAGCTACCGAACTTGCGCGGCGCGCTGGCCGCCGCGATCGCCGCGAGGAGCGCCAGCCGTTCCTCCGCAGATTCAGCCAGCGCGCGGATGTTCCCGGCGTTCAGGAGACCGCGCTCAGTGATATAGCCCGCGATCAGGGAGGCGGGCGTGACATCGAAATAGACATTGCGCGCCGTCACCCCTGCGGGCGTCTCCGGCGCCAGTTCAGCGGGCGGCATCTCTTCCAGCGCGAGTGGCCAGGACGGTGGCGCGACCTTCAGCGTCTCACAGACGACATAGACGGGGACGCCCGCGGCGCTGGCGGCCAGCGCAATTAGATATGATCCGACTTTGTTGACTAGCGCCCCATCAGCGCGCACGCTGTCAGCGCCCAGCGCCACTACGCGCGCCCCAGCCATCATCAGGCCGGCGGCGGCGTCCGCGATCAGCGTTACACGCCATCCGGAGGCGGCGAGCGCCCGCGCAGTCTCGACACCTTCCCCGCCTGGCCACGATGTGGTGGCGATCAGGTCACGCGCCGCGTTCCCCGATGTGGCGGAGGTGGCAAGCGCCGCCAGCGTGCGCTCCACGGTTCCCGAGCGGCTGTGGGTCAGGATGGGCGCCTGCAGGAGCGGGCGCGCGAACTCGAGAATCGCGCCCGCCGCCGCCGCCCATTCAGCGAGCGCGACCTCCGCCGCCGAAGCAGCGCGCCGGAGCGCCGCCTCAGCCTCCCGCGCGCGTCCACTGGGCGCGCCAGCGGGCCACCCCGCCGCGTAGATCCGCGCTACTGTATTCGCTACCGCCGCCATACTCGGCCGGGCGTAGGCCAGTGGCTGGGCCAGCCGCCGCATATCCCGCGCCCGCGCCCCTGGCCCGCCGCTCCCGGCGCTGGCCGCCGCGAGCAGCGCCCGCGCCGCGCCGCACGCCAGCCAGCTCGCCCCATGCTCGTGGTCGGTCCGCAGCGCCTCGATGGCCGCACGTAGGATGGTCGCGGGAGTCCGCAGCTCTTCGTCAGGTGGACGCATTCCTCTCGCTCCCCGTTCATGAGCGACGCCGGTCGCCGGCGCCGCTCATGCTACTTGACAAAAGGGTGGCGCGTATACGTGCTGAGGACGCTCCACGGCCAGCGCGGCCAGCGCGGCTGAAGCGATCCTCGCCAGTCAAAGGGAGCGTACCATGCAGACGGAGCCTTTCCCCGTTACGTTTTCCGTGGACTACCCCGACCGGCCACTTGACCGGATGACGACGTTCTTCCGGCTGATCTTCGCGATTCCCATTCTCATTATTCTCGGCGGCGTGGCAGGGTCAACCTGGCAGTGGAGCACGAGGGACCACACTTCAACCGCGATCGCGGCTGGAGCCGGGGGAATACTTGTCCTCGCGCCCCTCCTGATGATCGTCTTCCGCCAGAAATACCCCCGCTGGTGGTTCGACTGGAATCTGGAGCTCATTCGTTTCAGTAATCGTGTGGCCGTCTACCTGGCCTTGATGGACGATACCTATCCCTCCACCGATGAGCATCAATCCGTCCGTCTTGACTATGCTTATCCCGATGTCGCGCGCGACCTGAACCGCTATCTGCCGCTGGTGAAATGGTTGCTCGCCCTCCCGCACTACATTCTTCTGGCGTTCCTGTATCTCGGCGCGATCGGCGCCGTGATCATCGCCTGGTTCGCCATCCTGGGCTCTGGGCGCTACCCACGGACGCTCTTCGACTTCGTCGAGGGCGTCTTCCGCTGGCATAACCGCGTCGTTGGCTACGCCTTCCTGCTCGTCACCGACCGTTATCCGCCATTCAGCCTGGCGGCCTGAGCGGCATGAGTATGATGGGCGACTGAAGTCGCGGCTGTGGGCTCGGCGAACGCGACGCGGTCGCTGGATGTATCGAAACAAAAGCCCCTCTCCCTCAACTCGGGGAGAGGGGCTTTTGGCGCTGGAGGACGCCTAGCGCGTCCGCGCGCCTGCCTGGGCTTCGATGGCGGCGAGCAGCGAGGCGTTGGAGGGCGTGCGCTCCATGGCGTCAAGCAGCCATTGGGTCGCCGCCTGCACTGGCTTGTCGGCCAGCAGCCGCCGGAGCGTCGTCGCGCCGCGCAGCTCTTCAGGCGTCAGCAGCATCTCCTCGCGGCGCGTGCCAGACTTGATGGCGTCAACCGCGGGGAAGAGGCGGCGCTGCGCCAGCTCGCGCGAGAGGTGCAGCTCCATGTTGCCGGTGCCTTTGAACTCCTCGTACACCACGTCATCCTGCCGGCTGCCGGTGTCCACCAGACAGGTCGCCAGAATCGTGATGCTGCCACCCTCCTCCAGGTTGCGCGCGGCGCCGAAGGCCCGGCGGCCGGTATCGAGCGCCTGCGCGTCGATGCCGCCGGAGAGCGTGCGCCCGCCACCGCGTGCGGCGAGGTTTTCCGCGCGCGCCAGCCGGGTCAGGGAGTCGAGCACCATGAAGGCGTCGCGGCCTGACTCGGCCACGCGCTTCGCCCGCTCCACCGCGACCTGCACCAGCCAGGCGTGACGCTCGGTGGACTCATCGAAGCTGGCGGCGTAGACATGGCCGCCGCGCGGCTCCAGACGGGCGCGCAGGTCGGTGACCTCCTCCGGTCGCTCGCCCACCAGCACCGCCATGACGACCGCGTTGGGATAGCCGAGCAGCACCGCCTCGGCCGCCTCGCGGATCAGCGTGGTCTTGCCAGTCTTGGGCGGCGCGACGATGAGCGCGCGTGAGCCGAAGCCCAATGGCGCGAAGAGGTCAATCATGCGGGCCGAGATCGGACGCGCGCCCTGCTCCAGCCGGATGCGCCGGTCGGGGAAGGTCGCGGTGAGCTGGTCGAAGCTGGGGCGCTCGCGCGCGGCTTCGAGCGAGTCGCCGTTGACAGTTTCCACACTGTGGACAGTGCGCCGCCCGTTGCGCTCGTCGGCGTCGCCGGCGATGATGTCGCCCGCGCGCAGGCCCATGCGCCGCATGTCTTCGAGCGTAATGCGGCCTATGGGCTGCAGCGTGCGCTCATCAAGCACATCGGCGGTCGCAGAGCCATGCCCCGCGGGGAAGACAATGCCCCTGAGCTCCACCAGCCGTAGCGGCGCCACGGGTTGGCGCTGCGGCGCGGGCTGCTGGCGCTGCGGGAAGTTGTAGCGCTCCATGCGGGCGCCCGGCTGCGTGTAGACCGGCGGCAGGCCACCCTGTTCCCGGCCCCGCTGGCCACCCCGGCGGTCATCCCGCTCGCCCTGCCAGCCTTGCTGGCCGCCCGGGCGGCGCTGATCACGCTGGCCGCCAGGCCGGCGCTGGTCACGCTGGTCGCGCTGGTCGCTGTAGCCACCGCGCTGACCTTGCGGCGCCTCCTGGTAGCCGCTATACGGCTGGCCGCGGCCACGCTGGTCGCGCTGGTCGCGCTGGTCGCGCTGGTCGCGCTGGCCACCTTGCGCCGGAGCCTGCTGGCGGGGGCGCTGGCCACCGCGACTGTACGGCTCGGTGGGCTGGTAGGGCGCGAATACCGTGTAAGGCTGACTGTCGCGGCCTTCGCGCGTATCGCGCGTGTCACGGCCGTCGCGGGTGTTCGGTTGTGGGTTGCGCTGCGGCTCGCGTGGCGGCTCGCCGCCCTGGCGCTCCTGGCGCTGACCGCCCTGGCGCTCCTGGCGGCCACCGGGCTGATAGGGAGCGACACCGCGGCCGCTCTGGCCATATCGCCGCGAAGGCTCACCGGACTGCTCGTAGAAGGCCTCTTCCGCCTCCTGCTCACGGGCGACAGGCGGCGCGCCGTGGGTGTTGGACGGCGGGCTATACGGGACCGGCGCGGCTGGCGCCGTGTATGGCTCCAACTCCCGGTGGGACGCGACTTGCTCGGCGGCCGGACGCTCGGCGCGCTCCGCGCCGACGCGGTTGTATGGCCCGCGCGGGCGCTGCTCGAAGCGGCGGCGCGGCGTCACTGGCGCCTCTGACGCGGCAGGCGCGGCAGGCGGCGCCTCGATGGGCGCGGGAATCGGCGCCT
>DASVZK010000083.1:0-59343 GCA_036391685.1 Ktedonobacterales bacterium
AGATGGTGATTCCCGGCGACAACATCCTGATGGAAGTCGAGTTGGGAACGCCGGTGGCGCTGGAGGAGGGCAGCCGCTTCGCCATCCGCGAGGGCGGCCGCACCGTCGGCGCTGGCGCTGTCACCAAGGTCGAACTCTAGCGTACCCGCCTGTTCACAGGTGGATCGAGGCGCGCCGCGAATGGCTTCGGCTGTTCGCGGCGCGCTGTCATCTCCCGGTCCTTCAAAGCCATGTGGCCGTGCGAGGGCCTGAAGGCGCGCCGGGCAGTGATGGCCGCGCCGCCCCCTCCCGCGTAGCCTCTTTGGTCCGGAGACGGCTAGACGGGCCTTGCGGCATGGTATACAATGTCCTGAGATAGCGCGCGCTCAGACAGCGCGCAAATCGGCATGTCATCAACGCGGCGCTCCGGAGTACGACGCGCGCGCGCCAGCGGCTCCGGCGGGAGATAGTTCCCGTTGCTTGGTGGAGCGCTGTGGAGTGGATGGCGCCGCATCTGGCTGGAGGATTGCCCGCGATGGCGGCCAAAGGAAAAGAGAACCGCATTCTGGTGACACTCGCCTGTGTCGAGTGCAAAGAGCGGAACTATATCACCGAGAAGAACAAGAAGAACGACCCCGACCGCATGGAGTTTCGCAAGTACTGCCCACGCTGCCGCCAGCATCAGGCGCACCGCGAGACGAAGTAGCGGCCAGGTGGCCTGACGTGGGTTGTCCCGAGGCCCGCGCGGCTCAAGCTGGATAGTCCGGTGGGGCGCGGTATATACCGCGTGACCACCACACCCGCCTGAGACGCGGGAGGAGCGCAGACCTTGGCGAAGACGGTTGATACGAAAAAGGCCGCGCCGAAGGATGTTCTGGACGGAGAGACTCCACAGGACGCCGAAGATCCTACACTCGAGAGTGACGCCGCCGACGAGGAGGAAGAGGACCTCTCCCTGGAGGTGGATCCTACCGCCCAGCCGGATGAATCCGCCAGCGCGCCGCGCGCCCTGACGACTACCGGCGAAGGCGGCGTGTCAGTCCGGACGGGCGCGGGCGGCATCTACGTGCCCGAGTTCATGATGGGCAATCCCATCACCCGCTGGCTGGCCGAGGCGTATATCGAGCTACGCAAGGTCACCTGGCCTCAGAGGCGCGACGCCTGGAATATGACCCTCGTCGTGATCACCGTTTCTGTCATCATGGCGCTCCTGCTCGCCGCCGCCGACTTCGGTCTGGGCCATCTGCTGGCCTACCTCGTCGGCCTTGGCCTGGGCAAGTAAGACCAGCAAGACACATAAGACCTGCCCGGCAGCGCCAGCCAGCCCGCATCCAGCGCGCGCTTGTGAGCGTTAGGCTCGCTGGCGCCGCTGGACATTTTGTGGCGACCCATCCCGCGCCGCGCGCCCAGCCATTTCGCTGGCCCGCCCCGGGAGATGCGGGACCACTGAAGGAGCCCATCGTGGAGCCACAGGATCAGGAGCGCGAGTCCGCCAGCGCTGAGCTTGCAGGGCAGGCCGACGAGACGGAAGATGCAGAGACCGTGACGGCCGTGGAAGCCCCCGCCCCCGAGGCGCCGCGCAACCCCAACCGCCACTGGTACGCCATTCACACCTATTCCGGCTATGAGAACAAGGTCCGCACCCACCTGGAGGCGCGCATCGAATCCATGGGGCTCAAGGACCTGATCTATCAGGTCGTCGTGCCGATGGAGAACGAGATCGAGGTCAAGAACGGCACGCGCCGCACGGTCGCGCGCAAGGTCTACCCCGGCTACGTCCTGGTGGACATGGTGCTGACCGCCGAGACGTGGCACGCCGTGCGCAACACGCCCGGTGTCACCGGGTTTGTCGGCGGCCAGAACGAGCCCGCGCCGCTCTCCGACGCCGACCTGCCCTACATCATCCGCGCTCCGCTCAAGGGCGAGGAGGAGAAGGCCAAGCCGCGCATCGCCTACACCATTGGCCAGAGCGTCAAGGTCATTGGCGGTCCCTTCGCCGACTTCATCGGCACAGTGAGCGAGGTGGACGCCGACAAGCAAAAGGTGACGGTGCTCGTCTCGTTCTTCGGGCGCGAGACTCCCGTCCAACTCGACTTCCTGCAGGTCGAGAAGATGTAGGCGAGCGGTCCGCCGCCCCGCCTCGGCCATTCATGGCCGAATGGGTGGCGCGACGCGCCTTCGCCCGTCTATAATGGGTACGGCGTATCACCGTACAGATAGCGCGTGAAGCGGCCAGCGGGCCGCTTTCGCGCGCCAGAGGGAGGGCGCGAGTCCCGCGCCCTATGACCTCAAGAGGAGCGCATACAAGACTATGGCTAAGCGAGTCAAGGCGGTCATCAAACTCCAGATTCCCGCCGGCAAAGCGACCCCTGCCCAGCCGATTGGCCCGGCGCTGGGCCAGCATGGCATCAACATCATGGGTTTCGTGAAGGAGTACAACGAGCGCACGGCCTCCATGGCGGGCAGCATTGTCCCGGTGGAGATCACCGTCTACGAGGATCGCTCCTTCACCTTCATCACCAAGACCCCCCCAACCTCCGACTTGCTCAAGAAGGCCGCCAAGGTGGACAAGGGCGCCGCGAACCCGCTCAAGGGCAAGGTGGGCTCCATCACCCGCGCCCAGCTGCGCGAGATCGCCGAGACCAAGATGCGTGACCTCAACGCCACGAGCATCGAGGGCGCGGAGAAGATCGTGGCGGGCGCCGCGCGGTCCATGGGCATCACCGTCGAGTAAGGCTGGCGTCTTCCCGCCTCGTTGTTCATAGCGCATCCGCCCCTGCCGCGCGCCAGACGCCAGGCGTCCTGCGAAGCGGCCCGGGCGACGCCCATCAGTCACTGCGGATTTCACGCCACCAGGAGGGCGAACCGTACCATGCCAAAGCACGGCAAGAAATATCTCGAAGCCACGAAGCAGGTGGAGGAGGGCAAGCTCTACGCCCCCGCCGAGGCCATCGAGCTCATCAAGAAGATGAACTACGTCAAGTTCGATTCCACGATCGAGTTGCACATGCAGCTGGGCGTGGACCCGCGCCACGCCGACCAGATGGTGCGCGGCACCGCGACGCTGCCGGCCGGGACCGGTAAAGAGGTCAAGGTGCTGGTCTTCGCGCAGGGCGAGAAGGCCCAGGAGGCCGAGGCCGCCGGGGCGGACTTCATCGGCGTGGATGACTACATCAAGCAGATCAACGAGGGCTGGCTGGGCTTCGATGTCGTCGTCGCCACGCCGGACCTGATGTCGAAGCTGGCGAGCCTGGGCCGCCGCCTTGGCCCGCGCGGCCTAATGCCCAACCCGAAGGCTGGCACGGTGACGATGGACATCGCCCGCGCCGTCAAAGAGGTGAAGGCTGGCCGCGTCGAGTTCCGAGTGGACAAGACCAGCCTGATCCACATGCCGATCGGCAAGATGTCTTTCAGCGACGAGCAGTTGCTGGCCAATCTGGCCTCGGCGATCGATTCGATCGTGCGCGCCAAGCCGAGCGGCGCGAAGGGCCAGTACATCAAGTCCATCACCGTCTGCTCGACGATGTCTCCGGGCGTGCGCCTCGATATGCCCGTCGCCCTGGCGCTGAAGGTCGCTTAGCGGCCCATTCGCGCCCGAGCGCAATCCGGCGGCGACCATGTGATACGAGATCGCGTGGTCGCCGCCGGGTCGTTCACTTGTGGCGCACGTATGCGGACATGGACCTTTCGCTCGTGCGACGCCCGCGCCCGCTCATGCGGCAAACGGACAGCGATGTGGTTGAGAGCGGGCAAGATACTGGGGGCCGGCGTTCAGGGTCACAGCAGGAAGCGTGAGCGTGACGCCGTGGGGAACCGTCACCGGGTGAGGCCACCAGTTTGGCGCCAGGAAGAATGTCTGCGTGTAGAGCGCGCTGAACCGGTAGACACCCGGATCCCACAGTGGAGAGTCGGTTTCCCCATCATAGATGGGGAACAAGGCAGTCTCGCCAGGCTGGATGACCAGCAGACCTGGGAGTGGCGGTGTCTCCGCCGCTCCCATTGGACATTGCTGCGCCAGACATTCATCACCGAGCGAGCGCCAACTCGACGCGCCGCGAACATCGCTGCTAATTGCCAGGCATGCGTCTCCTCTGCTGATTTCTACCGTCCCGTCGCGTGCGGGCCGTACAATCCGGTCTGACGCCGCCGATTTGCCGCTAGTAATGGGCGCATAGACGGTCGCTTGTGAGTGGTTGGTCAGCGTGAGCAGGATACGCTCGACCGTGAGGTAGCGTGAGTGCGCTAGCGCGAGCGTCACGCCATAGGCGCTAGCGGAGACTGGGGGCGATGTGTTGCGATAGTTGATGTAGCTCAGACTCGCCACAAAGCCCGATTGATACGATGCCACCGCGCAGACCGCGATGAGCGCGACGAACGTTGCCACGGCAAGTATCACGTGGAGAAGGCGCCTGCGCTGCCACATCGTTCCTTCCCTTCCGGTCCTCGGCGCGCGCGATTGCTTGCCTGTGCGCCAGACGCCTGTGCGCCGCTCGCGCGCGAAGACAGAGAGCCTGTATAGATTACGGAGCCAATTGTCCCATTGCTCACGCCAACCTCGGATTTACGCCGTGCGCACGAAGCCGAGGGTAGGGATGGTCATCGCCCGGGTGGTGAGCATGGTGGATGGGCCGGGGGCGCCGGTCGCAGCTAAGGGGGCGATGCTGAGGGTGTAGGGGCCGGAGCCAAGGGCGCCGGTGTCGGTGAAGCCGGGGGCGTCCTCGGCGATGGGCTGCTGGGCGCTGGCGGCGAGCAGCAGCGCGGTCCCGTCGGGCGTCCAGGCTTCGGGGTAGGCGGGCAGGGTGATCTGCGTCGCGGTGTCGTGGGCGGAATCGAGCAGGAAGTAGAGCAGGCCAGACTGCGTGCGGTACATCGTCACCGCCAGCGCCTGCGTGGAGTTGGGCCGCCAGAGCAGCGCCAGGAAGCCGTAGTTCGAGAGCGCGGCCGTAATAGCTGGCAGTGGCGTCTGCGCGCCGGTGACGTTATCGATCAGCGCGGCCTGGGCCACGTACGGATCGCCGCGGTATCTGGCGGTCCAGAAGAGGGTACTCGCGCCGCCGGGCTGCGCGGAGAAGGTCGCGCCCTGGTTGGCGGCGACGGTGGCGATGGGCCTGAGCGCGCCACTGGCCAGGTCGAGGCTCTGATAGCTGGTGCGGCTATCAGAGCTACCCGGCAGGTAGGTAACGCCCACATGCGTCGCGTCGAGCCAGCCGTCCGGCCCGCTGACGGCCAGCGCGGACGCCGCGGAAGGCGCCGGGGGCGGCATGAGGGTCTGGCTGAGGTCGGCCCCGCTGACGCGCATCACCCGACCGGCCTCATTCAGCGCCAGCCAGCGGCCGTCAGGCGACCAGGAGAGCGGCGAGTCGCCGCTGTGGATATAGGCCCGCCGCAGCGTCCCCGCGCGCGTGTCCACGATGGTCAGCAGGCCGTCGCTGAGGTACGCCAGCCGCGCGCCATCCGGCGACACGCCCGCGGCGAAGACGCCCGAGCCGGTGAATCCGCGGATAGGCAGCGCCAGCCCGACGGCCGTGGACTTGCCATCCAGCGTGACCGCGCGCAGCCGCCCATCGGGCCCGATGTACGCCACGCGCCAGTCGCTGAAGCGTGGCAGCGGGCGCGGCGTGGCGTCGGGCGGCGAATCGCTCACCTGCGCGCCGCCTGCGGCGGAGCCGGAGGGGCGCTGGCGAGCGGGGAGCGCGCTCTGTCCGCAAGCCGCCAGGAGGGCGACCGCCAGTAGCGTCGCCAGGAGAATGATGCGGGATGCTCTCACGCTACCCACCCGCCATCGCCGCTCGCGCCGTTGGTCGCGATGCGCGCCACGCCCGCCGAGAACTGGAGCTGGTCGGCGGTATGCAGGCCGGGCGCGTCGGAGCCGCCGGTGTTGCAGCCGGTAAACTCCTTGCAGGTATCCAGGTAGGTATAGGTCCCGGCGGTGTCATCGTAGCCCGTGACAGCGACGAAGTGATTGACTGGGTTGGCGTCGCGCCAGTTGGGCAGGTAGCCGGCCGTGATCTCGACGATCACCGGCGTGTGGTAGCGCGTCAGGTCGGTGACGATATCGGTATGCAGCGCTTCGTAGAGATTGAGCGGGTAGCGCCGCTGGTCGTAGAAGGCGCTGTTCCACTGGATATGGTAGAAGTAGTCCGACCAGTCGCGTAGGTTCTCGCCCGAGGCCTCCCAATTCAGAATGTCGCGCACGACCTGGAGTGTCGCCCCGCCCAACTGGCGGCTCTGCGCGTAGGATTGGGGCAGCATCCCGCGCTGGCTCCAATCCGGGACGCGCGCCTGGTACGCCAGCCGCAGCATGTAGGCGCGCATGCGGTAGACTCCGTCCGTGTCCCGATTGTCCCATGTCGTCGCTCCCGCCGCCAGCAGCGGGTCGTTGACCGTCACACTGGGCGCGCGGTTGGGCGCGGGCGGCCAGTAGGCGAGCGCGACCGTCACCGCGCCGGGGCCGCAGAGCGTCAGGTAGAACGGATCGAGGTAGAGGCCGCCGGCGTCGTCCACACGGCCGGAGAGCGGGAAGTTGGCGTCGTAGCCCGAGCCAGGCTCGGCGATGCTCGCGGCGGGCGCGGGAGCCAGCTCATACGATACTGGCGCCCCCGCGACTGGCGGAAGCTCTGGCGCGCCCGCTGTTCCCACGTCGTCGGGCATGGAAGAGGTCGCCGCCTGATAGACCGCGCGCGCCTCGCGCCTCAGACTCTCCGGCGTATGCGATGAAAGCCACGCGACCGGCCCCCAGCCACAGGCCGAGAGCGCCAGCGTCGCGCTCACCACCGCGATCAGCGCACGCTGGATTGCGCGCCGTTCCCGCGCCGCCATTGGTAGCCCTCCACGCGCTCGCTCAGGTACGGCCTACCCGCCTGCCCAGTGTAACCTATCTGCGCGCGCAAGGGTGAGCGGCGGGCGCTAAAAAGACGCAGGCGGGGCCCGTGGCCGCATGACCCCTGAGGCGTGACCTCATTCGCCCGCCCATCCCGCCCATTCGGTTTGACGCGCGCCGCGCCGCCTGATATACTCGTTGAAGTGTGTAGCGAGACTACACTTCGCGCTTCAGCCAGAGACAGCGGGCGCTCCACCGGTTCACCCGGAAGAGCTTAATCTGCGCGGCAGGCCTGCCGAGGCGAGGAATCCAGAGCGCATGCGCGCCACGCCCAGTTGGGCGGTTGAGCGCGCCGTAGCCTGTGGGGTCTTCGGGTCGGCGACCTGAAGACCTTTTTGTTTAGGTTTTTGCCCGCGCGGACTGCCCCATCGCCTCTGGCCTGACCACAGCGCGGGCGCGCCGCGAGGCCGCGCCCGCCCACCGCGGGCGATCCGCTCGCGGCGATAGACCGGCCCGCCAGACGAGGGCGCGTCTGGCCGCGAGCCGCCTCGACATCCGCCCTGGAAGGGAGACCCCACATGCCCACAGCAGAGAAGGCTGCCGTCATCCAGGAGATGACCGAGAAGCTGACCCGCGCGCGCAGCGCCGTCCTGATCAAGACGGAAGGCCTCACCGTCGCGGAGACGCAGGACCTGCGCCGCAAGCTGCGCGCTCAGGGCATCGAGCTGTACGTGGTCAAGAACACGCTGCTGCGCATCGCCTCGGAGGCGGCGGAATACCAGGACCTCTCGTCGATCCTCGCCGGCCAGACGGCGATCGCGCTCAGCTTCACCGATGAGGTGGCCGCCGCCAAGGCGATCACTGATTACCTGAAGACGGCCAAGACAGCCAAGCCAGTCACCGTCAAGGCGGGTATTCTCGAGAAGGCGCCCATCAGCGCCAAGCAGGTCGAAGATCTCGCCAAGATTCCGCCGCGCGACCAGTTGCGCGGTCAGGTGGTCGGCACGATGATGGGCCCGCTCAACCAGACCTATGGCGTGCTCAGCGCGCCGCTGCGCGACCTGATCAATACGCTGGAAGCGCGCGTCCGCCAGCTCGGCGGAGCCGAAGCGGCCTAGCGCGCGACTCGTCCCAGGCGCGCCAGATTACGCGATTCACCCGGACAACCCAGGAACAGATGAAATGACGCGCGGGCCAATGAATGCGGCCACGCGCCCGGAGGACAACCAACCATGGCTGTGGATGTGGACAAGATTATCGAAGAGCTCAGCTCGATGAGCGTGCTCGACCTCGTCAAGCTTAGCAAGGCCCTGCAGGACCAGTGGGGCGTCAGCGCCGCGCCAGTGATGGCCGCCGGCCCGGCCGCCGCCGCGGGCGCCGCCGCCCCTGAGGCCCCGGCCGCCGCCGAGGAGCAGACGGAGTTCACTGTTACGCTGACCGAGATCGGCGCGAACAAGATCAACGTCATCAAGGCGGTGCGCGAACTGACTGGCCTGGGCCTCAAGGAGGCCAAGGACGTCGTCGAGGCGGCGCCCAAGCCGATCAAGGAGGGCGTGGCCAAAGACGAGGCGAACGCCGCCAAGGCCAAGCTCGAAGAGGCCGGCGCCAAGGCGACGATCAGCTAACCCTGATACGCTACGGCTTTGCCCGCGCCACGCCAGCGCGCCCCATACTGGGGCGCGCTGGCGTGGCGCGTTAAGACGCCAGCGCCGCGCGGGCCGCTTGGAGCAGCCTGACGTACTCGAAACTGAATGGCGTCGTCGTATCGATCTCTACCAGCGCGCCATCCAGCGCGAGCGGCGCCAGATGTCCGCTCAGCAGAAGCTCCTTGTTCTCGGCGAGCCACTCCAGGTCACGGTGGCTCCTGTGCCGCTCACTCGACCCGGCGCGCGCGAGGAAGCGCCGCAGCAGGACACGCCCGTCCGCCGCGCACACAATCTGAAATGGCGTGAACACGCGCGTTTCGCGCAGGCGCGCAAGCTCCGCGGTCCGCAAGGCGGCGCGGCCAAAGTAGGCTTCGATGATCACCGGCTGGCCTGCCGCCAGAACCGTGCCCGCGCTGGTGTAGAGCAGCGCGAACGCCGCGGAGCCAAGCGCCGGAGACACTACCTCTCCCTGTGTTCCCAGCGCGTCGTACAGCGTTTCATGGATGGCGTCCCGGGAGAAGACTGGGAGCGCCAGATCGGCCGCGAGCCGCCGCGCCAGCGTCGTCTTTCCAGCGCTGGGCAAGCCATTCACGATCAGGAGCACAGGCTGTCGCATCGCGTGCGCTCGCTTTCCTCCTCGCCTGTGTTGAGGACGCCTCTGCGGTCCAGGCTGAGAGCCATATCATATCGCGCCAGCCCGTGGTACGGCATGCGAGGAAGCGCCTCGCTCAACCAGCCGGGCTGACTTCGAGCGGGCTGGGCTCCGCCCGCTCGGGCGCGTCTGGCCGTTCGCGCAGGGCGAAGATCAGCCAGAGCGCGCCCAGCGCGAAGACGGTCACCACGCCCTCAACAGTAAGATCCTTGGCGACCGTCTGAAAGGGCAGGACCTGGACGAGCGTCGTCGAGCCGAAATCCACCAGCGTATGCAACCCGATCGCCAGCCAAAGCCAGTTCAGCGAATTGCGGCGGAAGACCTGCAGGACGACGACCGAGAGCGCGACGTGGATCGTGATCCCGCAGACGCGCTCCCAGGCGCTCAGCAGCGACAGCCAGGCGGGCTGCGCCGCGATAGCCGCGATCTGCTGGGCCGCGGCCGCGCGCTGCGCCGCCGGGACGATGAGCCCCTTCGTGCTGACAATCAGGTAGACATTGAGTAGTGTCACCAGCCCCAGCCCGCCGATCAGCAGCGCGCTCTCCAGCCCGCCATGTCCCAGGCCATATAGCACCGCCTTGGCCCAGGTCTTCTCCTCACGCCGCATGAGCCAGCGGTAGCCCACGTAGCGCCCGACTTCCTCGAATAGCCCCGCGGTCAGCGAGGCGACGAAAAGGAAGGCGTAGAGCGCGGCCTGCGAGGCGCGCAATGTGGGCAGCAGGAGGTATTGCGCGAACTGGATGAGGGGGAGGCGGGTCACGATCTGGAAGAGGAAGAAGATCAGCGCGCCATAGCCCGCGTAACGCCAGCCGACCTTCAGCCGGCCGCGCGCGATGAGGATCAGGACGATAGGCAGAAGGATTTCGAGCGCGACAGCGGCAATACTCGCGCTCCACCAGGCGGCGCTCGGAGTCGCGGAAAATGTCATGGAATCCCCCGTTTCTGGTCGTTATGCCTGGCCGGTATCGGGTGTCGCGGGAGTGGGTGGAGAGGCCCGTTCTGGGTCCTCAGGCGCGCCCGTCTGTGGGATCAGGACGGTGGAAAGGAGGAGCCGCCGCCGTCCAGGCGCGGGCGTCAGGAACGGCGCGAGCGCGGCCTTGAGCGCGACGCTCATCGTCCCCAACTCCTCGTCGGTGAGATACAGCGGGAGCAGCCTGAAGCCGAAGCCATCATGCGCGGGATCGGCCACCGCGCCGCGCAGGTAGCGCGAGCCATCCGCCAGCAGCGCGGCGATAAAGGATATGTAGTAGCGGCGCAACTCTTCCGTAGTCACGGTCGCTGGATTGACGGAGCGCAGCGTCGGGCTGGATTCGTCGAGCGCGTACACACGCTCGACAGCGCCGCGCGCGGGCCGTTCCTCGACTACACGGAGCGTTCCCGCGCGTGTCAGCCGCCCGAGATGCTGGTACAGCGTCGCCTGGGGCACGTCGGCAAGCTCAGCGCGCAGTTGTCCAGCCGTCAGCCTACGCCCGGCCAGCGCCACGACGATGCGCATGCGTACGGGATGCAGCAGCGCGTCATTCGGTGGAATATCCGCCATTGCGCGCCTCCCTTTGCGCCAGACCGCGGCTGGCGATGTTCTGTAAACAGAGAATATTCCAGTTATCGAGAATGGTCAAGAGACGAGAATAGCCCAAATTGCGTAGAGCGCGCTTGAGACCTCATGCTACACTCACCTGCTGACTAACAGGACGCCAGGTCGCGACACTCTATCGCAACGTGATTGTTCCAGCGCGTCCCTGTTGTGCGTCCGCGCTGTGTCCACGCTGGCGTCCGGGCGCGATCACTCCCCGGCCCCCGCACGCCCTGTTCACGGTCTGTCCCTTCGGGGTGAGAGAGGTGGCGTATGGCTTCCGTGATGACCCAATGGCAGATCACCGGTGACTATTTTGAGAACTGCAACTGCGATGTCCTCTGCCCGTGCGAGGTGTCGGGCAAGCCGATGCTGACATCGCAACCGACATATGGCGTGTGCGATGTGCCGCTGGCGTTCCATATTGAGCAAGGCCATTATGGCTCCACGCCGCTCGACGGCCTGAACGCGGTCGTAATGGCGCATAGCCCTGGCCCGATGGCGAATGGGAACTGGTCTGTGGCGCTCTATCTGGAGGAGCGCGCCAACGACGCCCAGCGCGAGGCTTTGCAGACGATCTTCTCCGGCCAGGCGGGTGGCGTGATGGGCGGGTTCGCGCCGCTGATCAGCACGGTGGTCGGTATCCGTTCCGTGGCGATTACCTTCACCAAGGATGGCATGCATCGCTCGTTGGCGATCCCCAATATCGCGTATCTCGCTGTCACCGCGCTGCCCAGCCCTGTTCCCGGCAAGGAGATGACCATCTCTGGCATGCACCCTATCAATCTCGACTCGCTCGTCCTGGCGATGGGCGACGAAGGCAGCGTGTACCAGGATTTTGGCATGAACTGGAACAACGCCGGCAGGAACGGACACTACGCGCCGATCAATTGGTCGAACGCCTCCTGACGCGACGGCTGCGTGCGACTTTCTCCCCGCTCCAGCGTGGGAACGGGGCTATAAAGGTGAGATACGCATGGCGACACGCACACCGCCTGCTCCCCTCGCGCGCGAGCGCGCCCTGATCCTCGGCGCGCTCATCGCGCTGGCGGCGCTGGCCTGGGCGCTGGTCATCTGGCAGTCCAGCGTCCTCGACGCGGCCTCCCGCATGAGTGGCGCGATGGGGGCGCCCATGAGTCTGACGATGGGGATGAGCGCGGCGCTCTTCCTCGCCATCTGGGTAGCGATGATGGTGGCGATGATGTTCCCCTCCGCTGCGCCGATGATCCTGATGTTCAACGCCGTCGCTCGTGGCAAGCGCCAGCGCGGCCAAGCCTACGCGCCGACGTGGATCTTCGTCGCTGGCTACCTGATCATCTGGACACTGGCAGGGGTCGCCGCCTATCTTTCCGCGCTCGGCCTGGATGCGCTCGCCGCGCGCTCCATGCCGCTCATGGCGAACGCTGGACGCATTGGTGGCGCGCTGCTGTTGATCGCCGGCCTCTACCAGCTTTCGCCGCTGAAGAATGTCTGTCTCGCCGCCTGCCGCTCGCCGCTGCAGTTCATCATGACCTCCTGGCGCGATGGGCGTGGCGGCGCGTTGCGCATGGGTTTGGCGCACGGCGTGTATTGCCTCGGCTGCTGCTGGCTGCTTTTCGTGATCCTCTTCCCGCTGGGGATGATGAATATCGCCGCGCTGGCCGCGATCACGGTCGTGGTCTTCGCGGAGAAGGTTCTGCCCGCGCGCTTCCACGTTCCGCTCGTCGCTGGCGTCGCGCTTATCGCCTACGGCGCGCTGACCATCGTCATGCCTGCCTTGCTTCCCGGCGCGACGCTCTAGAGTTCATCTGACGGCTTGCGCTCGATACGTTGCCCTCGCGCCGTGATCGTCCGGAATAGGACCGCGGCGCCGCTCGCCACACCCGGCTGCTCCCCCGGCGCGATGCGATGCGTTCCAGCGTGTGCGTATGCCCCGCGCGTTTCACTTCCTCTTCCCTAACTGCGCTCTGTGTGGTTACAATTAACTGATTGAGGACGCGATTCGAGAGGCGGGAAGAGGCCATGCCAATAGTACGCTCACGCGGCGCCACGTGGTTTACCGTGGCCGTCCAGGCGCTGGCGCGGCTGGCGCATTCGGACGCCCCCTGCTCCAGCAGCGAGATGGCCCCCGACCTCCAGTCACACGCGGTCTTCCTCCGCCGGGTCCTGGCCCAGCTTGGCCGCGCCGGACTGATCAGGGCGCGCGAGGGACGCGCCGGGGGCTATCTGCTCGCGCGCTCTCCTGAAGAGATCACGCTGGCCGAGGTCTATCAGGCGGTGCGGACGCTCGATGTCTCTGATGGCGTAGAAGGCGCATGCGACGCGTCCACTCCCGTGCTCACCGCGCTTGATGAGATCGAGGCTGAGGCCGAGCGCGCGTGGCTGGAGTCGCTGGCCCGCGTGTCGCTGGCGGACCTTCTCCACCGCGCCGCCGCGGGGGCCACCACACCGGGCGTTTACGCGCGATAAGGGCCATCCCCAGCGGCCACGTCTCCTATCGCAGTGTTTGCGGACTTCTCCACGCCCACCAACTGTATTTGACACAGACACAGTTGGGCGTCTATACTGTACATATTGCGGTTGCAGTATGCGCGCTGGTGGGCTCACCCTTCTGGCGCTTGCGGTACAAGGGCGTACAGTGGGAGATGAATGGATATGACGGAGCGCGCGCGGACGAGCGGCGCGGTGGCGGAACGCGATTTCGCCCAGATTGTGACTGATGAGGAGATCGAGCGGGCGGCGCGGGCGCTGGAGGCCAACGGCATCCGCGCTCTTGTCGTAGAGACGGGCGCGGACGCCAAGCGCGCCCTGCTCGACCTGCTCCCCGAGGGCGCGCAGGTCCACAGCGGCTCATCGCGGACACTGGAAGACATCGGCGTGCTCGATGAGATCCAGGAATCGGGACGCTTCGAAGCGGTACGCCCGCGCCTGCGCGCGATGGACCGCGAGACACAGGGTGACGAGATACGCCGGCTGGGCGCCAGCCCGGACATCATGCTGGGCAGCGTGCACGCGCTCACCGAGCAGGGTGAGCTGATCATCGCCTCCGGCTCCGGCAGCCAGCTTGGCCCGTATGTCTCCGGCGCCGGCAAGGTCATCTGGGTCATTGGAGCGCAGAAGATCGTGCGTGACCTGGATGAGGGGCTGCGCCGCGTGCGCGAGCATGTCTTCCCGCTGGAAGACGCGCGCCTGCGCCAGACGATGGGCTATGGCAGCCGCCTCGCGAAGCTGCTGATCCTCAACGCCGAGCGGCCCGGCCGCGCCACGGCGATCATCGTCAAGGAGCCACTGGGCTTCTAAACAGGCTCTCCAGCGCCAGCGCCACACGGGCTATACTGTCCGCGAATGGTCGTCGAGCCGTCCCGGCGCATGACAAGGCCGGGGGCGGCGCTGGAGAACTGGAGCGACGCGATGGCGCACGCCGAGAACAGCGTCACAATTGCGCGACCTGCCAGCGAGGTCTATGCCTTCCTCCTCGACGGGGAGAACAACCCGCGCTGGCGGCCCGCTGTCCTCTCCATCACCCGCGAGCCTGGCTCGCCCGACGGTGTGGGCGCCATCTACCGCCAGCAGCTCAAGGGTCCCGGCGGCCGCCCCATCGCCGGCGACTACGAGATTACTGCGGCCCAGCCCGATAGCCTGCTCGCGTTCCGGGTGATCGCTGGTCCCGCGCGGCCCACCGGGACCTACGGCCTCAGCGAGCGGGACGGCGCGACCACCCTGACCTTCATCCTCGACTACCCGCCCACGAGCCTGATGGGCAGGCTCATGGACCCAGTGATCAACCAGACGATGCGCGGCGAGGTGGCGACGCTGGCCAACCTCAAGGCCTATCTGGAGAGCCGGCCGGCCTGATTCCCGCGCCCGCGCCGCCGGGACCGTCCGCGCTGATGGGCGGCTACAGTTGCTGGCGATAGCTCATCATCCACAGCGTTGGATCAGTCACCTCGTTCCATGACCAGAACCGGCCGCCTTTCGTCCAGCAGTTTGCTGGAACCGTGCAGTGCGGGTCGCTCGCTGGCGCTTTCGTCCAGCCAGCGGCCGGGACCTCCTTGTCGAGGAACGTCTTCACCGACACGACATCACCAGGGCTGCAGATGTCGTAGCCACTGACGCCGCCGGATGCGTTATCCTGAACAATGGACGAGAGCGGCGGCACAGGGAAGGCCGTATCGCCACTGCCTACAAAGTAGACCATCCGCTGCGCGACCGGGTTCGTGGCGTTGAAGTTCGCGTTGCAGGCGGGCAGGGTCGAGATATCGAAAGCCGCCCAGCGTCCACGGTAGGTCACCACGCCAGAGCCATGATCGGCGAACTGGTCGAAGACGAGGTGGTAGATATTTCCGCCTTTGGGGTTCCAGAAACAAGGGGAGCTGCAGGCGGTCATCAGGCCTCCATCGGCCGGGAAGAGGTTCGATGTGTACCAGCCATGCTCCAGCGCCGGCAGCTGGGTGTTATAGAAGGACTGAATGGAACTGACCGTTGCCCCCGGCGTGCAGGCGGTGAACTCATTGACGGTGAAGAGACCCGGACCGCTGGCGGTTGTATTGATGGCCGAGCTAACGGTGTTGGTGGGATAGGTGATCGGGTAAGCGAAACCATGGCCTCGCAGATCGATCGCTGACGAGTTGGGCAGGACGCTCGCGCAGGTTGGCGTCGGCGTCGCGGTCGGGTTGGTTCCCGCTCCCGTGGGCCCACCACACCCGGCTGCCAGCCAGGCAACACTGGCCAGCAGCAGGCCGAGCGCCAGCGACCGCCGCTGGACGCCACTCCCCGCAATCGCGCGATTCGCGCGTGTTCCTGTTGTCCCCACCATCGGTGACGGTTTCATGGCGCTTCTCCCTCTCCCTGGTCACGGCTGACCGTCGCCGCCATCGGCGTGATTGAAGTCGCCGTCGCGCTTGGAAGACGCCCCGCCAGAGACGCCAGCCGAGGCGCCGCGCGGCTATCCTGGCGCCTGGCCGTCACGCAT
Source organism: Ktedonobacterales bacterium (assembly GCA_036391685.1). Taxonomy (GTDB): domain Bacteria; phylum Chloroflexota; class Ktedonobacteria; order Ktedonobacterales; family JADMIN01; genus JAKAIY01. The sequence goes on from DASVZK010000083.1 coordinate 15,622, forward strand.
GGGTCACGTCTCCGGCTCCGTACGATACAGCCGGGTCACATCTTGCTCTTGGTCGTCGCGCGCGGTCGCGTGCGGAGCGGCCTTGCCGCCAGCGTAAGGCTGAGGCGGCGGGGTCGCGGTATGCGTGGAGAATAGCCCCGGCGTGGGACTCTGGCCGGGTCGCGCTTAGAGCGCCGGGTTGGTGTAGGTGGGGCGGCCGCGCGCCAGCGTCGCCTGCTCGAAGGCGTAGGCCAGCGCGATCAACCGCGGCTCGCTGTACGCCTGCCCCATGAAGGTGACGCCGACCGGCAGGCCCGCTACCATGCCCGCTGGCACGGTGATCGCCGGATAGCCCGCCAGCGCCGCCGGACCGGAGCTACCGCCTCCGCCGCTGGGGTCGCCGTTCACCAGGTCAATCATCCACGCCGGGCCGCCGGTGGGCATGAAAAGCGCGTCCAGCCGCGACTCTTCCATGACCGCGTCGATGCCCTCACCGCGCGAGAGGCGCTGGATCTCCACCAGCGCGCTCAGGTAGGCCTCGTCTGTGAGCGGCCCCTTGGCCTGCGACGTGACCAGGATGTCCTGCCCGAAGTAGGCGAGCTCCTCGCCCGCGTGCGCCTCATTGAAGGCGATCACGTCCTCTAATGTGCGCACGGCGCCCTCTGGCGGCCGCGTCGCGAGGTAGGCGTTTAGATCGGCCTTGAGCTCGTAGAGCAGGACCTCGAACTCGGCTTTCGTCTCTTCCAGCGTCTTGGCGGTCGGGATGTCCGCCGGGTCGATGACCTCCGCGCCGCAGGCCTTGAGGGCCGCGACGGCAGCCTCAGCGATAGGGTCGGCTTTCTCGCTATAGCCGAAGTAGGCCGTGCGGGGGATGCCGATGCGCGCCCCGCGCAGGGCGTTCGCGTCGAGGAACTGGGTGTAGTCCGTGAAGGAGCGCCCCGCGCTGGAGGTGGTGGCCGGGTCGCGCGGGTCCACGCCTGTCAATGCGCCCAGAACGGCCGCGGCGTCGGCGACTGTGCGTCCGAATGGGCCGATGGTGTCCTGCGTGTGTGAGATAGGGATGACACCCGCGCGGCTGGTCAGCCCCACCGTCGGCTTGATGCCCACCACGCCGTTGATATGGCCGGGACAGAGGATCGAGCCGTTCGTTTCGCTGCCCAGTGACACGGCGCAGAGATTGGCGGCGACCGCCGTGGCCGAGCCTGAGCTGGAGCCGCAGGGCGTGCGGGCGAGGTCATATGGGTTGCGCGCCTGCCCGCCGCGCGCGCTCCAGCCACTCGAAGAATGGCTGGAGCGGATGTTGGCCCACTCGCTCATGTTCGCCTTGCCCAGCAGGACGGCGCCGGCGGCGCGCAGCCGCTCCGCGACGGTGGCGTCGCGCGTGGGGCGGCTATCCATGAGCGCCAGCGAGCCCGCCGTGGTCAGTGTCTGGTCGGCGGTGTCGATGTTGTCCTTGAGCAGGATGGGGATGCCGTGGAGCGGCCCGCGCGGGCCAGTCTCAGCACGCTCGCGGTCCAGCGCCTCCGCGATGGCCAGCGCGTCGGGGTTTGTCTCGATGACCGCGCGCAGCTCCGGCCCGGCGGTGTTCAGCGCGGCGATGCGCTCCAGATACATCTCGGTGAGGCGCGCCGCCGTCAGGCGGCCCTCGGCCATCGCCGCCGCCAGGCTGGCGACGCTCGCCTCCTCCAGCTCTTCGTGTGGCGCGCCAAACCGGGCGCTGCCTGCCGCTCCAGCCATCGCGTCGTGCCTCCATCTCCCGCCGCTCGCCCGCGCCCCTCAGCGCGCGCTGATCTCTGGCAAGAGCATAGCGCACAAACGAAGCGGGCGCGACCAATTGTGTGGTCGCGCCCGTCAGGTGTGGGTATGTGGTGGAGATGAGGGGGCTCGAACCCCTGGCCTCGACATTGCGAACGTCGCGCTCTTCCAACTGAGCTACATCCCCAGGCGGAGTTGAGTATAGCACGCCCGCGCCCCGAAACGCAAGCGGGATAGCCTGGTTCGGGGGGCGGGCGCCCAGCGGCGATAGCCGGTGTTAGCCAGCGATTAGCTGGTGAATTCAGCCGGTATGCTGTGCATGCCGAGGGTCAGGCTGATCTCGCCCCCGTGGTGCAGGTCATGCTCCAGCACATGCCAGACGATCCAGGCGCGCGAGAGCTGGACTTTCACACCATCCCAGTCATCCTCGAAGGTGACGCGCATGTCGTCATCGCTCCAGCGGCTGATGCAGGACGCCATGAAGTCCCAGGTCCAGTCGAGGGCCTGCGCCAGTTCGGCGCCTGTTCGCGGCGCCGCTCCCGGCTCGTCCCACGTTGTGGTGGACTTGACGTTCTCGCCGCCGTCCTCGCCGAGCACATAGGTGAACCAGCCGGCGCGGCAGCCGATGATGTGCGTGGCGTTCTCGCCGATTGAGCGCAGGTCCGGCGCGGCTCGCAGCGCCAGTTGTTCAGCGGTCAGCGGGGCGACGGACGCCTTGAGTTTGTCCTGATACTCTTTCCACTGCTTGTAAAACGTCGACAGGGTGACGCTTTCTTCAGCTGTCATGCGTGTTCGCTCCTCTAGTAGAGTGGATCGCGCCCGTGGCGGGGCAAGCGCCCGCGCCAGCATGCCACACCGGATGACGCGCCGTCCAGGGTGCGCGAGCGGTCGCTGTCTCGCGAAGTTGGGGCTGGGGGCGACGCGCGCCGGACAACCTGCGATTCTTTCACCGCGCCGCCAATCCGGTAGCGTCAGGCCGGGGTATTTGCCACTCGCTTGCCACTTGACGCTTCTTTGTAGCGTGTGCTATGCTCTGCTCAACGAAAGGAGGTGATGTGCAGTGAGTGAACGTTTTGACCGCGCAGGCGGTTTGACTGCTCTCCGCACCGTATCTCCGAGGGAGCGGGCGCGCTAGCGTCCCTCATCCTCGACCGGCGATTGCGCCGGGTGCGGATTGACCGCTCGCTCGGTGGGAGAGATCCCGCCTGCGCGGTTCGACCGGGGCGATGGCCGGGTGGCTATCGCCCCGGTCACTTTTTGCCTCAATCTCTTTCCTCTCTCTCCGCTCGCGCGCTCGCGCCGCGCGCATTCTCCCCCACTGGAGCCAGCCATGACCGAGCGTGAGCCGCCCGATGCGGCCGCCGCCAGCGCGACGGCAGGCGCGCCGTTGCGTGTGGACCTCCTGCGCCAGGGGTTGCGGGGCGTCGCGCTTGGCAATCCGCTGATCTACCTGCCCGCCGTCGGCTCTACGAACACCTATGCCGGCGCGCTGGCCCGCGAGGGCGCTGGCGAGGGCGCGCTAGTCATGACCGACGACCAGACGGCGGGACGCGGGCGCGCGGGTCGTGTCTGGAAGCCACTGCCGAACCAACAGCTGATCCTCTCCTTCGTCCTGCGCCCCACCTTCCCGCCGCACTTTCTGGTGATGGCCGGCGCGCTGGCTGTGGCCGAGGCCATCGAGGCCGTCACGCCGCTGCGAGTCGAGCTCAAGTGGCCCAATGACGCGCTGGTGAACGGGCGCAAGGTCTGCGGCATCCTGATCGAGACCAGCGATGGCGTGGCCATCCTGGGCATGGGTCTCAACGCCAACGGCGACTTCTCGGACGACGCCGAGCTTGCCGCCCGCGCGACGACGCTCGCCGCCGAGGTAGGCCATCCCGTGGTCCGCGAGGAGCTGGCCATCGCCCTCGTCCGCCGCCTCGACGCGCGCTATTCTCAGCTGCGCGAGGGCGGGGACGAGGCGCAGCGGGCGCTGCGCGAGCAATGGCGCGCGCGGCTGGTAACGCTGGGCCGCCGCGCGGTCATCCACCAGACGCTGGGGGAGACGGCTCCGCCCATCGAGGGGCTAGCGGTGGACGTGGACAGCGACGGAGCGCTCCTGCTGCGCCGCGATGACGGCCAGCTTGTCACCATCACATGGGGCGATGTGGAGTAGGTGACATTGGCGTATGACGCTTTATTTCTCGGCTTGACAGGTTGGAGGAATCGGGTAGACTGCGTGTAGGGCGCCTGCGCCTCCCGCGCGCGGGCGCTGCGCCGTGCGCGCGGGCCAGATAGCGCATTGAGGCCAGAAGACAACGGTGGAGGGACCAGGTATATGAGCGACGAGCAGCAGCAAGAGGCCGAGCGCCGGCGGCGGTTCAGTATGCCGCAGGTGCCGCAAGGCATGGATCCGCGGAAGGTCATGGACGCGGCGGCCGTCGAGCGGCTCATGAAGGCGCAGGCTGTCGCCCGCGCCGAGGCCCAGGCCGCCACAACGGTCGTCATTGCTACGATTGTGAGCCTGGTTACCTCCGCCTTCAGCTTCATCGCCGCGCTGGCCTGGAATAACGCCATCCAGTCGTTGCTGAGCGGGCTGACGCAGGGCAACAAGCTTGGCCCGTTCACCCTGAACACGACTGAGGTGCAGTTCGTTTACGCGCTGATCGTGACGATCATCGCTATCATCGTGATCCTGATCGTCAACCGCTTTGCCGGCGACCTGGCCAAGAAGTCGGCCATCGCCGCGGCCTCTAAATAACGGCGCGGCCAGCTCCTGTGCCTGACATCCACCGGGTAGGCGTCATCTCCGATACTCACCTGCCCCGCAGGGCGGCGCGGATTCCCGACGCCGCCCTGCGCTATTTCGAGGATGTCGAGCTCATCCTGCACGCTGGCGATCTCTCCACCCGCGCCGCGCTCGACCAGCTAGAGGCCTACGCGCCGGTCGAGGCGGTCCAGGGTAATGTCGAGGACGCTGAGATCGTGCGGGCGTTACCCATCACCCGCCAGGTCGCCATCGGCGGCTGCCTGATCGGGCTGGTCCACATCCTTGGCGACCGCGCCACCCGCGCCGCCGCAGCGCGCCGCGCCTTCCCCGATGCGCGCGTGGTAGTCTTTGGCCACAGCCACGTCCCCTTCGCTGAAGACCGCGACGGCCTGCTGCTGCTCAACCCCGGCAGCGCCACGGATCGCCGCGCCCAGCCACATTGCACGATCGCCCTGCTCACCATTCGCGACGGTATTCCCGCCGCCCGCATTATCCCGCTCCCCTGACGCGCCCTCCCTGGGGCCGCGCGCCGGGGATGTGTGGGGACGCTACTCGCGGGAGGCGCGCGCCCGCGCCAGGGCGGCGACGGCGGCGGCAAGGTTGCGGGCGGCGTTGGGCAGGACGAAGGTATGCGCCGCGCTGGCCATCGCGACGCGGCGACCGCCGTCGGCGAGCAGCGCCAGGATCGCGCTGACGGCGCGCTCGGCCGTGAGATCGCGGTCGGCGATGACCTCCGCCGCGCCCGCGCGCTGGAACATGGCGGCGTTCGCGGCTTGCGGTGAGCCGGTGAAGCCTGGTGGCAGCGGGATGAGCAGGCTGGGACGCCCGATGACCGCCAGCTCGGTCAGCGTCGCGGCGCCAGAGCGGCAGAGGACAATGTCGCTGGCGGCGATAGCCTCGGGCATCTCCGTCTTCAGGTAGGGATAAAGCGCGTAGCGGGCGCGCGCCTCGGCATCGGGTATGGACGCCAGCGCTTGCCCGGCCTGGGCGCGCGTCTCCTCAAAAGTGAGCTCTCCGCTGACATGCAACACCTGGGTATGGGGCAGGAGGAGCGGCAGCGCCGCCGCGATCACCTGGTTGAGCCGCCGCGCGCCCTGGCTACCGCCCGTCACCAGGATGACGGGGAGCGTGGGGTCCAGCCCGAAGCGCGGGCGTAACTGGGGGCCAAACAGGGTGGCGGCGGCCACGACTTCGTCGCGCACGGGGTTGCCCATCAGGGTCGCGCGGTCCTCGGGGAAATAGGGCAGCGAGGCGGCGAAGGAGACCGAGATGCGTGTAGCGAACGGCGTCAGCAAGCGGTTGGCGAGGTTAGGCGGCACGTCCTGCTGGTGCATGAGCAGCGGCGCGCCGGTCATGCGCGCCGCCAGCCCGGCGGGAACGGAGACGTAGCCGCCGCTGGTGAAGGCCGCGTGCGGGCGGAAGCGACGCACATGCCCCAGCGCCTGCAGCATGCCACGCGGCACACGCGCCAGGTCGCTGAGCGTGCGCCGCGAGAGATAGCGCCGCAACTTACCGGCGCTGATCGCCGCGAATGGCACCCCCGCCGCTGGGACGATGCTGGTCTCCAGCCCGTTCTCATCGCCAATGAAGAGCAGCTCCGCGCCATACTGGTCGCGCAGGGCCTTCGCCACTGCCAGCGCGGGATAGATGTGACCACCTGTGCCACCGCCTGAGATCAGGATCCGCATCACTCGCTCCTTGTCGCCCGTGACCACTTCGCGGAGATCACCCCAAGCATTAAACGCGCGAGCGCGGCGCCTCTGGCCCGTCGCCCGCTCCACCGCTAACCTGCCCATACTCTGGGGCGTGCGACAATCCGCGTCTGCGCCATCATCAGGAGGTCAAAACTCAGTGGCGCCTGCATTCCGTTATTTCGACCGGCCGCACGACTTCTCCACCGATCGCGGGCTGTCGCGCCGCTGTTGACTGCGTCACAGTATTTTCTCTCCGCCTGATTTACACTTATGTCCACAGGGGAGCATCTAGCGTCACTGCCGTAGGTGTAAGGAGGGGAACCGATGACGACAGAAGCGCGTCGCGCGCCTTGCGTCTGCCTGGTCACAATCCATGGTATTGGTTTCGAGCAGCGGCCCACAGCCAATCAGCCGATGTCGGGGTACGCTGATGTGCTGCATGCGCGCCTCAGCCGGGCGCTGAACTCGGGCGATGGGCCGCCACTTATCAGCGACGACCCAACCACGCAGCGCCCGCCCCAGGATGGCGCGGCGCCTGGAGTGGCCGGGCCGATCTATGTGGAGAGCGCCTGGCCGGTGGGAACGCATAACCGTGAAGCGGGTCTCAAGCGGCTGGGCGTCTGGCGCTCGAAACATAAACAGCAGTTCATGGGCGCGGTGGAGGCGGGGCCGGAGGCCGCGTTGACCGCGCAGGGCCTGCCCATTGCGCACGTGGCGCTGGTGTATTCGCACCTGGAGGGGGAGTCGGGGAACTTCGGCGATGTGGTCGAGGCGGTCGGGAAGGTGGCCGGCGCGTTCAGTAATTATCAGAACGTGTTCGGCGCCATCCACATGGCCTTCAATGATGTTGTGGCGATGGCGCGTCCGCCCCACCGTCATGATACCCCTATCGCTCAGGCGGAGCCGCTGACTGGGCAACCGAGCCTGCGTGTGCGCGCGGACGCCGCCCATCACCTGCCGCGATTCGGCCGTCCGCCGCTGCCAAAGCATGAGCCCGCGCCCAGCCCGACCTTCGCCGATATCGTGCTTCAGCTTCAGGATGACGTGGCGACCTATGTCTGCCGGAACGATCTGCGCCAGCGAGTGCGCGGCTTCGTGCGTGACGCGCTGCTGCGGCTGATCTACCGCGAGGATGTCGCCGGCATTGTCATCAACGCCCACAGCCATGGGTCGGTCGTGGCCCTTGATGTGTTGAGCGAGCTTTCGCCCTTCGAGGCGCGCAAGATCTGGTGGCTGATTACCGCGGGCAGCCCGCAGCGCAAGTACGTGAATCTCTTCGCCTGGGAGCGCGAGATTGGCGCGCTGCGCGAGGTCGGCCTGCGCGACACCGCCGGACGCAATCAGGCGGGCGATGACGTGCTGCCGCTGCGCTGGGTCAACTTCTGGGACCCGCGGGACCCGGTCGGCGACCCGCTGCGCCCGGTCACCCTGCGCGACCAGATCCCGGAGGACTACTCCGACAGCGAGACGCTCTATCGCTGGATAGACCCGATGGAGGGCTCTCTCAGCCACGTCGCGCTGCTTGACCGCAAGGTGAGCAACGTCGATCATGTTCGTGGCGGCGGCCTGCGAGCGCACAACTACTGGGACAACGAGCCGGAGTTCATCGCGCCTGTCGCCGGACTCCTGCGTCACCTGGTGAAGGATCGTCTGCGCGGCCAGACATCCGCCGCGACCCCGCCATCCGCTGCGACTATCCCGCCATCACCCGATGACACTTTGATCCTGAAGAACTAGCTCGGGACGGCTACGTTCGAGACTGACGCCAGACAGTTCACCGTCTGGCGTCGTCTTGTCTCGGACGCCTCAGCTTCAGGCGCCCTGCGCTGGGTCTGGTGGTCGCAGCCGCTGGCTGTGTGGCCTACGCGCCGGGCATGGCGCCGGGCAGCTTGAAGATGGTTGGATGGCGCGCGTAGAACTCATCCCTGAGAATGCCATAGACGTGCATATCCTGGCGGACGCCGTTGTGGTACTCGTGCTGACGCAGCGTGCCCTCGCGCTGGAAACCCGCACCCTCGAAGAGTCGCATCGAGCGGGTGTTGAAGGTGAAGACCTCAGCGTAGACGCGGTCGAGATTGCGCACAGTGAAGGCGTAGTCGCATAGCAGACGCAGCGCGCCGCCGCCGATGCCTTTGCCCCAGAGCGATTTCGCCCCGATAGCGATGCCCACCAGCGCGCGGCGCTCCACGGGGTCGATCAGCGCGAGCTGGATGTAGCCCGCCAGCTTGCCCTCATATTCGACGCCGAACCAGTCCATGTCGGCCGCTGGCTCGGTGATGCGCCGCTCCCACAGGCGGCCGATCGCCGCGCGCGACTGCTGGCGCACCCAGCCGCCGAGCAGGCTGACTTCGATATCGCTCTCCCAGGCGTAGAGCGTCTCGATATCGCTGGTCTCCAGAGGGCGTAGCGTCACGCCGTCCAGGTTGAACATTGTGGATGATCCTCGCTCTCATGGTTTCGCGCGAGCGGGATGACTGATCCCGCGGCGCCCCCGCTTAACCTCTCCTCAGCATCGCCCGCGTGAAGTTCAGAAAACTCCCATCTTTGTCCCATTGTTCTCCCATGCCACCCTCGTACTCTATCTGATGTTCTGGCGCCGCGGGCTGCCCTGTAGCCCGCGTTTGGATAGATTCCCTCACTATTGAGGACATCACGGTGAAAGTACGAGGCCAGCGTCCATGACCAACGCTCCCAATCTGGCGGACCCGATGGAGGTCATCGCTCCGCCTTTTCAGGCCCCAGACGGGGCCGCAGACGCGCCGGGCGGCGACCCGCCCTGGCTTTCGGCGATGTGGCGGCGTGTCGCGCTGGGCGCGGTCATGGCGCTGGCGGCTATCCTCGATTTCTACGCCCTCTCCCAGGAGGGCTACGCCAACAGCTACTATGCGGCGACCGTCAAGAGCATGCTGCAGAGCTGGCATAACTTCTTCTATGTCTCCTTTGACTCCGGCGGCTTCGTGACCGTGGATAAGCCGCCGCTAGGCTTCTGGATTCAGGCGATCAGCGCCAAGATCTTCGGCTTCAGCGGATTCAGCCTCCTGCTGCCCGAGGCGCTGGCGGGCGTGCTCTCGGTTGGGTTGCTCTACATCATCGTGCGGCGTTTCTTCGGCTCGCTGCCCGCGCTGCTCGCGGCGCTGGCGCTGGCGATCACGCCGATCAGCGTCGTCACCAACCGCAACAACACGATCGATAGCCTGCTGGTCCTCTGCTCGCTGGCGGCGGCGTGGGCCACGCTGCGCGCGGCGGAGCGCGGGTCCTTCCGCTGGCTGGCGCTGGCCGGGTTGCTGGTCGGCGTGGGCTTCAACATCAAGATGCTCGAAGCCTACCTGGTCCTCCCGGCGCTCATCGCTGTCTACCTCTTCGCCGCGCCGCTCTCCTGGCGCGCGCGCATCGCGCATCTGCTGGGTTTCGCCGGGATCATGCTGGTGGTCTCCTTCGCCTGGGTCACCGCCGTGGATCTGACGCCGGCGGCCCTGCGCCCCTGGGTTGGCTCGACCAGCACGAACTCGGAGCTGGACCTGGCGCTGGGTTACAACGGCATCGAACGCCTGCTGGGGATGGGCGGCTCCGTCTCCAGCCTCCTCAGCGGCTCCTCGAGCGTGGGCGGCCCCGGCGGCGCCAGCGAGAACGGCCCGGCGGGCGTCTTCCGCCTCTTCAATACCCAACTGGGCGGTCAAGCCAGCTGGCTGCTGCCGCTCGGACTGGTCGGCCTGCTGGCCAGCGGCTGGGCGTATCGCCTCGGCGGCCTCGCGCGCGACCTGCCGCAGCGGCTGCGCCTGTGGCGCGCCAGCCCTGAGGCGCGACGCGACGCGCATCTGAGCATGCGCCAGGCGTCATGGGTTCTTTGGGGCGTGTGGACCCTGGTGATGGGCGTCTTCTTCTCGGTCGCCGGCTTCTACCACACCTACTACCTCTCGATGCTCGCCCCCGGCGTGGCCGCGCTGGCGGCGATTGGCGCCAGCGAGCTGTGGGCCGATTACCAGCGCCCAATCTGGCAGGGCTGGCTGCTACCCGCCGCGCTGCTCGTGACCGCCGCGATCCAGGCCTATATCCTGGCCTCCTTCCCGGCCTACGCTTCCTGGATGACGCCGGTGATCCTGGTCGTCGCGCTGCTGGCGGCCGCAATCCTCGGAATCCGCCGCGCGGCGACGCTCGGGCTCATCACGCTGCCGGCGTGGGCGGGCGGATGGACGCCTACCCCAGTCCTCCCGCGCGCCGCGCTCGGGCTCGCGCTTGCGGCGCTGCTGCTGCCATCGCTCGTCTGGAGCGGCGTCTCGGTCGCGCAGGGCGCGGGTGGCACGCTGCCGCACGCTGGCCCCACGGCGGCGGTGAACACGCTTGGCGGTTCCGGCGCCACCTTCGGTGGCCCGCGCGGCGACTTCTCTGGTGGTCAGGGTGGTTTCCCTGGCGGCTATGACTTCTCCGGTCCACCGCCTGATCTTCCTGGCGGCCAGCCTGGCGCGCTGCCCGAAGGCTTCGGCGGCGGGTTTCCCGGACGTCAGGGGAACGGCGGCCTGGGAGGCGTCAGCGCCAATAGCGCCCTGATCGCCTACCTCGAAGCGCATCAGGGGTCGGCGAAGTATCTCGTGGCGACGATGAGCGCGAACCAGGCGGCCCCCATCATCCTGGCGACCGGCAAGGCGGTAATGGCGCTAGGCGGCTTCGGCGGCTCCGATCCCATCCTGACCGTCGCCCAGCTCGCAAAACTGATCGATTCAGGCCAGGTGCGCTACTTCCTGCTCGAAGGCGCTGGTGGCTCCTCCGCTCGCAGCACAGGGAATAACCTGCTGGTGAACTGGGTAACGGCGAACTGCAAAGCTGTTTCCAGTAGCGCGGCGGGGACGAGTGGGTTGTATGTGTGCGGCAGCTGACGCGCGTGACTTTCCCCCATGCTACCCCTCCAACGCATGGAGGAAAGTCCTTCCAGGGCTTGAAAGCGATAGGAGTCCTATCCATGAGCGTGGTCTCGATAGAGCCGGAGTGGCCGGTAGACGGGCGCCCGGCAAGGAGCGCGCCGGAGCGGCCGGTTTTCTCGGTCGTCGCGCCGGTCTACAACGAGTACGAGACGATCTCGGCGTTCTATGCGCGTGTCGTCGCGGGAATGGAGGAACTGGGTGAGGCGTTCGAACTCATACTGGTAGATGACGGCAGCCAGGACGGCTCGGCGGACCTGCTGCGGGCGCTGGCGGCGCGCGACCCACGCGTGCGCGTCGCCCGGCTCTCGCGCAACTTCGGCCACCAGATGGCGCTGACCGCCGGAATGGATCTGGCGCGCGGCCAGGCGGTCATCACGCTGGATTCGGATTTGCAGGACCCGCCGGAGTTGATCCCGGCGCTGGTGGCGCAGTGGCGCGCGGGCGGCGAGGTCGTCTACGCCCAGCGCACGCGGCGGCATGGCGAGACGGTCTTCAAGCGCGCGACCGCCACCGCTTTCTACCGCCTGCTGCGACGCCTGACCGCGCTCGATATCCCGCCGGATACGGGAGACTTCCGCCTGCTCGACCGCCGCGTGGTGGACGCGCTGTCCCGGTTGCGCGAGCGGCGGCGGTTCCTGCGCGGGCTGGCGGTCTGGGCCGGGTTCCGCCAGGTCGCTGTGCCGTATGAGCGCCAGGAGCGCTATGCTGGCGAGACGAAATACCCGCTGCGCAGGATGCTCGCGCTGGCCATGGACGGCGTGACCAGCTTCAGCGACGCGCCGCTGCGGCTGGCGGGCTTGGTTGGCCTCGCGCTGCTGGGCCTGGGCGCGTTCGGCCTGGCTACCACCGCCACGCTCTACGCCCTCGGCCTCGCTACCGCGGCCGTTGCTCTCATCACCGCCTTCGCCGCGCTGCTTGCCTTCCTCTCCGGACTGCAACTGACCTTCACCGGCGCCCTCGGCCTCTACGTCGCCAGCCTCACCGACGACGCCCGCGCGCGGCCGCTCTATATCGTCAGCGAACTGATGGAGACGGCGCGAACTGCGCATACGGAGCCCTTCGCGCAAGTAGTGGGCGCCCAGATTGGCCGTGGAGCGCCACGCTAGCGCGCCCGAACGCACACTTTTACATGACGCGACTGTCTTGCTTTGGGCCTTCCCCTCAGAAGGGAATTTGCCCCAAGAACCAGCGGGGCTGGCCAAGAGGCCGTATGGGGCCTCCGCGATCACGCGCTGGCGGGAAGGGGGCCATTCGCCTGCCGCCGGCTTCCGAGCAGGATCATGCGCAGCTTCTTCAAGGCCTGGTGTGGAGGGCCAGCGGGGAAGAAGAAGAGGTCAATCGCCGCCACAAGCGCGCCCACTACCAGGCCAACGAGCGCGGTGTAGCCGAGGATAGTCGCGCTATCTGGCGGTGGCGGGCCAAAGGGATTGACCGGCGAGAGGTACGCCAGGTAGACCGGTATCACCACGCCCAGCATGCCAATGCCCGCGCGCGAGGCGTAGCCCGCGATGGCAGAGAGGATGAGCAGCATACGCTTCCCCTGCTCGCGGCTGCGGCGCTCCGCTCGCGCCAGTGGGACCGCCAGGGCGGCGTTCACGAGGCCAATGCCAGCGATACTCGCCGCGAAGATCAGATACACCGAGGGCGACGAATTGTGGGAGGCGGCGTTCCGCGCCAGCTCGTTGGCGATATTCCCGCCGGGCGTCTGCGCGCTGAGGAAGAGGACCGCCAGCCAGGTCGCGGGCGAGAAGATCAGCCCAAGGACGCCGAACGTCCACACCCCAATCCAGCCTTCCCCCGTCAGCGCCGCGTTGACCACCCGCGCCAGTGAGATCCAGCGTCGCGGCTTCGCGCCTTCGATGCGGGCGCGCTCGCCCAGGCTGACGAAGACGCCCAAGGTAGCGCCTGGCGCGGCGCGCGCGAGCCAGATGAACGGGTACACGGCCAGATCGCGCACGCCAGCCACATGCTCGAAGCCGCCCAGCAGCGTGAACGAGGCGACGCCGAAGACCAGCGACCGCGCCAGCAGCAGATAGCCTGCCGCGACGAGCCGGACCAGGCTGATCAGCCAGGCGTAGCGCAGGCGCCGCAGCAGCGCCTGGCGCGCCCCATCCAGCGCCTGCTGGCTGGCGCCCAGCAGCGCCAGGGCATCCGCCAGTCCGTTCTCATACAGTGTCGAGAAGTCAGCCGTTCCCGTGTGGCTCAGATCCGCCGGAATTCCAGTCTCGGTATCCAGGCGCAGCACGATCACACGTTTGGCCTGCGCGAGCGCCGTCTGATACTCGCGGCGCACCCATTCCGAGGCCGCCGAGAGCGTCGAAAGCGCCATCAGGATGACCTGCGAGCGGTCAAGCGCCTGCTGGATCTCGTCCGACCAGGACATGCCGGCCCGTAGCTGGCGGCGGTCCACCCAGCTGGCGATACCCCGCGCTTGCAGGTCGTGTGAGAGCCGGATGGCGAAGTCATTGTCGGCGCTGGAGTGGCTGATGAAGACGACTGGCGCCGCCCTGGTCACAGTAGATGACCTCTCCGGCTTGGCGATGCGTCCGGAACTTTCCCCAGTCTCCACAAGCTGACGCCGCGCGCTCGTTACCCGGCGCAGCGGTGAGCGCAGCCACTCGACTTCCGCGGCGACCACGACGCTCACCGCGACCGCCGCCACTCCTATCAACGTCTCCGTCAGCGGGTCGCGCAGGTTCGCATTGGGCAGATAGGGCAGAGAGGACGCCGTAGCGGCTGCGCCGATCAGCGCGCCACCGATGATGAACGCGTTCAGAAGGAAGCGGAATATCCCCAGCGTACGGCGCGCGCCCAGCCGCCCGCGCTTCAGGCTCCTCAACTCGATCCACATCAAGAGCCAGGCCATCAGGCCACCGATCAGGGCCAGAATGCCGGTGAACCAGTATACTGGCGTCGTGGGGTAATGCGCCGCCAGCGCCAGCACGGGCAAGGCGGTAAGCGCCGCGCCGGCGAGAATCTTGGTTAGCGTGATGCGCCAGCCAGGCGGTTCGCCGCGGCGGTACTGCTCCACGCCAACCGCGACGAAGAGCGCTGGGAGCAGCGCGAGAACCCACACGCCATTCCCGAAGATGTCGTTGAGCAGCAGCAGCCACATCGCCAGCAGGAAGGCCGCCAGCGCCGTGCGCGCGAATGGGACCACCTTGCCAAGCAGCGCCGCCCTTCTGAGGCGTCGCAGCGCCGTCTCTTGCGGGCGGCCCAGTGTCCGCGTGAGGTTCGCCAGCCCGCGCTCATACAGCTCGTAGAAGTCCACCCACTGGAACTGCTGGATCTCTGGCGGAATCGGCGGCATCTCGACAGCGGTCTGCAGCGGCACGATCGGCGTGCGCCGCTGGGCCGCTGATTGATACTCCATCCGCGCGACCGCCGCGCTTTCCAGGAATGGAGAGAGGACCACCAGCGCGGCCCGCGCCCGCCCAACCTCATCTTCTGTCCAGGGCGTCTCGTTGCTTTTACGGTGGTAGCGCGGGGTGTAGCCCATGCGCTGGATATCGCCCGCCAGCCGCCGCGCGAACGCCCGGTCGCATGGCGCGTCCGACGCGCAAATGATCACAGAGTCTGCGCGCCCGGTCGCGAGCGCCGCCTTCGTCCTCGCCGTCACCATTGCGCTCCTCCTCCCCGCTGGAGTCCCGGCCAGCCGCGCATCAGACCCAGAATACAGGGATCTGGTCTACCTGTTCATAGCCGCTCAGCGCCGCAGAGGCGAACGCGCTATTGGCTTCCAGTCTGCTGATATCCTCTTCAGACTTCAACGAGCGCGTCAGGGTCAGTGTTCCCCAGCCGACGCTGAACGCCGGGGGCGATTGCTCCGGCGCAATGGTGAGCGTCCCCTCATCGTTGCCTGTTGACGTGGCGATGGCGCGCTGGTTGAAGTCGCTCGCCGCGCCCATTACGCTGACATCAGGCTGACCAGCGGGCGCATAAGTCAGGGTGAGTGCGGGATTTCCGGCCACTGGCGCGGACACGACGTCACGGCTCGCCGGCGTCTGAATGCGCGGCGGACCTGATAGGACGACCGGAATGGTGAGCGTCGCCTGCTGCGCGCCATTTTGCCAGTAATACACGCAGGTGTATGCGCCTGTCTGCGGCGGTACGCTGGCGAGGTAAGCGCCATAGGTGGGGTCGCCGATGCCCCCAGAATCGTTGAACTGGGCCGTCACGCCGTCGCAAGCCAGCGTCATGGCGTCCGATCCGTCGACAGTATCGGAGCCGAATCCGTTAGGAGCAGGGCGTGTCAGGGTAACGGCCAGTAGTGTTGTGCCAGCTGGTGTGTGGTGGGCTGTTTCGTGGTCATAGACGGTCACCAGGACGCTCAGCGCGCTGGCGGGTGGGTTGGGGAGCTTCGTCACGGTGGCGCCGCAGCCCGCCAGACTCAGCGCCAGACTCAGCGCCAGCCCAAGAAGCGCCGCGCCGCGCTGATGGCCTATGCGCCGCGCCCGACTGGCGCGGCTTGTCCAGCCTTCAGCGCGCGGCCACATCGGAGGAAAGCAGGAGTTGCGCGCGTACGGCGTACGCTCAGGCGCCGTCGCGTTCCTCATGGCCCACATACTCCCCTCGCTTCCCAGTTCTCAGAATGCTGTTCTTACACGACCCACCACATTCCTAAACTATGCGCGACATGCTCACGCTCGGCGCTCGTGCGCCGCCGTTACGTCAAGCGTACCTTGCGCGACGCGCCCTCGCTATGCGCTGCGCCACAGTTTGACAGCCTTTGCGCTACACTGGTGGTACGACGCATGTGGCGGCGGCCAGGGTGGCCAGCGCCTACCGCGCCTCGGGAGGCGAAATCGCTATGTCAGCGACAGGAGGCAGCCAGTTCGGGGAGGTTTACGCGCCCGACCGGGAAGTGTGGCGCGCGTGGCTGGCGCAGAACCACGCTACCGCGCCGGGGGCCTGGCTGAACTTCTACAAGAAGAGCAGTGGCAAGACGAGCGTGACGCTGATCGAAGCGATCGAGGAGGCGCTGTGCTTCGGCTGGGTGGACAGCAAGATGCGCCGCATAGATAGCGAGCGCTACGTGCTGATGTTCACCCCGCGCAAGGCGAAGAGCCCCTGGTCGCCGGGCAACAAGGAGCGTGTGGCGCGGTTGATGGAGCAGGGGCGCATGGCCCCCGCCGGCATGGCCGCCGTTGAAGCGGCGAAAGCTGACGGGCGCTGGGATGTCTACCTCGATACCGCCGAGCGCCCCATGCCGGATGACCTGGCCGCCGCGCTGGCGGCCAACCCCGCCGCCGGGCGCCACTTCGCCAAGTACGGTCCCGGGGCGCGCCGCGAGCTCATCCGCTGGGTAGCGACCGCCAAGCGGGCCGAGACCCGCCAGAAGCGCATCGCGACTATCCTCACCGCCGCCCGTGAGGGCCGCAACCCGTTGGCCTGATCCGCCGTCCCTCATTATGCGCCGGGCGAGAGTGGATTCGGTGAGGCAGCAAGCGGGCGACAAGTAGGGCTGGTTGGTTGACAGGCTCCAGGGGGCGCGGTATGCTGTTTAAGTTGGGGGAGCGTATGGGACGCGGCTACAGCCGACGCATGACGCGCGTATCATCTATCCCAGTCACGTCGCATCCATTCCCCCACAGATGACTGCCGGCTCCGCGCGTTTCCCCGCGTGACGCGCCGGTTTCAGGATAGCTCCCAGCGCGGACAGCGAGAGTAGCTCTATGGCACGATAGACAGGACCGTGCGCGGTCGAGCGGTTAGGCGCGTGCGTGTGGTGAATTAAGCCACCCGCGCCGGCTCGCCCCACGCCGATGTTGGCGCCGTTGCCTCAGACTCGAGAGACTCGAGCGTCTTCGCGCCGCGCTGGGCTGGTGTACTCCGTTGGGAGCGCGCCAGCCCAGTTCTTTTTGTCTCGTCGTGGATTGTTACGTAAATTCTTTCGCGCGTGTGTCGCGATGTCCTTGCGTCATCCAAGATCGTTTTAGAGCGTCTTAGATCGTCTACTTTGGCCCAGGTGTCAGGCCCGGCCGCGCGGAGGGCGCGGCCCAAATCGGCGCCCAGAAGCGGACATTCGCCGCGCTTCAGAAGGAGGCCCATATGCCAGACTCAACTCCACGTTCTCCCGGCGCGCCGAGCGCGCCCGGTCAGCCATCCAGCGCCCCGCGCCCCGCGACTGGCCCCGCGCCGCGTCCTGGCTCAACCAGCGGTATGACCGTGCGCCCCGCCGGTGGCCCAAACGGCAATGGCGGTCGCCCCGCGCCGCGTCCTGGCTCCGGGCCTGGGCGTCCCGGCGGCCCTGGGCGTCCTGGCGGTCCCGGTGGCCCTGGCGGGCAGCGTCCCGGCGGTGGGCGTCCCGGCGGTGGGCAGCGTGGGCAGCGCGGTGGCCGCGGGCAGCGCGGCGGCCCGATCAACGCGGGCGGCCCGCAGCGCACGGAACGGCGCCCGGCTGAGCGCCAGACTGGCCCGGTCATCATCCCGGCGCAGATCATGGTCAAAGACCTCGCAGAGCTCCTGAGCGCCAGCGTCAACGAGATCATCCGCACGCTAATTGGCGCCAGCATCTTTGCCAGCATCAACGAGGTCATCAGCTACGAGATCGCCGCCAAGGTCGCCGAGACGCTCGGCTTCACGCCGGAGGTCGCGGTAGTGGCGACGCCCGCCGCGCTTGCCCCGCGCGCCATGGCCGCGGCGGCGGCGCGCATCGCGAACAACGCCGATCCCGCGCGCCAGCCGCGCCCGCCGGTCGTCACCGTCATGGGCCACGTGGACCACGGCAAGACGTCGCTGCTCGACGCGATCCGCAACACACGCGTCGCGGCGGGTGAGGCCGGCGGCATCACACAGCACATTGGCGCGTACCAGGTCGAGATTGACGGTCGCAAGATCACCTTCCTCGACACGCCGGGCCACGAAGCGTTCACCGCTATGCGCGCCCGCGGCGCCCAGGTCACCGATATCGCGGTGATCGTCGTCGCGGCGGATGACGGCGTCATGCCGCAGACCATCGAGGCCATTGACCACGCGCGCGCCGCGCAGGTGCCGATCGTTGTCGCGCTGAACAAGATGGACAAGCCAGGGGCCAACCCTGACCACGTCAAGCAGCAACTGGCCGACCATGATGTCGTCATCGAGGAGTACGGCGGCGACGTGATCTGTGTCCCTGTCTCGGCCAAGAAGAACGAGGGCATCAAGGAACTGCTGGAGATGATCCTGCTGGTGGCCGACCTGCAGGACCTGCGCGCCAATCCCAAGGGGCCGGCGCAGGGCGTGATCGTCGAGGCCTTCATGGCGGCCAGTACGGGCGTCACGGCGACGGCGCTGGTCAAAGAAGGCACGCTCAAGGTTGGTGACATCATCGTCGTTGGCACGCTCTATGGCAAGGTCCGCGCGATGTTCGACGACACCGGCAAGCGCGTGCCGAAGGCGATGCCCTCCATGCCGGTCAGCGTCCTGGGTCTTTCGGAAGTTCCGGAGGCTGGCGATCACCTGGAGGTGGTCGGCGACGAGAAGACGGCGCGTGGCCTGACCGACGAGCGCCGCGCGCAGGCGCAGCTTGCCGCGCAGCAGAACATCACCCTGGACACGCTCTACATGCAGATGCGCGAGGGCAAGGTCAAGGAACTGAACCTGCTGGTCAAGTCAGACGTGCAGGGCACGGCGGAGGCGCTCAAGCACTCGCTCTCGCGCATCGGCGACGAGAACCTGAAGGTGCGCCTGATTCACGACGCGGTCGGCAATGTCAGCGAGTCCGACATCAACCTGGCCTCGGCCTCGAAGGCGATCATCATCGCCTTCAATGTCAAGGTGGATGGCGCGGCGCAGCGGCTGGCGCAGATCGAGGGCGTGGACATCCGCAGCTACGATGTCATCTACAAGCTGGTGGAGGACATCGAGGCGGCGCTCCAGGGCCTGCTGGAGCCGGTCTACAAGGAGCAGGTGGACGGTCACGCTGAGGTCGTGCAACTCTTCAAGGCCGGACGACAGCTGGTCATCGCCGGCAGCCGCGTCACCGACGGCAAGATCACGCGCTCGGCGCAGGCGCGTGTGCTGCGCAAGGGGCAGACGGTCTACACCGGCGAGATCCAGTCGCTACGGCGCGGCAAAGATGACGTGCGCGAGGTGGCGAGCGGCTTCGAGTGCGGCATCACTCTCGAAGACTTCAATGCCTACGAGGTCGGCGACATCGTCGAGACCTTCAGCAAAGTGCGCGTATAGCGCGGACCTCACCCCCAATCCCCTCTCCCACCAGGAGAGGGGGCTTTTTTTGTCCCCCAACCCGCGCCGCCGGGCTGTGTGGCCGCCAGGCCTTTCGCCGCGGATCTACCCGCCGGCGGTTGACCCGATCTGCCAGATGAGATGGTCTTCGAGATGGATGCTGTTGACCTGGAGCCAGTGGCGCGGCTCCGCGTCGCCATCCTTCTGGAAGGGGCGCGAGAGGCCAACGGCGAGGATTGATGTGACGCTGGAGAGCAGCCGCCGGTTGAGATCGGCGACAGCCTGTGTGCGGATCGTCTTGTGGTCGGCCTCGTAGAGCCGCAGGTCGGTGACTGGCAGCGAGAGGTCGTGGACGCCGTCGGAGACGAGCAGGCGCAGGCTGTGGCCGTACTCAATGGCCAGATGTGGCTGGCGCGCGGGGATCAGGCAGCCCAGCGAGGCCAGCCCCTTGCCCGGCGCGATCGAGAGCGTATGGCCGGTGGCTTCGAGGTCGGGGCCAAAGATGGCGGTGAAGGTTGGGCGAGCCGTGCGCTGAAGCAGCGTCCAGAAGTTGTCGGGGGTGAGCGTCACCATGTAGCGCGACGCCCAGTGACGAAAGACATGATCCTCGATCTCCGGCGCGACGCCTTCGGCGGTCACCTCGCCAAGGTCCACCAACCCGGCGATATCGAACGGGCCGCTGTTCTCCCGCAACAGCTCACGACTCAGGCGGCCGCGCATTGTTGGGCGGATGTGCGCGCCGGTCGTGGGGTCAATGCCGGCGACACAGATGAAGCCGGGAGCCATGCGGGTCAGGTGATTGATAATGACGCGCATGCGGAGCCATCCAACCCGCCCGGGTCAGCGCCGGGCGACGCGCTGTGATGTTTGCGGCCGGGAGCCCTATTCCTACGAAATTGCCCTACAAATGCGTGATAGTCAGGCCACCCCAAGCGTCGCGCAGATACTCGGCGACGAGACGGCGGTGGCAATGCTCGGGCGTCGCCTCGCTGCAGAGCAACACGGTGGGGACAGTGAAGAGCGCGCGATCAACGCGCCGCTCGACCTGCCGCTCGCGCATCAGCGCCAGGAAGCGCCGCTCATAGTTCTCCCAGCCGCCCTTCGCCTTGCGATACTCATCGAGCAGCTCCTGCGTGGGCGCCAGCAGTGGCTCGTGAAGGTAATCAGCCGCCAGGATCACGCGCAGGAAGTAGCGCAGGTCGTCTTTTTTGGAGAAGCCGGCCAGTTGCGAGACATTGTTGAGCCGGACGTCTAGAAGTCGCCTGATTCCCACTCGCCGGAGGGTCTCGAAGAATTCTTCGGCTGTTCTCTGCGTGAAACCGGCCGTATAGACTTCCACGTCGCGTCCTCACTTTCAACGGGTTCCGGCGTGCCGCCAGCCAGATCAAACATCGAAAGCTGCTGGGCCGCGGGCTGTGACGGCCGCAGGTCGGCCTCAGTCTGTTCGCGGTCGTCGCCGCGGATATGCAGCACGCGCACGCCCTGGCGCTCCAGCACGCGGGCGATCAGCAGATGGCGATGGCAGTTGGTGGGGTCTTCCTCGCTGCACATGATCGCCGTGCGGTAGACGCCAACCTCGTCTTTGAGCCGCTCCAGGCCATTCAGGAAGAAGGGCGCGACGGCGACGCGCGCGTAGAGCACATGCGATGCGGTGTCGTAATAGTCCTCGGTGGGCGGCCGGCCGCCGAGCTCATCACCGAGATAGAGATAGCGGATGCCCTGGCGCTCGACGGCGTCTTCCAGCTCGGGGCGGTTGTAGTGCGGCACGTAGCGCGAGTAGGGCGCGGAGCGCACATCTACCAGCGACTGGATGCCGTGGCGCTGGAGCAGGGCGATGAAGCGCGCTTGCGGGATGTTGGAGTGGCCGGCGGTGTAAACGGTCAGCGTCTCGTCCGCGGGTTCGGGAGGAGGGGAGCCTGCGTCGTGTGAGGTCATGGTCATCACCCTTCTACCTGGGCGGTGGGATGCTGGTGGCCAGTGTGGCGCCCGCGGCGCTGGTATTGTATGCGCAAACAGCGCTTCCCTGGCAAGAGGCCGCGAGCGGAGAGACGCAAAGCGGGCGGGCGCCAAGTCCTGGCGCGCCGCCCGTCGCAGATTTGTGGCGCTGTAGTCGGGCGACAGTCCGCCCGGTCGAGCGCGTGGTGTGGGTCTTGGAGCAAGAGCGTATGCGCGTGGCGCGCGCTCAGGCCGAGACCTTCAAGCTGGTTTGCGCCATTCCCTGGCCTATGCCCGCCAGTTCCGGCACGCTGGCGCCCAGCGCTTGCGCAAGCCGGCCCAGCGCATAGGGCTGGGGTTCTTCGCGGCCATGCTCAAGATGGGTGATGGTCTCCCTACGGAGGCCGGTCAGCTCGGCCAGCTGGCCGATGCTGAGCCCACTGCGCTGCCGCGCCTGACGCAATCCACGGAGTTTCATGCCAACCTCCTCATTGAGGTTACGCGCCCGCTATCCAGGCGACGCTGCCTGGTCGCGCGGGTGATCACCGGGCGAGCGACGTTCAGCCTAACCCGCGTCGCACCGCTCTCCTACCCTCATCCTACCACCACCTGTCCAGAGCGCCCCTAATCCATAGGGCTAAATGGCTGTATCAGGAGCAGCCGTCTTACCTGATGAGTAGCTGTCTTTGCTGTGTAGGCTGGGGCGTGAGGGTGTGGCGGCGCGGCAGGCGCTGAGGCGGACGGCGCTTGGCCAGCTCTTCGTCGACGTCGCTTAGGGCGAGGGCCAGCAGCGAGCGGTACCAGCGGACGCGCTCGACGCGGCCGGTGACGATGAGCGCGCGCGCGTTGCGCACGGTGGCGTGGAGCTCCGCCGCTAGCTTCGGCGGACAGGCCACGGGCAACCGGCCCGTCTCGTCCTCCAGCACCAGGAAGCCCATGCCTTTGGCTGTTGGCGGCCGCTGCGCCGAGATGACCCAGCCCGCCACACGCGCGACCTGTCCGGCCTCCGCCCCGGCCAGTTCGGCAATTGTCCACACACCACGCCGCCGCAACGCGCGCCGCATACCGTGTATCGGGTGCGGCCGCGATGACATCCCCATCAGCGCGTAATCCAGCGTCAGTCGCGTCTCAGCGTCAAACGCGGGCAGCGGTGGAGCGGCGGCGGGAGATGGGGCATACGCGCTGGGACTCTGCGGCGCGCTGGGCGCGGCGAGCGCCTCCGCCCAGGCGAGGGACAGCTGGCGCGGCGCGCTGGGCCGCCCGGCTGGGGCGCGCTTCCGCCGGGGAGATGGCGGAGATGGCGCGGGCGCGATCAGCGGCCAGATCTCGCGCAGGCGCCAGAGCCGCGCGCGGCGCTCCATGCGTGGCGCCAGACTGTCCAGCGCGCCGCAGAGCGTCAGCGCCTCCGCCGCCGCGAGCGTTAGCCCCTGCGGACGCAGCCGCCCCAGCGCGTCCTCCAGCGAGGTAAACGGCCGCTCGCGCCGCCCATCGCCGTCGCCGTCCGCCATTCCGCGGCGCTCCCAGAGAATCGCGCGCGCCAGCTCCTCGCCAACCTGCGCGATCTGCCGCAGACCGATGCGGATCGCCCAGCGTGGCTCTCCTCCAGCCTTCCGTGGCCCGACACGCTCCACCGAGAAACGGTCCTCGCCCCGGTTGATGTCCGGCGGCAGGACGGGGATTCCGAGACGCTTGGCTTCCTCCAGCACAACATGCGGCGGGAAGAAGCCCGCTGGCTGGGCGGAGAGGAAGGCCGCCAAATAGTGCGCCGGATAGCGCGCCTTGAGCCAGGCTGTCTGGTAGATGGTGCGCGCGAACTCGGCTGCGTGGCTCTTGCAGAAGCCGTAGCCAACGAACATGGCGATGGACGCGTAGACCCGCGTGGCCGCCGCCTCCGTCTCGCCCCGCGCCACCGCCCCCGCCACGAAGCGCGCGCGCATCGCCTCCATCTCGCTGGGATGGCGCGCGTGGCTCATCGCGCGGCGGAAGCCGTCGGCCTCGGCGTAGCTCAGGCCCGCGAAAGCGTGCGCGATTTCCAGGATCTGCTCCTGGAAGAGCAGGATGCCCTCACTCTCACGCAGGATTGGGCCAAGCACGGGGTGCGCTGTCCAAAAGTCGTCCGCTGGCTTGCCCTTCCACGGCGTCTGGACGGCGTCGCGCTGAAGCCCCTGCTGCGTCTGCCGCCGCTGGACATAGGGATGCACCATGTTGGCCTGCAGGGGGCCGGGGCGGAAGAGCGCCGTCTGCACGATCAGGTCGTCGAGCGTGCGCGGCTGCGTCTGCGCCAGCAGATGCCACTGCCCTGGGGACTCGATCTGGAAGACCGCCAGCGTCTGCCCGGCGCGGATGAGCTCGAAGGTCGCCGCGTCGTCTGGCGGCAGATGGTCGATGGGGACCCGCACGCCCATTGTCTCCTCGATCAGCGCCAGCGCCTCCTCGATTGCGCCGAGCGTGCGCAGCCCCAGCAGGTCGAACTTGATCAGCCCCAGCCGTTCGACATCGTCCTTGTCTACCTCCAGCGCGCGCACGCCATTGGCTGAGATGCGCACGGGCAGCGTCCGCCCCAGCTCCTCGCGCGTCAGGACCATGCCGCCATTGTGCAGCGAGAGGTGGCGTGGCAGCCCTAGCAGCCGCCCTGCCAGCGAGACCGCCAGCGGCAGCCGCTCCAGCAGGAGGTCGCGTCGGGTGTCGCCCTCGCGGCCCTGAAGGGACGGCGCACAGCCACCGGCGGCATGAATGCCCGCCGCTTCCGGTCTTTCAAGGCTTCGTTCCGCGCCCGGGCCTTTCAGGGCTGGAAGGGTAGCTGTCCGCGCGCCCCGGCCTTTCAAGGCCGGGAGCGTGGCCCCTTCGATCACTCGCGCCAGCTCTTCCTGGGCCGCGAGCAGCGCCGCCGCCCCGCCGTGGTGATGCAGGACCCTGGTCATGCGGTCTACCAGCGGCAAGGGGTAGCCGAGCGCCTTGGCGGTGTCGCGCAGGGCCGAGCGCGGGCGATAGGTGATGACATTGGCGACCATCGCCGCGTGCCGCTCGGTGTAGGTCCGCTCAACGTAGCGGATCAGCTCCTCGCGGCGGTCGGACTGCACGTCAATGTCGATATCCGGCATGCCGCGGCGCTCAGGCGTGAGAAAGCGGGCGAAGAGCAGGCGGTGCGCGATGGGGTCCACGCCGGTGACGCCGAGCAGGTAGGCGACCAGGCTGTTGGCGGCGCTGCCCCGCCCACTGACGCGAATGCCTAGCCGCCGCCCAGCGGAGACAATGTCATGCACGCAGAGGAAGAATTCTTCCAGTTCCAACTGGGCAATGATCCCCAGCTCATGCGCCAGTTGCGTCCGCTGGACGCTGGACGCCGCCAGCGCCTCTGGCGCGTGGGCGTAGCGCGCGCGCATCCCCTGCTCGCAGAGCTCCGCCAGCCGCGCGCCCGGCGTTATCCCCTCTGGCAGCGGGACGCGCGGGGCGACGCAGGACGGGCGCAGCAGGACGACGCCGTCTGCCACACAGCGCGCAGCGATTTCCCCACTGGTCGCGAGCGCGGCGCTCGCCCAGGGAAACATGCCCAGCCGCTCCAGGAGCTCTTCGCCGCTGACCAGCCCCTCGGCGTCGTTGCGCGGCCGCTCACGGTGAGGCTCGTCAACGGTGACGCCCAGGCGGACGCAGGTCAGCAGGTCATAGAGTGGGTAGTCCTCGCGGGTGGCGTAGCGCGCGCCGTTGGTCAGCGCCAGCCGCGCGCCCAGCTCCTCCGCGATTTCCGCCAGCTCCTGCGCCAGGTGGACGCTCTCGGGCAGCGCGTGGCCCTGGACCTCGATGAAGAGCCGCTCCGGGCCGAAGGTGTTCAGATAGCGCCGCGCCGCGTCCCACGCGGTCGCGCGCCGTCCAGCCAGCAGCGCGGCCGCCAGCGGCCCCGCGCGCCCACCGGTCAGGATGATGAGCCCCTCGGGCGCGGCGGCCAGCGCGCCGAATGGGACCACCGGCGCGTCGGGCCGCTCCAGGTTGGCGTTGGTAAGTAGCTGGCAGAGGCGCGCGTAGCCGGTGGCGTTCTCCGCCAGCGCGACCACCCGCGCTGTCTCCTCCGCGCCAAAGAGCGGCTCCTCCGCCACAACCAGCTCCACGCCGAGGATTGGGCTGATCCCGGCCTCGGCGCAGGCGGTCTGAAAGCGGACGGCGCCCGCCAGCGTCATGTGGTCGGTCAGCGCCAGCGCGGGCATGCCCAGCGCCCCGGCGCGCGCCACCAGCGCCTCGACGCTGGAGCCCGCGCGCAAGAAGCTGAATACGCTCGCGCAATGGAGCTCGGCGTAATGGGTTCTGTGCCCCCTGATGGGAGGCGCGGCCGCCGCGGCGTCTCCTCTGCTGTCCTCGGCGCGCTCAGTCATGCGCGCGGTCGAGGACCCACTGGCCGCGGGCGGCGTCGTGATAGAGGTCAAAGATCTGCTCGCCTTCGGGATCGAGGCAACGGACGCGGTAGTAGACGCGCTCGGTGGGGGTGGTGGCGTCCGCCGCGTCATCGGCCCCGCTCGCCACGTCCGCCGCGGGCGCCGCCCACCAGCGGTCGCGCAGCCGCCAGGTGGCGAGCGTCGCATCTACCTCGTACCATGCGTCGCGCCACTTGAAGGCGGCTGGCGCTGAAGAGGCTCCAGGCGCGCGCCGGACCAGGATGGGGTCATGATAGCGATGCGCCATATTTCCTCCTCTCCGCGCGCTCAGGCGCAGGAATATGACAGACGGTTTGCGCCGCCGCTATGAGGCGCGGCGCAAGACCCGCCGTCGTGAGTTTGGGGCGTCCTCTCTTTACCACCAGTGCGGCTGTGGTGGCGTAACACCATCCACCGCAGCCGCCACGTCGCGCGGCTGACGCCGTGTGGGCGTGACGCTCGCGGCGCTTTCCACCGGGGCCGGGGCCGTGACGCTCAGGGGCGCCAGCCAGGCGCGCTCCTCGGGCAGGATGGCGTCGGGCTGCGCCGCCTCCAGATGGTAGAGGACAGGCGCGCCGTAGCGCCGCGCCAATGGCTCGCTGATCTCCGCCACAATGCGCGCCATCCGCGCCGCGCGCTCGCGCCGCGCCATGAGCGCCTTGGACACGCGAACCGAGATGAAGAGCGGCTCGGGTTGCGCCTCTAGCCGCGCCGAGAGGTCGCCCAGCGTCAGCGTGAGGGACGCGACCGCACCGGTTGTGTGCGCGCCATCCGCATCGTTGGCCCCAGACGCCAGCAGGTTGGTGAGCAGGTTGCGTGTCGCTTGGGTCAGTTCCTCCCGCCGGGAGAGTGGGCGCGCCAGCCGGCGCCGCGCCCGTGAGACCGCGCCCGATTCCCAGTCGACGCGCAGTCGCAGATCGCGCCCCTGCTTGCCGCTGGCCGCCAGTCGTCGCGCCAGGCTGGCGGCCAGCGGCTCCGCCGCGGCCAGCGCCTGGGCGGCGGTGGCCTCCGGCGCGAAGCGTCGCCGCGCGCGGACCCGCTCCGGCGGAGCGGTCGGGGCGAAGAGACGCGGGTCGTCGCCACGCGCTAGCGCGCCTAACGCCGCTCCCGCGGGGCCGAACTGGCGGCGCAGCGCCTGCGGATCGCGCGCGTCCACCCGCGCGATATGCCCCCAGGTGGTCAGACCGTAGCGGCGCAGGCGCTCCAGGACCTCCGGCGTGATGGCGTTGGGCTCTAGCTGGGCGAACAGGTCAATGGCGAGGTCGCGCCTGGTGGCCGCCAGCCTGGCGTGATCGAGCGCGCGCGCGGACCCAGGCGCGGCAAGCAGCGCCGCCAGGCGCGCGAGCGTCTGGGTGGGACCGGCGCCGGCGCGGACCGCCTGGGGAGCAAAGCCGCGCCGCGTGAGATCCGCGATGAGCCGCTCAGCGATGGTCTGCGCTTCCTCCAGCGGGCAGCGTCCCAGGTCGAGCAGCGCGCCCAGCCCGCCTGCGCCGCCCCGTCGCTCCAGCCACATCACCCGGTCGCTCAGCATGGCGAGCGCCGCGCCGAGCGCCTCCCTCACCTCTAGCGCCGCCGCGTCCGGTCGCGCCGCCGCGTGTTCCACGAGCGCGCAGAGTAGCAGCCGCTTCTCACGCTCCGGCGCGGGAACGGCGCCACCCCATGTGGCGCTGGCGGCGTCTTTCACGTGGCGCTCCTGATGTTTCGCGTGGGGCGACAACAAACATATGTTCTATTACAGACGCAAGCGCGCGGCCAGTGTCAAGCGGGACAGCAAGCGGCCGCGTGTTTTGCGTCGGGATGTGTCGCGCTTTGTCCCTACCGCGGGCGCATCGGCGTACCCAGCCGGCGCGCAGCCGGACGCACAACACAAGGAACGGGCGCGCCGTATCACTTGCGCGCCCCAAACGGTTATACTGGGGGTGAGCTTCGTTAATGCAGGTATAGTGGGCGCGGTAGGGGCGAATAGGGAGTGGTGGAGGCGCCATGAGTGACATGACTGAAGATCAGCCCGCGGAACCATTCAATCCAGCGGAATGGCCTTCTGAGGATGGCCATTCCGCGTCCGACGCCGCGGACGCCACTCCAGCCGGGAATCCAGGCAGCGGCGCGCTGCCGCCGCTCTTCCCGCCACTTCCACCGATCCCTGGCGCGCATGCCAGTGACTCCGGCGCGCCCGCTGAAGATGGGCCCACAGCGGATCTTGCGATGCCCGATAGGGATACTGACCGCATCTCCGTCTCCCGCGCGGGCCATCGCTCCACGCTCACCCCACCGCCGATCACGGACGCCGAAACCGAGCGTCTGAACCCCACGTCATCCGTTCTGGACGCCGAGACAACTCGCCTGGACAAGCGTTCCGCGCTTGACATCGAGACGCAGCGGCTGAAGGGACCGCGCCTCGCGCCCGAAGGGGGCGCGGAACGCGCATCAGCCAAGCGCCCGGCGATCAACATCGAGACAGAGCGGCTCGCGGGAACGATTCCCGCGCCTGATCCTGAGGCCGAGCGTCTCCGCCGCCAGCAGTCCGGGCTCGACCAGCAAGACACCGAGCGTCTGACCCATGAGCAACTCTTGGCCCAGATGGAGACAGAGCGTCTCAAGCGCCAGCAATCCATAGACCAGGAGGACACGGAGCGTCTCAAGCGGGCAGGGGCCAGCGGCGGCCCGCCAGAGCGCTCAGCGCCGGACGCGGGACATTACCCACCCACGCCGCTGCCGTCGCTGACGGAGCGCCTGGAAGATGAAGAGGCGTTGCAGGAGGAGATTAATACCGCGCTGCTCTATTTCACCACTCCCATGCCCGTTGTCCTGCCACCGCCTATTACGCCATCGCGCCCGGGCGATCTGGAGGTCGCGCCGGTGACACCCGTTTTCGGGACGCCGGAGGCGCCCGCGCCGGAGCCAGCCTCAGGCGTCGCCGCGTCTGGACGGCCGGATGAGTCGCTGGTGCGAGCGCTGCGGCGCGAGATGTTCCCGCGCCGGTCGTTGGGGAGCCGGGCGCTGGCGCTCTTCTCTCAGCCCGATGTCATCCTGATGTCGCTCTTCGTCCTGGCGCAGGTGGCGCTGCTCAGTGTCTACGACTGGAATGGCCAGCAGCCAGCGGAGGCCACCGCCCTCGCGCAGGGCTCCAGCGTCGCGCGCGGTGGCGCCCCAGGCGCCACGTTCAGCGGCCTCAGCCACCTTACAGGCGCGCCAATCTGGCCCGTCTTCGCCAGCGCCGCCGCGCTCGCTGGGCTCACTGGCGCGCGCGTCCTCGCGATTCTCTGTGTGGCGGGAGCCGGTGTAGCGACGGCGCGCGCGGCGAGGAACCTCTACGGCCGCGCGGCCGGTGTCTTCACCGCGGCGCTGCTCGCGCTCAGCGGGCCGCTGATCTTCATCGCGCACCTCGCCACCGCGGACCATGTGGCGCTGCTGGGCGTGGCGGTGAGCTTCTGGGCGATCACCCAGGCCAGCGAGACCCGCCGGAATGAGTGGCTGTTGGTGGCCGCCGCCGCGTTCTTCATCGCCGTCACGGCCCAGTTCGCCGCGCTGCCACTCATCATCCCGCTGGGGCTGGTCGCGCTGGCGCTGCGGGCGCGTCCCGCATATACCATCTTCTCGATCACTGGGCTGGTTGTCGTTACGATCCTGGTCAGCCGCTTCGCGCCGCCGCCCGTGAGCGTCTTCGCTATCATCTTCCACCGGGGTGTGGGTAGCCTGTCTACGAGTGTCTTCGTGAGCGCGGCAGGCCTGCAACTGGTGGCGCTGGGCGTGGTGGCGTGGGGCGCCGCTATCGCCGGATGGATCGCCACGCGCGAGCAGGGACGGCTGGCGGCGGCGCTCTTTACCGGCCTGCTCCTCATCCCCGTCAGCCTTGCGCTCCAGGGGGGCGCGCTGGACACCGGGCCGCGCATTGTCCCCAGTCTGCTCTTCGGCGCGCCGCTGATGGGCCAGGCCTTCGCGACGCTCTGGCTCGGGCCGGAGCGGCTGAACATGGCGCGGCGCGTGATTGCGGTCATCCTGTTGCTGGGCGTCGCCACCGTTGGCCTGTCGCAGGCGCGCGGCCTGACCCAGCCCAACCAGTTGCGCCCATCCTTCGATATCCACGCCACCTGGGGCAAAGCCGCAGCGCCGCAGCGCATCACGCGTGTGGGCGCGCCGCGCTGACCCAGCGCGCCAGACGCGCTGTCGCTTCCTCCCTATCCCAGCGCGCCCGTGCGCGCTCGCTGTTCAATCTGTGAGCGGCGGCGCAGCGAAGCCGTTGTCTCATACACGCCCAGCCTGCTATGCTGGTGACGCTTTTCTTGAGCGGATCACAGTCCGGGATATTCCCGGATGGGGAGGAAACACGGATATGCGGTGGCAATTCCTGCGCGCCGCGCCGCCACTCGCGCTGGCGATCATCCTGGCGCTGGGGCTGGCGTGGGCCGCTCCAGGCGTCGCGCCAGCGCGTGCGGCCGGCGGCTGCGGCGCGACGCAATCCTGCATTCATTGGTCATCATCCATGATCTACGCGGGACAAAACAACGGCAATCCGGAAGGGCCGGTGGGCGAGCACGCCTCCGTGTCCGGCGAGGGCTTCACCGCGGACGCCGGCCAGACGGTCAGCCTGAGCCTGGTAAAAGGCGATGTGAACAACGCGGGTGGCAGCGCCTACGAGTTTTGCAAGCTCTCGCCAACACGTGTGAATGGCGTCGCCAAAGGCATTTCCGTCGACACGTCGGGAAACTTCTCCGCCGGCTTCGACTGGCCCGCGGCGGCTGGCTCTGGCGACTGGAGCGTCTGCGCCATCAATGAGGTAACCCACTTTCCGGCAGGCGGCGGGAACATCGATGATGGGCCGTTCTATGTCATGTCGAGCCATGCGCCGTCGCTCACGCTCTCGGCCTCGACCGTCAACCCCGGCGGGTCGGTGACCGTGACGGGCCGTCACTGGCTTCCGGGCCAGGGCCAGATCTTCGTCTATGCCGGCCCCTGCTTTGACTGCGGCGGCGCGCCACTGGCTTCCGCTATGGTCTCATCGAGCGGCAGCGGATATTTTACCGTCACGCTTCCCATTCCCGCGACCGCTACGCCCGCCCAGTACCTCGTCGCGGCGCATACGCAGAATAGTGTGCTGGACACGATGGGCGCCAGCCCGCGCCTCTCTGTCGCGCTGGCTCCAACCGCGACTCCCCAGCCGACGGCGACTTCCCAGCCGTCGCCGGTCGCCACGGCCGCCAGCGGGAGCGGCTCATCGAGTGGCGGCGGCTCATCGCTGGGCATCCCTGGCTGGCTGCTGGCTCTGCTGGGTGTTATCGGCGGGCTGGCGCTGGCGGGACTGGTCGCGGGTGTCATCATCCTGATGCGCCGCCGCCCGCCGCCCACGCCACCTGGCGGCCCAACATCCTACTGGAGCGCCCCCGGCCCGGGCGCCGCCCAGGCAACTTCCTTCCCACCAGGCTATACCCCCGCCGGCCCGGACGAACCTACCCAGGTTGATTTGCCGCCGCCAGGCCGGCTCTGAAGTCACACTGGCGTCCAGGGCAAGACAGGTTAACCGATTCTTAACCCGTCTTGCCCTGGAATGGAACATATGGTACACTATCCGTTAGGGCGGAGCCCTGAGCGCCGGATTGCGGCGCGAAGAGGAGCTCCGCCCAACGCTATGTTGGGGCCTGCTTGGCGCGCTCGCGCCCGAGAGCCCTAACTGCTTCGGGAGACCGCGCGAACTATGGAATTGACCTGGTTGGGTCACTCATGTTTCCGTCTTCGTGGAAAAGACGCCACGGTCATTACTGACCCCCCGGCGCCCTCCACTGGCTACTCCACCGGCCGCCTCACTGCCGACATCGTCACCGTCAGCCACCAGCATCCCGGGCATAGCCATGCCGCGGGCGTGGCGGGTGACCCAAAGGTCGTGAACGGGCCGGGCGAGTATGAGATCAAGCAGACGCTGATCAGCGGCGTCCAGACCTACCACGACAATGAGCGTGGCAAGCGTCTGGGCCGCAACACCGTCTACCTGATCACGCTCGATGACATCCACATCTGCCACCTCGGTGACCTTGGCGATACGCTGGATCACCACGCCCAGGAGGCGCTGGATGGCTGCGATATCTTGCTGGTCCCGGTCGGCGGCGGCAACGCGCTCAACGCCGAGCGTGCCGCGGAGGTGATCGCGCAGTTGGAGCCGAAGATCGTCATTCCGATGCACTACGCGACGCCCGCCTATAAGGGCAGCGGCCCGAACGAGCCGCCGCTAGAGGGCGTGGAGCGCTTCTGCCGCGAGATGGGCGTCGAGCCGCCGGAGCCGGTGGCCAAGCTCACCGTCACCCAGGCGACGCTGCCCGCGGCGACACAAATCGTCTTACTGAACTATCGGGGATAGAGCAGGAATAACCACCATGCGAATGAGGGGCCGGGACCGCCAGATGGGTGTCCTGGCCCCTCTCTCTATTGTTGCGGTTATCCCGTTCGCGGGCCAGTGACCCGCCCGCGCGCCCAGGCGTCATCGGCGTTTCTGGAGTCATTCGAGCCGTTGCGGCTCGCCAGGGGACCTGTGAGGGGGACAAAGGACACATGCCAAAGTATCTGTTCATGACCGGAGGCGTCGTCTCGTCGGTCGGCAAAGGAATCACCGTCGCTTCGCTCGGGCGGCTGCTCAAGAGCCGCGGGCTCTCGGTCGCGCTGATGAAGCTCGACCCGTATATCAACGTGGACCCTGGCACGATGTCCCCATTCCAGCACGGCGAAGTCTTCGTCACCGATGACGGCGCCGAGACGGACCTGGACCTCGGCCACTACGAGCGCTTCACCGATGAGTCCGCCAGCCAGGCCAGCAATGTCACCACCGGCCAGGTCTACAACGCCGTCATCTCCAAGGAGCGGCGTGGCGGCTACCTCGGCGGCACGATCCAGGTCATCCCCCACATCACCAATGAGATCAAGGCGCACATGCGCACGGTGGCTGAGCAGACTGGCGCCGACGTGGTGATCGTCGAGGTTGGCGGCACCGTCGGTGACATCGAGGGCGAGCCATTCCTGGAGGCCATCCGCCAGATGCGCAACGAGGTGGGCCGCGACAACGCCCTCTACCTGCATGTCACTCTCCTGCCCTACATCGGCGCCACCAAGGAACTCAAGACCAAGCCCACGCAGCACAGTGTCAAGGAACTGCTGCGCGCCGGCATCCAGCCCGATGTCATCCTCTGCCGCTCGGACTATCCCGTCGCTGACGAGATCCGCGACAAGATCGCCCTCTTCTGCAATATCGAACGTCGGGCGGTGGTGCCGCTGGTCACCGCCTCCAGCATCTATGAAGTGCCGTTGATGCTCGAAGACGCTGGTCTGGGCGACTTTATCCTCGAGAAGCTGGGGCTGGCTGACCGGGCGAGCAAGCCGGAGCTGGAAGAGTGGCGCGGGCTGGTTGAGCGTATCCACGCCGAAAAACCGTTCGTGCGCATCGCCCTGGTGGGCAAGTACGTTGAGCTGCACGACGCCTATCTCTCGGTGGCCGAGTCGCTCGCGCACGCTGGCTGGTCGGTTGGCGTGGACGTGCAGATTGACTGGATTGACTCGCAGAAGCTGGAGACGGACTTCGCGGAGTATGAGCCGCGCCTGGCCGCCGCCGACGGCATCATCGTGCCAGGCGGCTTCGGCCATCGCGGCATCGAGGGCAAGATCCGCGCGGCGAATTACGCGCGCACGCGCAATATCCCCTACCTGGGCCTGTGCCTGGGCTTGCAGGTCGCGGTCATCGAGTTCGCGCGTGGCGTTCTGGGGCTGGGGCAGGCCAATAGCGGCGAGTTCTCCACCGA
Organism: Ktedonobacterales bacterium; assembly: GCA_036391685.1. Classification (GTDB taxonomy): domain Bacteria; phylum Chloroflexota; class Ktedonobacteria; order Ktedonobacterales; family JADMIN01; genus JAKAIY01. The sequence continues at coordinate 49,000 of DASVZK010000083.1, forward strand.
CTCGCCCGACAAGGTGATTGACCTGATGCCCAACCAGCGCAACATCTCGGATATGGGCGGTACGATGCGGCTGGGCCAGTGGGTCTGCTGCCTGACACCGGGCTCCAGGACGGAGAGCGCCTACGGCCAGGCGATTGTCTTCGAGCGCCACCGCCACCGCTACGAGGTGAACATCGCCTATCACAAGCGGCTGCAGGAGGCGGGGATGCGCTTCAGCGGCAAGTCGGCGGACAACAAGCTGGTGGAGATCATCGAACTACCCGATCACCCATGGTTTGTGGCGACGCAGTTCCATCCGGAGTTCAAGAGCCGGCCGACGCGCCCACATCCGCTCTTCCGCGGCTTCGTCGCCGCCAGCGTAGAGCGCGCCCGCGAGCAGGCGCTGGAGCGCCTGGCGCCAGAGTCCGCCGAGCCGCACGCCCGCAACGGCCGCGCGCGCATCGCCGAAGAAGAGATGGCGACGGAGTAGGCCCGAGGCCGCGCGGCCTTTCAAGGCTGGCGCGCGGATAGGTGAGGGCTTGAAAGCCCGGAAGAAAGCGCCCGTGTCTGGTTCGCAGCGCGGGCGCTTCTTCGCGGGCGCTTCTTCGCGGACGCCGCAATCTTGACTATTTGTATCTACTTACTCTATATATCTGCGTGTATGTATGGCTGGCCAGCGCGAGCCAGTGGGTGGAGGCGCGCTGGCTGGCGTGGTGGCCAGGAGTCAAGGAGTCGCTGACGATGTCTATTGACGCGAACGATCTGCTTACAGGCAATCAGGCGTACGCCACGGGCTTTTCTGGGGGAGCGCTGGCGATGCCGCCGGCGCGCAAGCTGGCGGTGGTCGCCTGTATGGACGCCCGGCTCGATCCACTACCACAACTGGGCCTGCATCTCGGCGATACGCATGTCATTCGCAACGCTGGCGGGCGCGTGACCGTGGACGCCATCCGCTCGCTGGCTATCTCCGAGCGGTTGCTCGGCACGGACGCTATCGCTGTCGTCCATCATACCGACTGTGGTATGCTGACCTTCACAAATGACGACATCCGCGAGAAGATCCAGGCCGATCTGGGCGACGCGGCCGCCACCGCCGCTGGCCAGACCGATTTCCTGCCATTCCACGATCTCACACAGAGCGTACGCGACGACGTGGCGGCGATCAAGGCTTCGCCACTGATTCCCGGCTCGATTCCGATTTACGGCTTCATCTACGACGTGCGGAGCGGGACACTTTCGCCCGTGGAGTAGCTCTCGCCCACCGCCCGCCGTATATCTCGCCCGCCCCACATGACTCCTCCCCCCAGAGGCCGTGTGAGGCGGGCTTCTGACTCTCCGCGGCGTGTGGATTACGCGCCGCTCCCTCGACAGCATTCGCGCGCTGGGTGTATGCTGGGCTGGCGCGCAGGTGGGTGGGACGCTGTGGCGGCGCGCTGGCCGGGGAGACTCATCGCGTATGGTCAAGCTCGATCCGCTGCTGCTCGCGGCGCTGGCGCCGCTCGTCCTGATTGACCTGGCGGTGGTCATCTACTGCGTCATAGACCTCTACAAGCCAGACCGGCGCGTGCGCGGCGGCAACAAGCTCGTGTGGCTGCTGGTGATTCTGCTGGTCAGCACGCTGGGCTGGATCGCGTACCTGCTCGTTGGGCGCGAGGAATAGAGGAGTCCAGCGCGATGTCCGCTGCGATCACCTGCCGGGGGCTGACCAAGCGCTATGGCGATGTGGTGGCGCTCGACCATCTTACGCTCGACGTTCCGGCCGGGGCCATTTTCGGCTTCCTCGGCCCCAACGGCGCAGGCAAGACGACCACTCTGCGCCTGCTGACTGGCCTGGCCTATCCTACCGAAGGCGGCGCGACGGTCGCGGGCAAAGATATCAGCGCCGGGAGCGTGGGCATCCACGAACAGGTCAGCTATCTCGATCAGGCGCCGCAGTTCTACGGGTGGATGCGTGGGCGCGAATTGCTGACCTTTGTTGGCGAACTGTTTGGGCTGCGCGGCGCCGCTCTGCACGCCCGTGTGGATGAGACGCTGGCGCTCTCCGGGCTGACCAACGCCGCCAGCCGCGCCATCCATACCTATTCGGGCGGTATGCGCCAGCGGCTGGGGCTGGCGCAGGCGCTGGTCAACCAGCCTGATGTCCTGCTGCTCGATGAGCCAGTGAGCGCGCTCGACCCCCAGGGGCGCCATGAGATGCTCGATGTGATCGCTGGTCTGCGCGGCCATGCGACGGTGCTGATGTCCTCGCACATCCTGGCCGACATCGAGCGCGTCTGCGATATGGTGGCGATCATCAATCACGGCAAGCTGGTGGTCTCCTCATCAGTGGCTGAGCTGCGTGAACGTTACGCGCAGCCGGTCTTCCTGCTAGAGATCGAGCCGGAATCGGAAGAGCGGGTCGCGGGCCTGCTCGCGACCCTGCGCGCGGCGCCCTGGCTGGATGACGCGGCCTGGGAGCCGCCCAGCCTGCGCGTGGTGGCGCGCGATCCTCAGGCGGCGGGCCGCGAGATCCTGGCGGCGCTGCTGGCGCAAAACGTCGAGATCCAGCGCTTCGAGCGCGCCCGTCCCACCCTGGAGGACATCTTCCTGCGGCTCACCAGCGGCGGCCAGATGGAGCGGCCTGAAACGGAGGCGGCGCGATGATGACGGGCTTTGCGGTCTTCCTGCGCAAGGAGCTGCGCGAGGCGCTGCGCTCTAACCGCCTGCTGGTCGTCTGTGTGGTCTTCCTGCTGCTGGGGATCATCTCGCCACTGACCGCCAAATATACGCCCGAGCTACTGAAGCTGATCGGGACGGGCCAATCGGGTGTCTCGATTACCTTCCCGCCGCCGGTAGTCGCCGACGCCATCGCGCAATACCTGAAGAATGTCGCTGGAACCGGTGTCCTGATCGCGCTGCTGTTGCCGATGGGCATGGTGGCGCGCGAGAAGGAGCGTGGCACGGCGGCGTTCGCGCTGACCAAGCCGCTCACGCGCGAGGCGTTCCTGGCGGCCAAGCTGGTCGCGCTGCTCGCCATGCTGGCGGCGGGCGTCGCGCTGGCGGCGCTGGCGGCCTGGTTCTATACCGCGCTGCTCTTCAAGCCGGTCGCGCCAGGTGGTTTCATCGCCTGTACGCTATTGATCCTCTGCTCGCTGCTGGTCTATGCGCTGCTGACTTTTTTGGGCAGTGTCGTCGCGCGCTCGCAGCTACCGGCGGTCGGCGTCGGCATCGCCGCCTGGTTCATCATCTCCCTGATCGGCATCGTTCCCAGCGCCGCGAAGTTTACGCCTGCCGGGCTGCTTGAGCCCGCCAGCGCGCTGGCGCTGGGCAAGTCGCCAGCGCATCTGGGGACTTCGCTGGTCGCCAATCTCGCGATCGCGGCGGTGGTTGTGGCGCTCGCCTGGCTCGCGTTCCGCCGCCAGGAGCTCACTGGCGCGCCGGAGTAACTATCAGGCGGGCCCGCACCCACTTAGAAGTGGAAACGGGTGGCGTCGGCGGGAAATCGCGTCCACACCAGAACGGTCTGTGGCAGCAGGCGCCAGATCGCTTCCGGCTCGGCGCTGGGGTCGGCGGAGACCGCGTATTTGGCCAGCGAGGACTGGTTCAGCCGGGTGGCGAGGTCGCGATCGGGCGTGAAGCGCCGCATCTGGCCCTCGACAATCACGATCCGCTCGCCATCCTCCAGATGCAGCGCCACCGCCGGGTCTACATGGAGACAGATCGCCCATTCTGCGAAATAGAGGCCAGTATAGACAGTGAGCATCGCCAGCGCGATCAGAAAGGAGCGCAGATACCTCTGCCCGGGTGTGTCGCGCCGCGCTGCTCAAACCCGAGCATAACAATGCCGCCGAGTGTCATCAACCGCAGCGCACGAGGCATCGTCGCAAGATTGATAAATCCGTGAAGATAGTCCCGAATGAGTTCTTTGAGGCGCTTCGTGGCGCCGCTAGCGTCGACCTCGCCTGTTGCGACTGGCTCCTGAGCGGCTCTTTCCATCGCGGCTCGGCCTCCTGACCCTTGTGGCCTCAGCGACGCTGTGGCCCGCGATGTGTTGCGAGAGACAACTCACGATGTGGCGAGCCTCTGGCGGCGCGCCCCCGCGCCGCCAACTGGTTGGCGCCGGAGGCGCTTGCCAGCGCGCCACGCCTTGGATGAAAAGCTTAGGGACAGTATAATGGGCGCTGTTTATTATGTACAGTGAACTGCGTCACAGATGGCGGTGCGCTTCCGCAGTTGAGGCGAGAACAGCGCTATGATCTTGGCGCCAATTTTGACGTCGGCGAGCGCGTTGGCGCTGAGCGTATCGCGGGGAGCGCACGTCTGCGGCGAGTGGAGCCTGCACGCAAGCTGACGGGACTTTAAAGTGTCGGCGCACGGAACGGGAACGGCTTGAACGCGCCCAGTAAAAGACAAAGCGAAGCCCGCGCTGGATAGATAGCACGGGCTCCGTTCGTGTTATGACGCGCTCTAGCAAGGAGCGATGCGCTATCGCGCCACCGACCCATCGTCCAGGATACGCCACCCAAATCTGCGGAGTGTTCGGGCCATGACGTCATCAGAGTCAACCAGGTCATAACCGTCGCGTCCGGCCCAGTAGTTCAAACTTTGCTTGAGTTGGGGAACTGTCCACTGTGTAGCGGGCACGAGATTCGGCACATCTGACATCGCAGGGCCCATTTTCAGCAACCATGACAGGCGCTTCTCGGCCATAAGCGCCATGCGACCCGGGCCTAGCAAACCATACAGTAACGTGACGATCGGGATACCGCCAAACAAGAAGAAGATGGCGGCGAGCCAGCCATACGCCTTGCACCACCAAGCGTCTCTCAGCGCAAATAGCCATGTCAGGAACCCGAGCCCTACCCCTGCATACGACATAACTACGAACGTGGAATCCCCTCGACTTATCGCAGACCCTATTCCACCCACCAGCAAGAGCAATAGCGCAACGGCAGACACGATCCAGATACCAGTCTTACCCACAGCCAGCGCCTCCCACTTTCGATTGAGCAAAGCGAACGTGCGCTCAAGCTACACTAAATACAGTGAGCGCACCAACAATATAATCAGCGCTGTTCAAACTGTCTATAGATGCGAAGCAAAGACTCAGAATTGTGATTTCTTGACACGTGACTCGTCTTGGCGATGGTTGAATCTCAATGACACCTTGTCGCTTGCTTAAGTGGCAATCTGACTGTCGCTGTGTCCGAATTCTCTTCGGGAAATCCGGGGTCGCTAGAAGCTATCTTGTAAATAGCTGTGGTCTCTGCCAAGTCCGCTTTGTTTCAGAGGTGACGGGGCGCCGCAGTCATCTATGAGATGACTTCTACTACAGCGGATGGCAGTGTCGGACGCTGGGAGGCCTATCCTGCGCATTGCGCCATCTACGCGGTACGATAGTGCGCATCCAGGCATAACTCGTGGAGAGGAGCGAAGATGGCGAAGATGGCGAAGTCGCGGGCGCGCGCCTCCAGCGCGGAGCAGTTGCGGCGGCGCAACCGCGAGCTTTCGATCCTGATCGCCATCGCCCAGGCGCTCAACCAGTCAGTGGACCTCGACCAGGCGCTGCGAACGACGCTGGCGCAGGTCGCCGAGTTGCTCGACCTGCGCACTGGCTGGATCTGGCTGCTGGACGAGCGCACGGGCGCCTCCTACCTGGCCGCCGCGCAAAACCTGCCACCGGGCCTCGCCGACCACCCGCGGCGCATGGAGGGCCGTTGCTACTGTCTCGACACGTTCCGCGCCGGCGACCTGGAAGGCGCGGCCAACGTCAATGTCGTCGCCTGCACGCGCCTCAATGGCCTGGTGGATGGGACGGGCGGCCTGCGCTGCCACGCCAGCATTCCCCTGTACGCGAACGAGAAGAAGCTCGGTGTGCTCAACGTCGCCAGCCCGGACTGGCGCGAGCTTGCGCCCGATGATCTGGCGCTGCTGCACGCCATCGGCGACCTGCTGGGCATCGCTGTTGAGCGCGCCCGCCTCTTCACCCGCTCCACCCAAATCGGCGCGCTGGAGGAGCGCAACCGCCTGGCCCGCGAGATCCATGACACGCTGGCGCAGGGGCTGGCCGCCATCGCCCTGCAGCTGGAATCGGTGGACGCGCTGCTGGAAGCGGGGGCGAAGGCTGAGCGGGCGCGGCCCAGTGTGGAGCGCGCGCTGGCGTTGACCCGCGCCAACCTGGAGGAGGCGCGGCGCTCGGTGCTCGACCTGCGCGCCGTTTCGCTGGAGGGGCAGACGCTGACGCAGGCGCTGGAGGCGCTGGCCCGCGAGACGGCGCTGGAAGGCGGCGGGCATGTCTCCTGCGCGATCACCGGCGGCGGGCGTCCGCTACCCGCGCGCATCGAGGCGGGGCTCTACCGTATCGCCCGCGAGGCGCTGACCAACGTCGCGCGTCATGCCGGGGCCACCCGCGCCCGCCTCACGCTACTGATGACGCCTGAGGAGGCGCGGCTGACCATCGAAGATGACGGTCACGGCTTTGATCCAACGGGCGTCTCAGGCGGGCGCTACGGGCTGCTGGGGATGACCGAGCGCGCCCGGCTGCTGGGTGGCGAGTTGCATGTCGCTACCTCGCCGGGCGAGGGTACCCGCATCGAGGCTATCATTCCGCTGGGAGCGCGCGCATGAGTGACGCCATCCGCATCCTGATCGCTGATGACCACCCCATCGTCCGTGACGGCCTGGTGGCCGTGCTGACCACCCAGCCAGATTTCGCCGTCGCTGGCGAAGCGGGGACGGGCGTGGAGACGGTCGAGCGCGCGCTGGCGCTGCGGCCTGACGTGCTGCTGCTCGACCTGGAGATGCCCAATGGCGACGGCGTGGAGGCGCTGCAGCGGCTGCGCGCGCAAGGCGCGCCGGTGCGCGCCATCGTTCTGACCGCCTTCGACACCGACGAGCGCATCATGGCGGCGCTGCGGGCGGGGGCGCAGGGGTATCTGCTCAAGGGCGCGCCGCGCGAGGAAATCTTCCGCGCCATTCGCACCGTCGCCGCTGGTGGCACACTGCTCACCCCAGTCGTCGCCTCTCGGCTGCTGCGCCACGTCGCCGCGCCCGAAGCCCCACCGGCCCCCACGCTGACCGCGCGCGAGCGCGAGACGCTGCGTCTGCTGGGGCGCGGCCTGCAGAACAAGGAGATCGCGGCGCGGCTGGGCATCCGCGAGCGCACCGCCAAGTTCCATATCGCCTCGCTGATGCGCAAGCTTGGCGCGGGAAACCGCGTCGAAGTCGTCGCCCGCGCCACCCAGCGCGGTCTGCTCAGCCTCGCTCACGGCGAAGAATCCGATAGCTCTCCCGGTAGCTCTCGATAACCTCCGGTAGCTGCCAGTGGCCTCTGGTGGCCGCCTGCGCTCTATGCGATGACGATGATGGTTCCCCGCATTCCGGGGTGGATGCCGCAGTGATAGTGGAAGGTCCCCACCTGCGTGAAGGTGAAGCGATACGCCCCTTCGGGATTCATCGTGTGTGAGTCCCAGGTGAGCGTCGATCCGATATCGCTGGTTGACGTGTGTGGCGCGCTCGTCGCATTGATCCACGTTACGGTGGCCCCTACTTTGATGGTAATCGTGGCGGGCAGGAACGCGTAACCGGTGGCGACAGAGCCGATCACCCTTACGACTGCGTGCTGACCGCCTGATGTTGGGGTGGAGGTCGCGCGTGAGGAGACAGTCGCGGTCGAGGAGGCGGTTTCTGTCGCCGAGGCGCTCGCGGTTGATGTGGACATGGCGCCCCCCGGCTGGTTGGCGCTGGCCGATCCGCCGCCAGTGAGCCCGCAGCCAGCCAGAACCAGGCTGAACAGCAGGCCTGTCCCTATCGCCAGGAAGGCGCTACGCCGTGCGGCGCGAGCCATCGGTGTGCGCATGTCGCTCTCCGTTGTCTGCGGCGCCTGTTGGTCCCGCGTTTCTAGACACGCTCCGTTTTGGGTTTGGCCGAATACGTTACCGCTCAAAACAGACAAAGCGTCCCGTCCTTTGCCTCTCGGTATATTAGCTTAGTCCATGGACGCAAGGGAATGCCTCGTAGACATCGCCTGGCCGGCCGTGTTGGCCGTGATCGTCGGGATACAGAGAATATGAGTGAGCTAGAGGCCATTTGTGATTTGCCAAACGACAGGTTGGCTGTTATACTACTGACGCACATTAAAGGCGCATGAGGAACATCCGCCTTCAATGTCGGCGCCCGACCGCGTGCGGCATGGTCGGCCATCTTCGCATCCCCATCCGAGAATGGGATCCGCACATCCAGTTCTCCCCCTTGTAAGGCGGCGCTAGCCTCACGCGCGGATGTCCTGAGGTGTTGGCGCTGGGATCGTGGCGCTGGGATCGTGGCGCTGGGATTGTGTTGCTGGGATTGTGGCGACACGTGGCGCTGAAGTAGCGCCGCAAGACGTTCTGTGCGGACCCCTCACACCCCCTGATCTCCAGCCGGTCCCCAACGTGTACTCGTATCTCCATCAGGAAGAAAAGAGAGAACAATGCGAAGATGGTCCAGGCAAACGGTGCAGGAGTGGACCAGATTGCTGTCGAGCCGCTGGTCCGCGCAGAGATGGGGAGTGCGTCTTCTCGCTGGAGTTGGTCTGGTGGCCCTGCTGGTAGGGATGGTTGCGCTGGCGAGCAACGCGGCTAGCCCCGCCAGGGCGACCGCCACAGCGCCGACCAAGCAGGAGATTGCGCAGAAGATCCTCAAGTCGCGAGCGGGGTCGCGGCTGAGTCCGGGCGCCCGGATCGCGCTCGAGGCGCTGGCTCGCGGAGACCACCGCGCGGCCGTAGACTCGACCGGGATCACCTTCTCGAAAGCGAAGGCGCATACCGGAGGCCACAACCCTGGCGGGCCTGGGGGCCTGGCGAACATTCGTGTGAACAATCCCGGCGAAGACATCAATCAGCCCGATCAGACCACGCAGAGCGAGACCTCGATCGCTGTCTCCGGAAAGAACGTGGTCGTCGGCTTCAATGACTCGCAGCAGACGCTCCTGTTCCTCACCCCCGCGTCTGATCTGAGTGGCGTGGCGGTCTCTCACAATGGTGGCGCCACGTTCAGCGACCTTGGCACGTTGCCGAACGCTACGCCAACGATCAACTTTGGCGACCCATGGCTCGCCAGCGACAGCTCCGGCGTCTTTTACTACGCGAACCTGGTGGACGACCCATTCCAGGGCGCGCTCCTTACTGGGGTGTCCAGGTCAACCGATGGTGGTCAGACCTGGACTACGCCAACCGAGGTCCCGCCTCCGGCTGGCGCGAGTTCGCTGTTCTACTCTGCGGATAAGGACGCCATGACGGTCGGTGGCGCGGGGAATCTCTACGTAGTTTGGGATGATTTCACCGAAACCTTCGATCCCACTACAGGCGAATTCAAGGTCCTCAGCGGGCTGGCGGTGGCGCATTCCACCGACGGCGCCCGCACCTGGAGCACCGTCTACGCCGACCAGGTACCGATCTTCGACTCCAACGACCCCTGCTCGTTCCATCAGTACATCGGCGCGCAGCCAATCGTCGGACCAGACGGCGCGGTCTATGACGCCGCCCTGCGCTTCGATGTCAACGACCCGACCTGCTCGGGCGCGCCCGAGACCGAAAGCGAGTACATCTTCGCCTCCCACGACGGCGGCGCCACCTTCGCGTCAAAGGTCAAGATCGCTGACGTCACCTCGTCGACGCAGGGCTTTGGCGCCTTCGTCCTTGGCGCCGGGCAGTATATGCGCAATCTGGAGTTCCCGACGCTGGCGTTTGCCGGCAATACGCTGTACGCCACATGGAATGACGGCGGCGACGGCTCCGGCCACAGCCACATCCGCCTGGCCACGTCAACAGATAATGGCGGCACATGGACGACCTCGTGGGTCACCTCGGGCAATAATGATGAGGCCCAGCCGTCCATCAGCGCGGACGCCTCTGGGCTGCATGTCCTCTACTACGAGATCAGTCCCACCACCAGCGGCGCCAGCGTGCTCGACACGATGGTCTCCGACTCATCGAACGGCTCGAGTTTCACTACTACCCGGGTGACCACGCAGTCGTTCCCTGGTGTCTACAACATTCCGAACTTCGACCCCATCATCGCTACCGCCTACATGGGAGACTACATCTCCTGTGTTAGCAGCGGCGGGCATCAGTACTTCGCCTGGGGCGACAACCGCGATGTGGTCACGAGCTTCCTGTGGCCCAGAGGGCGGCACGATCCCAATGTGTACTTCGCTGCCCGCTAGGTAGGATCTAGCCATCCGCGCTCAGCGGCGCGGGAATGTATGCGAGCGGTCTGCCAGCTACTGGCAGACCGCTCGCATACATTCCCGCGCCGCTGAGCGCGGATGGCTAGATCCTACCTAGCGGGCAGCGAAGTACACATTGGGATCGTGCCGCCCTCTGGGCCACAGGAAGCTCGTGACCA
>DASVZK010000084.1:0-6171 GCA_036391685.1 Ktedonobacterales bacterium
ACATCCTTCACATCCTTCACATCCTTCACATCCTTCACATCCTTCACATCCTTCACATCCTTCACATCCTTCACATCCTTCACATCCTTCACATCCTTCACATCCTTCACATCCTTCACATCCTTCACATCCTTCACATCCGTCACGTCCATGCCTCCACAACATCCATACCGTGCCGCGCCTCACGCCAGTTTGAGCCGCACCCGGCGCCACGTGCGCAAGCCCTGCTATGACTCCCACTCGACTATAGCAGGACGTTCCTTCCCCCGCATCGTGTTCCCGGTCACATGTTCCGCGCGTTCCAGGCGGGCGGGGCGGGCGCAACAGCGGGCGAGGTCGCTCGTATTGCATCAGTAGCCAGGGTATGACTGGCTCGCTTCATCCAGTTGGAGTGCTAAAGAGATGATCATCGTAGGGCTGGCCGCCATTGGGGCAACCCTCGTGACGGCGCTGCTGGTCGGGCTGGCCTGGGCGTTCGGGCGCGCGAGCTGGCCCGCGTGGAGCGCCGTAGGGCGCTGGGCCGCGGTCCTCTGGGGCCTGAATTTCATTCTCGATCTGCTGATCTTCTATTTCGGGCAGCCCGCGCTGACTGGCCCGTATGGTGGCTGGCAGTGGGTCCTCTGGCCACTGGCGCTCTCGGCGATCTATGCGCTCTTCAGTGGTGGGCTGACGCGCGCGCGCGAGTCCTTTAGCGCTTTCAATAGCCGTATCGGCGCGTTTGGCGGGCAGGGCGGCTTCACCGGGTTCGCGGGCTCGCGGCGCGGTCCAAGCCGCATCGTTCCCAGCGCGCCACCCGCGGGCGCCATGCCCGCTACCTCGCTGGCGGGCGGCGCGGCGCTGGCGCTCGTCCTGCTCGTCGCGCTCGTCATCAATGGCCTGATCGTCGTCTCCACCACGTGGTTCGATCCGAACGCCAAAGCGCTGGCGGCCATTCCCAACATCCAGATGGTCTCCTCGACCAAACTGCCGCCGACCGACGTCAACCATATCGTGCTGGTCACGCAGGACGTGGCCTCATACCTGGGACAGCAGGCGCTCGCCTCAGGCGGCCAGAATCTCGGCTCGATCTACCACACTATCGGCGCGGAGTACACGCTTCAGTCGGTGCGTGGGCATCTGTACTGGATCGCGCCCCTGGTCTACAACAATGTCTGGGCGAATATCGGCCAGTGGCAAAGCCCCGGCTATGTGGTCGTGGACGCCGAGGACCCCAATGCCTCGCCGCAGCTGCGCACCGGATATCACATGCGCTACTTGCCCGACGCGCTCCTCAATCAGGATCTGCTACGCCATGTGTATCTCAGCGGCTACGTGTATGGTGATCTGGCCGACCCGACGCTGGAAGTCGACGACAGCTGGCGGCCCTATTTCACGGTCTCCCTGATGCAGCCAACGCGCGGCTTCACGGGCGAGGTAGTCAAGCGGGTGCTGGTGGTGGATACGCAGTCGGGCGCGATCAGTGACTACTCGCTGGCGCAGATTCCCTCCTGGGTGGATCGCGTTATCCCGGCGGATGCGGTGCATCAGTATTTGTCGTGGTGGGGCCTCTACCACGCCGCTTCCTGGTTCAATCCCTCAGGCCAGAACCAGCAGGCTCCGGCGACCGACACGCCTGAGCTGGTCTACAACCAGGTGGACCAGCCGGTGTGGCTGGAGCCGATGACTTCGAGCGCGGCGTCAGACAACTCCAGCACAGGCGTTGTGCTCTTCGATACGCGCGACATGACCGGTCGCTTCTACCCGCTGACGGGCCTGGGCGTGACCGACAACGTGACGACCGCCTTCAAGTCGAACCCGCACAATATCCGCGACTACGATGTGGGCAATATCGAGCTATACGAGATCTACGGCGAGCCGACCTGGGTCGCGACGTTCACACAGTCCAACGCGTATGGCGCCAGCTTCCAGGCAGTCGGCATCGTAGATGCCCGCCACCTGAATGGCGCGAATGTCATCATGGCGTCTACCAAGTCAGACGCGCTGGCGGGCTACGCCCAGTGGCTGGCGGATAACGGCGTGACGGGAACTGGCCCGGCGTCTTCCGCCAAACCGGTGAGCGTCACCGCGAAACTGGGCCGCATCTCGCCCGCCACAGAAAGCGGCGTGACGGTCTACTACATGACTCTGGAGGGTCAGACACGCATCTTCAAGGCGGGCCTGACACTCAGCCCGGAGCTCCCGCTGGCGCAGCCCGGTGATATCGTCACCGTTACGTATCTGGACACCGGCCAAAGCGTGGTCACGATTACCGCGTTCAACGACCAGAGCATCAACTTCAGCGGCGCGGCGCCCACGGCCAGCGCGACGCCGTAGGCGCGCGGTTGGCTGACCTCCTGACCGCCTCTCCCTTTATGGCCAGAGACAGTCAGGAGACGCCGAGGAGCGCGTCCACTGTGGTGACATCGAGGGCCAGCAGACTGTCCACCACGCGGTCGGCGGCGTCCAGGCCGCGCGCATCAGTTTGCCCGGCGCGGCGCACGGCGACGCAGCGCATGCCGCCAGCCCGCGCGGCCTGGACGCCAGCCGGGGCGTCCTCGATAACCAGGCAGCGCGCTGGCTCGACGCCTAGCAAGCCAGCGCCGGCGAGGAAGATATCCGGCGCTGGCTTGCCATGCGTCACGCGCTCGCCCGAGATGAATCCGTCCAGCCAGGGCGCCAGGCCAAGCAGGGCGATGATCGCCTCGATGTTGGCGATCGGCGCTGAGGAGCCAAGCGCCTGGTGGTAGCCCGCCGCGCGCAACGCCGCCATCAGTTCGCGCGCGCCGGGTAGGGCGACGGCGTCGCGGCGCAAGGCTTCCCGGTAGAGTTCCTCCTTGCGGCTGGCCATGGCCGCCACCTCGGCCGGTTCGGAGACGCCGAACACCAGGGGGATGATGTCCTGGTTGCGCATGCCGAAGGTGGCCCAGAAGTCGGCGTCGGAGTAGGGCAGGCCGCGCTCCGCGGCCATCGCCGTCCACGCCAGCCGGTGCTGCTCGCCGCTGTCTATGATCACGCCGTCCACGTCCCACAGCACAGCGCTGCGCCCGCGCTTTGCAGCCACCCCGTCAGTCATTCCCCATGCTCCTCCGTCATAGCGTGGTTTGCGCGCCAGATCTTCAGTATAACTGAGCGCGCATGGCTCAGCGCCAGGCCGGGCGAGAACCCGCTTCCTGGGTCAACCAATCTGGCGCTCGCTCCATCCGTGTGCTAACGAGGCTGGCGTTGACCTAAAATGGCTATATATTGGGATGTGTGACCACCGGTCGCCCCCCTTCGTTCATGGCAGTATCCGCGAAGAATGTGCGGAAAAGACCATGCTTTACAAAATGTCAGCGGTTGGAGCGCTGAACACAAGCTAAGCGACGACATAACGGCGAACGCAACGAGGACTTCCCGCTAGCCCGAAGACCCTACATCGCTGGCTGTCGCGTGCCAGATTGGACACCTCCGGGTATAGTTCGCAAGGTGTTTTCGATGCGTACATCTGTTCTAGTAGGGAACAGAACATCACACTTGTAGCGCGGCGAGCGATCAGAACCTTCCGGTTGCAGCGACGGCTCCCGGAACCGCGAGACCCGTGATCGCGCCAACGCCTGACACTTCAGGAAGCTTCAGGATGTGGTGGTAGGAGGTGTTGAGTAAGCCTCGATTTGGTCCTGGTGTGGAAGGTCCCTACGGACGCGCGATGCGCTCGTGCGCCAGAACGCCAGGCGGGGGGCATCGCTGAATCGGCTTAACGAGAGCCGGGCGAGCCCTTGGAACGCCAGACGAGAGCCTCGACCCTTCCGCGGTGGGACCGCGACGGACGCGGCGCGCTCCCATCTCTCAGGAGGTTTTCGATCTTGCTACGTACTGACGCCAAGTGGAGGAACGGAGGGCGCTGGCTCTCGCTCGCGCTGCTGGGAGGGTTGGCCGTCAACGCAGCCCCGGTAGAGGCCGCAGGGCATACTTCCCCAGTCCAGTCGTGGATCTCGCTCACCAGTGGCCAGTTGTGCCGCACCTGGAGCGCGCCGAACTCGGCGGTCCGCGAACTCTACGCGAGCATCCCCTTAAAGGTCGCGGGCGCGCTGAGCGCGAATACGCTCAGCCTCAACGCCGCCAGCCAGCGCAGTCAAAACGCGAAGGGACTCGCTCCCAGCCTCAATTCGTACTCGGTTGTCGGGCTATCGAGCGTCGCGGTTACCCATTGCGCCAGCCAGTGGCATATCGCCACCGACGGCGGCCTCATCTCGGACGCTCCAACCTGGGTTCCCAACCCGACCGGCGCCTGGCCGGACGCCAGCGACACCGACGCGGCCACGCTTGCGCTCCTTAGCAAGCTCTACGCGACCGCCCATCGCGCGAACGCGACGGCCAATCTCCATACGGCCATCCACACGTCCAACAAGGTCGCAAGCTCGAAGCCTCGGCCCAGGCCGCAGCCCAGTCCGAACCCCGGGCCGGTGTCTCCTCCCCCCGGAGGCATCGGTCCGTGGGTTCCCGTTCCGGGTCACCCCAGTTACGGCTTCCATGATTTCTCGGGTGACCCGTACTCGTGGATGTATGGCGAATGTACCTGGTGGGCATGGTACATGCGCCGCGACGAGCCACAACTTGGCAGGTTGGGCATGGCGTCCAACTGGATCGCCAATGCCCGCGCGCTCGGCATGCGCACCGGCTACACGCCTGTTGCGGGCGCGACGGTCGTTTTCCAGCCCTACGTACAGGGCGCTGGGAGCGGCGGCCATGCGGCGCATGTCCAGCAGGTGCTTGGCGGTGGCTGGTTCATCATCTCGGAGATGAACTTCTACTGGAATGGCGGCGGCTGGGGACGAGTGGACTGGCGCTACGTCCACACCGGCCCAGGTGTCGCGTTCATCTATTAGCTCATCCCCTCACCCCGGATGAGGACGCTCCAGCGACGCTCGCTAGCCTGAGCGCCGCTGGGGCGTCGCGCGTGGCGCTACGAGGAACCGCGTGGGACCCACTCGCAGCGGCGCCTCCAGCCAAGCGCCCCACGTCGTGACCGCCACGCCCGCTCCGCTCGTCCTGTTCACCAGTAACGTCCGATCATGCCGGCGGGTATGGTACGCTACGGCGTGGCCCGCCGCATGACGCGTGACGGTGGGTAGCGGCGGACGGCGATGGAGTGCGAAAGCGAGGCCTGGTGTGGGTGACGAGCTTGCGGAGCCACGAGACCCCAACCATATCTGGTTGCGCCAGTCGGTGACCTTTAGCGTCAACGGCCAGACGCGCACGCTAGAGATGGCGCTTCCGCTGCGTCCCGGCGCGACGCCGGGCGAGGTCGAGGCGCTGCTCGATGAAGCGGACGCGGGCATGCGCCGCCTCTCGCGGCGCCTCGATGCGCACCTCGCGGCGCTCAATGGCGCCACCCCGGACCCTGCGCTTCCGTCTGCGCCGCCTCCCGCTCCCCGTCCCGCCGCGTCACGTTCCGCCACGCCGCCCCCCGCGCCCGCTCACTCCGAGCGCGCCGCGACTCCAGCGCCCGCCACGGCGCCGGCGCACATGAGCGTCGACCTCACCATTCCGGAATTCCTCGCCGAGATCACTGCCTCGGGTCTGACCCAGCGCCAGGCGATGGAGAAGCTCAATGTGCGGTCGCTCTCTGGCCTGAACCTGCGCGAGTCGCTCGAATCGCTGCGCCGCCAGATGCTGATGGAGGGCGCGCCCGCGCCCGCCGGGGCTCCGCTGGCCTTCGAGGAGGAGGACGGCGAGGCCGCGCTGGCGGGCGAGCCGGAAATGGAGCTTTCTTATCCTGACTCCGTGAGTCTACCTGACGAGGACGAGGAAGAAGACGAAGAAGGTATGCCCGGGACCCTCACCGCGAGCGCGCCGCCTGCCTCCAGTCTGGACGCCCTGCGGCGCGATGCGCGGCTGACTCCCGCGGCGAAGCTGCCGGCCGCCGCCCGGCGTTCCAGCGCGCCTCCCCCGGCCGAGGACACGCCCGCCGCGCCCATGGCGGAGGAGACGCCCGCCGCCCGCGCCGAGCGCATCCTTGGCGAGCTGCGCGCGCTCCACGGCGGTGGGACGATCAGCGACCACCAGCGGACGGCTTTCGCCAATATCGTTGTGACCGAGCTCAACGAGAAGGGCGTGGACGCCATGGCGCGGGCGGTCTGGAACATCCAGCCGGAGCAGTTGGGGCCGGAGCAGTACGACGCGCTGATTAGCTGGGGGAAGCGCGACCACTTC
>DASVZK010000085.1:0-58588 GCA_036391685.1 Ktedonobacterales bacterium
AGCGGCGGTCTCGGCGGCGGGACGTTTGCCGGGACGCTGGGGGTGAACCAGCTGGCGGGCTTCGTGACCGATAGCGCGGGGGATGTGCTGCCGCTGGCGTGCGATCTGGTGTACACGCCATTGTATCTGTAGCCGAGGTAATCCGAGGGAGTCTCAGGTAGTCGTAATCGAGGCAAGCCATAGGAGGACCGCAGGCCGGAGGACGTTGGAATACGTCGGAGGACGCGCCGAGTGCGGCGGAGTACTGCGCCCCGGTCCCCACCAGGGAGCCGGTGTCGCTGGGGCTGGGCGCGCCAGAGCAGGCGGGGGTCCCGGCGGAGCCGGCCCAGGTCAGGCGCGAGCGGTCATCGGAACAGAAGACCTGGGTGTCGGTCCCCTGCGGCAGGGTGGTCACCGCCTCAATGACGTTGGAGAGCGCGTCGTAGGTCGGCTGGATGCGGTAGAGCGTCTGGGCGGTGAGGCCGATGGGGGTGTAGGTGTACAGTCCGCTGGTGAGGCGGCCCAGCGCGTCGTAGGTGGCAGTGTACGCGCCGGTCCCGCCGGTCATGGCCCCCAGGCTGGCGGTGGTGAGTAGCCCCATGGCGCCGGCCGCGCCGCTGTAGCTCTCGCCGCTGAGTGGCGTGATCGGGCTGCCGCCACCCAGCTGGACGCTGAGCTGGGTCATGCTCGAACGGGAGGAAACGCAGTCCACTAGCGACTTGCGCGGGCTCAGTGTGACGCGGGCGGCAGATCGCTCATGCCATCGAAGAAGAGGCGCTTGAGAAGGGAGCGCCTGCCGCGCGCGCCCACCTTGTCGAAGATATGCGAGAGATGCTCCTGCACTGTGTACTCGGTAACGCAAAGCAGCGTGGCGATCTCGCGGGTCGCCAGGCCACGCGCCACCAGCCCGACCACCTCCTGTTCACGAGGCGTCAGATCGTACGCGCTTCGTCGCAGCCAGGCGGCCTCGCGTGGCCCCAGCGGCTCGATGAGCACCATGGTCAAGGGCGGTATGGCGCCCTGCGCGATGGCTGTATCGGCCATGAGCGATAACCAGCGACCCGAAGGCGCCTGGACGCTGAGCCGCGGGACACGCAGGGTGTCCGCCTCAGAACCGGGCGATAGTATCCGCTGGAGCGCGCGCAAGAGTGTGCGAACCGGCTGCGGCAGTCGCGTAGCGTCAGCGCGGTCGGTGGCGGGCCAGCCCAGCTCACGCAGCCAGCGCTCGGCGGCCGGAGTGTAACTGACGATGCGCTGCCGTTGATCGAGCGTCAGCATGCCTGGCGCATCCGCGTTGGACGGGGCGCCTTCGATCAGACTGCGCAGCGCGGACGCCTTCAGCCCGGCGCCCAGATGGGGGGCGATCCGCGTCAGGAGCGCAACCTCGGCTCCATCAAAATCGGCGCGCCGCCGGTCGCGCGTCAGCTCAATTCCGCCCCAAAGCTCCTGCTTCACCATGTAGATACTACGCGCCTGATGCGCCTGATCGCGCGGCCGCAAGATTTCCCGGTAGCAGAGCGAGCGCTCTAGATCGCCACCTACTCGTTCCGATAGCAGCATCACCGGACGCCGGGCGCGCGCCATCCAGGCGTATTCGTCGATATCGCCCTCAAAGTACACGTGGTCAATGAAATGATCCAGATCACTTTGCGTTCGCGCCCCGCCAAAGATGGAATGCGTGAAGAACTGGCTCATGGGATCGGTGGTAAAGCAGCAGTAGGCGTCGAACGCGATCCCCCGTCCCAGTCGCTCGACCGCCGCGCCGCGCAAGGATTCCGCATCCAGCCCCGCATAGCAGAGTCGCTGGATGTCGCATGCGACGCGGGAAAAGTCTCGATGCTGAGCGTCCATCGCAGCATGCCCTTTCTGAGCTACAACGTCAGGGAGAGCGGCTCATCATGACAAACCCCAGAATACTGGGATAGGCGATCCACGCGAACCTGGCTAGAGTCTATTACAGAACGAGGGATATGGGCCGCGCGATCCGGCTCCGTTCCCGCGCGACATCCGAGAGGGAGTGAAATGGTCATTCTACGGATTGAGCATCGTGTCCCGAATTATGAGGGATGGAAACAAGCCTTTGACAGTGATCCGGCGGACCGCAAGGGGTCTGGAGTCCGTCGCTACCAGATCCTGCGTGGGCTCGATGACCCCAACGACGTCATGATCGACCTCGAATTCACTACCAAAAGCGAGGCGGAAGCGCTGCTCGCCGCGATGCGCCGCGTATGGGAGCGCGTTGAGGGAACCATCATGTGGAAACCGCAGGCATGGATTGTCGAGGCGGCCGAGAGCCGGGAACTCTGAACCTGGCCGCGCGGCGCGCCCATTGTTGCGGAGAATGCCGCTTCACCAGAAAAACACAGCCGTCATCAGGCGCCACCGGGATAGGCCAATCCCGGTGGCGTCTTCGCTATGGGGCCGAGCTCCCAATGAGGCAAGCGCCACCCAGACGGAACCATCCTGGCGCGTCTTGGCGGCGAACGCGGCGCACACTGGCGCGGGCGTCTGCTCCCATGCGCGGTACGATATACTTACAATTGCCGGGCCAGTAGTAGCAGCCAGTCCACGCCTACCGCCCCGCTCAGTGAGCGGGGATACTCGCGCAGGGCGCTTACGGCGGAGAAGGGGAAGCCAGTGACCTCAGTAGCGGATACCACGGACGCGAAGCGGGAGGCGGCGGCAAGCCGCTACCTGACTGAGGCGCGGCGGCGCGTGCTGGTCTTCGACGGCGCGATGGGCACCCAGATCCTCGACCTGGGGCTGACGGCGGAGGACTTCGGTGGCGCGCAGTACGAGGGCTGTCCCGAGATGTTGGCTGTCACCCGCCCCGACGCCATTGGCGCGATCCACCGCGCCTACCTGGCCGCCGGCGCTGACGTCGTCGAGACCGACACCTTCACCGGCACACGCCTCAAGCTGGATGACTATGGCCTGGGCGCGCGCACGCATGAGATCAACGCCGCCGCCGCTCGCGTGGCCCGCGTGGCCGCCGACGAGTTCTCCACGCCGGAGAAGCCGCGTTTCGTGGCTGGCTCGATGGGCCCTACCGGCATGCTGCCCTCCTCGGATGATCCGTCGCTCAGCGCGATCACCTACCAGCAACTGGCGGAACTCTACCGCGAGCAGGCCGCGGCGCTGATCGATGGCGGCGCCGACCTGCTGCTGATCGAGACCAGCCAGGATATCCTCGAAGTGCGCGCGGCGATCCGTGGCGCCCGGCTGGCGATGGAGGAGATGGGGCGCTGGCTGCCCATCCAGGCGCAAGTGACGCTGGATACCAGCGGGCGCATGCTGCTGGGCACGGATGTCGCGGCGGCGGGCGCGATCCTGCGCCACCTGGATGTGGACGTCATCGGGCTGAACTGTTCCACCGGGCCGGAGCATATGCGCGAGCCGGCGCGCTGGCTGGCGGAAAACATCGACCTGCCCATCTCGACCATCCCCAACGCCGGGCTGCCGCTCAACATCGGCGGCAAGGCGGTCTACCCCATGCAGCCAGAGCCCATGGCCAACGATCTGGCGGCGTTCGTGGGCGACCTGGGCGTCAACATCGTCGGTGGCTGCTGCGGCACCACGCCCGAGCATATCCGCCAGCTGGTCGCGCGCCTCGGCGACCTACCCGCCGAGCGTCTACGCCGCCCTGCCGACCGGCTGGCGTTCTTCCCTGAAGAAGCGCGTGACCGCACCGCCTCGCTCGTCGCCTCCGCGATCCACGCCGTGCCGCTGCGCCAGGAGCTTGGCGCGCTGATGGTCGGCGAGCGCGTCAACTCGCAGGGCAGCCGCAAGATCAAGAAGGCGCTGCTGGCCGACGACTACGACACGCTGCTCTCGGTTGGCCGCGAGCAGGTGGATGGCGGCGCGCATGTGCTGGACGTCTGCGTGGCGCTGACCGAGCGCGGCGACGAGGCGGCGCAGATGCGCGCGGCGGTGCGCAAGCTGGAGATGGGCGTCGAGGCGCCGCTGACACTGGACTCGACTGAGGCGGCTGTCATCCAGGCTGGGCTGGAGTCCTATCCCGGCCGCGCGATCATCAACTCCATCAATCTGGAGAATGGCCGCCAGCGCGTCGAGGCGGTGCTGCCGCTGGCGAAGGAGCACGGCGCGGCGGTCGTCGCCCTGACGATTGACGAGGAGGGCATGGCCAAGGACGCCGACCGCAAGGTGGCCATCGCCCGCCGCATCTACGACATCGCCACCCAGGAGTACGGCCTGCCACCCCAGGCGCTGCTCTTGGACGCGCTCACGTTTCCCGTCACTACCGGGCAAGAGGAGCTACGCGACAGCGCCGTGCAGACGCTGGAGGCCATCCGCCGCATCAAGACCGAGCTACCCGGCGCGCTGACGATTCTGGGCGTCTCCAACGTCTCCTTTGGTGTCGCCGCGCATGCCCGCGCCGCGCTGAACAGCGTCTTCCTCTACCATGCCACGCAGGCCGGGCTGGACGCCGCCATTGTCAACCCGGCGCACATCACGCCCTACGCGGAGATTCCCGACGAGCAGCGCGCGCTCTGCGACGACCTGCTCTATAACCGCTCGGATGAGGCGCTGCCCAACTTCATCGCCTACTACGAGCGCCACGGCGCGGTCGAGAAGGCCTCCGAGCAGGAGGACCCCACCGCGGGCCTGACCGTGGACCAGCGCATCCACTACCAGATCCTGCACCGCAAGAAAGAAGGCGTCGAGGCGCTGATCGACGCCGCCGTGGCCTACCGCATCGCCGGGCTAGCCCCCGATGGCGCCGACCCCGCCGCGCGCCCGGATGGCGCTCCGGCCCCCGGCGAGGAACTGGGCGGATGGACGACGAATAGCGCACTCTCCGCCGCCGCCGTGGATGTTCTGAACAATACTCTGCTTCCGGCGATGAAGGATGTCGGTGACCGCTTCGGCGCGGGCGAGCTCATCCTGCCGTTTGTGCTGCAGTCCGCCGAGGTGATGAAGCGCGCCGTCTCGCATCTGGAGCGCTATCTGGAGCGCGCCGAGGGCTACACCAAGGGCCGCGTGGCGCTGGCGACGGTCTTTGGCGACGTGCACGACATTGGCAAGAACCTGGTCTACACCATTCTCTCCAATAACGGCTACACGGTCTACGACCTGGGCAAGCAGACGCCACTGAACACGATCATCGAGACGGCGGTCGAGGTCAACGCCGACGCCATCGGCCTCTCCGCCCTGCTGGTCAGCACGTCGAAACAGATGGCGCTCTGCGTGCAGGAACTGGAGCGGCGCGGGCTGAAAATCCCCGTGATCATCGGCGGCGCGGCGATCAACCGCGCGTACGGCTACCGTGTGCTTTACGGCGCAGATGACACGCGTGATGAGCCATACCAGCCAGGCGTCTTCTATGCCCGCGACGCCTTCGAAGGGCTGGAACTGATGGACGCGCTGACCGACCCCGACCGCCGCGACACGCTGGTGGCGAAGGTCAAGGCCGACGCGGTGGCCGCGCGGGCGAAAGCCGCCGAGCGCGAGGCGGCCGCCCAGTCGCGTGGCCCGCGCGCGGTCGCCGCAGTGGACATCCCGCCCGCGCCGGAGGCGCCGCCACCCTTCTGGGGTCCACGCCTGCTGGACCGCGTGGCCGTGGAGGATGTCGCCGGTTACCTCGACCTGAACGCGCTCTATCGCGGGCGCTGGGGCGGCGTGGCGCATGGCGCGGAGTACGAGCGCCTGACGCGCGAGGAGTTTGCCCCGCGGCTAGAGCGCATGCTGCGCGAGGCGCGGCAGAAGCGCTGGCTGACGCCGCGCGCGGTCTACGGGTACTATCCCTGCCGCGCCGATGGCGACGACCTCATCATCCTCGATCCCGACGACCAGGCGCGCGAGCTCACCCGCTTCAGCTTTCCGCGCCAGCCCGATGGCGAGCGCCTCTGCCTGGCCGACTACTTCAAGCCCGCGGGCGACCAGCCAGCGGTCGTCGCCTTCCAGGTGGTGACGATGGGCGAGCGCGCCTCGGAGGAGACGGCGCGCCTGCAGGCGGCCCACGACTATACCGAAGCCTACTTCCTGCATGGCCTGAGCGTGCAGATGGCCGAGGCGATGGCCGACTACGTCAACGCCCGCGTGCGCAAGGAACTGGGGCTGTCCGAGGACGGCGCGCGGCGCTACAGTTGGGGCTACGCCGCCATCCCCGACCTGGAGGACCACGAGCGTGTCTTCAAGTTGCTCGGCGTCCCCGAGGCCATCGGCGTGACGCTCACCGAGTCTTGGCAGCTCGTCCCCGAGCAGTCCACCGCCGCCATCGTCGTCCCTAACCCGGCGTCGGTCTACTTCGCCGTGCGCGAGTAGGAATAGGCGCGAGCAACTCGGCGGGTGAACCCGCGGCGGCAGCCTGGCGGCTACATCCGCGGCTAAGGGCATGACGGCCGCGAAAGCCACCTGCGTGACCTGGGACGCGACGGGGCGGGGAGCTCGCGAAGGCAGGCTTGGCGGCGGAACGCCCTTAGCCGCGGATGAAGCCGCCAGGCGCGTCGCATTATCTCTTCCTTCCCTCACTCAGGCTAGCCGCGCCCGCCTGCTTTGCCTGCCGCTGCTGACGCGTGCGTGAGCGTGTGGGCGGCTGCGTGGTTTGCGTCTGGTATATGCCTTTCGCTCGGGGCACACTATCGTCATCGAAGACAACGCGACGCCTCTCAAGCGTCGAAGCGCTGGGGATCACCCCGAAGAGAAAGGGATCACGACCATGTTGAAGAACTGCACTCTGCGCTCCTCGAACAGCCATCACGTGCCCGCTCCTTCCACCCGGCGAACACTCGATGCAATCCGCGGTGTGCGCAAGCCCTAGCTCTGGCGGCCATGATTCGGTCAATGACCCACGACCCCGACAGACGGCTCACATTCCATGAAGTAGTCCAAAGAGCTGGACCAAGAGGAGCAAAAGCCATGCGGAAGCCCTAAATCTTCACCGACCAAGCGATCATGGCGGAATGTCGAGCCGGTCCACCAGATGTGGACGATCCGAATTGGAGCGAGCGAGATGCGCAAGCCGTAATTAGCGTGAAACATCGGGCGAAAGGCGCCGCCGCGAGCGGCGCCTGACATTGCGTCGCAGCGCGCATCTTCGTAGCGCCAGCGGCCATGCGGACGAGAAACGGGGAGAGACGATGTTTGGACACCACGACCCGCAGAGCGCCGGGCGTTCAAAGTTCAACGTAGACGGCGAGCCGCTGCGCTACTCCACCGCGGAGCTCGTCCAGTTCATGGAGTCCATGCCCTTCTTCGCCGCGCTGAGCGCCAAGCAGCGGCGCGGCCTGGCAAGCGTGGGGGTCGAGCGCTCCTATCCAGCGGGCGTGAACCTCGTTCAGCAGGGCCAGGAGCCAGGAATCGGCCTCTACGTCATCCTCAGTGGCCGCGTGCGCGTGACGCAGTTGGAAGACGATGGCCGAATGCGTGTCCTGGGAGAGCTTGGCGCGGCGCAGATGTTCGGTGAGATGGCGCTGCTGGATGACAAGCCCCGCTCGGCGACTGTGACCGCGCTGGAGCCGACGATCGCTCTGGTCATCCCGCTGTATGACTTCCGCGCCGCGCTCAGCCACAATGGCGAGGCCACCATCAAGCTGCTGGGAATGCTGGCCCAGCGCCTGCGCGCCGCCGAGGCCGCCGCTGAGTAGACCGCCAGCCGATCGAGTCGTGGCCCGCCCGAAGCGCCGCCCAGTAGGCGCTCCAGGCGGGTCTTTTCGTGTGTCAACAGGAGCGCGCCCGCGAGCGCCCAGCGCCACGGCGACACCTGGGCCATGCTCCGTGCGCGGCCATTTCGGACACGAGGCCCCAGTAGACTGGGGATGCCTCTAATCCACACTGCGCAGGTGCGGGCGGGCGCGCTCGACGATCGCGCGGGCGTCCACACCGGGCGGCAATGTCCCAAAGGAGTGGCCCCAGTCGCCACCGAGCCGTGAGGCGATAAAGGCGTCGGCGACCGGCGTCGGCGCGTAGCGCAGCAGGAGCGACCCTTGTAGCGTCAGCGCGATCTGCTCGACTACCCGCCGGGCGCGCGCCTCGATGTGCTCACGCTCCGCCAGTTCGTCGCGCAGACGGGCGGTCGCGGCGTCCAGCCGCGCGTCACCGCCGCGCGCCAGCTCGATCTCATCGAGCAGCGCCCCCGCGGTCTCCGGCTCGCGGGTCAGCGCGCGTAACACATCGAGCGCGTTGACATTGCCCGAGCCTTCCCAGGTCGAATTCACCGGCGCCTCGCGGTAGAGGCGCGGCATGACGCTCTCCTCGACATAGCCAGCGCCGCCCAAACATTCCAGCGCCTCGCCCATCATGGCCGGGCCGCGCTTGCAGACCCAGAACTTGGCCGCGGCGACGCCGATGCGCTTCAGCGCCGCCTCACGCGGGTCATCCGCCGCGCGATCCGCCGCCGCCGCCAGCCTCAGTCCCAGCGTTGTCGCCGCCTCGGACTCCAGCGCCAGGTCGGCCAGCGTCAGCGTCATCAGTGGCTGGCTGATCAGCGGGCGGCCGAACGCCGAGCGGTGCGCAGCGTGGTGGATGGCCTGGGCGACGGCCTGGCGCATCAGGGACGCCGTGCCGAGCACACAGTCCAGCCGCGTGTGATTCACCATCTCGATGATCGTGCGCACACCGCGCCCTTCCTCACCGATGCGCACGGCCCAGGCGTCGCGCAGCTCGATCTCGCTGGACGCGTTGGAGCGGTTGCCCAGTTTGTCCTTGAGCCGCTGGAGAGCGATATTGTTGCGTGTCCCATCGGGCAGGACACGGGGCATGAGGAAACAGGTGAGACCTTCGGGGGCCTGAGCCAGGACCAGGAAGGCGTCACACATCGGCGCGGAGCAGAACCACTTGTGGCCGGTCAGCAGGTAGGAGCCGTCATCATCCGTGGGGACCGCGCGCGTCGTATTGGCGCGCACGTCGGAGCCGCCCTGCTTCTCGGTCATGGCCATGCCGCAGAGCGCGCCACGCTTCTCCCCCGCCGGGCGCAGGCCGAAGTCATAGCTCTGGCTGACGAAGCGCGGCTCCCATTCGGCGGCGACCTCTGGCTCTACGCGCAGCGCGGGGATGGAGGCGTAGGTCATCGAGATCGGGCAGCCGTGGCCAGCCTCGGCCTGCGACCAGACGATGAAGCCGGCGGCGCGGGCCACATGCGCTCCGGGGCGCGGATTGCGCCATGGCTCGGCGTGCAGCCCCCAGCCGACCGCGCGCGTCATGAGCGCATGCCAGGCGGGATGGTAGCTGACCTCATCGAGCCGGCGACCATAGCGGTCATGCGTCTGGAGTTCCGGCGTGTAGTGATTGGCGTCCACGCCCCACTGGATCGCCTCCTCGGAGCCCGCGGCCTCGCCTATCTCGCCAAGCAGCGGCTCCGCCCAGCCGGCCCCCCACCGGCGCGTTCCCTCAACGAGCGCCGCGTCCGCCTCATAGACGTTGTAGCGGGCGAGTGGCGGCGGCTGATTGAAGACTTCGTGCGTCGCTCCCGCATGGGGAACGCGCGGTTGCCGTTTCGACGTCATTGTCATGGCGATCACCTCATGTGTGGCGCGATTGGCGCGATTGGCGCGACAGGAAACGATTGATTAGAGCGTGGTAGGCTGGCCGGCCCCTTCAGACTTGGCGCGCTGATAGACCAGGCTCGCCGCCGCTAGATCCTCGCAGGCGTGACCCATCGCCTTGTAGATGGTCAGCTCGTCTTCGGACCGGCGCCCGTGGTCAAGGCCGGAGACGAGCGCGCCAATCTCCGTTCCCGCGCTGGGGTCCAGGCCGTCGAGCTCCGCGCAGCCCACCGGCGGGGGTTCGAAGGCCTGCAGCGTCTCCACATAGAGACTGCCCCACTCCAGTGTCTCAGGGTCAAGCTCGCCGCCGGGCGGCGCCCAACCCACCGAGGTCAGGTGCGCGCCGGACACGAGCCAGTCGCTGTTGATCACCGGAGTCGCGGAGTTCGTGCAGAGGCAGACGACATCAGCGCCGTCTACCGCCTGCTTGACGCTGGCGACGGCGCGGGCGCGAGGGTCGTTCGCCGCCAGCCGCGCGGCGTGCGCCGGGTCGCGCGAGACGATGCGGATATCAGTGAACGGGCGCGCGTGGGGGAGCATCGTGAGATGGGCGCGTCCCTGCACGCCAGCGCCGACGATCGCCAGCGTGCGCGCCTGTTCGCGCGCCAGCAGACGGGCCGAGAGAGCGGCCGCGCCCGCCGTGCGCAGCGCGGTAATGACACCGCCATCCATGACCGCGAGCGGGCTACCAGTCGCCGGGTCAAAGAGCAGGATCAGCGCCTGGTGCGTGGGCAATCCACGCCGCTCGTTGTCCGGATAGACCGAGACCAGCTTGACGGCGATATCATGGTCCTGCCGATAGGCGGGCATGGCGAGCAGCGAGCCCGCGCCGGGCGCCACGACGGCAATGCGCTTGGGCGCGTCGATCTGGCCCGCGTTCAGCGCCTTGAACGCTGCGGCCAGCGCGTCCAGCAGGGCATCGGGATCGAGCAGCCGCTCGACCTCGCGCGCTGATAGCGTCAGGAGCTCCATGAAGACCTCCCAGCCACACGAACGGCGCTGCACGCATCTACTGTGGCGCCTCGCGCATTTTCACAGTATGACACGTATTGGCGGGAATGAGGAATGCGCCGCCTCAACGACCCGATGCGGCGCCAGGCCACCGAGTTCCTGTGGCGCACGCCTCGCAGCCTACGCCGAATCTACACCATCTCGACTCGCCGGAGCCTCACAGGTCTCTCACAACAAACCGCATATACTGGGGCAGGCGGCCGCAACTAGGGCGCCATGGTCGCATGTGGCGTGAACAAGGAGATGATATGGCTCGCGCACTCTCGCTGGACGACATCTTCGCCATCGAGCGCGTCAGTGACGCGCGCATCAGCCCGGATGGCGCGTGGATCGTGTTCGTGGTCGCCCGCGACTACACTGAGGGCGAGCATGCGCTGGCCGCGTCGGGCGTATGGATCGTTCCCTTCGACGGCTCGGCTCCCGCGCGTCCTTTCACCACAGCGATCCACACGGATGTCGGCCCGCGCTGGAGTCCGGACGGCAAATCGCTCGCCTTCCTCTCCGACCGCGAGAAGGCTGACATACTGCAGGTCTACGTCATGCCCGCCGATGGCGGCGAGGCGCGCAAGCTGACCAGCGCCAAGGCTGGCGTGGCCAGCTTCATCTGGAGTACGGATGGGGCGCGCATCGCCTATCTCGCGCCCGACGCGCCGACCGATGAGGAGGAAAAACGGCAGCAGGAGCGCGACGACGCCATCCACGTAGACCACGATTACCATTTCACCCGCCTCTGGGAGATTCCCGTCCCGGGCGGCGACGCGCGCGCGCTCACCCCACCGGAGTATCAGGTCCGCGATGTCGCCGCCCGCTATCACGGCTGGGCTATTGCGACGAGTCCGACCCCCAAGGAGGATGATTTCACCTGTCCATGGGCGTTGCGCCTGGTGGCAGCCGATGACTCCGTTCAGCACTTCTGGCAAGGCAAGTTCCCCATCTCCCTCGCGGGGTCGCCCGATGGGCGCGCGCTCACGTGGGTCCACGGCGGCGCCGCAGGTGAGTATGCGGCGGATGAGGTTTGGGTCGCGCGGTATGGCGCGGAACCGCGCGTGGCCATCAGCGATTTTAGCGGCGGTTGCGCGCGCGCCGACTTTACACCCGACGGCCGCGCGCTGCTGCTGTATGGCGTCGAGGGCACGCGCACCACGCTCGCCCGGCTCGATCTCGAGTCGGGCGCGGTTGAGACCGTGCTCGCCGGCCGGACGCTCGAGTCGAGCTTTGCGAGTTCCTATCAGGCGAGCCTCAGCGCCGACGGGCGTCGCATGGCGTGCGCGCTGGAGGATGTGGACCAGGCGGCGGAAATCTTCGCCTGCGAAGTAGGCGGCGAGCCCCGGCGGGTGAGCGCCTTCAACCAGCATCTCCAGGGAGTTGCGCTGGGGCGCGGCGAGACCATTGAGTGGACGGCCCCGGACGGTCTGCGCATCGAGGGGGTCCTGCTCTATCCGGTTGGATATGAGGAAGGCAAGCGCTATCCACTGATCACGCACCTCCACGGTGGGCCGACCTGGCAGTGGTCCATGCGCTTACTCGCCAGTTGGCACGACTGGGGCCAGTGGCTGGCATCGCAGGGCTACGCCGTGCTGCTGCCAAATCCGCGCGGCAGCGCCGGGCGCGGGCGTGAGTTCGCCTGGTCCAACCAGCGCAACTGGGGCCTCGGCGACCTCGATGACGTGCTCAGCGGAGTAGACGCGCTCGTGGCGCGCGGGCTCGCCGACCCCGACCGGCTGGGTGTCGGCGGCTGGAGCTACGGCGGTTACCTGACCTCCTGGACAATCGGTCACACCAATCGTTTCAAGGCGGCCATCGCTGGGGCGGCGGTCACGGACCTGCTCAGCTTCCAGGCGGCGGATATCCCCGCCTGGCTGCCCACCCAGATCATGCTCGCGCCGTCATACCAGGACCAGGAGGCCTACCTGCGCTTGTCGCCGATTACCTACATCGCCAGCGCGACAACGCCGACGCTCGTGCTTCACGGCGGGGCCGATGAGCGCGTGCGTCTCGGCCAGGGCAAGGAGCTCTACCATGCGCTCCAGGCGCTCGGCGTGGACTCGGAAATGGTCATCTATCCCCGCGAGCCGCATGGCTTCCGGGAGCGCGCTCACCAGCGCGACCTGCTCATCCGCGTCTCCGCCTGGTTCAATCGCTGGTTAAAAGGTGAGGAGGGATAGCCAACAGCGCGAGTTGCTAGCCGCCGCGCGTGAAGACGCCGCGGCGGCGGATGGCGACGAAGCCCAGGCGCTCATAGAGGCGGCGCGCGCCAGGATTATTGGTGTTCACATCCAGCAGCACGGCGGTGCGGCCATCCTCGCGGAAGCCCCATAGCGCGCGAGCCACCAGCGCGCCCGCCAGTCCGCGCCCGCGCCAGTCGGGGCGTGTCCCCGTCTGGATGATGAAGCCCAATGGAGTCTCGCCCCGAGCGTCCAGGCAGCAGGTAATGAAGCCCACTGGCCCGGGAGGCGCCAGCGCCACCCAACTCAGATCGGGACGGAAATCCGGGTCGTCCGATGTCCATTCAACCCAGCGCTCCTGAGACCAGCCGGGGAAGCCTGGGCGGTCGGCGAACGCCGCCGCGTAGGCGGCGAAGAACGATGGCGCTGTCCCGGGCTTCCAGGCCGCCAATGACACCCCGCCCGGCAGCGTCGCCTCCGGCAGGTCCCTGGTGTCACGCACGTCGCGGCGCATGACATCTTCGGTGAACGCCAGTGTGTAGCCCTGCGCCGTATAGGTGGCGGCCAGTTCATCTGTCAGGTCTTCGATGGCGATACGGTCGGTCTCCGGCTGGTCACTCATCGTTACCCTCCTCTGCGCCCGGCTGGCGACAGACATGCCACGTCGCCTAAGCGCCCGGCGTGACTTGCGGCCCTCTGGCATACTCTTGCCCGAAGCATACGGCAATTAGAGCGTGATCGCGTAGGATGCGCGGCGCCAGGCCGTATCCGGGCGGGTTCCTACAGCGTGCGATTGATCATCGCTTCTATAGCGGCAAGTGCAACACCGACCGCGCGCTAGCACCATGTGGGGCGGCGCTGCCCAGCGGGGTGGATCTCGACCATCTGAGCCACCATCTTGCGGCGGTGATCGAAGATGCGGCGGAGCCACGCATCCCGCCCGGCCTCGCGCTGGATTCGTCCCGCGAGCCACGCGCCAACTCCCGCGCGGGCGAAGGACGCGGCGGAACGCCTTTAGCCGCCGGGGTCGCCCGCCGGACTACGGATTGCGCAAGAACCCAACAAAGTCGAAGGTCATCGCATTCCTGGTCAGCGTGGTGGTTGAGCACCGTCCGGCGCTGTCGCACACTGCCGCCTTCAGGATATAAGGGCCCCCACCGACCTGGGACTGGTAACCTGAGCTAAGAATCAGCGGGCCGTTGTCAGGCGCCCAGCTCATCACATTTCCGCCCAGCGCGATGGAGGTCGCGGTGTCCGCCGCCACGTCGAGCAGCCAGTTGTGGAGGACCCCACTGCCCGCGTAGCCGCTCGTGACCGCGATCGTCTTGGTCCCCGGGCGCCACGCGACCTGGCTGAAGCCGGCGTCCGTCGCGCCAGCAATAGCGGGCAGCGGGGTTACCCGGCCGGTACCCAAGTCAATCAACGCCACTCGGGGCGTAAACGCCTGATCACGAAACTGCGTGTCATAGACGAGCGCCTGAGACCTATCAGGCGAGATGACGAACTGGAATGTCGTCGGTTCACTGGCGCGAACGGTCGCGATGGCGCGCGCCCGATCATTCGTGATATCGAGTGATTCGAGCGAGTCTGCCGTTGGGCTCGTATAGCCCACCGCGGCGACATGTGTATCGTCGATCCATCCCACCTCGCTTCCGATAGTCGCCTCTGGCGTTACAGTAGTCGCCTGACCGGTCGCCATCGTCACGTAGAAGAATTGTCCGCCGCCAAGCCCGGAATACAGCTTGCTCGAACTCGGCGCCCACATGAGATTGATGAACGCGCCCTGGACCTGTGGCGAGTTTGGCGGGGTCTCCGCGGTCAGATCCACCACCTCCAGAGTAGAAGCCGCATAGGCGAGCGTCTTGCCATCCGCCCCTATGCCCGCACTGGTGACAATAAGCCCTGTGGACGGATAGGTTGTTAGACCGGGAAGGACCGGACCGGCCAGGTCAGTCTTGCCATCGAGCGTCACGACATGCGCATGTCCATCGGGCGCCAGATAGGCCATGCGCCAGTCAGAGAAATGCGGGAGCGCGTGTTGGATGGAAGGCGCGCCCTTTCCCCAGGGGGTTCCAGATGCCGCCGTCCCGCCCACTGCCGTCCCGCCCGCTGCCGTCTCACTGGCGCAACCAGCCAGCGCCAGCAGGCAGATGACGCCAACGGCGCCGAGGCCACGACGACCCAGCAAGCCAGGCAAGTTGTTTTCACGCGCCCGCCGCGCAGGTTTCCTCGTCATGATCCTGTTCCTCCGGCGTCAGTCACAGCGTCAATGAGCGATGCGTGTGAGCGCTACGAACTTCTGCCCCGCCCGATGGCGCAGTATCGCATATCGCTTGCCCGGGCGCTTCAGCGTGGTTATCGGGAAGCGCTGGTGGAGCGTCTGGCGCGATTGACGCCGCGCCGACCGCTGATGTAGAATGCCCGCCATGACGCATGACATCTCGACCCTCGGACGCAGGCGCGGCGGCGTGAGCCGGCTACTGCCCCTGCGGCGACCGCAAATCGGCCTGGTGGCCGCGTAAGCCCGGCGCTTAAACGCTTACGCGGCCTGACAGCGCGCCATCACCTATCCCAACGCCCTCCAGGGACCGCCCCGGATGGCGCCATCGGTTTATGGTGATGTGTCCCTGAATCTCCCGGGTTCGCGCGCGATCAGCCACTCACACGCTCCTCACTCGCCGGGCGCTCTCACCCCATCCGTCCTTTGCCGCGCGAGGCTCACCCTCGCACCCGAACAAGAGAGCGTCGTATCCGATGTCCGCTATTCCATCCGCGTCATCCGCCAATCCCACGCCAGAGGCCACGCCGCCAGGCCGCCTCACGCCGCGCTGGGGTGTCGCGTTCCATCTCTACACGCTGCTGGCGAATCTCAATACCGAGAACGCCATATGGCTGATCTACCTGGCCGCGCGCGGCTACAGCCCGTTCGCAATCGGCCTCTTCGAGATGCTGTTCCATGTCGCCAAGTTCGTCGCTGAGGTCCCGACGGGGATTTTCGCCGATCTCGTAGGGCGGCGCGCCAGCCTGCTGGCCTCGTGCGTCCTGGGTGTCGTCGCCGCGCTGCTCTTCCTCGATCCCACGCCCATCACGATCTCGGTCTCGTTCATGGCGTCCGGCGTCTCATGGGCCTTCAAGGGCGGAGCGCAGGAGGCCGTCGTCTGGACGCTGGCTGAGCAGAGCCGCGACAAGCCGGGATGCGAGACAGACACCACCGGACGCTATAGCCGGCTCTACAGCCGCTTCCTGGTGGTCATGCTGGTCGCCGCCGCGCTGGGGGACGGGGCCAGCGGCTACTTGTTGAACTGGAGCCCGGCGCTGCCGTTCATCCTGCGCGCGATAAGCGTCGCGCTGGCGATTCCGGCGTTGCTGGCGGTCCCACGACTCCGGCCCGAGCACGCCGAAAGACCTCATCCGCTCAAGCACCTGGCCGCCGGGGCGCGCGTCGCCTGGCGCAGCCCGCTCCTGCTGGGGCTGCTGCTGCTCTCGGCGCTGGAGGGCACGGTCATCACTACCGCGAACTACTACACCCAGCTATACCTGACCAATGTGGGCTACGGCGTCGCCGCTGTCGGGGTGATCTTTGGAATAGGGACGGTGATGGATTTCCTGGCGACGGGGGCCGCTCCGCGCGTGCTGGCGCGCGTTGCCCGGCGGCGGGTGATCCCGACGCTGGTGGGGGGTGTCGCGGCGGGCCTACTCTTGATGGCCACGGGGCAAATGGTTGTCGGGCTGGTGGGTTTCCTGCTGATCTTCAGGGCTTGCGACTCGCTGTTCGTCCCGGCGATCAGCACAGCGATCAACGCGCGCACGCCCGACGCCCAGCGCGCCACCATTCTCTCGCTGGAAACGGGACTCTTCAGCGGCGGAATGATCGTCGCCTTTCCGCTTTTCGGTCTCGAGTTGAACTACGTCACATATGCGCAGGGCTATCTCGGCGCGGCGCTGGCGCTCCTGGCGGGCGCGGGCGTGATCGCTGCGCTGGTCCTGCTGGTGCGCCGCCGCGATGCCGCGCGGCCACAGCCGATGAGTGATACACTGCCGGGCGAGGAGGCGGCGCAAGTCTAGTATGGAACAGCCAAACCCGGTCCACAGGGGCGAAGAGCTAAGCGCCGCCCTCAAGGAGCGCTTCGGTTACGAAACGTTTCGACCCGGCCAGCGCGAGCTCATGGAGGCGGCGCTGGCGGGCCGCGACGCGCTGGCGCTGCTGCCCACCGGCGGCGGCAAGTCGCTGACGTACCAGCTACCCGCCACCCTGTTACCGGGCCTCACGCTGGTCATCTCGCCACTAATCGCGCTCATGAAGGACCAGGTGGACCGCATGGCGGCCAGCGGTGTCGCGGCGGCCTCGCTCACCAGCGCCCAGGAGGCGGGCGAGCGGGCGCGCATCGAGCGCGAAGTGGTCGAGGGCCGCCACCACCTGCTGTACGTCGCGCCGGAACGGCTGGTCAGTCCGGACTTCCTGGAAATGCTGGACGAAGTCGAGCGACGGGGAGGCGTCTCTCTGCTGGCGGTGGATGAGGCGCACTGCGTCTCGGAGTGGGGGCACGACTTCCGCCCCGAATACCGCCAGATCGGCTCCGTCCGCGGCCGCTTCCCACAGACGCCGCTTCTGGCGCTGACAGCCACAGCCACCACACGAGTGCGACAGGACATCATCTCCCAGTTGCGCCTGCGTGACCCGCTGGTCTACATCGCCAGCTTCAACCGCCCGAACCTGGTCTATGAGGTGCGGCCACGCGACAAGGGGTCATATGGCGCCCTGCTGACGCTGCTGCGCGAGGTCCGGCGCGACGATCCCACCGCCCCGGCGATCATCTACTGCCAGGCGCGCAAGGCCGTGGATGACCTCTGCGAGCGGCTCAACGACGATGGTGTGCGCGCGCTGCCCTACCACGCGGGTATGGAGGCCGCCGACCGCGCCCGCAACCAGGATGCCTTCATCCGCGACCGCGTGAACACACTGGTAGCGACCATCGCTTTCGGCATGGGCATCGCCAAGCCAGATGTGCGGCTCGTTGTCCACATGAACACGCCGCGCAACCTGGAAAGCTACTATCAGGAGTCGGGACGCGCCGGACGCGACGGCGACCCCGCGCGCTGTGTCCTCTTCGCCTCGACTGGAGACCGCGCCAAGGCGATGTTCTTCATCGACCAGATGACCGACGACGCCCAGCGCGGCGTCGCCCTGCAGCAATTGAATCTGGCGCTGGCGTGGGCGCAGAGCGATGACTGCCGACGCCGCGGGCTGCTGGCCTACTTCGGCGAGACGCTCGAGGAGGAGAATTGCGGCGCCTGCGACAACTGCCTGCGCCCGCGCGCGCGGCACGACCGCACCACAGACGCGCAGAAACTGCTCTCGGCGGTGGCGCGCACCGGCGAGCGCTTTGGACTGACCTATGTGGCCTCAGTGCTGCGCGGCTCGCGCGACAAGAAGATTCTCGAGCGCGGTCACGACCAGCTCTCGGTCTATGGCATCGGGGGCGATGTAGCGGCTGACGAGTGGCGGCGGCTCGGGCAGGCGCTGCTGGCGATGGGCGCGCTGGTCGAGGTGGACGCCAGCGGGCAGGGCTATCTGACGCTGCGCCTGACGCCGCTGGCCTGGGAGATCATCCGCGGGCAGCGCACGTTGGAGCTCTCCGCGCCGCCTGTCGCGTCCGCCACCCGCTCCGGCGGCGAAACTGTGGTCATGGATGCCGACGCGCGGGCGCTCTTCGAGCGTCTGCGGCTGTTGCGCTATGAGCTGGCATCCGAGGCGAATGTGCCACCGTATGTCATCTTCCCAGATTCGACGCTGCGGGCGATGGCGACGAGACGGCCCGACACGCCCGCGCGCTTCGCCCAGCTCTCTGGCGTCGGCGTGGCCAAGCTGGAGCAGTTCAGCGGCGCGTTCCTGCGCGAGATCAACGCCTGGCTCGATGAGCGCGGACTACCCGCCTGGCCGGAGGGCGACGCGTCCGCGGGTGATCCGGAACCGTCCGCTGCCAGGCGCCAGCGTGAGCGGCGGCCGCGCGGCTCCGAGTTCCAGCCCACCTGGCGGGTAACGCTGAGGCTCTTTCAGGATGGAATGAGCGTCGAGGAGATCGCCGAAGAGCGCGGTCTGGGTGAAAGCAGCATCGCCAGCCATCTGGCGACGGCGATTGAAGAGGGCGAAGAGGTCGATGTGGCGGCGCTCGTCCCAACTGAGCGCGCGCGGCGTATCGAAGCCGCCTTCGAACAACTGGGCGATGGCGCGCTACGCCCCGTGAAAGACGCGCTTGGGGACGAGGTCAGCTACACCGAGCTACATTTGCTGCGCGCGCGGCGGCGCAGAGAGCGACGCGGCTAGCGTGTCATACCGATTCTGCGCGGGATGTTGAAGTCTTCAGCCGTGAGACAGGTCAAGGTAGCTCCCCGTCTCAACGTAGAGGAACTGGAAGGCCATTACTCTCGAGGCCAGAGCCCGGAAGAACGCGGCTAGTGGCGGTTGCTCTGGCTCTTCGCGCGCGGGTAAATTGGGCGGTAGGCCGCCGAGAGCGCCAGCCACTCCGCCGATGGGCGACGCCAGCTCGCGCGCCGCTCTACCATGCAGAGGCCCGACGCGATGCGCAACCGGCGACGCTTTGCTATCGGTAACTCATATCGTCGGCCCACACTACGCTCGCGTCAGATTCCGCCCCAGAGCGTGTAGACACTGACGCGAGCGCAGCATGCCTGATGAAGCGGTCTCAGGGCGCAACCTGGACCTGGGCCCAGCCAGGCAGCGCGCCTCCCAGCGCAGGGACGTCGAATACCTGCGCGAAGGACTGGCTATAGTGTCCATAGCGCGCCGGAACCGCGATCGTGACCGGGACCGTGTTGCCAAAGATCGTGACCCCAGTAATGGTGAGCGTCGTACCGTCAGACGTCCATCTCACTTCGCCGCTATCGTGAAAGGCCCGGGTGTCCCCGCCGCCGTGGCCACAGTCGGCGGCCTGATAGTCGCCTGTGCCGTCCGCTCTGAGCTCGGCCCACAGCCAGACGCCGTAGCCCTGCACAAAATTCGGAATGCATGTGGTAGGTCCGTTGCAGTTGCCCGAAATCTCGATTTGGTAGACAGCGCCTTCGCCGTAGTCCGCCCGCGCGGTCCCGGCGCTGCTCAGGAGCAGCGCGCCCGCCAGGATGCCCGCAACGCTGAGAGCCAGCGCTCGCCGCCAGTTCCGCGCCATCCTCAGCAGCGACATCTTCATCTTCGCCATCCTCACGTATTCCCTCTTCGTGGGAACCAAACCGGAACGGCTACCAACTTACGTCATCCGGTGGATCCGCCGGTGCGCAGTCCGGGTGATAGGGCATCCACGCGGCGAGCGCGTAGCCCAGGTCACTCCGACTCTCGATTGGTGGGCTCGTAAAGTGTCCCGCGCCGCAGTGGGCGCAGCGCCGCAGCAGGATCAGGGTATGCCCCTGGAGCTGGAACACCACCCCGTTCAGCGCGCCGGTCGCCCGACGTGCGGTGAGGTCTGCGGTGATCGCGCTCGCTGGGATCGCGCATCCAGTGAGAGAGGACACCCGCGCGGCTAGCTCGGCCCGCAGGTGAGCGCCATTCACACCAGTCTCCTGCGCGTACGTCCTGAGCGAGGCGACCTGCCAGGCAGGGAGCGCGGCCGCCTGGAGCTCTGGCGCCGCGCCGGCCGCAAGGAGTCCTCCAACCACGCGGGAAGACGCCGCAGGTGATGTGAGCGCAGGTCGCGAGTTCAACATTCTGATCTCCTTCGGGGCCGCAGTTCGATGGCCCAGGTCCGATGCCCGGCGCGCCGGACGCCCTGGACGCCTCGAAGCCTGATCAGGCGCTCCATGGCAGCCGCGATCTGTCGGGGTGGTGGCCCTTTCAAGGCGAGTATGCCGCGTCTGAGGACGTGGAGCTATACCACATATCTGGTATTTCTTGGCGCGCGCGCGGCGGCTATACTTGAGGGTAGCGCAGGACGTAACGACTGGTGGTCTAAGGGACCGCTATGCCATCAACAAACTGGTCCGAGATGGAGGGCCAAGATGGATGCGACGTTCACTTCCCAGCGGGTTCGCCAGGATATTCTTCACCTTTGCCATGCTGGCCTCGACTCCTGGCGGCTGCGGCGCCAGGTCTTCGACCGCCTCCAGCGTGTCATTCCTGGCCCCATATACTGGTGCAGCACCACCGATCCAGAGACGCTCCTGATTACCGGCGCGGTGATGCAAGGGGTCGAGCCTGCCGCCGTCCCTGGATTCATTACCAACGAGTTGCGTGGCGAGGACGCCAACCACTTTACCGAGCTGGCGAAGCGCAAGTTGCCTGTTGCGACCCTCTACGCCGCCACGCGGGGTGACCCACGGCGCAGCCCACGCTTTCACGAACTCCTGGAGCCTACGGGGCAGGGGGACGAGATGCGCGCGGCGCTGCGCGCCGGCACGTCTGTGTGGGGGGTCATGTGCTTACATCGGGAGCTGCGCGACCCGCCGTTTTCCCCTGCGGAAGTCGCGTTCTTTGCCCAGATCGCGCCGCATCTGGGCGCAGGTCTGCGCGTCGCGACTTTGCTGGAGGCCCTGGATGGGGATGGCGTGACGGCGACGCCTGTCTCGGAAAGCCCTGGCGTCCTGACACTCGCCGACGATTTGTCCGTCGTGGCGATGACGCCTGCTGCTGAGTGGTGGTTGTCGGAGATTGGCGACTGGCCGCGCGGCGGCTCGCTGCCCCAAGCGATCTATGTGGTCGCCGCCAGGCTCCAGTCGCTTGAACGCCTGGAACAGACGCCCGGAGAGATGATGCCACGCGCTCGCGTGCACACGCGCTCGGGCGCGTGGCTCGCGCTGCACGCCTCACGGCTGACTGGCGCGTCGTCCGCTGGCCAAATCGCGGTCATTCTGGAGCCAGCGCGCCCGGCAGAGGTCGCTTCACTGATCTTGCTGGCGTATGCTCTCACGAAGCGGGAAGCGCAAGTGGCCCAACTCGTCCTGAAGGGACATGCGACGGAGGAGATCGCCGCGGCGCTGACCATCTCGGAGTTGACGGTACAGCAGCACCTGAAGGCCATCTTCGACAAGGTGGGCGTGCGCAGCCGGCGCGACCTGGTGGCGCAGCTTTTTGCGCGGCGCCACTGGCCACACATTGCGGACGCCATGGGATTGTCTCATGGAGCCTGGACAGCCGAAGACGTAGGGGCCGTCTGATGAGGTTTACGCTCTTCGTCTGGATTCTGGTGATGTTTGCCCATCCGTGTGAGCCATCAATGAAAGCGCATGTTCGAGCAGATGCCCGGTAGCTGACGGCGCAGCGCAGCGGGTCATACTCGTTCCAACCCGGCCCTTGACCTCTCTCGATGCGATGCGAAGCCACCTCGACCTGCCTCATGGCCCACGATTACAGCAACCTGCCGAGATTTCACGCCATGTGGAAACTCGAGTGAGCGCAATCGGCGGCCACCGGGGAGGCTGCGCTCCTCACCCGGTGGCCGCCGCAGATCACATGCGTTTTGTACGCGCGGTTAGCGCCAGAGGACGTATCCCAGCCCTTCGACCCGGTGCGGCAGGCACTCCGCTCCGGCCTCAACGAGCGAGGCGCACAGCGCCTCAACCAGCGACTCGATCTCAGCCACGGCGCGCTTGCTCTCGGCGGCAAGATGCGCAGCCGACACGATCCGCCCCGCATGACGCATCAGCGCCTTGAGGACGCTCCGCTCCGCCGCGGAAAGGTGTACTGAATGGCCATGAAGCAAAACAGCGTCGGTCGTCAAGTCAAGCGACAGGCCGCGATAGCGGAGTGTATTTTCTGTGCGCGACCGTGTGGGGAAGCGCGTCCAACTCATGCCGGGAGGCGCCTCGAACAGTGATTCTTCGGCCTCGATGGGCGTGTTGACAGGCATGTACTCCATACGACATCCTCCATGCGTTCGTATGGGCGCGCAAGAGGCGACGCTGCCTGTTCCGGCCCAAGAGAGTGTCCGCTGGCGCCAGGGTCGTCACTGGCGCCAGCGGTAGTGGAGTGTCTCCCTACCACTAATCTGGACTATATCCCCCAGACCTAAGCCGCGCCTGAACTGAAAGTAAATCCCAGATAAGAACAGCCGCCTGGCTGCCTATTTCAGCCCTCGCGCCCCACGGGCATTAATAGCGGCTTAACACGCTGCGCGTACAATCTGTGCGGCGCGGTGGGTCATCTCCAGGAGCGGCCCTTCCAGCGCCTGGAATGGCGAAGCGTGGGAGGCTATGGGCCAGATCTACGCATGGGGTGCCAGCCTGCCGCCCCTCCCGCTCTATCTCTTCATCATTGCCTGGCTCTTCATCGAGACCGTCGGCTTCCCTATCTCAGATGAGCCGCTGCTGTTGCTGGCCGGCTATCTGACGACCCTTCACCGGCTGGAGATGGCGCTCGTGATCGGGATGGCGCTGGCGGGTAAGGTCGCCGCCTCATGTGTCGCCTACTGGCTGGGGCGGCGCGTCAATTTGGAGCGACTGGCGCGGCCCGGCGAGCGACCCCGTACCGCGATGGAAGCCCTGCGCCCGTCACTGGCGGCTATGCGGGCCATCGAGGAGCGCTTCCGCCGCCAGAGCGCCTGGGCTGTCTTCGCCGGGCGACTGATCCCGGTCGTTCGTAGCTTTATCAGTTACCCGGCCGGCGCGGCGCGAATGCCATTCCTCCTCTTTCTCACGGCCACGACAGCGGGCTCGCTGCTCTGGATCGCCTTCTGGACGATAGCTGGCGCAGTGGCCGGGCGCTCATACACGGCGGTGGCGGCGCGCTGGGGCCGGTGGAGTTGGCTGACGCTGGCGCTGGCGGCGCTCGTGGCGCTTGCTCTCTGGCTCTGGCGCAGCAGGCGCCGCGTCCGCGCCTGAAGCCGGAGAACGCCCGCCTTCATTGCCATGCGCCGCGGCCCAGACGGGCGCCGCATGGTACAATACGGCGCGCGAATCGTTTGAAAGTACAATGAAGCCGCATATGGCAGGGAGCCAAACGAGCGCGGGCATCGCGCGTCTGAACCGCTGAAGAGGGGCCCAGTGATACTCGAAAATGTCGTGCATTTCATTGGGGCGCTGCTGAAGCATATTATCGGCGTGCTGCTCCTGTGCTGGCGGCGCATGCTACGCGCTGGACTCATCGCTTTCTTTATCGGCGTCGTGCTCACGGTGCTCGTCGGGGTGATTGGCACTGGCCAGGCGATCCCAAGCCCCGCGATGCTGATTCTTGCGCTCCTCCTCGGCAGCGCGCTGGCGTATGGCGTCGCGCTGACCGTCCTGGTCGAGGAGATGATCCTCGGCGCGGTGGATTTGATCCGCATACTGGAGGGCGACATCCAGGCTGGCGCGCACATTGCTGAGGTCGTCGCCGAGCGCGAGGTGGGCGAGGTCGGCCAGGGTCTACGCCGCCTCATCGGGCTGCCAGTGACCAGACGCGGCCCCACCCGACCCGGCGCGTCGCTGCCCCAACTGTTCCGCTCCACCGAGCGGCCCGCTCCGAGCCGCGCCGCGGCGGACGCGGTAGCCGCCGGAGCCGCCACGTCCGTCGCGGCGATGGGAGTCGCGGCGTTGTCCCGCGCGTCCCGTTCAGCCGCCCCGCAAGTGGAGCCCGAGACCGAAACGGACATCAGCGCAGGCCGCACGCCTGCGGGCGAGCCTGTCCCCGCTGACCGTCTGCCGCGCATCTCGTGGACGTATGAGCATGAGGCGGTGCGCCCACCGAAGCCTGACACGCCGACTGCAACATCGCCATCTACCGGTACCGGCTCCTTCACCCCCGCGCCCGCATTGGCGCCGAGCGGGACGCCAGCCGCCTATGCTCCACCCCCTCCCAACGAAGTCACGCCGCAGCCCGCGCCGGTCGCCGTGTCCGCGCCAGCCACGCCTGAACCAGCATACGCGCCCGGGCCTGAGCCCGTGGCGCCACCCGCCGAGGCGGAATCTCCCGCCACCCAAGCCACCACACCCATCGCAGACGCCACCGCGCTAGTCGCGAACGTGATGGAGCCTGTCGCAGAGGCCGCTACGCCGGACGCCAGCCCCCACATTCCGTTCAATGTTCATCAGGCGGCGGGCGCGCTGAGCGCGCTGGCCGACATCGCAGGGGGCATCGTCGCCGCGCGCGCGGCTGGCATGTTCACCCACCACGACGCGCCAGTGGAAACGCCAGTAGCCACGCCGGAGGCCATCTCAGCCGCACCAGCGCCATCCCGCGCGGCCGAAACGGAGATGGCGTATGAAGATGAGCGGCTGGCCGCACCGGCGTCTATCGCGACGCCGGAAGGGCCAGCCGAGCCAGCCGAGCGGGTAGACGAGCCAGACAGCGAAGAGCCTGACGCGCCAGTAGTCACTCCGGCGGAGCCGCCCGCCTCAGGCGCCACGCTGGCGAGCGACTCCGCCCATACCGCGCCTCTCACGCAAACGGAACCAGCGGCGGAGCCATGGCCGGACCCAGAGCCACCCGCGACCCCCGCCCCAGCCACCACGCCGCTGCCCCGCGAGGCCGCTGACACACGCCCGATTCCCGCGCTCGCGCCCACACCGCCCAGCGAGCCCACTGCGGCTGCGGAAGCGGCGCCGACGGAGGCTGTGGCGTCCACTCCTATCGAGCCAGCGACTGTGGCTGAGGAGCCATCAGCCACGGCGCCAGTAGTGGAAGAGCCGCCGGCCGCGGAGCCTGCGGCGCGCTCGGAGGTTGCCCGGCGAACGCTGCCGCTCGGTGGCGGAGCGCCATTCGACGGCGCGCGTCCCCGTGTTCCCAGCGCTCCACGCGCCAGCGCGCCCGAGAGCGGCCTCTGGGAGCGCCTCAGCAGCGCGCTCATTCAGCGGGCTGGGGCGCCGTCCGGCCCCTTCGCCTCCGCGCCACAGGCG
The DNA here is from genome assembly GCA_036391685.1 of Ktedonobacterales bacterium. Classification (GTDB taxonomy): domain Bacteria; phylum Chloroflexota; class Ktedonobacteria; order Ktedonobacterales; family JADMIN01; genus JAKAIY01. The sequence goes on from DASVZK010000085.1 coordinate 25,475, forward strand.
GGCGGCGAGGAGCCTTCCACCAGCGCGCCGGAGACGGAACCTGAGCAGCCCGCGCAATAGAGGCGCTTCGGGCGCGCCAGCGCAAGAACACAGAGAAGCCACACCGATCTGCCGGCGTGGCTTGCCTGAGACGCCCCCGGGGGCGCAACTAGCGGCGAATCTGACGACTCGCGCTAGTTGGTGTGCTCGTAGATGAAGTCGACCGCCTCACCGACTGTCGTGATCTTCTCGGCGTCCTCATCGCTGATCTGGACATGGAACTTCTCTTCGAGTGACATGATCATCTCGACGAGGTCCAGCGAATCAGCATTCAGGTCTTCGGTGAACGAGGCATCATCCTTCACATCAGCTTCGTCAACGCCCAGTTGCTCGGCAATGATCGGGCGTAGCTGTGTAAGAATCTCCTCTTTCGAGCCGGACGGCATTACGGAACCTCCCCTTTAGCGGGTGCTTCAGGCGCGTCAGGTGTGCGCTCAGATTGTTGTGACGTCGCGTAGATCGAGCCAAGCACGCCGTTCACGAAACGGCTGGAGGCGTCCCCGCCAAAGAGCTTGGCGAGCTCAACAGCCTCATTGATGGCTACCTTCGCTGGTATCGCAGTATTGTACAGAATCTCATAGATTGCAAGCCTCAGCGTGTTCTTGTCTATTCGGGCCATCTGGGCCAGTGGCCATTCCGGCGCCGCTGCGACGATCGCGGCGTCAATCTGCGTCTGGTGAGAAAGCGTGCCGCTCAACAACTCGCGCGCGTAGTCCAGCGCCTCGGGGCTAAGGCGCAGGCTCTCAGCGTTGCGCAACAGGGCTTCCTCAGGAATGTGCTGGGCGATGTCTACCTCATAGAGCGTCTGCAGGACGGCCACGCGGGCTTGCCGGCGGTCTCCATGTGGGGATTTTCGCGGTCGGGTAGTCTTGCTCATGCCACGTCCTGAAAGTAGATATTGACAACCACGACGCGCATGCCAAGTGACTCTTCGATCGCGCGGACGACCGCGTCACGCGCGTCCGCGCCAACTCGCGCCAGGTTCTCGCCCTGCCCGGCGATGAGGTACAGATCAATCGCTACATCGTTGCCGTGCGTCGCCAGGCCGATGCCGCGCCACGGGAGCGAGCGGCCAAGCCCTGGAGGCACCGGCGCAATATCGCGCGCCACGCTGGTCACGCCACGAACCGACACAGCCGCCTCTTCGATCACGGTCCGCAGCACACGGCGCGAGATTCGCACCCGGCCGATGCCATAGCCATTCGCGTCGCGCCCGGCTTGCTCCTGGCTCATCTCCGCCCTCCGGACCTGGCGGGCGCGCGGCCCGCCCAGCGCGCCCTAGCCCAGCGCTTCCGCGACACGCGGCGCGACGGCCGCCACATCAGTGGCCGCACTGACCGAGAGCGTCGTCGCGTCGCGCGCGATGCGCTTGACCAGACCCGACAGGACCTGCCCCGCGCCAATCTCGACGAAGAGCGTCACGCCCTGCGAAGTCAGCCACTCGATCGAGCGCGTCCACTGAACGGGCGAGACGATCTGGAGCGCTAGCTCACGGCGGATGTCCGCGGCGGCAGTGAGCGGCGTCGCGCTGATATTGGAGATGATCGGTACGGCGGCGTCACGAATGGGCGCGGCGTCCACCGCGCGAGCCAGACCGTCGGCGGCGGGAGCCATCACCGGGGAGTGGAACGCGCCACTCACCGCCAGCGGCACGACCCGTCGCGCGCCTCTCGCCTTCGCTAGCTCCATCGCCACTTCCAGCGCCTGCCGCTCACCGGAGATGACGATTTGGCCGGGCGCGTTGTCATTGGCCAGAACGACGCGGCCCGCGCCCGGGTGCGCGTCCGCCTCGGCGGGCGTCAACGCGGCGCGGGCGCGCTCCGTCGCCTCAGCGCAGACCTGTTCCAGAGCGGGCGCATCCATGCCGAGCACGGCCGCCATGCCACTGGGAATCGCGGAGCCTTCCTCGTGCATCAGACGGCCCCGCTCACGCGCCAGGCGCACGGTCGCGGCGACATCCAGCGCGCCCGCTGCGGCCAGCGCGGCGTACTCGCCCACGCTGTGCCCGGCGACGAAAGTGGGCGTCAACGGCGCGCCCAGTGACTGCTCGCCCTCGGCGCCAGCGGCCTCCTGAAGGGCGGCCAGCAGGGCCAGGCTGGTCGTCACCAGCGCGGGTTGGGTGTTGACTGTCTCGCGCAGCGCATCTTCCGGCCCCGCAAAGCACATCGTTGAGATGGCGAAGCCCAGCGCGGCGTCGGCAGTGTCATAGATAGCGCGAGCGGCCGGCGACGCGCGGTAGACATCCGCGCCCATGCCGACCGCCTGGCTGCCCTGACCCGGGAAAAGAAACGCGACAGGCTGCGTCACGCGAGCCTCCATGACCGTCGCGGCGCTACTCTTCCGAGCCGCGCGCCTTGATGGTGAGCACCTGACGGCCACGATACGAGCCGCAGTTCGGGCAAACATGATGCGACAGCCGGGGCTGGCGGCACTGCTTGCAGATTGTCAGCTGCGGCAGCTTGACCTTGTGATGCGCGCGGCGATGGCCCTGACGCGCATTGGATTGGCGTTTCTTCGGTAACGCGCCCACGATACGGCTCCTCAAAAAGTGGTGTGTGGTGTTCGGCGCACTCAAGCGTGCGAGGACATGCGAACGCGATGCGCCGCGCCCACGCCGAACTATTGTATCACAGCTTGGCGCGGGCGGCGCACGGTATTCCCCAATTTCAGGACTATTTTCAGCGAGGCGCGCAGTCGCGGCACGCGCGGCTACTGGCGCTGCTGGCGGCGCACCATCGAGACGCGCGCAGATCCCAACGCGTGCTCGCAACTGGAGCAGACGTAGAACCCTTCGCCCTCACGGTAGGTCAGTTCCCCCACGGGAAAGTGCAGATAGCAGACGCCACAGCGCGCAACGCCGCCCTGGCTGGCGATCGACCGGTCCCGCACGAACAGGTCGCGCAGCGAATCCACCAGTGGCCCCACGCTCCCCCGCACATCTCCGCGCGGGCCGGAGTACTCCGCGCCATCATCCTCATCCCGGAGGTCGTTAGCGCCCGCTGGACGCTCCATGCGCTCGATCCGCTCTGGCCTCCGGCTCGGGGGGGCGCTGTAGGCGGGCGGCGTAGGAGACGGAGGAGACGCGATACGTTCCGCACGCTCGCTATACGCGGCGCGGTCAACGCGTTCTATGCCCTCAGTCCACTCTTGTCTGGGACCCTGCCCAGGCGCGTAAAAACGCCCCGCGCTGCCGCGAACAACTGGCGCGACGCGCTCGTGCGGCGCCCGGCCAGCATGCCCTTTCATTGGCGCGCCGCTCACCTGTTCCGTGTCCATTAGAGGGGATTCAGGCTCTGCCTGGCGCTCTGGCGCGTCGCCCATCGCGCTTGCGACAGGTGGGATTGAAGACGGGCCAGCGTCCTCCGTCTCGTCCAGGTCCATGCGCTCAGCGCGTTCATGTGGTAACTCATCCGTGAAATCGCCGCTTGCCTCGCCAGCCGCTGTGACCGGCGGTATGAGATGCGTCGTCGCGCGACTCGGGGTCCCTGCTCCGCCATGCTTGTGCGGAGCGGGACGCGGGCGGGCGCCACGACGGTTGCGGTACTGTCCGTTGCCCATGGTGAGCTCCGTTTGTATGCGAATCTATGTCATCAGCCGCCCACCCACGCAACGTGTGAGTCCGCATCCGGGACTGGAGTGGGCGTGTTTGTGAGAGTTCATTATATACGAGGACAGCATGAGGCGCCGTAACGCGGTCATGCGTCACGGCGCCGCGGGCTGGCGGACGCGGGATTCAACGGCGCGCGCGGCCGCCCGAGCTATCGGCCAGCCACCGGGCCTTCTCCTCAGCCGTCATGCTCTGGCTGAGCAGGACCGCATCGGCGAAATCCAGTTGCGCGCTCGATTCAGGGTTCGCGCCCGTCCAGGAGGCGTCGAGCGCGCCCCGGCGGAGCGCGGGGGCCATCTGCGCCCCCAGCGCCAGCGTAATCTGGTCGGCGGTGGTATCCAGCAATTCGCCCAGCGCCTCGGCCAGGTGGCGCGGCGCACTGGCCACACGGATGCGCCCCGCCTCCAGAGCGCTCAGCACATCCACACCCAGGCCCAGGGCGCGCGCCGCGAACGACAGTGTCACCCCGCGCGCCTGGCGCAGCGCCTTTAGCGAGGCCGCCGAAGCCGCGATCTGCGCGTCACCAAACACCGCGCTGAGTCCACGCGCGCGGGCCGCAACGCCAATCTCGGCAACGTCCGCGGTCAACTCCTCGCCGTTGTAGCTATCCGTCGCGGTCAGGGCCATGGAAAAATCGCTCAGCGCGTCCGCCTGGGCGGGATGCGCCCGCAGGGCATGCGCCAGCGCGTCGGGCTCACCGCGCTCACGCGCCGCCACCAGCGCCATCTTGGCGCGACGGAGCGCGGGGTCTTTCTGGCTCGCCCGCTTGCGGCCTCCGCCGCTCATTGGTTGTGTTCTGGTCATCGTTTATTCGCCTGCCTTCCCGCGAGTATCCGCCTGTCTCGGTGTGTTGAAGATCTATGCGCCCGCCGCCTGGGACAATTCAGCGGCCAGCGAATTCTGCAATAGGACGCGCGCCTTCTCGAAGCGCAGGCGCATTGTCCGCTCAGTTTTGCCGCAGAGCGCGGCGATCTCTTCCCACTGAAGCCGCTCAAAGACGCGCAGCGCCATGATGCGGCGATCCAGTGGATCGGGGAGATAGCCCAGAATGCGCTGCGCCTCCACGGCGGCCAGGCGGTCCTCATAGGCGTCACGCGGGTCAGCGATGGTCTGCGCCTGCGCGCTCGCGTCCTCCCGCTCCTCGGCGCTGAGGTCGATACGCTCGATGAGCGCGCGTGGAATGTGTTGGGGGCGGCCCGCTGGGCGGCCCTGTTCGTCGCGTCGGTAACTCAGCCCCTCCTGGCGGAGTGTGCGGCTGAAATTATCGGCGCACAGGCAGCGCAGGTAGTGAATGAAGTTCTGGGTCATGAAGACTTCGTGCGGGTCCAGCGCCTCGCGCAGCACCTGCTCCACCATACCTGCGATGGCGTCTTCCATCAGGTCAGGACGGTGACGCAGACCCCACGAGCGCCGCTGGAACTCTGGCATGCAGCGGTCAATGAGCAATTCACCCAGCGCCCGGACACGCTCCCGGTCACCGCGCGCGTCCCAGGCGCGCATCGCCAGCACGAGATCAGCGTCAGAGATTGTGTAGGCGCCACCCGGCTGACGCTCGCGCAGGCGCGCGAGCGTCGCGGCGTCGCGGGGGTCCGTTAGACGCGCGGCCGAGGCGCTGCCCTCCACTGAGTCGGCTAGCGGCGCGCTGGCGTCAGTGTCCGCCAGGATGGGTATGGCGCGGCGTTCAGTGGGTTCCAGCCCGGCGCGGGGGGTTGCGCGACGTCTCTCATCCATAGGGCGAGATGTCCCCATTCTGTCCACTCGCTCCACCTAAGGATGAAGCAAGATGATTGTTACGCGCTTCTATTCTGGCGCATACGGACAGAAACGGAAAGTGGACGGCGCGAAACGAGACGCGCTACTGCGACGGACCTGAGCTATTGTCAGGAGTCGGGGTCGGGCTGTCGCCGGAATTGGCGTCCTGAATGGGGGTGGCGGATGTATCGGGCGAAGACGGGTCTGACGATCCAGCGCCAGACGCATCGAGGTTGTCGTTGATCTCGCTGGTCGCCGCGGCGACGCCATCCGGCTCACCCACGCCAATGCTGGTAACGCGCTGGACAAGCGCCACCGGCGCGCGCGCAATGATCACCTTGGGCGTCACCGTCTGCACGGTCCCTAACGGCGCGCCGTCAACCAGCAGCGTGGCGCCGGCGGTGAAGCCCTCACCTTTGATTGTGATCAGCGCCAGTCCGCTATTTTGGCCCGCGCTTGCGCCGACGCCTCCATGCGGGCTCTCGATCCGCACCGAAATAATCGTCAGCGTGCTTTGGCCCAGGCCGCGCAGCGTGCTCGTCACCCGCACGCGCGCGGGCCAATCGAGCCGGGCCAGCCCCACGCCGAGGTCGTTTGTCTCGCTCGCGCGCAAGGTAGCGAACTGGCTCTGGAAACTGGCCCGCTGGGCGCTGTCGCTCACCTGCGGGATAGCCTGCTCCACCTGGCGGTTGGCCTGATTCATGGCGTCGAGCGCGTTCAGCGCGGCGGCGTTATCGCCCTGACTGATAGCGGCGTCAAACCGCGCCAGGGCGGCGCGCCCGCGCTGAAGTCCATTCTGGGCGTCCGCGACTGGCCCCACACCAAAGTTGGCGCTGATGCCCTCGACAGCCCTGCGCAGCGCGGAGAACGGCGCGCCAGACTGCGCGCTTGCCGTCAAAACGCCTGTCGTCAGCACGACGGCGACGCTGGCGGCGATCGCCACCCAGGCGGCGCGCGGCAGACTCATGCGTCTGCGCGCCAGCGTGGACGGCGCCGGAGAGCGTTCCGCGGTCGCGTGAGGAAGTGGCGCCTCAAGCGTCGCGGCGCGCGCGCGCAGGCGCGTCTCGAGCCGGTCAGCGAACGCGCTGGAAGGCTGGACGCGCGCGAGCGGATGGAGCGCGCTTGCGGCCTTGACCAACTGCGCCAGGTCGGCCCGATCAGGGCTAGCGACGGATCTACCCGCACGGCGGGCGGTTATCGCGGCGTCAAGCCACTCCGCCTCAGCTTGTGGGACCGGCTGGTCATCCTGCGGATCGAAGCCGCGAGCGCCATACCAGCGATCTTCAGGCTTCATTCGCGATCATCTCCTTTCCAGCCGTGTTCCCCCTCTACGCGGCCCGGCGCCTGCGCTCCCAGAATGCGCGCCAGAGAAGCCAGCGCGCGGAACTGCAAACCGCGCACCGCGCCGGCCTGCTTATTGAGTAACGTTCCGACATCCTCGGCGCTGTAGCCAAGAATGACGCGGTACAGGAGCACATTACGCTGATCTTCGGTCAGCTGGTTCAGGGCGGTAACAACCTCTGACCAGGCCTCGCGCGCGGTAATGACGTGGAGCGGGTCGCCACCATCAGCCTCCGCCAGAAGGTGGTCCTCCTCCGGCTCGGTCAGGCGCGTTGTTGGGCGCGAGCGCTGGCGGCGAAAGTGGGTCGCGACCTGGTTGCGCGCAATCCCCAGGGTCCACGCGGCAAAGGTGAGCTCGTCGTGCGCGCGGGTCTCGGCGATGCGCTCGACGATGGCGAAGAACGTCTCGGAGGTCAGGTCTTCCGCTGTCGGGATATCCGCGACACGCGACAGAATGAACCGGTAGACGACGGGCAGAAAGCGGCGGTAGAGCAGCGTCAGGGCGTCTTCAGCGACCGCGCGATTCTCGGACGAGCGCGCGCGCCGCAGGACCTCCCCGAATGGCATCGCCGGAGGCCAGGTCATCCCCATCTGGCTCGCGCCGCGGCGCCGCGGGGCCCGGTTGGCGTCGCGAGGCGCGCGCGCTGTCGTATCCATGCGTCGCTCGCTCCAGGTCCGATCCATACGCTAGCGCTGGCTGCTTTCTGCCTCGCGCCGTCCCGCGAGCGCGGCGGAGCCAGCGCACATTTCACTCCGCGCGGAGCGTCATGTGCGCTGGCTCACACGCTAGTTGCTCGTGCCGCTGCCGCCTGTGGAGCTATGACCGTTCGGTGTCGGGACATCGGTTGGCTTGCCAGCGCCACTTGAGTCGCCGCCGCTGCTATCACTGCTGGAGCCAGTGGTATCTGAACCCTCGACAGTGACCTTGGTCGCATCGTACGTCGTAGTCGAGCCAGATGTCGAGGTGGTAGCCTGAACCTGTACCTTGACCTTGTTGACCAGGGCGCAGAGGTCGCTCAGCGTGAACGCTGGCTTCGACGCGCTCGTGGAGCCGCCGCTGTCATTCTCGTGAATGTCGCCCACAAACGTAGTGTTGGCATTCACGGTGAAGGTCGTCGCGGTCCCCGCTTCATCGGTCACGGTGATCGCGCCGCCGGTCGCATCACATGCCGTTAGCGTGCCCTCAGCGTGGCCGCGATCATTTGACTTGCCCTGGTTACCATTTGTAGAGGAATCGCCGTGCGAGGACGCCATCTGAAGTCCCAAGCCACTGAGATGACCCGACGAAGCCGCCAGTGCGACGGCGCTGCCGCCGCCACCAACCAGCGCCACGCCCAGAACAGCCAGGGCGATCTTGCTCTTTACAACGGTGAGCGCCTTTGCCAGCATATGACTCTCGATCCCTTCGCTCAGAATTACCAGCATGACCGCAGGCGCCAGGCGCACTATCCGCCACTCTGGCTCCGCATCAGCAAATGAAACCATCATGCGTCGCAGTTCAAAAAAATAAGGGACGCGGCCGGGAAGCCAGACAGTCGTGGGGGGACGGCTGTCTGGACAACCCGACACGCGAACGCAACGGAACTGGTCACACGCACTGCCATGCAAGTCGCACGACCCCATCACGTTGTTAGGGGAACATTGACCCAATCTTCGCCTGGCAGGACTAATGGGCCGCGGCCACGCTTTTATGTCATCTGCGCGCCGGGCGCCCATGTGGTACGATGCGATGCGCATACGACGACACGGCTCAAGCGTTGAGCCGTGTCGCTACCTGGCCAGGGAGGTCGAGCATGGCGGAGTTTGACGAAGTCGCGGTGCGCAGCCGCCTGACCGCGGACCTGAAACAAATCCAGCGCGACATTTATGAGCGGACACAGGGTGAGCAGGCGATCACTCCCAGCATGGAGGCGGCCGACGGCACCGGCATCTCCAGTGAGCAGGGGGATGAGGCCAATGCGGTGGCCGAGTACGATCGCAACCAGGCGATGCTAGCGAACGATCGCGCGCTGGAGCGACAGATCGCCGCGGCGCTCGAGCGGCTGGACACGGGCAAATATGGTATCTGCGAGAACTGCGGCAAACCGATTAATCCGCGTCGACTCGAAGCGCTGCCCTACGCGACACTGTGCGTAGACTGCCAGGCGCTCGCCGAGCGCGCGCGCGCCCGCGAAGCATAAACCATGCCTCAGATTCGCCTATCCGACGCCTGGGGCGCGGGTAGGCGAATCTGAAGACCGTCGTGGATGAGAAGTGAGGTAGCATGTCGGCGTCGCGCAAACGCGATCTCTTCGCGCTGGCCATCGGGCTGGCGGTCTTACTGGTGGACCAGCTGACCAAGGTCTGGGTCGTCCAGTATTTCGGCTTCGAAGGCGGTCGGGCGGAGATCCCTATCCTCGGACCGTTCCTGGGACTGTTTTACGTTCAAAATTCGGGCGTCGCGTTTAGTCTACTGCAGGGCCAGAATATCAAGTTCGCGCTCATCTTCCTCGCGCTCGGCCTCATTGGCTATCTCTACTGGCGCTTCCGCGCGTCCCCTTCGCTCTGGCTGCGGATGGGCTTCGCGCTCGTGCTGGGCGGCGCGCTGGGCAACCTGCTTGACCGCTTCACTCGCGGCTACGTCGTGGACTTCGTCGCTTTCCAGATTCCTAGCGCAAAGTTCTACTTCCCGCTGTTCAATGTGGCCGATAGCGCGATTACCATCGGCGTCGCCCTCATTGCCGCTGTCTTCTACTACATGAGCTCGACGCCCGCCAACGAGCAAAAGAGCCTTAGCAGCGCTGGCGACCAGCCCACCTCCAGCGACACGCCCGCCAGCGCTCATAGCGGCGAGCGCTCCTGAGATGCCCGCACGCACACGGCGCGGCGCGCCCGCTTCCCGCCGGGCCACACCCACGCCTCCCCCAGCGGCGGAGATCGATACCACGACGTGGGAGAGCATCGAGGTAACCGAGGAGCTAGAAGGCCAGCGCCTCGACCGCGCGCTCGCGACGCTACGCTCAAACCTCTCGCGCACCCGTGCGGCCACGGCGATCAAGGCGGGAGAGGTCACCGTCAACGGCAAGGTAGCCAAGCCCAGCCTGCCGCTGGAGCTTGGCCAGCGGCTCGCGCTCGCCCCCGCGTTGGGTCAGGCGCGTGGCGGGGCGTCTGGTGACGAGCGCCCGCTGCCCGAGGCCATCCCGCTGCGGATCGTCTACGAGGATGACCGCCTGCTGGTAGTGGACAAACCCGCTGGACTGGTGACACATCCCGCGCCCGGGCATCCCACCGGCACACTGGTCAACGCGCTGCTGGCCCACGCGCCCGGCATGGATGGCGAGAGCGATGATCCCCAGCGGCCCGGCATCGTCCACCGGCTGGACAAGGATACCTCTGGCCTGCTGGTCATCGCCAAGGACGTCGCGACCCACGCCGCCCTGGCGGACCAGATGCGCGAACGCGCGATGGTCAAGCGCTATCTGGCGCTGGTCGAAGGACATGTGGAGCCCGCGCAGGGCGAGATCGAGGCGCCGATTGGCCGTGACCCGCGCCGCCGCCTGCGCATGGCGGTTGTCAGCGAGGCGCGCGGCGGTCGCCCGTCGCGCACGCTCTTCCGCACGCTCCAGGCGCTACCCGGCCGCACACTGCTGGAAATCCAGCTAGAGACGGGCCGCACGCACCAGATTCGCGTCCACCTGGCCGCCATCCATCATCCCGTCGTGGGCGATACAGTCTATGGGCGCGCGCAGCCGCCCCGGCCGCCGCGCCAGTTCCTGCACGCCGCGCATCTGGAATTCCGCCACCCTTGGACCGGCGAATGGCTGGTCTTTGACGCGCCCCTTCCCGACGACCTCGCCGCCTTTCTCACCCGGCTGGAGCGGCGGTAGCGCCGCTACCGCACAGGTTGATATGACCTGCGCGGTGTCGTATTATTTGCAAGGTTGCAGGTGGGTATACCCCCCACCCGTATACGCCACATTCGTCCGATACGCCGGACCGCCTCCTCGGGCCGCCGCCGCACAACGGTCGCTCGCCGCGCCATCAGCACATGGCGTCGATTGGGTAGGGAGTCTGGCGAGCAGAAGAGGGCATATGAGTACCAGGCAGGCGACCATCGCCTACGACTTTATGCATTGGTACATCGCCTGTTTCCTCACAGGCGAGAGCTAGCGGCGCTTGCCGCTGCCCGGGAGTACTGCGCCCTGGGCGTATAAGGAGACACTCGTGTTCGGTCCTCACCTGATCATTGACGGTTCAAAGTGCGACACCCGCAAGCTCGCTGACCGTAATCTGGTCGAGCGCGTCCTCAGCGACTACCCCACCGCGATTGGCATGACCAAAATCGGCGGCCCCTACATGTTCGAGTACCAGGCGCCCGACCCTGCTTACTCAGGCGTCTCCGGCCTGGTCGTCATCGCCGAGAGCCACATCGCGATCCACACCTTTCCCGAGCTCGACTACTTCACGATGGACATCTTCTCGTGCAAGAACTTTGACCACGAGAAGGCTATCGCCTACATTAAGGACGCCTTCGACGTCCAGGAGATGGACCGCATGCTGGTGCAGCGCGGCCTCTCATTCAAGGGCCCGCACCACGGCGCGCATGGCGCGACCGATGAGCTGATCGCCGCTGCCGAGGCGCGGCTGGCCGCGGGCATTGTCTCCAAGGAGCCCGCGCTGGCAGAGGCGCCCGCGATGTCTGACGCCCGCAAGGCCGCGCTCGCCCAACGCGCATCACAGAACGCCGCCCAGGGCGAAGGCCGCATGATCTGGCCCGCCTACGGCGTCACCCCTGACGTTGGCACGTATGGCGAAGCTGCGGACGCTGCTTGCGAGCCGTGCGCGCGGGGTGGGGCGACGGTGGTCGCGCTGGGGCATACTGGCGAGCGTGTCACGCTGCCGGACGGCCGCGAGTTGATGGCGACCGAGCCGCCACTGGTCAATCCCACCGCCTCGATCAGCGGTTTGCTGGACAAGCTGACGGCGGGCGCGGGGCAGGGGCGGCAGATGGGCCGCGCGCTGGCGTCGTGGGAGCGTATGCTGCGCGCCGAGAGCGCGACTCTCGCCCTGACGCTAGCGCAGCCGGTGATCGCGGGCGGGCTGCGTGAGACGCTGGTCTATGCCGTCGAACGGCGCTATGTGGATGTTGTTATCGCCAGCGCCAGCGACCTTTTCAGCGACCTTTACGAGTCGCTGGGCTACGCGCATTACAGCGACGACGCCGGAACGGTGGCCAGCGAGGCGGGCCGAGCCGAGACGCTGGCCTACCTGCGCGAGTTCCTGACTGACTTCGCCGCCAAACACGACCAGCCAGCCGCGACCGCCACGCTCTGGAAGGCGCTCGGCGAGGCGCTGGCCATCCGCGCCCCGCGCAAGGGCCTGCTCCAGGCGGCGGCGCGGTTCGGTGTACTGGTCATCTCGCTCGACGTGAACGCCAGCGAGATCGGCGGCGCGCTGCTCGCTGCGCGGACGGCTGGCTCCGCCATCGCGCTCGACCCCGCCGCCGACCTGCTGGCGCTGGCGAAGGCGCTCGGCGCGCGCGCCAGCCTGGGCCTCGTTCGTGTTGGCGCCGGTATGGAGGATGGTCTGCTCTTCCAGGCGCGCGAGGCGATTGCCGCGCTCGGCGGTCAGACGCCAGCCATCAGCGCCAGCGTCACCATCGGCGCGACCGGCGACGCTGCCAGCCAGGGCCTGAGTGTGGCGACCGACGCGACCCTCGCCCTGCCGCTGCTCGTGACCGGCCTGGCGCAGCGCTTCACTGGCGCGCGTCATCCCGAGGCCGCGACGCAGCCGCGCGCGGTGGCGGAGATGAGGGCGTAGGGGCCTCACCCCCTGACCCCCTCTCCCTGCGGGGCGAGGGGGAACCCACGCCAGCGTAGCGGTGGAGAGCAACGGCCGTTGCCCCTCGCCGCTCGCTCTGGGCGCCTCTATTTATCGTGGTCCATATAGTCGCCGTTCAGTATCGGTCAACCTGTGTAGTGTTCCAAATACCGTCGCTCGGCGTCGGATAAGGGCGCGAGGAGGGTATTCTCGCAAGGATCGAATTTGTTCGCTACTTCATTCTCGAACCAGAAACGGTAGATGAAGGACTCGAAAGATGGCGCACAAATCCATATGTTGGTCCTAGCAGTCTCCGCCACGTTGTCCGCAGATGATGCGCGACTCGCTTCCGCGAAGATGTCGCCGGACTCCTCATCGGGTTCAAGGTTGCCCAGCAGCACGTGATACTCCGCAGAAGACAAGGTCATCAGCGCATCATCGTCGACAGCCAGGACATAATATTGTCTGCCTGGAATCAAACAGAGACACCACACGACACAATCCTGCTGGTCGCGCAAGAAGGAAATCAAATAGGCGCCGTCAAAACCTGGACAGCGGACAAGGCGATTCGACAGATTGAACCAGCAGCATGTACTGGAGATGATTTGCCCCTGAAGACGAGCATCGCTCATGAAATGCAGGAAAGGGTCGGGCAAGACGATACCAAGCGACTTGGTTTCTTGAATTAACCGTTCTAGCTTCCGCCACTCAGCTCGTTCCCAGTCATTGACAGGCGGAGCTTTCTCAACAGGCTCATCCAGCGCCAGGAACGTGAACTGGGGGTCGGCCTTTGGAATCGGTGGCAGCGACTCGTAGGAGTAGACTTCATAGGTCGACTTGCACGGACGATACGCGCCAAGTTCCGATCCATACCAGCCGAACGCAAATGGAATTGACATGTTGAGTCTCACGCTCTTGAGTTCGTCCATATGCTCTTCACCACTTCTTCGTTCGCCTCAGATCGCGTCGTCGGACTTGAAGATGCTGAAAGGGCGGTCGGGGCGGGCGAGGATGGCGCTATCGCGCTCGCGGGCGGCGGATGCGTGGGCGGAATGGTACTCGCGCCACTCGGCGGGGGCGTCTTTCGATTCGCCGCCGTGCGGAGTGATGCGCGTGCGCACGCGACAGATGACGGGCGTGTTCACCGCCGCGCCGGCGATAATCGCCTGTCCCTTGGAGAGCGCGGGCAGGCTGTCCAGCAACTCGCGGCCCACGCCCTCGACGGCGGCGCGCACGCTCAACTGGTCCACCTCGTTGACGATGCGCATGATGCACTGCGTCAGGCACTGGCTGAGCGCGTCGGGGTCGAGCTTGCCGGGGCGCTGGCTGATGAGGCCCATACCGACGCCGAACTTGCGTCCCTCGGCGAGAATCTGTTTGACGATGCGCGTTGAGACCACCTCATCGCCATGCGGCGCAAAGTGGTGCGCTTCCTCCACCAGCGCGAACACGGGGTAATCGAGGTAGTTCTCCGCGCCCTCATGCGACTTGCCGCGCTCGGTGTCCACCCGCGCGTTGAAGATGCGGCGCAGCAGCGTGGCCACGATCACCTGCTGGTCGCGCTCGTCCACCTCGTTCAGTTGCAGAACCGTGCATTGCCCTGGCTTGAGCGCCTCGCGCAGGTTGAGGTGGAAGTGCGGATCGAAGACCATGTTGTTATCGCCGAAGCGCTCGTCAATCTTCCAGCTAAGCGCGGCGACCGTGCTGTTGCCGCTGTCGTCGCCGCTCTCGTCGTTCTTGTCGCGCGCGACGTCGCTGACCGCCTTCTTCAGCTCATCGGCCGTCCAGGGCTGGCCCTTCTTGGCATGGCGCAGGTTCTCATAGGCCCGACCGAGAAAATGGTGCTGCTTGTCGGTCATCCCGGGCAACAGATACCGCAGGTCACCCAGTGTCAGCGTCGAGAGGCGCACCTTTACCTCATCGTGGCGGTAGACGCGTGTGGTGGCGCTGTAGCGCGGGCGGCGCGCGCCATTGGGCGCCGGCGCCTCGCCGTCGCTGAACTCGCTGCGATTAGCCATCTCCGCCAGCGACGAGTACTCGCCATGGGGGTCGATCACCAGCACAGCGGCGCCGTTGTAGGGGCGCATCAACTCCTCGACGATCACGCTGGCGAGATAGCTCTTGCCCGCGCCGGTGCTGGCGATGATCGCCAGATGCGTGCTGACCAGGTCCTTGACATCGAAGACGACCGGCACAGCGCCATCCGGACGGGTCAATAGCGAGCCGATGTGCGCGCTGCCAGCGGATGCGGGCGCTTTGCGCGAGAGAGCGGTAGTGAGCCAGGCGTCATCCGTGAGGTAAATTGGCGTGCCGGAACTGGGCGGAATCCACGGATTGACGAACGAGCCGAGCGCCTGGTCATAGTAGCCCATGATGGCGACGCTGAGTTGGAAGAGATCACTGGCGCGCTGGTCATAGCCCACCAGCGCCGCGACTTCCGAGGGTGAGACGCCCGGCTCCGAGAGGAAGGTATCCGGGAAGAGCTGCACCGGCTCGCGGCGCAGGATGCGCCCCAGCACGCGCCTGGCCTCGCGCCTGGCCTCGCGCTCGCCATCCAGCAGGTAGTAGACATACTCGCCGTTCTTGAGCTGGCGGCCCTCGTCGCGCGAGATAAACGTATACTCGTGGATCGTCTCGCCGGGACCCTTGGTGATGCCAATCGGCGCGGCGGCGCTGGCTGGAACAGGCACAGGCGCGACGCCATTCGGGCGCGTCACGCCGCGCTCTGGCCGCTGCTCGGATTGCCGCATCGTATACTCCCTCCTCAGCCCTGAAAGGCCGAGGCGCGCGGACAGGCGCGTCAGCGCCCAGACAGCCGCCGGGTTTTTACCCCGTTGTCCGAGCGCCGGACCTTCAGGGCCGCGGCCGCCTTCGCGCCTACCCCGCTGACTGCACCTTGAGCCGCCAGGCGAAGTTGCGGCGGACGATGGAGAGCAGCGCGCGCCGTTCCGGGAACAGCCGCTCCAGTCGTTCGATGAGCCGCAGAATCGCCATCGGCAGCAGCGCGTTGTCCTGCTGGACGGCGTGCGGCAGATAGCCCAAATGCAGGTAAGGCCGGCCCAGCGCGCCATCCGCGCCCACCGCGTCTACGTTGTCATCAGCGAACTCGTGGAACAGGCGCACAGCGTCATCACCCAGCGGGCAAACAAGCGCGCCAAGCTCAGGCGCCAGCGCGGGAACACCATGACTCACGCGAGCGCGCCCATCCGCGCCACGCTCCACGACCCCCAGCAGCAGCACTGAGACCAGCGCCGCGCGCTCTACGACATAGTCCGGCGAGAAAAGCTCGACCTGCGTGTCATTGGAGAGACGCGGCCCAAGCGCCCCGAACGCAGGATTCACGAGAATCGTGTCATAGATCAGCCCAACCGCCCAGGAGTCCACGCTCTGGCCGGGCTGCGCGTCGCCGGGGGCAAGGAACGCGTCGGGCTCGGCGGGGCCGGAACGCAGCGGGATGCGCACAAAGGAGCCAAAAGAGTAGTCTCCGGGCGCGGGCGGCGTCGCCGTCTCGCCCGGAGCGTAAATCTGGCAGGTGTAGCGGACGTGCGACTCAGAGCGCACGATCTTGCCGATATCTGGCCCGCCGCGCGCGAGCAAATCCTGACCGCGCGGCGCTGTGGTGGCCGCGCGGTCAGCCCTGGTGGGTGGGCCTGCTCGTCCGGTACGATCCATCATCCCGCGCGCCCTCCGATCACATCAGGCCAGCGCCGCACGCATGCCAGCGTATAGTCCAGTATATCATGCGCGCAGGAGCCAGCCCGGAAGGGGCGCTACTTTTTGCGCTTGGGCGTTGCCGTCGGTTTCACCGTTGGCGTCAGCGTGGCGGGAACGGTGGTCGGCTGGCTGATACCCGGGATGTTGCTGGGAAAGACAAGGCGCGACGCCTCGCGCGCGGCGGTCGCCACACCAACCGGCACGACGATCATGAACCCAACGACCAGCGCCAGGATCGCCAGGCTGCGCATGCGCGATGGCGGAGCGGCGCGACCGGGCCGGGACAGCGGGCGTGTCTCCGCGCGCGCGGCAGGGCGCTTGCCGGTCGCCGACATATAGGTGACTTTGCGCCAGTAATCGTCATCGCGCAGCCACGCGGCGCGCTCGACGGTTGGTGGCCCGTCATCATCGAAATCGCCCGCGGCCTCGATCTTGCGCGTGATCCGCGCCCCGCCCGGCGCGCGAGGCGCCTGCCCTAGCGTCGTAGTGTTCTGGTCTTGAGCGCTGGAATCTCGAGAACTGGCGCGCATAGCATCCTTTTGCTCTGACGCATCCGGCTCCATTCCGACCGTCTCCTCTCACATCCACAATTTGGCGCCATTCATGCGCCACCATCGCACATTCGCCAGTGTATACGTATACGTCAGAATCTAACGGCCGGCGAAAGGCGCGCAATCGGTACTTTGGTCCTCATTGGTATGCTATGGGCGTCAACGCGCTCATGCGCCTGTGATCACCGGCGACAGCGTCGCTCGCCTTGTATAGCCTACGACGTTTGGCGCTGCGCGACTATAACACTATGCTTGCCGTTCGCGATTAATCATACGCGCGCATGTGCTAGAATTGTCACATTGAGAGAGACTGGTGGCGCGGGAGGGGGCCGGGCTTCCAGATTGGCGATGCGGCGGCGGCGCTGGATCACCCGTCGAGGGAAGGTGCTTGTGCGGGACGAACGCAGGTGGGGCGAGGAAGAACCCAGTCAGCGAGAGTGGCAAGCCAGACAGCAAGACGAAGGGGTGGATGTCGCAGTGGAGGGCGGCCACGAATTTGAAGTAGATCTCACTGATCTGGCTTACGGCGGCGACGCGGTCGGGCGCTATGAGGGCCGGGCGGTCTTCGTGCCCGGCGGCCTCCCCGGCGAGCGCGTCCGCGCGCGCATGACACGCGAGCGCGCCAACTACGCGCGCGCTGAGTTGCTCGACGTGATCAATGCTTCTCCCGACCGCGTTGAGCCGCGCTTCCCGGACCTGAGCGATTCTGGCGGCTTCCAGTGGCAGCACATCGCGTACCCGGCGCAAACGCGCTGGAAGACGAACATCGTGCGCCAGTTGCTCATGCGCATCGGGAAGTTCACTGACCCGCCCATGCGCGAGACCCTGGGCATGCCCGACGACGCCAATGTCTGGCGCTACCGGACAGTGGCGCAGTTCGCCATTGGAAGTGATGGGGCGATTGGCTTCCGCAAGGCGGAGAGCCATGAGGTGCTCGACATGGAAGAGTGCCCCATCGTCCACCAGAACCTCGATACGGTCTATCGCGCGGTGCGTGAGTGGATCAAGAGCCATTGGGGCGCGCGCGCGCACGAATACACCGAGCGCTTCACGCTGCGCGTCGCGGTCGGCGCGCCCGGCGAGAAATCATCCGGGGCGCTGGCGATAGCTGGTGGCCACTCCTATCGTGGCAGCGGCGGCGCGTTGCTCGCCATCGAGGCGCGGCCGGGCGCACCCTTCGATCTGGAGGGTGGGGCTGACACCATAGCGACCGCTATCCGCATGGATGTGCCCGGCCTCGCTGGCGTGGTCATCCTGGGCTTGCCGGTTGGTCGCGGGCGTGTCATCGCCGGACAAGATTTCGTTCACGATAACGTCCTCAACCGCGTCTTCCGCATCTCGGCCGGCTCCTTTTTTCAGGTCAACCCCAGCCAGACCCCTGTGCTCGTTGATCACGCGCTAGAGGCGCTACGCCCGCAGTCGCGTGATGTCGCGCTGGATGGCTATAGCGGCGCGGGCCTCTTTTCGCTTTTCCTCGCGCCACATGTGGAGCACGTGCTGGCGATCGAGTCGCAGCCCAGCGCCGTCGCCGACGCGCGCGAAAGCGCCCGTCTCAACGACGTCCACAATGTCACATCGCATGAAGGAGTTCTGGAGCGGGTCATCGGCGTCATGCGCCGCCAGCGCGAGCGCATCGATATCGCCCTCGTAGACCCGCCACGGTCCGGCTGCCTGCCCCGGGCGCTCAACGAGCTAACAGCGATTGGCCCGCGCACGCTCGTGTACGTCTCGTGCGACCCCTCGACTCTCGCGCGTGACCTGCGGCTGGTCTGCGATTCCGGCTATCAGCTATCCAGCGTGCAGCCTGTGGACATGTTCCCCTACACCTCGCACATCGAGACTATCGCCACCTGCGAGCGCATCGTCCTGTAGCGCGCTCGCATGCTGTGACGCGCGCCGCGCGAGCGACAGGAGCCAGTCATTGGACATCAACGTAGATGGAGCCACGATCTTCGTCCTGCCTGTCGGAGCCGAGAACGGCTACCCGCTCTTCGTCCTCCATGGCGGGCCCGGTCTCGACCACCACGAGATGCATCCCTGGCTCGACTCGCTCGGCGACACGTTCCGCCTGCTCTACGTTGATCTGCGCGGACAGGGGGCCTCGCAGCGCGTGGATCCAGCGTCACTGAGCCTGAGCCGTTTCGCGCTGGATGTCACGAAGCTGGCCGCGGCGCTGGAGCTTCCACACTACGCCGTGCTGGGCCACTCCTATGGCTCGTTCGTCGCACTGGCGCACGCCATCGAGCAGGGCGGCGCGTCGCACTACGTCCTTTCCGGCTGCACAGCCAGCTTCGGCAAGTCCATGCCCGAAATCCAGCATAACCTGGAGATCTTTGAGCCGGTGGCGCTGCGCGAGCAGGTCACGCGGTCATGGGCGCTGGAGGCGCAGGCGAAGACGCAGGCCGACGTGGCGGCGCTCATGGAGATGCAGATGCCCTTTCACTTCGCCACAACGGAGAGTGACGCCTACCATCGCTTCATGGCGGCCATGGCTGAGGGGCATGAGGTCTATGCTCCTGATGTCCTGGCCTATTTCGCCGCCAACGAGTACGCCATCGAGTATGAAGACCAGTTGGGCAAGGTCAGCAAGCCAGCGCTGGTCGTCACAGGCGAATTCGACCGCACCTGTACGCCGCGCGCCTCGCGCGAGCTCAGCGCTGGCATACCCGACAGCGAGCTTCTGATCATCCCCAACGCCGGACACATGACGTATGTCGAGCGGCCCGATGTCTACTTCCCGGCCGTGCGCGCCTTCTTCGCCCGCCACGGCGTCAGCGCCTGAGCCATTCCGCGCCGCATCGCATGGTGGAAGCGCGGGCGCTCTGGGTAGCGGTCCCGCCGCCCGATGCGCGATACTGAGAGCATCCACCACTGGGCAGGAGCGCGCGCCGCTGGCATGGTCGCCGCGGCCGCCAGGTCCTAGCGATGTGAGCTGGGAACGACGGAAATGCGAAACCAACTCAACGAGCAAGCGCGCGGACTGGCGCTGATCATCATCTGGCTACTCGACGCCGGCGTAGGCATCGGGCTCTATGGCCAGGGCCATTTCGCGCTGGCAATGCTCACACTCGCCTTCCTCCCCATAGCACTCGTCGCGGGCATTCCTCTGCTCGCCGCCGCGCTGACCTGGCTTGCCAGGCTCGCGGGCCGCGGCGACCCCGACGAGCGCGGCGCCTGACACAGCGCATTCCACGAGCCGCGCCAGAAAGCAGCGGCCGCCGTGTGTTACACTAGCCGGTGGCGCATCAGCGCCATGCGTACACGCGGCGCAACGATGGCGAGCGCGCTCGCCCTGCGCCGCCTGGATCGCCCGGAGTGGCCGCTGCCGCCTTGTGTCCGGGCCGGTTGAGGAGCGCTCCATTGGCTGCGGAAGTCGGCAAGAAATACGTCATCATCGGCAACGGGATCGCGGGCACGACCTGCGCGCAGGAGCTGCGCAAAAACGACGCGTCATGCGACATCTGGCTTATCACCAATGAGCCGCACACCCTTTACAACCGCGTCTCGCTGCCCCGCTACCTCCAGGGCCTGCTGCCCGAACCGAAAGTCTTTATCCGCGACCGCGCCTGGCATGAGGCGCAGCGCATCACCCTGTTGACCGAGACATTGGCGACCCGCGTGGACACTGAGGGTCGCGTGGTCTATCTCGATAAGGGCGGACCATTGCCCTACGACGCGCTGCTCATCGCCACTGGCGGCTGGGCGAACAAGCTCCAGGTGCCGGGCGTCGCGGGCGTGGACGACATCTTCAATTTCGTCACGCTCGATGATACCCGCGCGATCATCGCCCGCGCGCTCGAATCCAGGACTGCCGTCACCTCCGGCGGCAGCTTCATCGCCTACGAGCTCACCGAGGGCTTCAACATGCGCAATGTGCATGTCACCTGGCTGATGCGCGGCCCATACTGGTTGCGCACAACGCTGGATGTCGAGGGCGGCGCGCTGGTGGATAGCATCGCCAGGGCGCACGGCGTGGATGTCGTGCATGGCGAGGAGATCGCGCAGGTGGAGTCGGCGAACGGCAAGCCCACGGCGGTCGTCACCGCCTCCGGCAAGCGCTACGACGCTGATGTGATCGGCGTTGGCCTGGGCCTGACACTCAACCATCAGTTCATCGCGGATACGCCAATCGAGCGCAAGTCGGGCATCGTCACCAACGCCTACCTGGAAACGAATGTACCGGGCATCTACTCGGCGGGCGACGTGGCCGAGTTCTACGATGAGATGATCGGCACGCATCACACCATGGGCACATGGGACAACGCGATGGCCCACGGCCGCCTCGTGGCGCGCAACATGGCCGGCGCGCGTGAAGCCTACAACGACGTGCCAACTTACACCAGCCCGCTCTTCAACACCAACATCGCCGTTATGGGCATCGCTGAGTCCAACAACCCGGCGCTGACATCGTTTTCGCACTCCGCTCCCGGCGACAAGGGCAACACCGACTACCGCAAATTCTTCTTCAAGGGCGACCGCCTCGTCGGCGCTGTCTTCATCGGCTCGCCCAAGGGCCGCAAGAAGCTGGTCGAGTTGATCCGCACTGGCGCGGAGTTCCCGACGACGCCCGAGCGCGAAGCGCTCTTTGACCTGCGATGAGTTTCGAGCGCAATTCTACGAGACAGCCGTTCGCCCGGCGTTGACGGCGGAAAATGCCCCCGGGCGAACGGCTGGTGATGGCGCGCCAGTCACACTGATCGGGTCAGCGCTGGCGTGACGCGCTCGGCGAATAGACGCGCGGTTTCGGTATCGAAGATCGCCAGGGTGATGTACTGGCATCCAGCGGCGTCTTTCACGGGATGGAAGGAGCAGTCTATGACGCCGGAAGAAGTCTTGCGCGCCTTTGGGGAGCGGCTCGCGGCGCGGGATGCGAACGGCGCGGCGGCGCTCTTCGCTGAGGACGCGACCTATGATGAGCCGCCGGTCCATTTCGAGGGACGTGCGGCCATCGAAGGGTTCATCACGGAGTTCGACGCCAGCCACTACGACGCCCGATTCATGGTCCACCGCGCGCTCACCAGCCCGGATGAAGCGCTGGCGGCCGCCGAGTGGCGCTGGAGCTACACGCGCGACGCCGACGACGAGGCGCGCGTCTTCGAGGGCGCGAGCTTCATCACGTTCCGCGAAGGACTGATTGCGTCCTGGCGCGGCTTCTCCGCGCGCATGCGCTAAGGGAGCGACTCCCTACTCCCCCAGCGCGGCCATGATCTTCTCGGACGGCAGGTCGATGTTGTCGCCGGCCCAGAGCGTGCGGCCGTCTGGCTCGCCGCGGGTGTCGCAGTAGATCTCCAGCCCGTTGCCGTCGGGGTCGTCGAAATACATCGCCCAGCTGATGTAGTGGTCCACCGGGGCGACAGCGATACCCGCGTCCCGGAGCGTGGCGTAGGCGGCGGCGAAGTCGCGCTTGCTGGGGACCTCGAAGGCCACATGATAGAGGCCTGTCCCCTGGGGTGAGGGCGAGGGCGCGTTGGGGGCGACCCGCTGCAGCGCAATCTCATGGTGGAACGCGCCGCCAGTCATGAAGACATAGTGGTCCGCCACGCGCTCCTTCACCCCAAACTTGAGGAAGCGCTCGTAGAACGCCACCGCGCGGTCGAGGTCGCGCACCTTGAGATGAGCGTGACCAATCTTTGCGCTAAACGCGCGCTCCGCCGCCTCAGTCATCGCGCTCGCCGCTCCTCTCACGTCTGCCCGCTGGTGACATCCAACTGCTCGACAACGCTCACGTTCACCCTATGCTACCACTCGCGACCGGAGCGCGTGATGAAGGCCAGGATGAAGGCCAGGATGAAGGCCAGGATGAGGGCCAGAAAGATGCGCGCACGCGCCCAGACCGCGCGCGTGGCGCGCCCAACTCAAAACATCCCGGATGCATGGCGCCCGATTAGCGACGGGCGGCGACGGCGCGCCGCTTGCCGCCGACCCCGGCGATTTCCTCCTCAACTCCGCGGACCACGCCATGCTCCACTGTGAGCGCCGCGCGTAGCGCCTCCTGGAGCAGAGTTGTCAGCCCAGCGGCATAAGCGCCCAAGACGCCAATCGCGATCGCCAGGATCACGATCAGCCGTGTTGGCGGCCAGCCGAAGCCATAGAGATAGGCCAGCCCTAGAGCGCCCTCGGCGGCCAGGCCCCCGGTCACGAGCGCCGCTAGCGTAATCTTGAAAAAGGCGCGGAACAGGCTTTTCAGCAGATGGCCAATCAGTAGCATCACACGCCCTCCTTTCACGTTCTGCGCGTCATGCGCGTGAGCGCGCGGCGGCGCTCGCGCCCTCCAGGCCGCGGACGCCACCGGGCAGTCACGCGCGCTACCTGGACGACTTG
Source organism: Ktedonobacterales bacterium (assembly GCA_036391685.1). Taxonomy (GTDB): domain Bacteria; phylum Chloroflexota; class Ktedonobacteria; order Ktedonobacterales; family JADMIN01; genus JAKAIY01. Next base: position 48,599 of record DASVZK010000085.1, read on the forward strand.
GCGAATTGCCCGCGTATCAGGACATAGAATACGGCGACAATGATCGCGCCGATGAGTGAGCTGACGATACGCACGCCCTCGAACAGGAAGTCCGGCACATGCGTCGTCATCGTCTGCATCAGGAACGCGCCGATGAGCGTCACAACCACACCCATGAAAAGCCCGCCAATCTTGCTCTTGGTCAGGCGCTCCGTCACATACACCACAATGACCGCCAGCGTCATCAGGATGATGAGCTGAATCAGGTTGATCGAGTAGCCACCCGCTGGCCAGCCAAAGAGATGAATCTGGGCGGTGGTCAGATAGAAGATTTGGTTGAGGATACCCGAGTGGGGAATGGGGTCAAACGACTTCATACGTATCGCTCCTCATCACCGAGCGCGCGCTGACGCCACATACGCCAGCGACAGACACGACAACGCTGCGCGAGCCCGCAGGCGCGAACCGCGCAGAGAAGGTGGTGGGAGACACAAGCCCAAACCAGCGTCTGAGCGGCAGCCCGGAATACAGCGCGACCGCTGACCGCTATGCGACGACTGAACGATTCCCAACGCCGGCGCCAGATTGAAGCGCGAAAGCCCGCGCGCCAGGAGAATCCGCTACTGGCTTCGCAAGTCTTATGCCAAGCGAAGGCCGAGCGCCGAGCCTTGCGTCCATCCAGCTTAACAGCCAGCGAGCGGTTTAGAGAATCACCGGCTTGTCGCTGGCGGAGTGTGGCGCCAGCACGGGAACCGTCTTGGGGGCGTGGGCGGGTTTGGGCGCGGGCGACACGAGCCAGTCGGGCGCGGCGGTCCAGTTCGCGGCCAGCAGCGCCGGGGGATGTTCGCCAACGAAAGCCAGCGCGGTGATCGAAGCGTTTGTGATGTGCAGCGCTAGCGCGGACTCCACAGATATGCCCGTATAGCGCGCGATGACCAGTTTGATGACGTCGGCGTGCGCGACCACCACGATATTCTCGCCTATCCCATCACCAGCGCGCAGGTCCTCGATAACCGCCGCGGCTCGCGCCCGCACCGCGTCCATGCTTTCCACGCCTGGCGGCGGCTGCGTGGGGTTCTTGAGGAATGCGCCCCAGTTGGGGTCCTCTTTGGCGATATCGCTGATCTTGCGCCCCGCCCATGGCCCGACGTCCGTATCCATCAGCCGCGGATCCTCGCGTACATCCAGCGCCCAGCCGCGGGCGATGATCCGCGCCGTCTCCAGCGCGCGCTCCAGCGGGCTACTGACCACCACGTCCAGCCGCAAGCCAGCGAGCGCCACCGCCGCGCGGCTCGCCTGCCGCAGTCCCTCGTCCGTCAGCGGGATGCCCGGAAGCTGGCCTGGCAGCCGCCCCTCAACATTGAAGGTCGCCTGCCCGTGGCGCACGAGCAGCACGCGCAATACGCGCGGCGACCGCTCCAGGCGCTCATGCCCATTCTGGGCGGCGACCGCTTCGGTGGGCGTCGCGGCGGTCGAGTGTGAGATCTGGTGTGTCTGTTCCATGAGCCTCCGGGCGAGCGAAACGCGCCGCACCCGCTGCCAGGCGTCCACCGGCAGCAGTCGTAGCCGCGCGGCGTACCATGGCCACGCGCCGGGAAGCGCGCGCGCCCTGATCGCCGCGACGCCCCAGCGCCCCGCAATCCAGCCCTTGCGCATAACGCCTCCCTGGGCAGACTGTAGCACACTGGCCCCAAACGGGAGCGCGCGGCGGAAATCGCAACACAAAACGCCAGCCCGCGCAGGCTGGCGTTTGATGTGGCTCCCGGACGTGGATTCGAACCACGACTGGCTGATCCAGAGTCAGCTGTCCTACCATTAGACGATCCGGGAATATGGCGTCGGGAGAGACCTGATGGCCTCTGGCCGACAGCCATGCAATCATATCACGGGCTCCAGCGCCGCGCAAGTCACTCCTGACCGCGTTTGACACCGGTCACACGCCGCGCGTACAGTCTACCGGGTGGCCGCCTCACGGCCAGATCCAACACCCACCTCGCCCGCCATGACATAACCCTTCTTCTCAGCCGTGGCCGGCGCCGATGTAGGACCAATACGGGGGAGGACCTATCACGTATGGCGCACGCTGGATACATTCGCTTTCCCACGATTCACGGCGACCAGATCGTCTTCACGGCTGAGGACGATCTTTGGATGATTGGCCTCAATGGCGGGCGCGCGGAGCGCCTGACAGCAGGCGTATCTGAGATCACCAACGCCCGCTTTTCGCCCGACGGCAAGACGCTGGCCTTCACCGGCCGGTCCGAAGGGCCAGACGAGGTCTACATCATGCCCGCGGACGGGGGCGATGCGCGGCGGCTGACCTACAACGGCGCGAGCGCGAACATCGCCGGCTGGCGGCCTGACGGCTCGGCCATCATCTTCAGCAGCGGGGCTTTTCAGCCAATGCGAGGCTGGCGGACGCTGCATGAAGTCTCACCACAGGGCGGCCTCTCGCGCGCGCTGCCGTGGGGTCCAGCGCACTCGGTCGCCTTCGGGCCGAGCGGAGCTATCATCGTTGGCCGCAATACCGACGAGCCCGCGCACTGGAAGCGTTACCGCGGCGGCACGGCGGGCTATCTCTGGATTGACCGCGATGGCTCCGGCGCGTTCCAGCGCCTGATTGATCTCAAGAGCAACCTCGCCTACCCCTGCTGGGTCGGCGCCCGCGTCTACTTCATCTCCGATCACGAAGGCATTGGCAATGTCTACTCCTGTCTGCCTTCAGGTGAGGATGTGCGCCGCCACAGCGACCAGCGTGACTACTACGCCCGCGGTCTGACCACGGACGGCGAGACCCTCGTCTATCACGCTGGCGGCGATCTCTACACCGTCGAGCCCGGTGGCAAAAAGGGGCGCAAGATCGATGTGGCGTTGACGGGGACGCGAACGCACACGGCGCGGAAGTTCGCGCCCGCGGGCCGCTGGCTGGAGTCCTTTTCCATTCCTCCCCGTGGCGACCGCGTGGCGCTCACCGCGCGTGGCAAGCTCTTCAGCCTGGGCGCCTTCGAGGGAGCCGTTACACAGCATGGCGACCCCGAAAGCACGCGCTACCGCCTGTCTGCCTGGCTGGCGGATGGCAAACGCGTCGCCGCTATCGCCGACACCGGCGCCGAGCCGCGCCTCGCCGTCTTTACGGCTGGTAACCCGGCCAGCGCGCGTGTCTTCGAGAACCTCGATACAGGCCATGTCATGGAGCTTGTCGCCGCGCCGGTCGGCTCACTGGTCGCGATCTCCAACCACCGCGGAGATTTCATCGTCGTGGACATGGATAGCGGCGACATGCGGACACTCGACCACACGGACCACGGCCGCGAAGAGGACGCGATGCATCAGCGCGGCCTCGCCTGGTCGTCCGACGGCAAGTATCTGGCCTACAGTTATGCGATCAACGGGCGGCAGACGGCCATCAAGATCGCCCACGTCCCGACTGGCGCGACGGCCCAGGTCACTGATCCGCTGCGCTACGACATGGCGCCCGCTTTCGATCCCGACGGTAAATACCTCTATTTCCTCAGCGCGCGCGACTTTGATCCCGTGCAAGACCAAATGGTCTTTGACATGAGCTTTCCGCGCGGCGTGCGCCCCTATCTCATCACGCTCAAGCGCGACACCCGCTCTCCGTTCTCGCCGTTGCCGCCAATGCCCGAAAGCGAAGAGAAGGAAGACACATCCGAGAAAACGGAGAAGCTGGATAGCCCAGCCGGAGAAGCAGGATCGCAGAACGGTAAAGACGCGCAGGCAGGCGCGGAAACGCCCAGCGACGGGGTAGATCTGCCCACCGAGATCGACCTCGAAGACATCACAGCGCGCATCGTGCGCTTTCCCGTTCCGGAAGGGCGGTACAGCCGCATCGCGGGCATCCGGGGCGGCGCGGTCTTCACGTCGCGGCCGGTCGAGGGAACGCTCAACGAGCACTGGACCTCCCTCACACCACCCAGCGACGGCGCGCTCGCTGTGTATCGCTTCGAGAGCGCCAAACTGGACCAGCTCACCAGCGAAGTAAGCGATTTCGCGGTCACGCCGGATGGCAAGATGCTCGTCTACCGCTCACATGACCGCCTGCGCCTCATCCGCGCGGGCGAGAAGCCCGCCGACGGGCCGGAGGGTGAGCAGCCGGGGCGAGCGTCGGGCTGGCTCGACCTCGACCGCGTGAAGGTGGGCATCTGGCCCGCCGCCGAGTGGCGCCAGATGTACCGTGAAGCCTGGCGCCTCCAGCGGGAACAATACTGGACCGCCGATATGAGCGGCATTGACTGGGAGACGGTACGCGAGCGCTATGAGCCGCTGGTGGAGCGTGTGGGCTCGCGCTCGGAGCTCTCCGATCTCATCTGGGAAATGCAGGGTGAGCTTGGCTCCTCGCACGCCTATGAGTTCGGCGGCGAATACCGCGAGCGCCCGCACTACGCTCAGGGCAGCCTCGGCTGCGACTGGAGCTTCGACGAGCAGCGCGGCGAATATATAGTCGCGCGCATCGTGCGTGGCGACACCTGGGCTCCCGAAGCGACGTCGCCGCTGCTCGCGCCCGGCGTCAACGTCGCGGCGGGCGACGCGATTCTCGCCGTCAACGGCCAGCCCACCACACGCGAGCGCAGCCCCCAAAGCCTGCTCGTCAATCAGGCCGGCGCGGAGGTGGAGTTGCTGGTGCGGCCACAAGCCGGTGGCGATCCCCGCGCCGTCACCGTCCGCACGCTGGGGAGCGACTTCCAGGCGCGCTATATTGACTGGGTGGAGCATAACCGCCGCCTGATTCACGAGCGCTCCAACGGGCGCGTGGGCTACCTGCATGTGCCGGACATGGCCTCGTTCGGCTTCGCTATCTTCCACCGCTACTACGCGCAGGAGTACGATTACGAGGGCCTGATCGTAGATGTGCGCTGGAATGGCGGTGGCAACGTCTCGAACCTGGTGCTGGAGAAGCTCATGCGGCCCCGTTTGGGTTACAGCTTCCAGCGCTGGAGCGGGCCATCGCCCTACTTCATCGAGTCTCCGCGTGGCGCGATCGTCGGCATCACTGACGAGAACGCCGGGTCGGACGGCGACATCTTCAGCCACGCTTTCAAGATGCTGAAGTTGGGGCCGCTGGTAGGCAAGCGGACGTGGGGCGGAGTCGTGGGTATCAGCCCGTACATCGCGCTGGCCGACGGCACGCTCACGACCCAGCCGGAGTTCGCGTTCTGGTTCAACGATAACGGATGGGACGTGGAGAACTACGGTGTAGACCCCACGATTGATGTGGATAATACGCCGCAAGACTACGCCCGCGGCGCCGACCCGCAACTGGAGCGCGCGCTCGCCGAGGCGCTGCGGCTGGTGGACGAGCGTCCCTCTAAAACACCCGAGCCCGGTGCGCGCCCACACAAACCGCTGCCGTATGTGACCGGACGCGCGGGGAAGGCCAAGCGCTCGTAGCGGACAGTCCAGCGTCGTATCGAGGGCGGCGCAGTTCCGTTACCACCGCCTAGACGCAGAGACGGGAAACAGTTGGTGGTCCCACTGTTTCCCGTCTCTGCGCTTGCGTCCCACTCCACGCGCCACAGGCGAAAAGCGCTGCGGGCAGCGCTATTGCCGGGGCGGGTACTGCTGGGGCGGGTACTGCGCGCCAGGATAGTCACTCGCGGGCGGGTAGCCAGGCTGCTGGCCATAAGAGCCAGGCTGCGGAGGATACGCGGGCTGCTGTGGATAGCCGGACTGTGGATAGCCGGACTGTGGATAGCCGGGCTGGTAGCCTTGCTGCGGGTAACCCTGCTGGGGATAACCCGGCTGCTGGTAGCCCTGCGGTGGATAGCCCGGCTGGCCGCTGTACATGAATTGCTGGTTCTGCCGCGTCTCGGCCTGCTTGAGCAGGCGCATGCGCCCGACACTCCACAGGATGCGCACAGCGCCAATGATGACGAAGATGCCGCCGTAGATCATGGCGTTCGTGTCACCAGTCACCAGGCCAGCGATCAGGGCCAGCAAGCCAAAGAGCACGGCAAGGGCGCCAAAGACCAGGTAAAGGACATTGCCGGCTTTCATGAAACCCATGCGTGAGTCCTCATCTCTACGCGCCCACGTGGCCATACACAGGGCGAGCCAGGTCGCAACCTGGCCCGCCAATTGTATGCGCCAACTTACCCGCGGTCAAGCGCCGCGTGTACCGTCGCTAGAGGCGCACACTCCGCACATCCATGATGCCTTCGGTCGCGCGGATGCGCTCCACCGCCTCCGCTGGCGGCGCGTCATCGAGTGAGAGCGCCATCAGCGCTTCACCACCAGGTGGCCGCTGGCGGCCGGGGGCCATGCCCGCCGCGACCGGGCCAACGTCCATGTGCGAGATGTTGACGCCCGCTTCCCCCAGGATCACACCGACCTTGCCGATCATACCGGGGCGGTCGAGATTGCGCGCCATCAGGATGTGGCCGCGCGGCGTGAAGTCGGTCGCGTAGCGGTCCACCCGCACGATGCGCGGCTCGCCCCACGTGATCGTTCCCGCCAGCGTCGTCTCCTCATCGTCGCCATCCGGGCTGACGCGCACCGTCACCAGGCTGGCGTACTGCTCGTGCGTCGTCGAGCGGCTCTCAGTGACCTCCAGCCCCCATTCGCGGGCGACGACCTGCGCATTCACCAGATTGACGCGCGCCTCCGAGATCGGCTCCAGCAATCCCTTGATGAGGGCGGTGGTCAGCGGGCGGGTATCGAGCTGCGCCAGCTCGCCCGCGACGCTTAGCTCGGCGCGCTTGAGCGCCGACGGGCGCAGCTGCGTGCAGAGATAGCCCAGCTTCTCCACCAGCTCCATCCAGGGCTGCAGCGCGCGCAGCGTCTCCGGCAGGATCAACGGCGCGTTGACCGCTGCGCGTGGCGCCTCACCGCGGAAGACGTCGCGCAACTGTTCGGCGACATCCACCGCGACGCTCACCTGCGCCTCCTCAGTAGAGGCGCCCAGGTGCGGCGTCACGACGACGCGCGGGTCAGCGATCAGGGCCTGAATGGTGGGAGAAGCGAACGGCGGCTCCTTGGTGAACACATCCAGCGCGGCGCCCGCCAGGCGGTTCTCGTTCAGCGCCCTCAGCAGCGCTTCTTCATCCACCACGCCGCCACGCGCGCAGTTGATAATGCGCGCGGTGGGCTTCATCTTCGCCAGCTCCGCGTCGCTAAGCAGCCCGCGCGTCCCGCTGTTGAGCACGGTGTGCAGCGTCACGAAGTCAGACTGCGCCAGCAACTCGTCCATGCTGACCAGTTCGACGTTCAGCTTGAGCGCGGTGTCGGGGTTGGCATAGGGGTCATGGGCGATCAAGCGCATGCCCAGGCCGTTCTCGCCCGCGCGCCGCGCGACCTCCGAGCCGACCTTGCCCAGCCCGACGATGCCCAGGGTCTTGCCGCGCACCTCCGCGCCAACAAACTTCGCGCGCTCCCAGCGGCCGTCGCGCATGGCGGCGCTGGCGGCGGGAATGTGGCGGGCCATCGCCAGGAGCAGCGCAACCGTGTGCTCCGCGGCGGCGACGATGTTGCCCGTTGGAGAATTGACTACGACAACGCCGCGCCGCGTGGCCGCTTCCACGTCAATGTTGTCCACGCCGACGCCCGCACGGCCGATGATGCGTAGTTTCGTCGCGGCGGCGATGGCGCCGGCTGTCACCTTGGTCTCGCTGCGCACGACCAGCGCGTCATATTCGGGAATGGCGGCGATCAGGCCGTCGGCGCCCAGCCCGTGGCGCTCATCCACGTCGGCGAAGCCGCGCAATATCTCGACGCCCTCGGCGGCGATAGGATCGGCCACGAGCACGCGTGGTCGCGCGTTGGTCTGGTCGCTCATCGGACTCTCTTTACTTTTGAACCTGATGTGATAGGTATGCGACGATTGATTGGCGCGAGCGCGCGGCGCCAGAAAGCGATCCCACGTGGCCCAGCTCCCGCGGCGCAGCGGGAAGGCATCCCCGCGCCGGAAACGAGCGATGGAGCGCGTGCGGCTCGCGCCCGCGCTCCATCGCGAAGAGGCGCCGCGCGCCCGCGCCGATTAGCTGCGCGCCGCGGCGGGGGCCTGGAAGCCCAGCGCCTTCAACTGCCGCTCCAGGGCGTCCATGCAGGCGACCATCTCTGGCTCATGCACATAGCCCAGGTGGCCGATGCGGAAAATCTGGCCTTCCAGCCGCTCCTGCCCGCCAGCGATGACCACGCCCTCCTGCTCGCGCAGCGCCTTGGTGATCGCCTTCGCGCCGATGCCTTCGGGCGCCTTGATGGCGGTGACGGTGTTGGAAGCGACAACCGGGTTGGCGAAAAGCGCCAAGCCGAGGGCCCGCGCCCGCTCGCGCGTCAGATCAGCGCAGCGCTGGTGGCGAGCGAAGATCGCCTCGCGCCCCTCCGCGCGCATCATCTGCAACGAGACATCGAGCCCGAAGAAGATGTTGACCGGCGGCGTGTACGGGGTCTGGCCCTTATCGGCCGACTTGGCGACGCGCGTGAAATCCCAATAGAAGCGCGGCATGCGCGACTGCTCATGGGCTTTCCAGGCGCGCTCGCTGACGCCGATCATCGCCAGGCCCGGCGGGACCATCCAGCCCTTTTGCGAGCCGGTCAACACCACATCCAGGTCCCAGCCGTCCATCTGCAGGTCCACGCAGGAGAGCGAGCTGACCGCGTCCACGCAGATCAGGACGTCCGGGCGAACGGCGCGAATGGCCTTGGCCAGCGCCTCGATGTCGCTCATGACGCCGGTGGAGGTCTCGTTCTGCGTCAGGAAGACGCCTTTCGCGTCTGGCAGTTTGGCCAGCGCCGCAGCGACCGCCGCGGGGTCCGCCGCCTGCCCCCATTCCGTCTCGACCCGCGTCACATTCAGCCCGAAGCGCTCGCCAACGTTCGCGAAGCGGTCGCCGAAAACGCCGACCGGAGCGGAGAGCACGCTATCGCCGGGGTTGAAGAGGTTGACGACGGTGGCTTCCCAGCCGCCGCTGCCGGAGGAGGGGAAGGTAAGGATGCGATTGGAGGTCTGGAAGAAGTGCTGGAGGTGCTCGGTGACCCGGGCGAGAATCGCCGCGAACTCAGGGCCGCGGTGGTTGATCATCGGCTGGGTGAGCGCCTCAGCGACCTGCGGCGGGATGGGCGTGGGCCCAGGGATGCGAAGGTTTTGTTCCATGCCGGCATTGCCTCTCAGCTGGTGGTGGATGGTGATCGGAAGGCTCTATCGCGCCAGGCTGGAGACCGCGCTGTCTCGACGCTGTATCGAACGACTATCGCGCGACGCGGCGCCGCGCCACACCAATATTAAAAGTATACGGAGCGGCCCGCCGGACTGTCAACGCGCGCGCTATCAGGACGCGAGGCGCATCTCAGTTTTGTGAGATGGGGGCCGCCTCCCAGCGGAGCGAAAAGGGGTTGGCTCGTTTGACCAGCCCGCGCGGCCTCTGGTATCATGAGCGGGTCCAGCACGCGATCTCACATTGCGCAGAAACCCGACGCCGCCTTTCGGCGCGCGACATTTGACGCTCGTCCAGGAGGGCGCCCCATGCCAGGCTTTATCCAGTGGCTTTTTACTGACCCGACGACGGCGGGCAGCTCGACAGCCGCGGGCACGCCGGAGGTCTTTCACTTCTACGCGCCGTGGATCATCTTCTGCGCCGCGGGCCTCATCATTCCGCTCTATTACGCGATGGAGGGCCGCAAGCGCCTCGTCGGTCACCACGCGCTGAACAAATACATTCTCGACCGTATCCTGTTGCGCCAACTGGTCCCGGTCGCGCTGGTCGGCTGGGTGCTGATGGGCATGCGCTACGCGATGGACTACAATCTCTTCTCCTGGCGCGCCTGGCGCTACCTCTGGCTGCTCTGGATTGTCGGGCTGGTGGTCTATTGGGTCTATTACTTCGCCTTCCGCTATGCGGGTGACCTGGAATGGTACCGCAACAAGCGCACGATGGAGAAGTACTATCCGCAGCCGCGCGCCAAGCGCAAGACAGCGAAGGCCAGCGCCCGCTAGCGCCTGGCGCCCATCGGGCCACCGCGCCTGGCAGACTGCCGCTAGACAAGACGAATCCCCCG
>DASVZK010000086.1:0-133850 GCA_036391685.1 Ktedonobacterales bacterium
CAATGTGTACACTTGATGACGGAAGGCTCGGAGCACTTCCTGCTCTGGTGTGTTCATATCCAGAAGGATGGGCTCTCGGGCCTCTCTCTGTCTACTCCACCTGGGACGGCCACTTGGTGTTGGTTAAAATGCAAGCTCAGAGCCAAGAAATGGTGTAAACTCGCTGTGCGCCTGAGATAACAATCACTATTTTACTAGGGCGTCACGCTAGAGCTCCGGTGATAAGGTTGACCTTGGCAGGGGAGAGTCGATATGCGTATTGCACGCGCAGTCACATCAGCTAAACCAGTGGCCATCGACAGACTTGCTCTCGCACTCGCCTCTGCTCTCTGTTGTGTGCTCGTGTCGGGGTGGAGCGTCGCGCCCGATGGACCACACTCACTATCTACAGTGACCGGAATCCCCAGTTATCCATGCCACTCATGGGTGCACATGTCCAGTCCCAATGTCGCTAACGACAACAATTTGCTGGCAGCTGTCGCGACCATCTCAGCCTCCAATGCCTGGGCGGTTGGCACGTCGACAAACGCATCGAATGTGACGCAGACCCTAATCGAACATTGGGATGGGCACGCCTGGACCATCGTGTCAAGCCCCAGTCCCTCAGGTTCAGCGAACAGCCAGCTTACTGCGGTAGCCGCGTCATCTCCAACAGATGTGTGGGCCGTGGGCTCCTACTATCCGTCGTCGAGCAGCTACAGCCAAACATTGATCCTGCACTACAATGGGACAGCCTGGTCGGTCGTTCCCAGTCCCGATCGGACATCTACCAACAATGCGCTTGAGGGCGTCGTGATCACCGGTAGCGCCGCATGGGCCGTTGGCTATACCACCGTGGATATCGCTCAATCCGCCCAGACACTCGCCGAGGAATGGAACGGGACAAGCTGGTCGATCGTCTCCACGCCCAATCCAACCATCAAGAATGGCCTGAGAGGAGTCACGGCGACGAGCGCAGGGACCGTATGGGCTGTCGGCTACCAAGTCAACGCATCAGGGGTCACCGAAACACTGATCGAGCAGTGGAGCGGCACGGCCTGGACGGTGGCGCCCAGCCCCAATACCATCAATGCGGCTGCGAGTTCGCTGGTCGCGGTGATGTCTGTATCGGACAGTGACGTGTGGGCCGTCGGCTCGTCGGTATACACTACCTATCCAGGAGCTCATGATCTGCCATTGATCGAGCAATGGAATGGATCCTCGTGGATCATCGTATCGGGACAGCCGGTTCCGAACAACTTTGCTGATCTTCTGGGCGTGACCGGCGCGCCGGGTATGCCCATCGTCGCAGTCGGCGAAGACGTGTATAGGGCGAATGCCTGGGACCAATCCACCGCCTTGACAGAGATGTGGACCTCCACGCAGAATTCGTGGATAAACATGGCGCCTAGTCCCGGAGCGTTTTCAAATCTGTTGTACGGTGTCTCTGCGGATGGGCAAAGAGATGTATTTGCTGTTGGCGTCGCATGGTCGAATTCGACTTCCTCTCAGACGCTGATCGACCAGTATGTGCCCGCGATGTGCTAACCAATGCGCGGGGGCGGTCTTGCGCTGGGTCCTTGACGAGAAGCTATCTTTCCAATAGCTGCGGTCACCGGCAAACCCGCCTCTCTTCAGGGGTCGCTGGGCGCCTTGGGCATTTATGAGATGGTATCGACTTCTCATCGGCGATGCTATTTAGCGTGGCTTGAGCGCTCAATTCAAGGGCATCAGCGGAACAACCCAATTTGACCACCGACGCGGAAGCCGTATCGCTACACCCACCACTGCGCCAACGCTGCGGTCACTGAGCGATGCGCCGTGGTAGCTGGCGATATGCCCACAAGAAAAAGCCCCGGTTTCCCGAGGCTTTTCGCTTGTTAGCAAGCGAGCGGATTGGTGGAGATGGGGGAGAGTCGAACTCCCCGTCCAAACGTGTGACTGAGACGATATGCTACAGGTGTATCCGGCTATTTGATGACGCGCCCAGGGACCCCAACCGGCGGGGTTCCTCAGGAACCTGCCCGCTGAATCTCGGTAACGCCTAGCGGGTGGTCCGCGTTACCCAGCCTGACTTGGTGACACCCGCTCCCTGACCCATCAGGCTGAGGTCAGACGGATGCGCTTCGTCGGTTAGTTAGGCCGCGAGAGCGAGAGCTGTACCTTCACGGTTGGCAGCTATTCGTTTTTGCCCGTTTTTACGAGGGTGCGTCGGGCGCCTCGACCTGCAAACGTCCCCTTCCCCCGCCTGTCGAAACCCGACATCCCCAGGAGAAAGCGCCGCGCGATGCGGCCCTTGCAGTATACCACAAAGGCCGCATCGCGCAGAGCGGGTCGCTCGCTTGCCAGGCTGGTCTAGCTTGCGGCGCTGGCGAAGCTGTTGGTATAGGTCTGGCTCAGGTCAATGTTCTGGCCAGCCTTCACCTTGCCGATCTGCTGCTCGATGCCAAGCACCGTCGCCGGGCCATCGCTGGGCATCAAGCCGTCCGGGCTAAAGATCGCCTTCTGGTTCTGCAGCGCCGTGACGTAGAGCGTCTGGTTGCCGGCATAGTAGTCGGCGGGCATCTTGGCGGCGATGTCAGCGGCTGAGTGCGAGTTGATCCACTTCAACGTCTCGACATACGCGTTCACCAGCTTCTGCACGGTATCGTGATGGCTGTTGACGTAGTCGTTCTTCATGAAGACGCAGATGAATGGATAGTTGCCGCCCAGCGCGGCCTGCGTGGACTGTGGGGTGCGCAGGTCAACGAGCACCTTGCCCACGCCACTCGAAACCAGGCGCGAGATCGTCGGCTCGGTGGTCATGCCAGCGTCAATCCGACCCTGCTGCATCGCGGCGATGAACGTATCACCCGCGCCAACCGGGATATAGTGCGCGTTGGTTGGATTCACGCCCGCCTTGTTGAGGATCGCCTCGGTCAAGGTTTGCGTGCCAGAACCCAGCTCCGTAACACCCAGATTCTTGCCCGCGAGACTGGCTGGCGTCGTGAGAGTAGCGGCTTCTTTCGCCGAGACGACTTCCGCCTCGCCGGGGGCGATGTCCAGTTGGACGACGCACTCCATGGCCTTGCCCGCCGCCTGCAACTCAATCGTGTGGTTGTAGGAACCAGAGCCAGCATCCACCTGCCCAGCGAGCACCTCGTCCTCAGAAGACTGGCCCGACGCCTCATCGATCAGCGTCACATCCAGCCCGTTGGCGTCGAAGTAGCCAAGCTGCTTGGCGAGCATGTTGGGCAAATAGATCTGCTTGGAGAGACCACCCACCATAATGTTCAGGTGGACCTTGCCCGCGCTGGAGCTGCCACCACTACTGGTCCCGCAGCCGGAAAGGATGAGCGCCGTGGTCATCCCGGCCGCCAGAATCAGTTGCTTCGTCGAACGATTCATAATTCCTCCGCGATCCCTTGACGGGAGCATCGCATCATGGGTGGCCACCGTTGTGGCCCTCCACACCAGTCCACGGGGCGGGCAAGCGGCCCGCGACTCGCGCGCAAAGCCCTGTTCCGTTCACCTCCTCTGAGGCAGCCGTGCTGCTCGAGCATCGCGCGGCTAGAGTGTCGCTTCCACCGCCTGCGCGGGTCGCCAGCGGATCAGCCGGTTTTCCAACGCCGTCACCAGCGCCTCCGCGGTGAGGGAGACAATCGCGAGGATGACGAGCGCGGCGAAGACACCATTGGTGTTGAAGTTCGCGCCCGAACTTTGGACCATCAGCCCCAGGCCTTCCGTCGCGCCTACATACTCACCGACCACCGCTCCGACCAGCCCGAAACTGAAGCTCGTATGCAGACTGGCGATGATCCAGGTAAGCGCCGACGGGATGATCACTTCTGTCGCGACACGCCGCCGGTTCGCGCCCAGGATTTGCGCGTTCGCCAGCAAATTGCGGTCTACCTCGCGCACGCCCTGGAAGGCGTTGAAGAAGACGATAAAGAAGACCAGTACGGCCGAGAGCGCCACCTTGGACTGCAGTCCCAGGCCCAGGCCGATGGCGAAGATGGGCGCTAGCGCCACGCGCGGGATCGAGTTACCCGCCTTGATGTATGGGCCTAGCACATCAGCTAGGAAGCGGTTTGTGCCGAGCGTGACGCCAAAGAAGACGCCGAACAGCACGCCGATGAAGAAGCCGACGACAGCCTCCTCCAGCGTCACGGCGATCTGCTGCCAGAGGGGTCCCTGCGCCGTGCCGTCCTGGACCCACATCACCAGTTGCGCCCAGATGCCGGATGGCTGGCCCCAGAAGAAGGCGTCAATGACCTTCGTTCGCGCGCCTATCTCCCAGCCGCCCAGGATCACGACCAGCACGAGCGCGCGCAGGGCGTTAACAATGAGACGACGCCGTAACGTCGCTGCCCGAATCCGGCGCAACTCCACGTCTTCCGCCGGGAGAGCGCTATTCAGGTTTGCGGGCTGAACGCTGTGTGCGCTCATAGCTGATCATCACCTCGCTTCTGAGGTCTTCCCAGATGGTGTGGTAGAGCTCGACGAATCGCGGATCGAACCGGATTTCAGCGACATTACGCGGTCGCGGCAGGTCAATGGTGTAAATGCCCTTGACGGTGGCTGGGCCCGCTGTCAGCACGCAGACCTTGTCCGCGAGCGAGATCGCCTCTTCCAGGTCGTGTGTCACGAAGACGACGGAGGCTGAGGTCGCCGACCATAACTGGAGCAATTCGTCTTCCATCAGCGTTCGGGTCTGTACGTCCAGGGCGCTGAACGGCTCGTCCATCAGCAGGATGCGCGGCTCGTTGATAAGCGTCTGCGCCAGCGCGACACGTTTGCGCATGCCGCCGGAGAGCTGGTAGGGATAGCGGTCCTCGAAGCCCGCCAGCCCTACCCTCGCGACCCACTCGCGGGCCTGCGCGTTGGCCTGCGCCCGCGAGACCCCGCGGAACGTTGGCCCGGCGGCGATGTTAGCGAGCACGCTCTTCCAGGGGAAGACCGCGTCGGTCTGGAACATATAGCCGATGCTCGGGCTGACACCCTTGACCGGCTCGCCGCCAACTAGCACCTGGCCAGCGGTTGGGCGGTCCAGCCCGGAAATCATGGTCAGCGTCGTTGACTTGCCACTGCCAGTCGGCCCCACCACCGCCATGAACTCGCCCGGCCGGATCGCCAGGTTGAGATCGCGGACAGCGGTATAGAGGCCACCCGTTGGGGTGCGGAACTGCTTCGATACGCCACGCAATTCAATGACGGGCGCGGAACTCGCGCCCGGCCACGCGCCGGCGGGTGAAGTCGTCATGGCGGTACCCATCTCGCCTCCCTGACCAGACACCGCTAGCGAAAACCACCACCAGCCGTATGTCCAGTGTCTGTCACCTGTGCGGATAACGGTACCATCCAGTTCGTCAACGCCCCGTAAACGCGCGGGCGGCGGTCGTAAATATTGTGTAAACGTTGTGGTGAAGGAACACCTGGCGTCGCGGCCCCAGGGAAGCGGGAGCCGCCCCGCGCGCTCTCGTCAGGGAGAGCGCGCGGGGCGGGGCGGCGCCGGGATACCTGTGGCGGCTCGCCTCTGGCGCGTATCAGGAGGGTGGAGTGAAGCGATAGCCAGTCGCGGGCTCGGTAATGAGCAGGCGCGGAGCGGCGGGGTCGCGCTCCAGCTTCCGGCGCAGGCGGCCGACATACACGCGCAGGTATTCGGCCTCGTCGCCATATTCCGGCCCCCAGACACGCTGCAGCAGCATCCGGTGGGTGAGCAGCTTGCCGGGATTCATGACGAACTGCTCCAGCAGGCCGAATTCAGTGGGTGTCAGCCGGATCTCCTCGCCCCGCAGCCGCACACTGTGCCCCTCCAGGTCAACCTCCAGATCGCCAAAGCGGCGCACACCGGCGGCGGGCGGCAGCGCATCCCATTGCGTGCGGCGCAGAACGGCCCGCACCCGCGCCAGCAGTTCCTCTACACCGAACGGCTTGGTCAAATAATCGTCCGCGCCGAGGTCCAGCGCCGCCACCTTGTCGCGCTCGGAGTCTAGCGCCGTCAGCACCACGATGGGGACGGTGGAGCGCTCGCGTACCCGGCGGCAGACTTCCAGGCCGTCCATGCGCGGCATCATCACGTCCAGCAGCAGGAGGCTCGGCTGCTCGCGCTCCCAGTGCGCGAGCGCCTCCAGTCCGTTCTCCGCCTCGAAGACCTCGAAACCACGCGCGCGCAGGTTCCGCGCGATGAAGTCGCGCAAGGAGGCCTCATCCTCCGCTACCAGAATCCGTTTGGCTTGCATCATCGCAGTCCTTTCCGTGGATTTGAGGCCGCCGGACACGTCAGGCGCGCTCACGCGTCGCCGGGAATGCTCGCCGCCGGCGCGGCGGGCTCGGCGCCTGGCGCGTCCGGCGCTGACGGCAATGTCAGTCGAATAGACATACCTGTCTCGTCCAGCCAGGCATGGATCGCTCCACCGTGCGCCTCGACGAACGCTTTCGAGATCGCCAGGCCAATGCCCGCGCCACCGCTGCGCCCCTCGCCGCGCCGCGCGCGATAGAAACGCTCGAAGAGGTGGGGCACATCCTCCGGCGCGACGCCCGGCCCATCGTCGGAGACGGTGATCGCGACCTCGCTGGTATCCGCGACGCGACCGGCGCGCACACGCACATGCTGGCCACCATACACCAGCGCGTTCGCCAGCAGGTTGCGCAGCACGACCTCAATGCGCGCCCCGTCTACCAGCACAGCAGGTGTATCCGGTTCGATGGCGATTTCCACGGCGCTCGCTGGACGCCACAGGCGCTGGATCGCGCCCGCGATCAGGTCATCCACCGCGCAGGTCGCGAGGTGAAGCGGCAGCAGGCCGGCCTCAACGCGCGTCAGGTCGAGCAGGTTGGCGACGAGGTCTGCAAGGCGGTCGGACTCGGCGCTGATGATGCCCAGGCTATGCCGCTGGTCTTCCGGCGACCAGACGACGTCATCGGCGAGCAATGTAGAGGCGTGGCCCTTGATAACCGAGAGTGGCGTCCGCAACTCGTGCCCAACGGCGGCAAGCAGCGTAGTCTTCATCTCATCGACTTCCCGCTCGCGCGTGACGTCTCGCAGCAACAGCCCGCGCCCGATGACTTCACCCGAGTCATCCAGCACATCGAACAGGCGCAAGCGGATGGCGCGATTCTGGCCTCCGCGGCTGATTTCCAGCGTCAAGTCCGCGGGCGAGCCTGGGGCCGCCTTTTCGAGTTGGGTGGCCGCCGCTGTGGAATCTACCGCCGACTGGCGCAGCGCGGCGTACAGATCGCTGATGTGGCCGCGCTCCAGCGCCTCGCTCGCCACGCCGGTGATGGCCGCCGCGCCGCGGTTGGCGTAGAGGATCGCGCCATCCACGCCGGTCAGCGCCAATCCGTCGCTCATGCTGCCCATGATCGCCGCAAGCGTCTGCTTCTCCGCCGCGGCCTGCTGGTACAGCCGTGCGTTCTCGCTGGCGACCTCACGCAGGCGTTCGTCACTGCGCTCATAGAGCACCGCATGCTCCCACGCCAGCGTCGCATAGTTGGCGAATGTGAGCAGCAGGTTGACCTCGTCTTCGCTGAAGGGAATGGCGCGCGTGCGGTGGACGAGCAGCACGACCCCACCCGCGTGGCGGCTAATGATCGGCGCCGCCAGCATCGAGCGGAACCCTTCCTCATAGGCTTTCACCGGGAAGGTCCGCATCTGGGGGTCGACGTCAACGTCACCGGCCAGCAACTGCACGACGCGCCCCTCGCGCAGCGCCAGCGCCGCTGGTGAATGCGGATCGTTGGGCTGGCGCTGATGCGTGCGGACGTAGTCATCGCTGCGCCCGTCGCTGGCCAGCACACGCAGCGTGCCGCTTTCATCAGGCGCGAGCACGGTCGCCGCCTGCACATTGACCAGCCGCCCGACCTCGTGGATGATCGTCTCGGCCACTGCCCGCGGATCGAGCGTGCTGACCACCGCGCTCGATGTCTGGAGCAGCGTCTGCAGCTCGCTCAACTGGAGCGCGACATCGCGCTCCAGTCGCTCCAGTGAGCGCGCTAGCCCGCCCATCTCATCCTGGCGCCGTGTCAGCTCACGCGCGCGGCCCGTCACAATACCCGCGGATGGCCGCGCGCCCTGGTGGACGAGCGAGAGGGTCCGCAGCGGCTGGATGACCCGCTCCAGCACAGCCATCCACAGCAAGGCGACCCCCGCCGCGAAGAGCAACGCCGCCAGCAGCAGCCACAACCGGAAACTGGAAATGACACTTAACGCCTCACCAGATGGTCGCTGCACGACAACCGCCCAGTTGACCATCGCGACCGGAGCGGCGCTGTAGAGCCAGGTCACATTGCCAGGACCCGGACCTTCCAGGGTCGTCGCCTGTCCTGAGAGGGCGGCGCTCGCGCCCGGGAGCTCATCCGTCATCGTGTTGAGCATGCGCTCATCGGTGGAAGATGCGACTAGCTCTCCCAGATTATCCAGAATCCTGATGATCAGATTGTGCCGCTGCTTCGCCTGCGCGCTGACAACGGTCTTGAGCGGCGCGCTCATCTCGGCGAGCGAGAGGCTGGCGGCGACGATGCCGCGCAACTGTCCTTGACTGTCGCGCACAGGCTGGGCGATGGTCACGCCGGGATCGAACATCGGCGCATGCGCGACGCCTACCTCCATCACCGCCGAGACGGTCTGCGGCAGCAGCGCTCTCTGAATCACATCGGGCGGCTCGAATTGCGAAAGGAGTGTCACGCCCTCTGACGGTACCGCGAGCAGTAGCTCGCCAAACGTATTGATCCAGTACACATGGTCGACATCGCTGCGCGCCGCCCTGAACGCCTGGAAGTCCTCGATCATCGCCACCTGATCACCAGACCGCACCGCGCCCAGCCGGCTCAACTCCTCGACCGACCGTTCCGCGCTGACGAGGCTGTCGCGCGTCTCCAGCGCCGTTTCCTGCGCGAGCGCGAGGTCGGCGGACTGCACCTGGCCGCGCAATTGTCCTTCGAGCACGGCGTTGACCACCAGGCCCGCGCCGAGAACCACGAGCGCGAAGACCAGATACAGGCTAATCATCTGCACCAGCAGGGACTGGCGTATCCATCGAGTCATGGTGAGAGTCTCCGGTATCGCGGCGAGTTGGGTCGCGGTCAGCCATACGGTCATTGTCATGATAGCGCTTCCGGATAGTGTACCCTGTCGCCGCCATGCCGCGCGGAGAGGTCATCCGAGGGCGAGGGCCACCTGCGCGGCGATGGTCGCGTTATTGAGCAGCAGCGCGCGGTTGGCGGCCACGCTCTCGCCACCGGTCAGCTCGGCGACGCGCGCCAGCAGCCATGGCGTCAGCCGCGCGCCAACCACATCCGCCGCCCGGGCCTCCGCGAGCGCCCGCTCGACCGCAGCCTCCATCTGATCGCGCGGCAGGGCGTGCGCTTCGGGTATCGGCGCGACGAGGAGTACGCCGCCGCCCAGCCCACTCGCCCACTGCGCCCGCGCCACCGCCGCGACCTCCGCCGGCGAATCCGCGCGGCTTGTAACGCGCAACCCGCTCGAGCGGGTGTAGAACGCGGGCAGTTCGTCGGTCTGGTAGCCCACCACCGGAACGCCCAGTGTCTCCAGGTATTCCAGGGTGCGCCGCAAATCGAGAATAGATTTGGCCCCGGCGCAGACGGTCACGAGTGGCGCGCGGGCCAGCTCCGGCAGGTCGGCTGAGATATCCAGCGTGTCCTGCGCGCCACGGTGAACACCGCCCACGCCGCCGGTGGCGAAGACCCGCACGCCCGCTAGCGCCGCGCAGGCCAGCGTCCCGGCGACCGTCGTGGCGGCCATCGCGCCACGCGCCAAAGCCAGCGCCAGATCGCGGCGGCTGGCCTTCCACACGCCATCTTCCGCGCCGACTCGCGCGATTTCATCCGCGCTCAATCCAACGACGATCTGGCCATTGAGCAGGGCGATGGTCGCGGGCGTCGCGCCCGCCGCGCGCACAGCCGCCTCCATCGCCAGCGCCACCTCAACGTTCGCCGGCCGCGGCAACCCGTGCGCGATGACGGTAGATTCCAGCGCCACGATTGGCTGGCCCGCCATTCGCGCCTCCGCTACATGCGATCCAAGGCGCAAATAGGAAACCGCATCATCGTTCGCTGGCCGCATAACCTGTTCTCCCTGGACGGACCTCATCTGTTGTTTCGGCCCTGCCCCGCTGGCGCGGGGTGACACTATTTCCCTCGGAGGGAAGGAAACGCCGCACATGAGGGACGATGAGCAGGCGCCCGCCTCTCGCTCTATCCTAGCCTGCGCAAGTAGGCTTTGCGGAAGCCAGGCGCTTGGGCGCGGATTTTCCGCCGGGCGCTCCCCAGAGGCCATGATATGATAGCGCCTGACCCGTTACGCAAGGAGTTCGCCGCGCATGACCGACGCCACCGCCCGATACGTTTATCCCGGCGAGCCGCCACTGCACGAACACCTCTGGCCTGATACCGCGCGCGTCAGTCCGGAAGGGCGCCTCAGCATTGGCGGGCTGGACGTAGCGGCGCTGGCGCGCGAGTATGGGACACCGCTCTACGTGTATGACGAAGAGACACTGCGCGGGCGGATGCGGGCGTTTCGATCAGCGTTTGCAGCGCGCTGGCCGGAGAGCGCCGTCGCATACGCAGGTAAAGCCTACCTCTCGCTGGCCCTGTGCCGCCTCCTGTGGGAGGAAGGGCTGGAACTGGACGCTGTGTCAGCGGGCGAACTAGGGCTGGCGCAGCGCGCGGGCTTCCCCGCTGAGCGCATCCACCTGCACGGCAATATGAAGCCAGATAATGAGCTGGACGGAGCGCTGGAAGCCGGAGTGGGGCGCATAGTCGTGGATAGCCTGGATGAGCTTGCGCGCGTCGCGGCGCTGGGCGAGGCACGTCAGCGGCGCATCGCGATCTGGCTGCGAATCAATCCTGATATCGCCACGGAGACGCACGTCAGCATCCAGACTGGTCACGCTGGCTCTAAATTTGGCCTCACCATCACCGGCGGAGCCGCGCTGGAGGCCGCGCGCCGCGCCGCCGCCTCGCCCTGGCTGAACCTCGCCGGACTGCATGCGCACGCCGGTTCACAGCTCTTCGACGCGACGCCCGCCACGCGGGTCATCGAGACGCTCGCCACGCTGGCGGCGACCATCCACGAGCAAACCGGCTCCACGATCCGCGAGCTGAGCCCGGGTGGCGGCCTGGGCGTGGCGTATCTCCCCGATGAGCGCGCGCTGGCGCCGGAGGTATACGCCGGGGCAGTCTGCGGGGCGCTGAGAACGGCCAGCGAACGGCTGCGGCTAGAGCCCATGCGGCTGACCGTGGAGCCAGGGCGGGCGATCGTGGCGCGGGCTGGCGTCGCGCTCTACACCGTCGGCCCGCGCAAGGCGAGACCGAACGCCATCACGCTTGCCGTCGATGGCGGCATGGGCGATAACCCACGGCCCGCGCTCTATGGCGCCCGCTATCACGCCGCGCTGCCGGAGCGCATGAACGCGCCCGCGACGGAGAGCGTCCAGGTGGTCGGTCGCTATTGTGAGTCCGGGGACGTTCTGGTCCAGTCGGCGTCGCTGCCGCAGGCGAAGCCGGGCGAGATCCTGGCCGTCCCCGTGAGCGGCGCCTATCATCTGGCGATGGCCAGCGCGTATAACCTCGTGCCTCGCCCCGCGGTGGTCTTTCTCAGGGATGGGCGCGCGCGGCTGGTCCGCCGCCGCGAGACGCTGGATGACCTCATCCGGCTGGAGCTCACCTGACGCTTCGCTCTCGATTGAGAGATTCCGCTATCACGTCACGACAATCGCGCGGCCCATGTGGTCAAATACAAGATGTTGGCGGATGCGCTATCGCCCAGCGCCCACCAGTTCCACCACTGCGCAAACGCGAGGAGAGAGCGCCTGACACACGACCCCACCGACCCCAGCGCCACGGCCGCGCCCCCCCGCGGGCGCAAGTTCATGCGCGAGCGACTAGATACCCTGCTCGTGCGGCGCGGACTGGCGCCGAGCCGCGAGCGGGCGCGGGCGCTGATCATGGCCGGTGATGTGCGGGTGAACGGCCGCGCGGCGACAAAAGCTGGCGAGCAGACACCAGAAGACGCTGACCTCAGCCTGGTGGAGCAGCCGCCCGAACTGCGTTACGTCAGCCGAGGCGGGCTCAAGCTGGAACGGGCGCTGGAGGCCTTCGGGCTCGACCCGACGGGGCTCGTCTGCCTGGATGTCGGCGCATCTACGGGCGGCTTCACTGATGTACTCCTGCGGCGAGGCGCGCGCCATGTGTACGCGATAGATGTCGGCCACGGCCAGCTTGCCTGGTCGCTGCGCAACGACCCGCGCGTAACGGTGATGGAGCGCACGAACATCCGCCAGGTCGAGCGTCTGCCGGAACCGGTGGACTGCGCGGTCTGCGATGTGTCCTTCATCTCGCTGCGGCCCGTGCTCCCGCGCATGGCAGCCCTGCTCGCGCCTGGCGCCTGGGCGGTTGCGCTGGTCAAGCCGCAGTTCGAGGCGGGCCGCGAGGCGGCCAACCGCGGGCGCGGCGTCATCAGCGACCCTGAGACACACCGCCGGGTGCTGCGCGACCTCCTGGTCTGGCTCACGGCCTGGCCCGCGCGCGCAGCGGCGGACGCGACTGTGGGACCTCCGTTGGTCGCGCGCGGGCTGACTGGCTCGCCCATCGCCGGTCGCGACGGCAACCATGAATATCTGCTCTGGCTCACGCGTCTTAGGGATGGCGACCACGTTCCCCCCACCAGCGCGCTGGACGAGGCGGCCATCGACCGCGCGGTCGCGGAGACGCTGGAGCGAACCAGTATGGCGAATGAGAATTGAAGCGCAAGCAGTAGATAGGTGCGAGGTAGCTCATGCGGTTTGTGGTTGGCGTGGATGGAGGCGGCACAAAGACAGCCGCCGCCGTCGTCGGTGACGATCTCCGCGAGATCGGGACGGGCGCCGCGGGCCCGTCCAACTACCGCTCAGTCGGCATGGAGGCCGCGAGCCAGGGCATTCTGGAGGCGATCGAGCGGGCGCTTGCCGCGGCGAACATCACACTGGACGATGTCGCGGCGATCTGTATGTGCCTCTCAGGCTTCGATACAGAGCTTGACCTACCCGTGCCGCAGCGCGCCGTGACGCTGTTGGGTTTCACGGGCGCAGTGATCTTCGAGAACGACGTTGTGGGCGCCTGGGGAGGCGTAACTGGGGGCGATCCCGGCATCGTCGCCATCGCTGGCACAGGCGCGACGGCGCTGGGGATGAATGATAAGGGCGAGCTGTGGCGCGTGGACGGCTGGGACTACATTCTCGGCGACGCGGGCAGCGGCTACCGTATCGGACTGGATGGCATCCACGCGGCGATGAAGATGTTGGATGGCCGCATGGCCCCGTCGCGGCTGCTCACCAAGCTCGCCAGCTTCTACGGCGTGGATGACGCACTCGGCATGCGCCGCCTGGCGGATAGCGGCACGCTCGGCAAGCTGCACGTCGCCGACTTCTCGCGCCACGTCGCCGAGGCCGCCGCCGAGGGTGACGCGACGGCCCAGGCCATCCTGCGCCAGGCGGCGGACGATATCGCCGCGGATGTCGAAGCCATCGTCAACCGGCTGAATATGCGCGATATCGCATTCCCCATCGGCGCGGTCGGCAGTGTCTTCAAATCCACCGAATATGTGCTGCAGCCACTTCTGGCGCGGCTGGCGCAGATCGCCCCGCGAGCCGCGTTCTCCGCTCCGCGCTATCCGCCGGAGGTGGGCGCCGCAGTGGTCGCACGGCGCCGCCTGGCCGCGGGCGACCTCGGCTCCTGGACGCTCGGGGGTGGCCAGCGCAGGATTCTGCGCAGTTTCCAGGTAAGTCAGCTGAAGATCGGCTGATTGGCCCCAACCGGCGAATGGCGGGCGGCGCTCACTCCAGCGCCACAAGCCCTCGCGCGAGCGCCAGCCGTGCGGGATGGCGGCCATCATCGGTTTCAGGAGACACATGTGCGTGAGCCTGCGCCGCGTCTACCTCAGCGTGCGCCGGAGCCTCAGCATGCGGGTTTGGCGCGCCTGATGCGGCGCCTGTATTCCGCCCACCGCGTTTGACAGCGCGGGGGGTGGCACATACAATGCGTGATGCGCCTGGAACGTGGCGGGAGCGCAAGCGGCGCTCATTCGTGGGGGACTCATGACTGTAGAGCAAGCGGTGGAGAAGAGGCCTTTGCGTCAGACCATCGCGAAGCTAGTGTCGGCTGTCATTCACCCCGTGGCGCTGCCGCTGGTCACGCTCGTCGTCGTCACCACGACGATCACCGGGCAGATGCGTCAGGGAGTGACGCTCGCCATAGCCGCCCTGGTCCTGACCACTGTTCCACTCGCCGCGCTGGTCGGCATCCAGGTGGCGCGCGGCCGCTGGACCGACTTCGACGTCAGCGTACGCGAGCAGCGATACCTGCTCTACCCCTTCGGCATCGCCTGCGCCGTACTCATGCTGATCGCATTCGCCATGCTGCGCGCGCCGTTCCCCGCTATGGCGACGGCGCTCACCATGACGCTTGCGAACGTAGTAAATGGCTTCATTAACCTGAGCTACAAGGTCTCGGCGCACGCCATGACCGCTTCGGCCTGCGCCGCGCTCCTGTGGCTCTTCGCACCTGGCTGGGGATTGCCCGCAGCCTTCGCCGCAGTCCTCGTTGGCTGGTCGCGCGTCGCGCTGGGCCGCCACACCACCGGACAGGTCGTTCTCGGCTGGCTCGTCGGCGTCGCCAGCGCCCTGGCCATCTACTTCACCTACCCGCTCTTCACCGCGTAACCGTCTTTCGATTGGCGCGAAGGCGTCGCAGGCGCGTTTATGGTTTTCGAGCGCGTCCGGTCGCGTGACTTGCTCCTCGGGCGGGTCCTACAGCAGTAACAGCCCACGGCGCGCGGCGGTGGTAACGGCCTCGGTGCGGCTGGCGGCGCTCAGCTTGGTCATGATCGCCGAGACGTGGAACTTGACAGTGTGCTCACTGATGCGCAGCCGCTGGGCGATCTGTTTGTTGGGGATGCCCTGGGCCAGCAGTTGCAGCACCTCACGCTCGCGCGCAGTGAGCGGCTCATCACCGTCGGTGAGCGTCTCGCGCGTGAGGCGCGGCGTCTCGACAGCCGCCAGCGTCTCCAGCGCCAGCCGCCGGTCCAGCACGGTGAGGCCGCCAGCGACGGCAGCGGTGGCGGTAATGATCTCCTCGGGGCTGGCGTCGCGTGGCAGCGCGCCGAACGCCAGACCCGCTTCCGTCACCAACCGTGCGATGGCGATGATCGGGCCAAGCGCCAAGGCACGGCCGCCTGGGTCGCGCGGACCCGCGCGGTCCGGGCGGCCCGCGCCGCCTGCGATGGCTCCGAGCGTGACGACGCCGCGCGCGGGCCTGACACGCTCCAGCCAGTCGCTGGCCACGCCGGCGCTCACGTCACCTTCCACTTCGACCAGCAACACATCTACCCCGTCACGCTCATCCTCGCGCGTAGCGGTCCCAGGTGGCGCGGCCGTGGGGCCCTGGACAACCGTCCAACCGGGCTGCTCGCGCGCCAGCGCCGCCAGCCCCGCGCGAACGGTGGGATAGGGTGAGAGAATAGCGATTCGCATACGCTTCCATTCGTGCCGCAACAAGCGAGCGCGACCCGATCTGGCCTGACCACTCCTCGTGTCTGGGTCGCTCAGGCCAGATAAAGTCAAGGCAGGCGCGCTCAGTTCTTCACCAGGCGCACCCGCCACGGGCGCCCCACGCCCAACGAAGAGAAGGGCGCGAGGCGTCGTCGCTTGCCTCATGTCTCGTCCTACGCGGCGTCGCGCAACGCGGGCGTAAGCGTGATGGTCTGTCGCTGGCCACCGCGCAGAACCTCCAGCGCGCGGGTCTGGCCTGCGGCGCCAGGCCGGTTGAGCAGCCGGACGAGGCTCTCAGCGCCCGTGACCGCGCGTCCGTCCACGGCGAGCAGCGCGTCACCCACCAGTATACCCGCCACATCGGCGGGGCCACCGGGCTCGACTTCCGTCACCAACGCAACCACGTCACTGGCGACACCGAGTCGTACTCGCTGCCCCTCGGAAAGCGGAGCCGACTGCACGCCAACGCCCAGGTACGCGCGCTGGCCGCTGCGGCCTGTTTCCCGGAGGAAACGCGCGACCGCATTGCTCGGAACAGCGAAGCCCATGCCGCCGCCGACCATCGTGTTGACGCCGATCACCCGGCCCCGCGCATCCAGCAGCGGTCCGCCAGAGTTGCCGGGATACAGACGGATGTCCGCCTGGACGAGCGGCAGCCGCGCCATGCGATGGCGTGGGCGCATAGGACCGCGCTCCTGCTCAGCCGGCTCCAGGTCGAGATCGGGGTCAACGGGCGCGTGCGCCGCGACGACGCCCAATGTCGCCGCGCCTTCCACACCCAGCGGATTTCCCACCGCCATCACCAGTTCACCCACGCGCAGCGCGCTGGAATCGGCCGCTGTCGCGGAGGTCAGGTCGCGGGCGTGGGCGCGCAGGGCCGCCAGGTCACGCTCGGGGTCAAGCGCCACCAGCCGCCCTTCGATCTCGCGCCCGTCGCTCAGTTTGAGCGTGAGCCGCTCGGAACGGCCCGCGGCGACAACGTGCGCATTGGTGATCACCGTGGCGTCGACCATGCCGCTGGAGTCCGGTCCGCCCGTCTCCCAAATGATCGCTGAGCCAATGCCACGCTGGCCCACCTGGATCTGCGCCACACTCTTGCGCGCCCGCTCGGCGAGCCGAGCCGTCTCTTCAGAGAGGCCGGCGAGGCTCAAGTGGGCCGGAGCCGGAATATCTATCGCATCAGCCATCGCTGACGCCGTCCTTTCGCTGTGGGCTCGTGCGTCTATCCGCCCGGGGGCCCGGTCTACTTGCGGAGATTAGGATAGTACCGCCACGCCTCCGTCACAGCCGCTCCGGAGAGAGCGAGCGGCCTGATGGAGGCGTGGCGCCAGCGCGATTAGTCGCGCTCGCCAACGATCAGGGTCACGTCGACTGGCTGGCCGCCACGCAGCGCGCGCGCCGTCAGCGGCTGGCCGGGAGCGGTCGCGCCCAGCGCGGCCCGCAACGCGTCAACGCTGGTGGAGGGCTGACCACTGACGGTGACGATGATGTCACCGATGATCAGGCCGCCTCGCTCGGCAGGGCTGTCGCCCTCGACCGTAACGACCAGCAGACCAGTGCTCTGCGAGACGCCCGCGGCCTGCGCGAACGCCGCGCTCAGCGGGACCTGCTGGGTGGCGACGCCGAGATAGCCGCGGCGCACACGCCCGTGGGTCAGCAGCGTCGAGACGACCCGGCGGATCGTGGCGACGGGCAGCGCGGCGCTCTGGCGCGTCAGCCGTGAGCTATTCAGCCCAACGAGACGCCCCTCCAGGTCTACCAGCGGACCGCCGGAAAAGCCGGGATAGAGGGTCACATCAGCGTAGATGACGCCCTCGATTTGCGCGCCTTGCCACGAGCGGCGCGGCCCCTCGATGGCGCTGACGACGCCGAACGAGACGCGCGGACCACCTTCGGTGGGCCGTCCGACCGCCAGCGCCAGCGAGCCAACACGCAGATGGTCGGAGACCTCGATCGCGGTGAGCCCACTCACGCTGGTCAGTCGCAGGACGGCCAGATCGGTGCTCGGGTCGCGACCAGCGAGGGTCGCGCGCGCCTGGCCGCCGTCAGGAAGTGTCACGGCAATGTCATCTTCGCGCTCGACTACATGGTCGGCAGTGACGATCACCACCTCATCACCCGCCTGCCAGAGTACGCCGGTAGCCGACTGGCGCGGGCGCGCAGCAATCGTCACCAGCGAGCGCGACGCGCGCTCAACAGCATCGGCCAGTTGATCAGAAAACATGCTCACGGTAGAGCTTTGTGCGGCACTTTCGGGCTGCGTGGCCGGCGTGGCCTGAGGAGCCTGCTCATCGGTCATTGGATATCATCTCCTGGAATACGGAAGCGACGCGGCTGCGCGTGGCGTCCATCGAGGCGCCAGTCGATCTGGCGCGGTGGTCACTCAGGAAGATAGCCCGCGCGCTGCGCCCACGGCATCGCGCGTTGGGCCAGGGCGCGCCCTGGTCAACCGGCTAGCTTTGCCGCTAGTGGTCCAGCGAGGGCGCGTGTCGCGGCGCTCCCTTGCGCGCGTGGCCAGTGTGCTATAGGGTGAAAGCGGCGCGCGGTTCTCGCTCGATACAGCTAGACTAGGAGACGCCACATGCTTCTCACGAACAAGGTGGCCATTGTCACCGGCGGTGATAGCGGCATCGGTTATGCCATCTGCGTCGCCCTGGCGCAGGCCGGCGCGACCGTCACCATCAACTACCACCGCAATCAGGCGGCCGCCGAAATCACGCTCAAGGAGATCACCGAGGCGGGCGGCAAGGGGCAGACTGTCCAGGGCGATGTCTCCAGCGTCGCCGACATCCAGGCTCTAGTGGACGCGACCGTGGGCGCATACGGCCGTCTGGACGTGATGATCAACAATGCGGGCATGGAAACGCGCACATCACTGCTCGAAACCTCTGAGCAGCAATTTGAGACGGTTATCGGCGTGGACCTGAAGAGCGCGTTCTTTGGGACGCAGATCGCCGCGCGCCACATGATCCAGCAGGGCAGCGGCGGCCACATCATCAACATCTCATCGGTGCACGAGGATTGGCCGATGCCGGGGAACACCGCCTACTGCTGCGCCAAGGGCGGCATGCGCATGCTGACGCGCACGGCGGCTGTGGAGCTGGCCGCACATGGCATCCTGGTGGTCAATGTTGGTCCCGGCGCAGTAGATACCCCGATCGACGCCGCAACGCTCGCGGACCCAACACAGAAGGCGCGGCTCGACGCCGCCATTCCGCTTGGCCGCGTCGCCCAGCCTACCGAGATCGCCAACCTCGTCGTCTGGCTCTCTTCCGATCAGGCCAGTTATACGACCGGCGTCACCTATTTCATCGATGGCGGCATCATGCAGGGCAGCGTCGGCCTCTAATCCTTCCTCTGGTTAACGCGCCTGGCGTCCGCCTGATATACTCTGCGCGTATCGCCTCGCGGTGTATGGCCCGAGGCGCGCAGGTGGATGGGCGGCGCGAGGAGAAATTCAGACGTGGGCGATGCGCAGCGCTATGGCGATCCGCTCAGTCCGGAGCGGCAAGCGGAGCTTCGAGCGCACCTCGATAACGCGGCGACGCCAGTGGCGGAGGGCGAGACACGCAAGCCGCTGTTCGCGGGCGTCCGCCTCAGCGGCGCGGATGTCGCCTGGCTGGCCGCGCCGCTGCGAAATGAGCATGGCGCGACGCCCGACCTGCATCTGGAGGGCGCTGATCTTCGCCTTGCCCATCTGGAAGGCGCCGACCTGCGTTTCGCCCATCTGGAAGGCGTTGAGTTGTGGCGGGCGCGGCTGGAAGGCGCCCTGCTGTACGGCGCCCATCTGGAGGACGCCTCGCTCTTCGAGACCCATCTGGAAGGCGCGGGCCTCTTCAAAGCGCACCTGGAGGGCGCGCGTCTTCTGCGGGCCTATCTGGACGGAGTCGACCTTGTCGAGGCGCGTCTGGAAGGCGCCCGGCTGAACGAAGCGCGGCTGCTGTCCGCTGACCTGACCCGCGCCCACCTCGAATCGAAAGACTTCGCTCCCGACGACGCCGACCTGGCGCGTATACGCGCCATCAACCCCACATTCCCCGCCGCGCTGCCGCCCGCCGACTTGCGCCACGCGCTCCTGGACAGCGCGACGCTCCTGCGCGGTGCGACGCTCACCGCGCCGGGGACGCGGGTCGGGCCGCGCCTGAGCGATCTCCACTGGACGGATGTCGCCCTCGGCGCGCTGGACTGGACGCCCTTCACCCGCGATCACGCGCTGCTCGGCGATGAGCGCGCCGCCCGCGCGTGGCGCCCGCACCCCTACGTCGCGCTGGAAGCGCCTGGAGAGACATCGCCCGCGAAGGCGCGGCGCGCGTTCAGGCGTACCCAGCGCGCGGAGGGCGTCGCCGCCTGGGCGAGCGGCGCGCGGGCCAACCAGCGACTGGCGTGGGCGCTGCGACGGCAGGGGCTGGGCGGAGAGGCTGACTATTTCGCCTACCGCGCGCAGGTCATGCGGCGCGGCGCACTGCGGCGAAGGCGCGCGTGGCTGCGCTGGCTCGCCGCGGGCTGGCTGGGGCTGACGGCAGGATATGGCTACCGCTTCGGGCGGGCGCTGGCGCTCTACCTCGCTGTCATCGCCGTCTTTTCCGGCGTCTACCTGCTGGCTGGCGCGGCGGCGCCCCAGGCCGATGTGATCACCGTTACCCAATCCCTGCACGCGCCACTCCAGTGGTACGACGCGCTGGCCCTCAGCGCCGCCGACTTCCACGGTCGCGGCTTCTTCCAGGTTCCCCTGCGTCCCGGCGACCCGGCAACACTGCTCGCCGTCGTCGAATCGGTCATCGGTCTGTTTATCGAGCTTGGCGTCGTCACCGCCTTCGCCCGCCGCTACCTGATAGACCGCTGACGGGCGCGCTACTCTCCGACCCAAAGCCACGCCGGACCGGCAATCTCCTTGAGCGCCAGCGGGCGCGTCTTACGCTGCAGCTCCAGGCGGGAAAGCGCGGCGTCGAGCTCGGGTTGGGGAATGCCGAGCGCGCGGCTGAGTGGTCTGGTAGTCGCCCAGACCGCGCCGGGCAAGTAGCGGCTGAGCGCCTGGTCGAGCGCCTGCTCGCGTGTCAGGCGCTCAGCCGCATCTACCTGCGCGCGGTAGCTGACGCTGAAGAGGGTATGCCCCATGCCAACCATCTCACCCTCACCGGCGGTTTCACCTGCCGCGGGCGCGGGATCACTGGCGGCCCGCGCGTCAGATGAGAAGACGCGCGTCAGCAGCAACCGCGCGTCAAGCTCAGCCAGCGCCTTTTGATAGGCCGCCCGCTGGTCTTTGCCGGTCGGAAAGCGCGCCGCCTCCCGCAACTCGCTTGTGCTCAGCGGCCGCTCGGCCTCTTCCAGCGCGTGCGCTACGCGGAAGGCGTCCGGCGAGATGACGCCCAGGTGCAACAGCTCATCCGGCATGCGCGGGTCGCTGAGCAGCCGCAATACGGCTGGCAGCAAGTCCCAGGCGATCCATGTTGGCCGCTTTTTTACGACGATCGTATAACAAGCCGACTCGCGCCGCCCTAATATCCAGCGCCAGGTGTAGACCTGGCCCGACGGACTGTCCCATTTCGAATCCGTTGGCCGGTCGGGATCACCGACGTAGGCGTGGTAGAGGTCTGGCGTCTCAGGCGTGACGGGATAGAGCGTCACCAGGCCCAGTGTCTCGATGAGTTCGGCGCCCTCGTCCGGCCCAGCGATACGGCGCTCCGCCGTCTGGCGCCAGGCGGACAGGCGTCGCGCGCGCAACTCAGCGAAGACCGGCTGCTTCTCCATCGCATACTCTCCTCAGGTAGTGTGGTAGGCCGACAGGTGTGGAGAAGATTCTGACGCGCGGAAGAAGAACCGGAAGCGCGTCGAGGACGAAGCGGGCTTGGCGCGGCAAATCGCTACCAACGCCCGCGGCGATCACGGGGATTCACGCGCGGATTGGCGGGCGGGCGATCGCCGTGGCGAGGTCGGCTGCGGCCGCGTTGCGGGCGGTCCCAATCATCCTCATCGGCGTCCATGTCATCCTCAAACTCGCTATCATCGCCATTGGCGCGCGCGTGCTCGTCCGTAAAGTCGTCGACGTATTCGTCGGCCTCCTCGTCCTCATCAGGATGGTTATCCCAGAGCGAGCCGACCGCCGTCTCCGCGCCACCCTTCTTGCCCTTCTTGCCCTTCTTGCCCTTCTTGCCTTTCTTGCCTTTGGGGTCCGGCTTGGCGAAGCGGCCACTGGCGCCGGGCAGCGAGGCCATTCGGGCGCTGATATCCTTCGCCGTATTGGTCTTGACGGTTCCCCCTTCCTTGGGCGCGCGCTCTCGCAAGCCTGGAGCGAAGAAGAGCACGACCGCGGCGATGATCAGGCACAGGCCACCGCCTCCCAGCACCAGCCCGATAGGCAAGCCAGGGAAGAGCGCGTGCGACCCGACGCTTGCTCGCGCATAACCCGCGTAGGCGAATGTGAACAGCAGGGCGCCGAGGCCGCTAGCGAGCGCGGTCACCGCCGCCTCGCCCGCGCTGATCGCGCGCCGCTCAACGCCGTCGCGTCGCACCCGGGCCGTGCGGCGCGCGGCCATCACCGCCATGCCGCTGGCAACGCCCATCCCAATGGCAAGCGCATAACTAATGACCGGAATGCTGGAGAGAGCGAGCGCGGCCAGGGCCACGCCAGTCAACGCCACGCCAAGCAGCGTGTACCCGCCCTGCAGGCGGCGCACCCCAGGTAGCTCGGCCAGCATCGCGCCCAGCGTCACGCCGCCCGCCTCCAGCGCGATCAGGACACCGACGTAATACCCCGCCAGCCCGAGGCGATCGGTGACGTAGAAGACCTCCAGCACGCTCAAGCCGCCACTGACGACGGCCAGCGCCACCAGCGCCAGAAGCGCGGTGGCGCTCGCGCGCTCGCCGCCGGCCAGGCCTAGACCCGCGCGAATATCACCGATCACCTGGAAAGGATTGGTCGGTCCCTGCTGATACCACTCCGGCAGGGCGCGCTCCCGCTGTTGCGGCGTGAGCGCCGCGCTGGCCGTCTCCTCGTCCTCATCTTCGCCCGCGTACTCGCCACTTTTCCGGGCGGCCGCGATCAGGCTCGCGCGCGTCCGCTCATCGGGCGACGCGGAAGATGGATTGGCGCGCAGAAATGCCCGATTCTCCTCGGGAAGCGCATCGAGAAAGCCATCGGAATTGGAGGCGACAAGGAAAAGCGCCGCGGCGGCCAGCGCTACCAGGATGACGCGCTCACCCAACGCCAGGAAGAGCGCTGCGGCGAGCAGCGGTCCGAGTACCGTCACCACGGTCGAGCCAACAAACAGGTCGTTCGCGACAAGCTCGACCTCGCCTGGTTCCAGACATACGCGCATAGCCGCTACGCGCAGGGCCTGACGCACGCGCCCGGCCGCGCCAATAAAGAGCAGCAGGCCAAAGAGTATGGGGTAGATGGTCAGGAAATGCATGCCGACGATGGACGCGGCCGCCAGCATACGCGCGCGGCCGGTCCAGGCGAGCAAGCGCCCGGGCTCACGCACGCGCTCGAACCAGGGCGCGATCGGCGCCAGGGCGAGCCACGGCAGGCCAAGCGCCAATACGCCCAGCATTACCATCACCGGCGAGTTGGTGAGATACGCCAGCCACATGACCATACCGGCGCTCAACAGGCTCTCACCCAACGTCGAGGCGACTTCGCCGCGCCACAGGTGGCCCGCGTTGCCATCATGGAACAGCGCGAAGCCGTTGCGCTTGCGCTGGATCGCTTCCAGATGCGCCGAGGTATGCAGCCCGGCGCCCGGCATGCTGGCGGCGAAGGGATCAAGGTCGCGCGGACCAGCGCCACCGTACCCGCGGTACGGCACAGGGGCGCGCTGGCTCCAGCCAGGGCCGCTCATCCCGCGATTGGGCATAGGCGCACGCTGTGTACCGCTAGCGCCGGGTCCGCTGGGCGGCCGCATCTGGCCGGGGCGGCCCTGCGGCGGGATCGGTCGGCGTCCCGAGGCGCCCGGAGAGCTTGGCGGTCCACCGCTGGCCCCACGTGGACGCTCGTCACGCCGGTTCCACGATGCGCCCGGGTTCCCTCCTGGATTCCCGCGCGGATTGTCACCCGGCATGCCGTTTCTCCCTGGCGCGTTCCGGCGCGCGGGCGCTGCGCCGCAAGCCGTCCATAAACACGGGGCAGTATAGGTCTGCATGGTTGGGACTGTCAATCAGGCTGGCCCGAACGTGTGCGCCCGCGGGCTGGCTGATTTCCGCGCTCCGCAACCGGACCATGGAAGCGCGGCGATCAGGGGGAGTTTGCTATACTGCTTCACGCGGCCGCGTGGCAGGCGCGACGATTATGGATGGGGCTTGAGAGGCGCGATAGCGTTATCGAAGCGAACTCGGCCGTTCTACAAGATGGAATCTGGTCGTCTCTCTCGCGTAGCGGAAACGGAATGAACGCATGGAGCCCCCTCAGCAGCCCCAGCCTTGGCCAGCGACGCCTCACCCTGCCCCCATGTATCCGCCGCTTTCGCCCGCGCCCGCTACGACGCCGCTCTATCCGCCGGGATACCGGCCGCCGAATTTCGCCTCCCCCCCGCCGCCCACACGCCGGCGGGGAGGTCTTGCCTGGCTGGTCGCGGGGCTTTTCCTGACACCAGTCATCGCCTGCGCCGCGCTCATTGGGGCCACGGCCATCGCGCAGCCACAATTGCTCGCGCGCCAGGGCATCTTCTCCGTACGCATCTCCGGGACGGTCTATGGCGACGACGCGCCGCAGCGTGAGCTTGGCCGCCAGGTGACGACACCGGTGGCGGGCGCGACGGTGGACTGCGGCTCTGTGAGAGCTGTCACGGACCACCAGGGACGCTACAGTCTCAGCCAGCTACGCGGGCGCGACTACACCTGCTCCGTCACGGCTGACCAATATTCGGCCGCGAACGCGCGCATTCGCCCACAGCTCGCTGGCGCCTACGAACTAGACTTCGGCGCGCCAGCCAGTGCGGCGGCGCACGACTGCGCAAGTGTGTCTGGGGGCTTGCGCTGCGGCGCGTTGACCCTTCAGCCGGGTTCAATCAGCGGGGTCGTGCTCGATAGTGGCAGCCGCAAGGGCATTAACTCCGCATACGTCACGTGCTGGGATGACTCGCTCGCCGCGCGCGCGTCCGCCAGCAATCCCGCGCGCTATACCACTGTTGCGGGCGCGCAGGGGCAATACACGATACAAAACGCGCCCGTCGGTCCCTATCTCTGTGTCGCCGCAGACACTGAGACGCCGCAGGCCGCCGTCGCGCGGCCGGGCGCCATTGCTACGCTCGACCTGTCCATCTGCCAGAGCGGTTGCCGTGGCGTGTCATATCACAAGGGTGACGTCCTGCACAGCGTTACGCTGTATCTGATCTTCTGGTCGCCACGCGGCGCGCGGCTTGACCCTTACGGCAGCGACGCGCGCTTCCGCGCGCTGACTGCGCAGTTCGTCAATGACCTGGGTGGCAGCGCGTTCTACGGCATGCTCGGCCAGTATTGGGACTACTTCGGCCCCGCGCGCAACATCGTGCGCCTGGGCGGCGCGTTCATGGATACCCACCCCTACCCGCGCGCCGGGACACGCGCCCACCCCCTGAGTGACGGCGACATCTTCAACGA
The DNA here is from genome assembly GCA_036391685.1 of Ktedonobacterales bacterium. Taxonomy (GTDB): domain Bacteria; phylum Chloroflexota; class Ktedonobacteria; order Ktedonobacterales; family JADMIN01; genus JAKAIY01. The sequence continues at coordinate 25,077 of DASVZK010000086.1, forward strand.
GATCGGCCGCGCCAACGAAACGCTCCACTGGCCGCTCGTCTCGGGCTCATCCGTCGTGGCGGTCTTTACCGGCTATGGAATAGACACCTGCGCCGGGAGCGGCTCGCAGCGCTCCTGTTCTTTTCCGCAAGGGAACAACGGCGGGTTCTGCGCGTACCATTCCTATGATTCCTACAGCGGTTATCCGGTGAACAGCGGGTCGCAGTCCGGTTCTCCTTCGTCATTCCAGCTACCTTACATGCTGATCGCCTCGGTCCCCGGCTGCGACAGCCTCCCAACCTTCGGCGAGGCGCCCGCGCCGTATGGCGCCCCCATCGTGGACGCCGCCATCGACTCGCTTTCGCATGAACTCTTCGAAGCGGTAAGCGACCCCACGTTGCAGGGCTGGTACGAGTCGGGCTATGCGGGCGAGATAGGCGACAAGTGTGAGATGTCGTTCGGGGTTCCCGCGCGCGACGGCTCAACCGTGCGACTGGCGCACGGTCACGGCTACGCCCTGCAGCGCGAATGGAGTCAGGCCAGCGGCGCCTGCGCGTATAGATGACATCGCTTCAGAGCAGAAGATGGCGATGACGCGAGCGTTGCCAATGCGGAGCCCGCGCTAACCTTGCCGTCGTAGTGTCCCTGCTTACCAACCTGGCCCGCGCGCGTCGGCGGTGTCGGCGCCAAGCGCATGAAGCAGGGCGCTGGCGACGGCGTCGGCTTCATTGACCCCCTGACCGTCTATCGGCCTCGGATCACCATCGCGCGTCAGGCGGCAGACATGGACCCTGGTTGGGCCAGTACCGCCAAGCAGCCGCGCTGTCTGTTCACCCGTAGCCACACGATAGCCCCGTGCGCGCAGCCAAACCTTGAGCTTGCCCGCTGAGGGCAGCCAGAGGCAGTCGCGGACCGCCATGCGTGTCTGCGGCCACTGGCCGTCGGCGTCGGCCGCCATGAGATAGCCCCCGCGGTCGTGGGTGGAAATGACCAGCCAGATGCCGATGGTATTCTCATTGAGACTCATGCCCCCCGCCGCGGTCACCCAGTCGCCCGGCTGCGGCTCCCATTCCAGCCCGTCCTGGACGAGGCGTCGCGCCATCGCGGGCGTCACCAGATCTTCACGCATGCGCTGGCCTCCCTCTGACTACTCCTCACGCCCAATCGTGGCCACACCCTAGCAGCGGAGGCACGCGGCGTCAAGCAGGCCGCCCGCCTGACAAATACCCGCACTCCTTATAGATCGGTTGTTTGCGACGGAGAAGACCGCTCCTGCGATTCCGCTTGAGGTATGATGCGAGCGCGTTCGCTGCGAGCGCTGGTCTGCTAGGCGGCCGCATTTTTGGGCGGCTCACGCGCGGACGAGGCTCGCGTTAACTCAGATGCAAGCAGAGGGAGGAGATCATGGCGAATCCCAAGGTGGTTGATGTGCGCGCCCGGCAGCAGCCCTTACGAGACCGCTACAAGGTGGCTCCCGCGGATGCTATGATCTCCGATCGCGCGCGCGCGATCAATGGCGTGGAGACCGATCCGTTCCACGGAACAGTTGTGGCAGGCAGTCAAGACTATGGCTTGGTGTGGCCGTACGGGATTCATCGCGCGGTGGGTGGCGATCATGACCTCCCCAACCCGGGCGACCTGCTGTGCGCCGCGCTCGCCACATGCCTGGACTCGACTATCCGCATCATCGCGAACCGGCTCGCGATCACCCTGGTGGCGCTGGAGGTGGATGTTACAGCGGAAGTGGATGTCCGCGGGACGCTTGTAGTGGATCGCGCAACGCCGGTGGGGTTTCAGACGATGCGCAGCCATGTCACCATCCAGGCTGCTGAGGGCACGGACCCCGGCCTGGTAGAGAAACTCCTGGCCGCCGCGGAATATAGCTGTGTGAACCTCCAGACCTTGCGCGCCGGAGTCGCGGTTGAGCTGGGGGTGACAAGCAAGTAAGCCCGGTCACCGCTGGGCAGGACGGAGCATAAGCGCGCGATAATCCAGAACGTGCTCTTAGAGACGAGCGGGCGCGATGACGCCCGCTAGGGGAGGCCACACAATGGCGGCGCTCGTGGGCGTAGTGATGGGCAGCGATTCAGATTTGCCCGTCATGCGCGGGGCGGCGGAGATACTGGAGCGCTTCGGGGTCGAGCATGAGGTGCGGATTGTCTCCGCGCACCGCACGCCCGATGATATGGCGGAATATGGCCGCACCGCGCACGAGCGCGGCCTGCGCGTCATCATCGCGGGCGCGGGCGGCGCGGCGCATCTGCCGGGGATGCTCGCCGCGCACACGCCACTACCGGTAATCGGCGTCCCCATCCCGACCGAGAACCTGCGCGGCCTGGACTCCCTGCTCTCCATTGTCCAGATGCCCGCGGGCGTTCCCGTCGCCACGGTGGCCATCGGGAACGGGCGTAACGCTGGCCTGCTCGCCGTCCGCATCCTCGCCACCGACGAGCCTACCCTGCGCGAGCGCATGCTCGCCTACCAGGCTGAGATCGCCGAGGAGTCTCGCGCCAAGAACCGGCGGCTGGTGGAGCCAGACGCATAGCTCAGCCGCCGTTCCCTTCTTGACAGGCCGCGCGGCGCTTGGGCTGCGCGTTCATCAATCCGCATAGCACAAATAGGCTACCACGGCTCCAACCAGACAGCGCTATGACACGTACATGAGAGCACATACAGGCGCCGAACAAGCGGCGTCATGGCGCCTTAATTGCGCCTCTCCTATCGGAGGATCTGCCCCATGAGTGAGCGAAGGTCACTGGGACAGCGGTTCACGGACGCGCGCTCGCGGCTCGTGCCAGCGGGATGCGCGCTCGCGCTGCTCGGCCTGACTGTCGCGCTGCTCACCGGCGTCGTCGTGCCTAACGCGCGCACGTTCTTCGGCGCGACCAGCGTCTCAACCCACACCCCCGCCGCCTCACAGGCGCCCGGCGGCCTGAATTATCAGCTTGTCCTTCCCACCGCGCCCGCCACCAAGTTCAAGATTCCGCGCACGCCCGACCTGCCTCAGTCTGCCCTCTTCGCGACGTTTGGCAAGGCGAAAGCGCTCGACACCTGCGCCATCGCCACCCCGCCCGCCGAGACACCGACAGCCATTGGCACGGCCAGCGGCGCGACCGCGACCGCCGGTAGCGCGACACCCACCGAGACCACGGCCCCCACCGCGACCGCGGGCTTCGGGCAGGCCTCGCCGACCGCGACCTGCGCCGCCTGCCCGGTCTATCTCGGCAATAATCCCGACCAGCCCACCATCGCCGCCGCGCTCGAAACGGCCGCCCTCAAGTATGGACTGCCCGTCAACCTGCTCAAGGCGGTCGCCTGGCAGGAGAGCCGCTGGCACGTAGATGTGCTCTCATGCGACGGTGGCATCGGCCTCATGCAGATCCAGTACTATACCTACCCCTGGCTGAATAGCGTGGCCGAGCCGTCCTGCGATCTCGTCGCGACGAACGATGACCCGTATACCCTGGCCGGAAACGCGGACCTGGGCGCCAAGTACCTGAAATGGTTGAGCTGTTTCTATTCCTATTGGGGCGATAATGGCGGCGCTTCGGCGACCAGCCCCGGCGCCTACACAATCGCCGCGTACTACCAGCAGGCGGGCTTGCAATATCCCGACTCGCTCAACGCCGATGGCACAGTGAACGCCAATAGTATGTGCGCCGCCGTCTACAACGACACCAACCATCCCGAATACGCGGCGCTCCCCTCGACGACCAGCGACGTCTGGAGTTGCCCATACAGCGCCACCTCCGGCGATAACACGCTGCTGGATATGACGCTGAGCGCCTATAACGAAGGCGCGGGCTACACCGACCAGTACGGCATCCAGAACCCATGGTATGTCAGCGGCGTCGAGGGCTGGATACCCCAGTTCTCCTCCGGCGCCCTGCCCACCGCCTCTTAGACCGTCCATGCAATGAAGCCCCACCCGTCCGGCCAGACGCCAGCGATATGGGGCTTCAGCGCGTCCAGGTGCGCCGTCACGCCAGGAACAGTAGCACACCCAGCATGATCGGGATGAGGTAGTGCATAAATGGCGGGGCGTCGCGCATGATGGCGAAATAGACCAGTCCAAGAATACCGTAGACGAGGGACACCCACCCCGCCCAGTTCGGCAGGAGTGAGGAGTTCAGCATCGCGACGCCGTATAGGCTGAGCCCCACGAAGGTCAGAATGGTATAGATGACGTACAGGACGCTCATCCATGCGGACACGGCGGTATAGACATCCGGGATCGCGCCAGTCGCCGCCAGCGCCTTCGCCGCCCAGGGGTCAACCGTGAGCCGGGCGGCCAGACTGACCGTCCACAGCGCCGCCCCGAAGGCGAACGCCATCAGCCCCACCTGCGCGTACCCCTGATCGCCCGCGCCGCGTAGCAGCGTTTGCAGCCCGGCCAGGCCCAGGATGGTCACGATTGGGCCAGCCATAAATGGGATCGTCGACCACGTCCACAAGTCCGCATGCTCACCGACGAGACGCAGCCACTCGCGCGGCGGCTGGCCGAAGATGATCGGCCCGTTGGGGTCCTTGACAAACGCGTACATCCCCGCGCCAGTCAGGACAGCCAGACATCCCAGGATGAGCAGCGTCCCAGCCACACGCGACATTGTCAGCGCGGATACCTGCATGGCAGTTCCCTTCTGATTCTTGGAACGCATCACAGCCGCCCCTCAAAGCGAAAGGGCGACTGCGAGTTGACGGCGATTGTGCGCCTACTGGACGATAACCGTCAGGTTCATGCCAGGATGCACGGTGCAGTAGATGTGATAGGTTCCCGGCGTGGTGAACGGGCCGAGGACGACCGTGTTGTTGTTGAGCTGGACATTACTGATCGTCGGGGCGCCAGCTTCCGCGCCGGGTTGCGCCTGATTGCTCGCGCTCCAGGTCCCGTTGGCGAGGATGTGCGGCGTGGGCGAGTCATCCACCACGGTCAGTGTATCGCCTTTGTGCAGCGCGATGATGTTGGGCGAGAACGCCGCTCCGGCCAGATGGACCGTCTCCGTGCCAGCTACCGCCGCCGAGGCGCCGCCGCCACTGGATGGCTGCGCGATCCCGCCGATGAACATCGCGCCGATGATGATCCCAACCATCGCGGTTGTCGCGGGAGTCGTCCAGCGCGGCGCGCCCGTCGCCTGGCCGCGCAGCGTCTGGACAAACATCACCAGGCAGAGGACAATCACCACGGCGAGCAGACCGAACTGGCTGACAATTCCCAGGAATGGCGTGCGCACGTCCGCCGGGTGCGAGAGCGCAAACCGCGGGTAATCGTTCGCGAGGCCAGTCACCAGACCAAAGAGACTCAGCACGAACGGTAAGGTCATCGCCCAGCGCCACGGGATCGCCATCAATCCCGCCGCGACCAGCGGGCCAATGGTGTAGCCCATCTCCGGCGGAACGATATGTCCGCCGATAACCTGCGTTATGCCCGCGCTGAACGAGACCACCAGCAGCGAAACGATGATGATGCTTTTGTATGGGTAGCGGCCACCACGAGCAGACGCGGATTGCTCGTTCACGCGAGGAGACACTTCTGTCGCCATGATCATGACTCCTTCTCGCGGGCGCGCTTTCGCGCGCCCGGATTGAACGCTAGTACGGAGTGACCTACGCCACCTGCTGCCCTTCGAGCAGCGCCTTCGCCTCGGCGAGGCCCGACTCGAAGGACTTCTTCAAGTTCGCAGCCAGCAGTGGCTCGGCGATGGCGAAGAGACCACCAGCGGCGACGGTAACCTCGAAGGTTACGCGCGTGCCTTCGGGAACGGACTCGAAGCTCGTGGTTCCCCCCTTGATTGGGCCACCCGCGCCTACAGAGATGCGCGAGTACTTCCTGTTCGGCTCGTACTCCGTCACCTCGCTGGTGGATTCCGACTCCATGCCCATGAACTTCCAGACTTCGGTGATGCGCGTGCCGACACCAACCGGGCTTTCCGGCAACTGCTGAATGCGCTGCAGGCCGATCTTGCTCTGATACTTCGGGGCATTCCTGGCGTCCGTGAAGAACGGGAACACCTCTTCCACCGGGCGACGGACCACTTCGCTCACCGTCATCGTTGTCGTCATCTCGATCACTCCCCTCTTGTGGGCCACGCGGCTACTATCACAGTTCCGCCAGGGCGGCTCTACCGTATGAAAGCCGATACCGCCTGGCCTGAGTCAACTGTAACCGCCACAACAGAACGGCGCATCGTGAGGCCTAACAGTCTTTGGAGCGGCACGGAGGAGGGTGAGCGGGTGTTAGTTCTAACAGGGTAGCGAGGCGTGGGGCAGGCGGTCGGGATCAACCCAGTTGGTGCTCCATGGCGTAGCGGATGGCGCCACCGCGCGCAGTGACGCCTAGCTTGGCGTAGATCGCGGTCAGGTGCGCGTTGACAGTGCGTGGCGTGACGACAAGCTCACGCGCGACCTGGGCGTTGGTGAGGCCGCGGGCGACGAGGCGCAGCACCTCGGTCTCGCGCGGGGTCAGCCCTGTATCGGTCGCGCCGGGTGACGCCGGCATAGCCGGGGACGTGTCTGGCTTCGCAGGCGTTGTGATGCGGTCCACCAACGCGAGGAATTTCTCTGTGGTCAGGCTCCGACCCTCGGCGCACCCTTGCTCCAGCCGCTCTTCGCCGATCATGGCGATGAGGCGCTCGCGAAGGTTCTTTTCGACATCCGATTGCCACCAGGGCGAGGGCGCGATATACATGGCGCGCTCCCAGGCCTGCATACATCCTATGACCCGCGCCGCATCCAGGGCCTGTTCCGGAGTTTGGAGCGTTGACGCAGTCTGAAAGTGCAAACCGACGAGCGCGCCGATAAGGTCTGCGTACGACCCCCGGCGCACGATGAGGTATGTGGCCTCGGCGAGGTATGGACGCGAGCGTTCGTAATCGCCAGCGCGCTGGTAGGCGTTTCCTAGTGTCGCAAGACAAGCGGCCAGGCCGTCCTGATCACCAACCTCCCGCCACAACGCGATGGCGCGCTCAAGTACGGGGACGTGGCCTTCGTGCCGGCCGCTCTCAATCGAGACAGTCGCATGGAACATCAGCGCGTCCGCCAGGAGGCGGCGATCACCGAATCGCTCCGCGATAGCAAGCCCAATTTGGGCGTGTTCGAGCGCTTCTTCGGGTCGCGCCTGGTCAAAGAGCAGTCTACCTAGCCCAATCTGCGCGCGTGCGATTCCGGCCTCGTCCTCCGCGGTGGCATAAAGGCGAAGCGCCTCCTCGAAGTACGCTGTTCCTTCATCGAAGCGTCCCGCCATATGCGCTAGCGAGCCGAGCGCAATATAGAGTCGGGGTCGGAGCGCGTCAGGCAGTGGGTTGGAGGCGTCGAGCGCGAGCACCTGCTGGAGCCAGCGCAATCCTTCATTGTGATAGACCCGCTTGCGCCAGAACGGCGTCAGCCCAAGCGCGAGCCGCGCCGCCTCATCCGCGCGTGGCGCCTGAATTGCCCAGGCGAGCGCAGCGCGCAGATTGTCGTGCTCCTGCTCCAGCCATGCCATCCACTCTTGCTGCTCAGGGCCGCCCATGCGCGCCGCGCCGCGCTCGACACTCTGGAGATAGTAGGCGAAGCGCTGGCGCTGTGTGAACTTCAGCTCGCCCGCCGCTTCCAGCCGCTCCAGGCAGTACTGCCGGATGGTCTCCAGCAAGCGATAGGAGCCAGCATCCTGATCGAACTGGACCAGCGACTTGTCCACCAGCCTGGTCAGCCCGTCAAGGATGGCGCTGGCGGGCAGGTCCGCGCCGTTATACGCCTCCGTGTCCAGACAGACCGCCTCCACGGCTTCCAGGGTGAACGCGCCAACGAAGATGCCCAACCGGCGCATGAGGACGCGCTCGCGCTCGGTGAGCAGGTCGTAGCTCCAGTCCACGGCTGCCAGGAGTGTCCGCTGCCGTGGCTCGCGTCCACGGTCGCCGCCTGTCAGCAAGCGGAAACGATCATCCAGCCGCCCAGCCAGGTGGGCCACACCGAGACCGCGGACCCGCATCGCCGCCAGCTCCAGCGCCAGCGGGATACCATCCAGCCGCTGACATATCTCGACCACGGCAGGCGCGGTCACACTGGAGAAGCGGAAGGACGGCTCGGCCGCGCTGGCTCGCTCCACGAAGAGCCGGATACCATCGTGCTCCAGCAGCCGCGCCACGTCGATGTCGCGTGTCACGTCCGCCGGGGGCAGGCTGAGTGGGGCCACGCGCAGCGCGCGCTCGCCGGCGATCATCAGCGGCTCGCGGCTGGTGGCCAGGATGACCAGGGCGGGGCACGCGGCGAGCAGCGCGCCGGCCACGCGCGCGCACTCCTCAATCAGGTGCTCGCAGTTGTCCAGCGTGAGCAGCATACGGCGCGGCCCAATGAAGGCGCCCAGACGGTCCAGCGGCGCGGAGTCGCTCATCTCCGGCGCGCGCAGCGCCTTAACGATCGTCTCAGCCACCAGCACAGGACTCTTCAGCGGCGCCAGCTCGATGAGCCAGACGCCGTCGGGAAACTGGTCGCGCGCCTGCTCGGCGGCGCGCAACGCAAGCCGCGTCTTCCCTGTCCCGCCCGGCCCAATGAGTGTGACCAGGCGCCGCTCGCCGAGCAGGCGCGCGATCTCTGTAAGCTCCTGGGCGCGACCAATGAAACTCGAGACGGGCGCGGGCAAATTGTTGTGGGGCGTGGACATTTGAGTGGACAGAGCAGGTCTCCCGCGGATCGTGGGCGCGCCTGGACATGCGGCGCCTGGCCCTCATGATACGTCATGGGCACAAGCGGCGCGAAGCGCGTCCCCACCGCGTGGTTAGGAACGCGCCTCCGCCGTGCGGCGCGCCGGATGGCCGCGCCTGCGCGCTCGTTTACTGGGTTATTGGACGATAACGGTCAGGTCCATTCCCGGGTGGACGATGCAGAGGATGTGATAGGTCCCCGGCGATGTAAATGGCCCCAGGACAACCGATCCACTGCTGATCTGGACGTTCTTGATGACTGGCGCGTTGGGTTCGGCGCCGGGTTGCGCCTGACCGCTGGCGCTCCAGGTCCCGTTGGCCAGGATGTGCGGTACCCCAACGTCATTGATCACCGTGAGGGTATCGCCTTTGTGCAGGGCGATGATGTCGGGCGCAAATGTATCAGCGGCCAGGTGAACGGACTCGGTTCCCGCCGCCGCGCTGGCGCTCCCGCCGGACACCTGCGCCGTGGCGCCGACGAGCAGCGCGCCAATGGCGAGACAAACGACGCCCGTTACGGCTGCCTGCATCCAGCGCGGGCTGTAGAACGCCCGTTTGCGCATGACCTGAATCAGCGCGGTCCCGCTGGCGATCGTAGCCAACGCATTCAACGCGACATGCGCGACGAACGAGCCGAAGGTGGTGAAGTTGCCGGCCGGGTGCGTGAGTTGGTAGAGCGGGTAGCCGGGGGAAAGGTCGAGCAGCAGCGACGCGGCCCCGACGAACAGCGCGATGCTGTAGCCCCAGCGCCAGCGCGTGGCGACAATGGCAATGGCGACCAGGTCAGCGATGACGAAGATCAGTGGCGGCGGTGGCACGCGCCCGCCCTGCGCAAGCGCGCGAACAACGGGATAGCCGAAGAGCAGCGCGGCGCCCACAAGGCCGATCAGCGTGAGTGTGAAGAGGGTCGCGTTTCCACGAGGATGCGCGGTGGGTTCGCTGGTCGTTGGAGTTGTTTGTGCGGTGACCATGCAAAACGCTCCCTTCAGTTGAGCGTGTTCAGGACAGCCGGTCGATGACGAGTAAGTACCCGTGCGCGCGGGAAGCGCCCGTATGCTTTCGGAGCGCGACGTCGCTTCCATCCGCGCGCATACGCCCGCGAGCAGAGAGAAGCCGAAGGTGGTGGGTAGCGCGGGTGGCCACGAACTAATGGCCCCGGGTGGAGCCTGTTTCAGCGGCGGACCCTCAACGCCGCGCCCATCGTGCGCTGCGCAAGCGCGCGCGCCGCTCTATCCACGGTTGTGTCCCTCCAACACAAGAGGCGTCGCAACACATCATGGATGGTGGAATCGCCTTCCATGATAGAGAGCTGGAGGGGCGCCGCGCGCTCTATCTATTCCCCCCTCTCCACAATCCAGCGTATCGAGGGAGTGTGACGGGAACGTTACGGCGCGCGTTACCGGGGCGGCTCACACATTGTGAACCGCTTCACAGGTGTTGGGGACACGCGAAGGAGCGCCAGGAGCGGTCGGCGGACAGGACAGCGCGCTACCGTTTGCCGTTGGGACGGGGCGACCGCGCGGCGTCTGTCTTGGCGCGCTGCCCATCTGCCCCGCCAGTGGCGTCCAGTCGCTCGCCGGGCTGGCGCGGTCGCGAGACGGATGCCGCCAGGCGAGCCAGCGGCTGCAGCGAGAGGGTAGGAATGCCGCGCGGACGGACGCGCTTGCGGCGGCCGGTGGCGATGCGGGGCGAGGTCGCGTCGCTGCTGACATTACGGGCCACGGGCAGGATGATCGTGAAGACACTGCCCTTCCCAGGCTCGCTCTCGACCTTGACCTCACCCTGGTGCGCTTCAGCGATCCAGCGGGCAATGGCTAGCCCCAACCCGCTGCCGTGCTCGTCGCGCTCACGCGCGGCGTCGCCGCGATAGAAGCGCTCGAAGATGTGTGGCAGATCGGCTGGCTCGATACCGATACCCGTGTCGCGGATCGTCAGCGACACCAGCGGCCCGGTCTGCGACACGCCCATGCGGATCGAGCCACCATCGGGCGTGTACTTGATGGCGTTGTCCAGCAGGATCATGCCCATCTGGCGTATCTGCCCGGGGTCCGCCATGACCGTGACCGGCGCGAGGGTCGTGACGGAGAGACGTATCTGTTTACGCCCCGCGCGGAGGTGCGACTGTCCCGCGCGCAGAAGGTCCATCATCAACTGGTCGACTTCAACCGGCTCACGCCGCCCCGTGAGTTGCTCGCGCAACTCCGCCTCACCGCGCCCATGGCTGGCGGCCGCCGCGTCTACCCGCGCGAGTAGCAGCAGGTCGGCGACGAGCGACGTCATGCGCTCGGCCTCCAGATAGGCGTCGTCCAGCAGGATATCGCGGCGCTCTCCAGACAGATCAGGCGCCTGGCGCAAGAGTTCCAGATTGCCACGGATGATCGTCAGGGGAGCGCGCAGCTCGTGTGAGGCGTCGGCGACAAAGCGGCGGTGCGCCGCGGCCGTTTCCTGGATCGAAGCCAGCATGTCATTGAAGGTTGAGACGAGCTCGCCGACCTCATCCTTGGCGCCTCGATACTTCACGCGCGTCGCCAGGTCCGCGCCACTGCCGTTATGCGCGATGGCGCGCGCGGCGCGGGTGACCGTGGCAATGGGCCGCAATCCGTTCTCGGCGATCAGCCAGCCGCCGAGGCTGGCGACGACGATAGCGATCAGCTCGCCCACCAGCAGCAGCCGCGCCAGTGTATTGAGAGCCACGTTCACATCGTCCTGCGACTTGGCGACCAGAACAACGCCGATGACCTCTTGAGCCTCCGTGGCCAGAGGGGCCGCGCCGCCGCCGGTCGTCGCGCTGGGCGCGCCGTCGCGCGCCAGCGCGCGGCTATCGAGGATGATGGGCTGGGCATACACAGCGAGCTGCGATCCATCTGAGCGGGCGCTATAGCCTCCGGCCAGGCCGCGCAGCGCGCCATCCACCACTATGCTGTCAACTGGCAGAGCGCGCCCGTTCAGTGAGGGAGCCAGGTACTTGAGCCGCCCATGCGTATCCAGGACCTCGAAGCCGAGGTCGAGATGCCCCAGCGCGTCAGGCACGCTCACCGTCAGTTGTTTCTGGATGGCGGCATTGGTCGCCGGATCGGGCGTCGAATTGGGAAGCGGCGTCGCGGTAGGAGCCTGGTTAACGGGCGTCGCCACGCTGGTGGGCGAGGCGGTCGCGCTGGGAGATGTAGTCGCGCTCGGGGTGGCCGTTGACTGCAGCACCGGCGAGCCGCCACTGGACGTATACTCTTCGTGCTGCAGCGCGCCAGCGATCGAGATCGCGCGCATGCGAATATCGGCGTTGAGATTGTTCTGAATTTGTCCCTGCGCCACGGTGAACGTCACAATGCTCAGCACCGAGAGAACGAGTGTGAGCAGGCTCGCGTACCAGATCGTCAGGCGCTGGCGAATGGAGAGCCGTTCCGCGATCCACTGCCGCGCCCGCGCGAGGGGATCGGGCGCAGCGCCCAGCCGGGGGCGGCGCGGATGCCGCGCCAGCTCGTCGCGCGTTGGCCCATCGTCCATATGGCGCTTTTCCATCGCGCCGCCTCGCCTTCCGCGCGAAGTTAGCTCTCCGCGCTTTCACTCTTCTCGCGCAGCACATACCCGGCTCCGCGTATGGTCTGGATCAGGCGCGGTTCGTTGTCCTGCTCCAGCTTGGCGCGCAGATAGCCAATATACACTTCGAGGACATTTGATTCGCCATCAAAATCATATTTCCAGACCCGCTCCATGATGACATCGCGCGTCAATACCTGACGTGGACGCCGCATGAACAGCGCCAACAACTCGTATTCGGTAGTCGAAAGCTCGATCTGGCGCTGGCCGCGGCGCGCCTGCCGGGCGCCAGTATCCAGCTCCAAATCAGCGAAGCGCAGCACCTCCGCCTGCTCCGGGTTGCGTCGCCGTAGAAGCGCTCGTACCCGCGCGGTCAACTCCACCAGCTCAACGGGCTTGACCAGATAGTCATCCGCGCCCATATCCAGCCCTTTCACGCGGTCAGTGACCGCGTCACGGGCCGTGATCATCAGGACTGGGGTCTGGTCGCCGGAGGCGCGCAGCCGTCTGCAAATCTCCAGACCGTTCATGCCAGGCAACATCAGATCAAGGATGAAGAGGTCGGGTGGACGCTCCAGCGCCCTGGAGAGCGCATCCGCGCCCGTATGCGCGACATCAACGCTATATCCTTCATACGCCAGCGCCTGCCGCCACGTTTGGGCGATGCGCTTATCGTCATCTACTACAAGGATGTGGGCTTTCATCGTGTCTCGCTTTCCTGGCGTCGCTCCGCCTCCTGCGCCGCGCCGCTCAGCATTGTACGCCGCTGTGACGGCGCCATGCCGCTTGGCTACCGGCCGGCGCCGTCGCGCCCGACATCACGCGGGCGCGCCTGTACTATTCTCTTATGTACATCTTAGTTTTGTATCACATCGGTCTTAGCCAAGTGTGCGACGCTACCAGATGGACGCACAGGATGTGTCCAGGAGCAGAAAGAGGCGCGCATTGACGTGGAAGCCAGACAACCTAACCCCAAAACCCGACGCGCAGAGCGCGAGCAATACTACACATACACCTCGTAGCGCGGACCAATTGATCGTACATAGCGCGGAACGCGCGCAGACCGGGCGCCCCGCGGACGGTGGCCGCGTCATCATCGTCGCGAACCGTGGCCCGGTGAACTTCGAGCGCGACGCCGAGACTGGCGCGCTGGTCGGCGAGCCGGGCGCTGGCGGTGTGGTCAGCGGCCTGCTGGCCGCGACGCGCGGGCGCAAGGTCACCTGGATCGCGCTGGCGATGACCGACGCGGACCGCGAGTTCGCCCAGATCTATGCGGGTAAACCCGCCCCCACCCTGCAGGACTACCCAAACGTCGCGCTGCGGCTGGTAGACGCGCCGAAGGATATTTATCAGCGCAGCTATGATGGCATCAGCAACCGCGTGCTATGGTTTACCCAGCACTATTTGCTGCAACCGGGCGTCTCCCCGGTCAACGCGCGGGCGATGGCGGACTGGGAAGAAGGCTACGTCGCCGTCAACGAGCTCGTCGCGCACGCCACACTCACTGAACTCCAGCTCATAGGCGAGCGAACGCCAGTTCTCTTCCAGGACTACCATCTCTACCTTGCGCCGAGCATGGTACGCGAAAGCCTACCGCTGGCGCGCCTCGCGCACTTTGTCCACATCCCCTGGCCTGAGCCGCGTTACTGGGAGCTCTTGCCTGAAACGATGACACATGACATCTTCGCCGGGCTAGCGGCAAATGATGTGGTGGGCTTCCAGACTGAGCGCGACGCGCACAACTTCCTGGACGGCGCGCGGCGCTTCCTGCCTGACACTGACCTGCTTGCACGGCCGTCAGGCGATGGCGCCGCCAGCCATATCCCCGAGGCGGGGACGCTGCTCGTAGAGGGCCGCCGCATGAGCGCGCGCGCCTACCCTATCGCCGCTACGCCCGCCGAGGTCTTCGCCCAGGCCAACGGTCACGCCAGCCCCGAGACGGACGAGTTGCTGTCGCAGGCCCGCCCAACGCCCGATCACAAGATCATCCTTCGCGTGGACCGCGTGGAGCCAACGAAGAACATCATCACCGGATTCCGCGCATTCGAGCGGCTGCTAACCGAGCATAAGCGCCTGCGCGAGCGCGTCACGTTCGTCGCGCTCCTGGTACCCTCGCGTCAGGGGTTGCCGGAGTACCGCGCGGTGATGCGCGAGACCCGCGAGATCATCGAGCGCATCAACGCCCGCTTCAGCACACCCAACTGGCGGCCGATCATCGCCCTTTTCGGCAATGACCGGGGACGGGCGCTGGCGATGATGCGTGAGTATGACGCGCTACTGGTGAATCCGCTGATTGACGGCATGAACCTGGTCGTCAAGGAAGCGGCGCTGGTCAATGAGCGGGCGGGCGTAGTGGTCCTCTCGCGCACAGCCGGCGCCTACGAGCAGATCGGGCAGTACGTGCTTGGTGTGCCGCCAACAGATGTCAATGCCATCGCGAACGCGCTCTATGATGCGCTGACGATGCCTCGCCGCCAGCGGCAGGCCCTCGCCACCGAGCTTGTCGGCTCGCTGATGCGCGAGAGCGCCGCCAGGTGGCTCGATGCCCAGGTGCGCGACTTGCTGGCGCAGACCAACCGCCCACGCTTGCCAGTGAAATCGGGCGCGGGCGCCTGGCTGGCGTCGCCAGCGCGCGAGGAATCTGATGACGAGGAGCCGGCTCTGACGCTGAAGACCAGGGCCGGCGGCGAGCGCGAGGAGCGCGCCAGCATCTCCTGACCAGCGCGCTCAAATCGCCTCCTTCGCGTGGGGGCTGGAAGGCATGACCCACGGCGCGGCCGCAAGCGCCAGGGTCATGCCTATCTTTTCGCCTTCGCGTGTCCGCTCTCGCGCCAGACCAGCGCGCTGAAAAATCAGGTGTATACCTGATGGTGGGCTGAGAAGAGTCGAGTAGACTGTAGGATATGGTGGTGCGCGACCGACCCGGGCGCGCCGCACCCACCGTCGCGCCCGCCGCCCGGCCACGGCGGCGAATCACCCAGGGCGATACGACGAGAGCCATCCATCCGTCTTCACATCCAGAGGCGCGCCAAGCGCAAGGGCGTCAGCTCGCTGGCCTATAGTGGTTGGATGGGTTGCGTCTTTGCGGCGCGTTTGCTAGCATAGTACGCTGGCGTGATGGTGGCGCGGCGCGCGATTTACCACGCGAGCGCCCGCAGCGCCACCAGACCGGCTGGCGGCGCTCGCCGCCGCCAATCCATGCGCACTCATTCCGCTACCGGAACCGTTCATCCCATGAGCGAGAGACACTGAGCGCGACGGTAGATACCAGCACGCAAGATAACCGCCATCCATCCCGACGCCCGCCAGAGGAGGCAGTGTGAGCACGAGTAACAAAGGCCTGCTTGACCAGGCATGGTCAACGGTGACCGAGAGTCAGGTGTGGCGCTCGATCTTCCGCCACGGCTACCCTGACACCCCGCTGAACCAGTCACTCGTCATGATGGGCAATGTGTTCCTGCACCTGCATCCCGTCAAGGTGAGCCGGAAGGCGATGAAGATCACGTATACCTGGTGTCTCGGTGGTCTCTCCTTCTTCCTCTTCCTGGTGCTTACCATCACTGGCGTCTTCCTGATGTTCTACTTCGTCCCCGAGCAGACGGTGGCCTACAACAACATCCAGCAGATCAATAGCGCCGTGGTCTTTGGCGAGCTCGTGCGCAACATGCACCGCTGGGCGGCCCACCTCATGGTCATCACCGTCACGCTCCACATGATCCGGGTCTTCTACCATGGCGCCTACAAGCCGCCGCGGGAATTCAACTGGGTTGTCGGCGTGATCCTCTTCCTGGTGACCCTGCTGCTCAGCTTCACCGGCTACCTGCTTCCGTGGGACCAAATTGGCTACTGGGCGATCACCGTCGGCTCGAACATGGCGTCCTACGCCCCCATCTTCGGCACCCAGGCGCACAACTTCCTTACCGGGCAACCGGTCGGCGTGGGTGGCCCAACTCTGATCCGCTTCTACACCCTGCACGTCATCGGGCTGCCGCTGGTCGGCGCGATCATGATGGCCGTCCACTTCTGGCGCATCCGCAAGGATGGTGGCGAAGCTGGCCCGCCGCCGTCATCACGCCGAGAGACCGAGGCCGCCCGAGCCGCTGAGGAGCCGGTCGCCGCAGGCAGCGCGCTGAACTAGCGCGCGAAGGCGAACGCCCTGAGGCGGAGGCCCCGCAAAGGAGAGTGCTGAGATGACGACAACGGAACCCCGGCCAGCCGCGACGCAAAAGCGTTATCGCACCCTGGCGGTGGTCAAGCAGGAAGCCATCACGCGCGTCGAGCGCCAGCTCGAAGACTCCGTCTTCGTCTGGCCGCACCTGCTGGTGCGCGAGTTCCTGGCAGCGATGCTGATGACCGTCGTGCTGACGGTGCTATCGCTCGTCGTGGACGCGCCGCTGCGCGATCACTCCAACCCGAACCTGACACCGAACCCGGCCAAGGCGCCGTGGTACTTCCTCGGCCTGCAGGAAGAGTTGCACTACTTCCCGCCGACCGTCGCGGGTGTGCTCCTCCCGGGATTCGTCCTGGTCGGGCTGGCCTTGCTGCCCTATGTGGACCGCAACCCCAGCCGGGCGTATGAGGACCGCAAGCTCTCGATCACATTCTTCACCATCTGCGCGCTCTTCTTCGCGGTGACCGTGCTGATCGGCAGCTTCTTCCGGGGTTCTGGCTGGCAGTGGATCTGGCCCTGGCAGGGTCTCTTCTTCGACCTGTAGCGCCCAATCAGGCGGTCGAGCGCCGCGAGCAACACTTGCGGCGCTCGCTGAACGCCGGGCGCCACAGGATCGCGCGACCGCGCGCGTGACCCGCGTGACCCGATAATGGCGATAATGGCGATAAAGATAGAAGCAGGCCAAATGAGCGAACAAACACCCCGTACTCCACAGGAATATGAGGTCCTTAGTGGCGGCGGCGCCGAATCCGCTGAGATCTCCCGGCGCGGGCTGAGCCGACGTCAGGTGTTGCGCCGCGCGGTCGGTCTGACGACCGGGCTCGTCGCGCTGGAAGGCGTTGTCGGCGCACTGGCGATGTTCTATCCCAACCTGGCGGGCCAGTTTGGCTCGGTCATCACGCTGAAGGCCAAGTCGGCGTATCCCGCGGCCGAGCAAAAAGGCCTTCTGATTGACCAGGTGGGCATGTTCTACGAGTCTGCCGCCAAGAGCTACATCATGCACCTCAAGCCGGGCGGCTCGACCAGCTTCCTGCTCAGCGGCGACTCACTCGATAACGCCCTCGCCGCCGATAACTGGGTCAAGGACTCGGATGGCACCTACTGGGCGGCGCTGTACCAGGTATGCGTGCATCTGGGCTGCAAGGTACCGTTCCGCAACGACTGCAACAGCTTCAAGTGCCCGTGCCACGGCTCGCACTACAACATTGACGGCGAGTATCTCGATGGCCCGGCGCCGCGCAGCCTCGACCGCTTCGCTCTGTCCTTCGACAAGAACGACAACCTGCTGGTAGACACAGGCAAGCTCAACCAGCGCGTCGAGCGGCCTGATGTCGGCTCGCGCGTCCTGGCGGTGCCCGGTGTGACCTGCTCGGCCAGCTAATGGCTCGCAGTGCGCCACGTGGCGCCTCTCTACAGCGAACGACGAGGTGACGAGGTAGCTTTCATGGATAGCAATCGGAATCCTGGCCTGATCGCCGTGACGGCAGGCGTCGGATTCGCCGTGTTATTTGCCCTGCTGGGCGTAACGAGCGTGCTGGATGGCAAGATCGCGTTTGGCATGGCGATTGTCTCGCTGGCGGTCTGCGCGCTCATGTATATCTTCTACTCGCGCGGCAACGCGGTAACGAAGACCGGGTACGCCTCCCTGATCCTGCTCATCGCGACTGGTCTGATCATTCCTTTCATGATGGTGGCGCAGGCGCAGAACGAGACGAACGTACAGGCGAAGCAATACGATCTGACGCTGCACCGCGGCGCGGCCATCTTCGGCCAGTATTGCGCGACCTGCCACGGCTACCTCGGCCAGGGTCTCAACGGCCCCCGGCTCAATGGCAACCCGATCGTCGAGAAGTTGACCGACCAGGACCTGACGCGCATCATCTCGGGTGGCATCTCCAACCCCAGCAATCCCGCCATCCTGCTGATGCCCGCCTGGCTCAACACGTACGGCGGCTCGCTGACGCCGGATGACATCCAGTATCTGGTGGCGTTCATCCGTTCCTCCGATCCTGCGTACACCTCGTCGAAGGGGCTGCCCAACGAGAACGGCTTCACCTTCGTCTACGATACGCTGCAAAACGCCACGCAGAAGGCCGAATACACCGCCGAGAAGAAGGGTGGCAGCAAGCCAGCGGCCAGCAGCTTCGTTGACGAGACGGCGAGCAAGTCGGTGACGATCGAGGGCGTGACCTCCACGACGAATAGCTCCGGCTACGACTGGCAAATCCTTGGTGGAACCTCGCCCAACATCATCATCAAGGCTGGCACGACGGTCGTCTTCGTCAACAACACCGCCGGTATCCCTCACAACGTGGTGAGCGGCTCTGGTGGCACGCCCAACAACAAGTTCCCGAACTCGCCGCCGATCCTCTCGACCAGCCAGAGCTACAGCTACACGTTCACCACGCCAGGCGAGTACCCGTATTACTGCGGCATTCACCCGGCGATGGTCGGCTGGATTACCGTCCAATAACTGTCGTACATGCCGTGGCGACCGTAGTCGCCACGGCGCGTCAGA
Organism: Ktedonobacterales bacterium; assembly: GCA_036391685.1. Classification (GTDB taxonomy): domain Bacteria; phylum Chloroflexota; class Ktedonobacteria; order Ktedonobacterales; family JADMIN01; genus JAKAIY01. The sequence continues at coordinate 43,957 of DASVZK010000086.1, forward strand.
TTTCCCCCGGTGGCGCTTCGCTGAGCGCCACCGCCCGAAGCGGGATTCATCGCTCTGAAAGGGATCATGAGTCATGGCAATAACGGCGGCGGCGCCCTTGCGCGAGCACGAGAAGCCGATGTCGTGGGCGCGGGCGGTGATCATCGCAGTCGGCCTGTTCTTCCTGGCGATCATTCTGCTCGGCCAGATGTCGGGGTACTTCTTCACCATCTCCACGCTCTCCAAGTTGACACGCCTCGAGCAAGGCGCCCTCTCACTCGGGCTCATCTCTGTGGGATTAGGCGTCATCGCGCTGGAGATCGCCTTCCTCTACGACCCCAAGCCGATCATTCCGTGGCCGCTCTTCGCGGCGCTCGGCGTGGCGATCACCGCCATCGGCGCCTTCTTTGACTTCCAGGTCTATACAGGCGCCTGGCACGAATATTTGCCCGACGCGACGACCACCACCACGCTCGTCAACGGCCAGCCGGTAAACAACGTGACCTACTGGCCGACCCCTGGCCAGAAGTGGCTGTTCAATCCCGCCTGGTTTCAGCCACAGTCCATTGACCTCCAGGCGATAGGCCTCCTGGGCATGATCATCGGCCTGGGCGTGCTGCTGATCGCAGTGCTCAACCCATCGATCCTGAGCGGGCGTGTCTTCGGGCCCGCTCGCGACTACACAGTCCGTATCGCGGCGGCGGCGTCTGTCGGTCTGCTGGCGGTCTGGCTGACACTCAACACGTTCTCACCATCCATCTTTGACGTGAAGGGCGTCTCTGGCGCGGTCGCCAACATCCTGCTCTTCATCGCGCTGCTGGCCGCGCTACTGGCGCTGGTGGTCTGGCTGCTGCCTGTCATGGTGCGCAACCGCGAGCAATTCATGCCGGGAAATTACCTGCATGGCGTGGTGGGACTGCTGGGCGGTGTCGGCGTGCCGCTGCTGGCTATCTGGGCGCTGGCGTATCCGGTGGTCAACCTGATTCATCAGGTAGACAGCACGCAGTTCTTTGTGCAGTGCGCGCAGAAGACCGACATTCCCGGCACGTGCACCTTCACACCATTCACCGGCTACATCATCTGCGCCATCGTCTTCAGCATCCCCTTCGGCCTGATGGTCGCCGGCCTCTATTTCTGGTCCACCAAGCGGAACATGGTCGTGCTTGGCGGCACGTATGGCATCGTCTGGGCTGGCCTGGCGGTGACGCTCATCCACCAGGACGACCCGGCCCAGATGAGCTATGGCCTGCTGGTGGCGGCAGCCATCGCGCTGCTCGCCTTCGCCTGGACCTGGGCGACGCAGGTGGAGTTCGCTCCGACCCGGCCTGAGCCGCTAGGCTGCACTGGCCAGTGGCTGGTGCTTGGCACGCTCCTGCTCTTCTATCTGATGGGCTTCGCGCTACTCTCGATGCCGTCTTTCTTCGAGATCGAGGCGCTGGCGCTCTTCTACCAGCCAGGTAATGGCGGGCTCCACGACGCCTTCTGGGCGCTGCTGCTCATGGGTGGAATGGGCGTCTTCCAGGCTGCTGTGCTGGTGCGGCGCAAGAAGATGGGCAATACGCGGAAGTTTGCCCTCTGGGCGCTGCTCTTCGCGGTGGTATTTGAGCTGGTTGGCTCGATCTTCGGCTTCCACTGGGACGTGCTCTATTACGGCGTCAACGCCTTTGGCCCCGGCCAGGCGTGGTTCCTGGCGGGCATGCTCTTCGAACTGGTCGGCATCATCGCGACGCTCTACGCTACGATGCAGATACGCGACATGCGCTGGGCGCTGCTCATCCTGATCGTGGCGCTGGTGGGCGCGGCGGAAGCGGTGATCATCTACAATCTGCGCTTTGTGTATGAGGAGTTGGTGATCATGGGTATCGTGCTGGCGATGGCTGGCGCGTTCGCCTATGTCGCCCTCGGCCCTGACCCTGAAGACGTCTACGAACTGGCATAGATTCGCCACGTTCTCAGACACACGAAGCCGCCCGCGCCACCGTCGAATGGAGGCGCGGGCGGCTTCGCTCTCACTATTCTTCCGCCAGGAAACGGTCGAGACGGGCGGCGATGGCGTCACGCACCGCGCGGAAGACCGCCAGGCGCTCCTCCTCCGACCCGGTCGCGGCGCTGGGGTCAGGGAAACTCCAGTGGATCTGACGGCGCGCGCCGGGGAAGAATGGGCAGGCCTCTGCCGCGTCGTCGCAGACCGTCACAACCAGGTCAAACACCTGCCCCGCGAACTCCGACATCCCCTTCGCGCGGTGACCCGCAGCCTCGCTGATGTCTATCCCTAACTCAACCATCGCTTTGATTGCCAGTGGATGAACGACCCGTGGCTCCGTCCCGGCGCTGAACGCCTGATAACGCCCGCCGCCGCGCGCGTTGAGCAGCCCCTCGGCCATTTGCGATCGCGACGAATTGTGCGTGCAAAGGAAGAGCGCGCGCTGCGCTTCTGGAGCGCCCTGTTCGCTTGTCATATTGTCTCCTCAAGGGATTCTCAGTAATTGGGAAAACAGACCGTCACCGTATTTCCTCAGCCACCGCAGACTGCGACGCGGCGCGCAACCACTCATAGCAGCGCGCGGCGATGACCGCGCCTAGCGCGGGACCCAACACATAGACCCATTGCGCCGTCCAGACTCCGGCGATGAGCGCGGGACCCAGTGAGCGCGCGGGATTCATCGAGGCCCCGCTAATCGGCCCGGCGAAGATCGCTTCCAGCCCGACCGTCGCGCCAATCGCCAGGGCGGCCGCGTGCCTCTCAGCGCGCTCGTCGCTGGCGACGGCCATGATGACGAACATCAAAAAGAAGGTCAGCAGCGCCTCGAGGATGAGCGACTGGCCCGCCCCACCGGAGCCGGGCGTCGTCGCGCCTACGCGCGCGACATCTCCCAGCGTCCACCGGAGCGCCAGCGCCGCGGCGATCGCCCCGGCGAACTGCCCCACCCAGTAGGCGGGCGCTCGCCGCCAGGGCATGCGCCCGCTGGCGGCGAATCCCAGCGTTACCGCGGGATTGAGGTGCGCGCCACTGATGTGGCCAGTGGCGTAGATCATTGCCGCGACGATGAGCCCAAAAACCAGCCCGACGCCGAGGTGCGTGACGCGCCCTCCAGAAAGGTCATCCACCATGATCGCGCCGCAGCCGGCGAAGACCAACCCGAATGTCCCGACCGCTTCCGCGACGCAGGCGGCAAGCACGGGAGAGCTCCGCCGGGCCGGCAGCGCGGACGCTACGGATAGGGCGTCACAGGTGGGCGTCGCGGTGTCATTGCTCATCAGGAGTCCTCAGAGGGCGGGCGGCTGGAAGCGCTCGCCAGTATAGGGGTGTGGAAGAAGAAAGAGATAGCGAAGGCGCGTCTGGAGGCTCGTCAGGGTATCGCGGAACGCCTTGGCGCGCTGACCCGCGTCCTCCACCACGGCGGGATCAGCGAAGCTCCAGTGCGCTTGCTCCGGATCACCGGGAAAGGTGGGGCAGACGTCACGCACCCGATCGCAGACCGTGATCACGTAGTCGAAGCGCTGACCCACGAACTGCTCCAGCGGCTTCGCATAGAGTCCCGCGGTGGAAATCCCCAGTTCCCGCAACGCCGCGATGGCGTCAGGATGGACCTCAGTGGGCTGGCTGCCCGCGCTAAACGCCTCGACCTGGTCGCCGCCCATGTGTCGGAACAGCGCTTCCGCCATCTGCGAGCGCGCGCTATTGTGCGTGCAGAGGAAGAGCACGCGCAGCGGGCGCGAGAGTCCAGCGCTCGCTATTCCATCGGGGCGCGCCGCTGGCCCGACCGCCTCCGCGGGCGCTAACGGCCCCTCAGGCGCTGACATGCCGAACATACCATGGTACAGCGCCTCGCCAGCGGCGGCGTAGAGCCCCTGCAGGCGCGCGATGTCCAGCCGATAGTAGATATCGCGGGCATCAGCGTCGCTCTGGCGTCCTTGCAGGATGCCCAGGGCGCTCAAGCGCTTCAGATGGTAAGAGAGGGCATTTGAAGGCAGGCGTGTGATCGCGCCAAGCTCGCCGGGGCGGAGGTCGGCGCGCGCCAACGCGCGCACAATGGTTACGCGCGTCTCATCGGCGATCACCTGAAGGAAGCCCAGCACATCGCGCAAATCATCGTGTGGTGAAGTGAGCGCGTTTTCGAGCGCCACGTCCATGCCCCCTCTCACAGTAACTCAACCGATATTGAGTCAAATACAATTGATATAGTAGGTCAGCAAGCGAGTCACTGTCAACGGCGCGCTGGGCGCGGGAGCGGATTACGGCTGGTGAATGCGTGATGCCGCTCACGGGCGTGGAGCCTGGACCGCTGGTCCCCGACCCCGGCGAAATCATCCGTCTGACGGTCAAACTGCCACGAGCGCGCTAGCGAAACCGATCCGTGGCTTCCTGTGAGCCTGATGTCCCAATACTCTTCGCCAGGCTCCACAATAGTCTCGTTGGCCTCGTGTCCACGCAGGACGTGCGGCGTAACACCACCGCCAGCATGACCTTCTCCGGCGCCGCCACCACGTTTCTGAGCGGGCGCATGACGCCGGTAGCGAGCGCCTGGTAGGGAAGTGGCAACCGACCTGGGATCATGAAGGGCGTCACGCTCCCATAAGAGGCGGACCCGAGAAGATAACGCCCGTTCTCGCGACAGGCCATCGTGTGGTAAAATACGTGTAGCCGCTGCGCCCAGCCTGCCTGAGGCTGGACAATCGCGGCGCACGCAGAGCGCCAGGCGACATTAGTTCGCTGGCGCGGGAGACACCAAGCTTCAATGAAATCCGCCATTCATCCCGCCTACAAGACCGCGCAGGTCACCTGCGCCTGTGGGAATACGTTCACCGTCGGCAGCACGAAGGACACCCTGCGTGTTGACGTCTGCGCCAAGTGCCACCCGTTCTACACGGGCACGCAGCGCATCCTGGACACGGCTGGACGTGTCGAGCGCTTCCGCAAGCGCTTCAACATCACCGACGAACAGGCCTAACATGGCCAGCGCTCTACCGCTAGCGTGGGGAGGGCGCGCGATCTCTGGGGGCGCGGACCAGTTGGAGCCGCGCCCTCTTTTGCTGTACGCTGATGACGCGATATCCCAGCCATGAATCCGCGCGAGCGCTCTCTATGGTCGCGCCGCGCCCGCGGCGGCCCTGAGGCGTCAGCCGCGGGCCAATGGCGCGCCGCCAAGGAGGCGCGAGGAGATTTACGGAGATGACAGGAAGACCCCGCCCGCGCACCATCCTTTTCCTGATCTCCGATACTGGCGCCGGTCATCGCAGCGCCGCCAATGCCTTGACTGCCGCGATGAAGCTGGTGGACGAACAGGCGGCCAGCGCGGGCGCCTCAACGGCCCACGGACGCGCAACTCAGCGCAGGGACACGAACTGGCGGACCGTCATCGTGGACGGTTTCGCGGAATGCGCGAACTTCCCACTCCGCAAAGGCGTCTTCCTCTACGGCCCCGCCATCAAGCACAGCCCGCGGCTCTATTCACAGCTCTTCCATCTCACCAACACCGTCAACCGCTTCAACGCCGCCTACCGTCTCTCGCAACCCTTCCTGCGTCAGGGCATGGCGCAACTTCTCCTTCGCTACCGGCCGGACGTCATCGTCTCCGTCCACCCGCTGCTCAATCACATCACTCTCCAGGTCATGCGTGACCTGGGCGCGCGTGTCCCCTTCATCACCGTCATCACCGACCTCGTCACCGTGCATACCGCCTGGGTGGCGCCCTCTGTCACCGCCTGCGTCGTCCCTACGGAAGCGGCGCGCGACTTCGCCATCGCCCGGGGGCTGGCGCGCAAGCGCGTGCGGCTGCTCGGCATGCCAATCGATCCCAAATTCGCGGCCCCACCACAGGGCGAGCCGCGCGAGCGCAAGCTGGCGCTCGGCCTCGATCCTGACCGCCCAGCGATTTTGCTCGTTGGCGGCGGCGAGGGCGCGGGTGGCCTCGCGCAGGCGGTCTACGCGCTTGGCGCGTTGGCGCTGGACGCTCAAATGATCGTTGTAACCGGGCGTAACCGGGCGCTGCGCGCGGACCTGGAGCGAGCCAAAGAGCGCTTCCGCACGCCCACGCGGATTCTCGGGTTTGTGGACAACATGCCGGAGCTGATGGCCGCCTCGGATATGGTTGTGACGAAAGCCGGGCCGGGCTCGATTAGCGAGGCGATGGCGTGCGGGCTGCCGTTGATTCTCACTGGCTACATTCCCGGCCAGGAGGAAGGCAACGTCGACTACGTGCGCGCGAATAACCTGGGAATCTTCGCCGACTCGACAGAGAAACTGGTGGCGAGCGTGCGCCAGCTACTCGACCCGAACGATCCGCGTCTCCTCGAGATGCGCGCCAACGTGCAGCGGCTGAGCAAGCCACGCGCCTCGTTCGATATCGGCCGGCTCATCCTTTCCTATGTGCCGCCCGCGGGCGCGCCCTCCATCTGGGAGACCATTCCCCGCGCGCGGCGCGGCCGGATCACCACCGCGCTCGACCGCCGGCGGCGCTGGGCTGTGCGCCGCGCGCGGCGCTTCGCCAATACGTCCGTGGGGCGCGCGCAGCGCATCCGCGCGCTCACGCCGCTCTCGCCATTCTCCCAAACGCTCGTGACCTGGCGGCGCAGCAGCGCGCACCCACAGCGACGGCTGGGGCTGCCTACCCTCAACGGCGCCCGGGCGCTCCTGCTGCGTGGCGCGGTGGCCACGCGCCGCGCGCGGCGCCTGGGAGAGCGCGCGTAATCCGCCCCACAGGCCCGCGTCACCCAGGTGCCCGCGTCACCCAGGTGCCCGCGTCACCCAGGAGGATGAACCGCCATGTCTACCGAAAGCGATCCCGCGGGCTCCAGTGGAAGCTCACCCATCCCCACGCAGGAGCGCGCCACGCCGTTGAGCGGCGCGCGGCTGCGGCGCAAGGGTATGACCCGCTGGGCGGCGACGGGCGCGCTGCGTGTTCTCTATCGCGCCTGGACACGCGTCGCGGCGCGGCTCTTTCCCGAAGACTCCCGCCAGGAAGAGCTGGCGACGCAGTGGGGCGTACCCTTGCCTGACCGTCTCAACATGAGCTGGGTGACCGACAGTCTGGCTGTGGGTGGGCGCGTCCGGCCGGAGGATATTGGACGGCTGGCGGCGGCGGGCGTGACCCGCGTCGTGGACACGCGCTCGGAGCATAAAGACGACGAGGCGGCGCTGGCGGCGAAGGGCATCCAGCTTCTCTACCTGCCTACACCGGACACATACCCCCTCTCGATCAAAGACCTGCGACGCGGCGCGGAGTGGGTCAACGCCCAGATCTCCAGCGGCCAGAAAGTGCTCATCCACTGCGAGCACGGCGTGGGCCGCAGCGTCCTTTTGACAGCGGCAGCCCTGGTCGCCAGTGGGATGGGCGCGCACGACGCCGTTGAACTGGTGCAGCGCCAGCGCTGGCAGGCGGCGCCAAACAATCGCCAGATCGTGCGTTTGCAAGAATTTGAGCGTGAGATCCGTCGTATATCCACGTAACTCGATGTTGTGTGGAAGGATGTGACAGTGAGACGATCATGGCGCGGCGTCCCGCGGACCGTTGTGACGATAGCCCTTGCGGGCGCGCTGGCGCTCGCGGCCTGCGGGACGCCATCTGTGAGCAATCCCGGATTCCATCCGGCGCCCGCGACCCATGACTATCCCCAGTTCGGCTACGACGCGGCGCGCAGCGGTGACAACACCGCCGAGACGACCCTCTCGCGCGCCAATTTGGGCCAGATGACCAAACTCTGGCAGATCGCGCTGCCGGGCGTCGCCGACTCGTCACCCATCCTGCTGCACGCGCTTCCCTTCCCCGATGGCCCGCGCGACGTCCTGTACGTCACGACGCGCGATGGCCGGCTTCTGGCGCTGGACGCCCGTGATGGCTCGCTCCTCTGGCAACGGCAACCACGCGGCATCAAGATCACCCATTCCTCGCCTGTCGCCGACCCCAGCCGCATGTACGTCTACGCCTATGGCCTTGACGGCTACGTCCACCGCTACAACGCGATCACTGGCGCCGAGGCGACTGGCGCCGGGTGGCCAGCCCGCATAACCCTGATGACCACGACGGAAAAGGAGTCTTCCGCGCTCAATATCGCCAACGGGCGCCTCTACGTTACGACCAGCGGCTACATCGGTGACGCCACACCCTATCAGGGACACGTCGTGACCGTTGATCTGCAGAGCGGCGAGGAGCATATCTTCAACACGCTCTGTTCCAATCTCACCCACTTGCTGCGACCGGGCGAGTGCGCGTCCCAGCGGTCGGGCGATTGGGCGCGTGGCGGAGCGGTGATTGACCCCACCAACGGCGACATCTTCACCGCGACAGGCAATGGTCCGTTCAATGCGGATTCCGGCGGCGCAGACTATGGTGATAGCATCCTGGCGCTGAGCCCGGACGGGTCGCGCCTGCTCGACTCATTTACGCCTGATAACTACCACTATCTCGACGTCACTGACCTGGACCTGGGCAGCATGGCGCCCGCGCTCCTGCCGCGCGTGGCGGCCAGCGCGACCCCGCTGATGCTCGTCCAGGGCGGCAAAGATGGGCGGCTACGGCTCATCAACCGCCAGAACATGAGCGGCCGGGGCGGCCCGGGTCATCAGGGCGGCGAGCTGCAGACGATCGTAACGAGCTGCCGCTATTACCATCAGCCCGCTGTCTGGACCGACCACGCTAGCGGCCAGCCCTGGATCGCCATCTCAAACTCCTGCGGCCTGGCGACTTACCGGCTCGTGACAAGCGCCAGTGGCGTCTCGCGCCTTCAGCAGGTTTGGGGCGACAGCGCGGCGCGTGTCACCTCGCTCGTCTACGCCAACGGCGCGCTCTATGGCGCGGAGTCAGGGGCTGTGCGGGCGTGGGACGCGAGCGACGGCGCGCGGCTCTGGGGCAGCGACACGGCTTCGGCGGGCGGGAGCATCGGCGGTATACACTGGGAAAGCCCAATCGTGGTCGGAGGCGCGCTGTACATCAGCGACGAGAATGGCGCGCTCACCTGCTACGGGCTGAAGAGCTAAGGCAATAGCACATCTATCGCGAACGGGGAGACATGACAAACGAAGCGCAGGGCGCAGGCGACGCGCCTATCTGGGAAAAGCACGTCTTCGTCTGCACCAGCGGCAAATGGTGCGCTACGATGGACGGTGACGGGTTGGGCGTCCATGCGCGCCTAAAGGACTTGGTGAAACGCGCGCGCCTGGTCGACCGGGTGCGGGTCAATCACGCTGGCTGCTTTGATCAATGCGGCCACGGGCCGATGATCGTTGTCTATCCAGAAAACGTGTGGTACGCCCATGTCGCGCCTGAAGACGTGGAGGAGATTGTGCGTGAGCACCTCATCGGCGGCGAGCCAGTGGAGCGGTTGCGCTATCGCGCCACACCGGGCAAGCACAAACTGCCGCGCGATGAGAGCGGCCATCTTACCGCGCGCGATGCGGCCGGGTAGCGCGCTGTGAACCCGGGTAGCGCCAAATCGGGCGCGCGTGGAGCTGCGCCAGGCGCTGTCGCCTCTGTTCAGATGGCGCGAGCGGACTGGTCGCGGATGCGCCGCCTGCCCTGGGGCGGGCCACTATCCGAGTGGGGCGAGCGCGGCGCTGTGGTCCTCGCGGTGCGTAAAGGCGAATCCCGGCACGAAGTGATCTTCGTTGAGGCGGGCGGCCGGCGCTACGCGATCAAGGAGACCAGCCCCGACGCCGCGCAGCGCGAGATTCGCGCTTTCGAGCAGGCGCGCGCGCGTGGCGCGCCTACCCTGGAGCCGGTCGGCTGGGTCGTCGTCGCGGGCGCGCCCATCGAGGCCGGTCGCATTGCCGGGCAAATGCTCTTTCTCTCCGGCGATAACGGCTATTGTGTCACGCGGCTTGCGGCGCATGCGCTGCCACAGTCCATCCTCTATCGATACCCTTTCACCGACCCCAACAAACGGCTGCTTTGGAACGCCATCGCGGAACTGCTGGCGCGGCTTCATGACGCGGGCGTGTACTGGGGCGATCCCTCGCTCGCCAACGTGCTGATTGACCTGAGCGACCGCCAGCTACGCGCGGTCATGGCTGACGCGGAGACCGCCGAGGTCGTCAATGGGCCGTTGAGCGAGGGTCTGCGGCGCCAGGACCTGGAGGCGTTCGCCGAATCGCTCATGTGGCAGTCCGAGGATATCCGCCTGGCGCGTGGCTTGAACGAAGACATAGAAATCATCACCAAAGGTGATATTGACTACGTCCTTTCGCGTTACGAGGCGCTGCGGGCTGAGCGGCGACACGCGCGCGGGTCGCGCGATTCACTCTTCGGCCATCTCGTGGAACTTGAGCGGCGCATGGAGCGTCTGGGCGCGTTGGGCTACAGCGTGCTGATCCCTAGCCCGATGAGCGCGCTGACACATCCCAGCGCGCGAGAACCTTTCACCAATGAGTCTGGGCCACCGACCGAGCTACCCCAGGAAGAGCTCGCCATCGCCACTGTGCGCCCGGGCTGGTATGTGGACCGCGTGCGCAAGCTGCTGGGCGAGCGTATCCCACGCGCGGCGGCCGAGCCGATCTATCGCCAGCTCAATGTCCATAAATATCTGCTCAGCCAGCGCGCGGGGCATGATGTGGGGATGGAGGCGACCGCGCGCGACTGGCTGGAAACGGTACACCAGCCGCTGATGCGCTTCCTCGATGTGTATCTGCCCGGCGCTGACGCCGCGCGCCGCTATGCCGCCTACGTCGGCATCCTCAACCACACCTGGCAGCTGAGTGTGCGCGAAGGCCGCGCGGCCTCGATCGAAGAGGGCGCCATGGATTACGCGCTCGCCGCTGGTCGTGAGGAAGAGAACGCGCAATAGACGTAGCGCATGTCTCAGGCGGTGTCGCCAGAAACATGCGCTACCATCAACGCGCGGACTGAACTGGCTGCGGTCTAGCTGGTGAACGTGAACGTCTGCAGCATCGGCTGGAAGCTCTCGCTGTTCACCGAGGCGAAATCGGCCTTGGTGGCCAGGTACTCCATGAAGTAGGACTTGGAGCCGTGATTAACCGCCAGCGCCACCGCGTGCAACGTCTCGCCGGACGAAGTGATATCCGCTGACTTCTGTGTCCACGTCTCGCCGCCCAATGTGACGCTCGTTGGCCCTTTGACATTGGAGTATGTTCCACCTGTCGCGTTGCCCTTGAACAACGTGTCAATCGCCCCATTGAGTTCAGGCGCAGTAAGGTTCTTGTCGAGCGCGAGCACGAGCAACACGCCGGCGCCTGACGGGTCAGCGAGTGACAATGTGCCGTTGGCGGAGGTCTTTTGCCAGCTACTTGGGTAGTCGAGACTGTAACCATCCGTCGAGTCGCTGTACTGGGTGAAACCCGCCGGAACGCCGGATGTTGCTGTCACGGCCGGTGTGTCGGTGGCCTGCTGGGCCTGCGCTGTCTGGGTAAGGGCCGGGCCAACAACGCTCACCACACCCTTGCCGCCCTCATAGAGCAGGTAGCCGCCGCAGGCGCAGACCACCAGCAGCAGCGCCGCCACTCCACCAAGGACCCACGGCCAGATGCGGCGCTTGGGCGCGGCCGCCGGCGGCTGCATATAGGGCGCGGCGGGCGGCTGGTATTGCTGAGTCCCGCCCGGCTGGGGATAGCCGCCTGGGTAGCCGTACGGAGTAGACGGAGCGGCGGGCGCGCCATAGCCCAGCGGCATGGAAGGGGCGGCAGGCTGGCCAAAGGGAACCGTCGCCCCAGCGCTGGACACGCCGGACACGCCGGTCACAACATTGACGATCTCTTGCGCGCTGCGATTGGGATCACCAGAGAAGATGACTGGCTGGGTCGCCCAGGGACCAGCGGGGAGTTGTGTCGCGCCCACCAGCAGCGGGACCAGCGGCGCGGGCGGCGCGGCGATCGCGCTGGCCACAAGCGGACTGTTCACCGAGCTTGGCGTCAGCGGAACAACACAGACACGCGTTTCCTGCGCATACGGGGCAAACTGGTCCGTCACGACACATTGCCAGCCGAGATTCCGCAAGCCAGCGGCGAGCGCCTCGCCCAGCGGATCACCCTGGGGTGCAGCAATGATCGCCCGCTGGTATTGCCCTGTCGGGGCGGGCGGGTACGCTCCGGGATAGGCCATCTCTCACCTTTTCCTTGTGCAGCCAGCGGACGCGCGTCCTCAATCGCAGATAGCGCGCAGTTCACCGCGAGCGCAATTAGTATAACAAGACGCTCGGTTGCGCGCAATGCGCCCACGCGAGAACCCGGACAGCAGGCGGCAGACGTCGCGCGCGGACTGGACGGCGCGGGCCGAAGCTACAGCGGGCAGCGGAAACCACCTGGGATGCATGGACACATGAGCGGCTGGCGTGACTCGCGAGGAACTGTTCTGTGCGTCACAACGCGCAGCCAGAAGCGGCCACTGCCCTAACCTGACAACCCGCGCGCTCGTATGCGTTGCGAGGACGCGCGCCAGCCGTTACAGATATAGTGACTGAGAGAGTGGGGGCGTACACGGTCGCGCGCTATACTGGCGCCACTCCTTCCCAAATCGCGATTTCCGCTGGAGAGGACCAAACGTTGGCAAAGGAGACCTGTCCACACTGCGGCGCGGCGGCGGCGCCGGGCGCATTGCGCTGCGCGGTCTGCGGCGCTTCGCTGGCTGAGACCGAGTTGGAGCGGACGGATCCGCGACTTCCGGCTCCGGCGCCCATTCCGGCAAGCGCGCCCGCTCCATCGCCGCCTGCGGCGGTCTATGCCCCGCCTGCGATAGCGGGGGTCTACGGCTATCCCGCCCCTGGCTACGCCGCCGGTTATCCTGCGGTTGGGTATCCCGGCTACGCGCCGTACGCGTACCAGCCGTACTATGGCTATTATGGTTACTATCCACCGTTCTATCCGGTCACGCCCAAACGCGCGCCCGGCGAAATCTACGCTATCGTCATCGCATCTATCGTCACCGGGTTTTCGGCGCTCAGCATCATCGCTGGATTGATCGCCTGCGTTCTGGCGCTCTTCGCGGTCTTCGGCGGATCGGGGAATGATCTCTCAGTCCTTGGTGGAATCCTTGGTTACACGCTAGGCCCGGTTATCGCCGGGGGATTCGGCCTGTGGTACGGGATTATCGGCATCGTGCGCCGCCCGTCGCCGCGCTTCCAGCTTCCGCCCGCTTGGATGATGCTTGGGTTGGTGGCGCTCGCGCTGGGGGGCGCGATGCTGCTCTGGAATGTTGACCACTACCTGGGCCGCGCGCCTGGGGGCGCTATCGAAGTCCTCCCGCTGGCCTTTCTCACGGGCGCGCTGCCGGCGCTGACAATCCTCGCCTTCACATCGCAACGGCTGAAGAACCTGTCTACCCGGCGGCGCGTCTGGACATCGCTACTCTACGGCGCGACGCTCGCCCCACTGCTGGCCGTCATCCTTGAGGGTGTCGCGACGCTGGTAATTATCTTTGCGCTGGGCCTCAATAGCGCCGACACGCAAGCGCTCCAGTCACAAAGTACAGGCGGCCAGATGTCACCCAAGCTGGCGCTAGCCACCTTCCTGGTGCTCTCGGTGGTCGCGCCGCTCGTCGAGGAGGGTGTGAAGCCGCTGGGGGCGCTGCTCGCCATACGCCGGCTGCGGACGCCGGGCGAAGCGTTCCTGGTTGGCCTGGCGGCTGGCATCGGTTTCGATATGTTCGAGACCATTGGCTACATCGGCATGGGCCAGGCGGACTGGGTCACTATCGCCGTCGAGCGCATCGGCGCCGGATTGTTGCACGGCGTGGGCGCGGGCATGGGCGCGCTCTTCTGGTACTACCTCATCAACGGGAAGGGCGTGCGATTGCGCTGGCTGCGCGCGGCGGGCGCGATCCTCTATGCGATCTTCCAGCATGGCTTCTTCAATGGATTGGCGCTCCTCGGCCAGGTGGCGCCCTCCGGCATGATGGACTGGTTGCAGAAACCATTCTTCCTTGGCGCGCTCCCGCTGGACCGGATGAACCTGATCTTCATGTTCCTCTATGCGCTCATACTGACGATGCTGATCTTCATGACACACCGTCTGCTACGCGCGCATGGAATGCCTGATCGGCCACAGTCCGCGCCCCAGTGGCCAGCAGGCGCGCCGTACATTCCCTACCCGTATATTCCCTGGGGCTATGGCCTCGCGCCGCAACCACCCATGATACCTCAGGCTCCTGTGACGACCGGAGGCGCGCAATGATGCAGTATCCACCCACCAGCGCGCCCCAGGCGCCGACGCCCTACGCTCCGCCGCAAGGTTCGGCGTCCATTCAGGCTGAGATCGAGGCGGCAAGCGTCCGCGGGCGGCGCTACCAGATCACGGTTGGCGCGATTCTCGCCGGGATCACGGTACTGGCGCTGGCGCTGGCCGCCATAGCGCCCGACCTGGGGCTCTCCGCTGGCTCGCCCGTACCCGCTGGCTGGCAGCAGGTGTATCACGCCGACCTGACGGCGGCCACCACCAAAGACTACCGGGCGTGGGACGTGAACAGCGGCTGCGCGTTCTACACTACAGGACTGGACGCCAACGGGGCCAACGGGGCAGGTGACTCGTCAGGCGACGCGATCTGCGCCTTCGCGCCGGGCAGCTTCGGCGCGGACACGACACAGGGTTTCTATTTCGAATTGACCATCGCGCCTCCAGCGAGCGTCTCCCTGTATCAAAGCTCCATCCTGGCGGTGGGAAACGTCAGCGACTCCAGCGCCAATGGTCTCTGGTTCGAGGTTAGCCAGGATGGGCGCTATGTGCTCTGCGACGTGCAATGTACGCGCGGGCAGGGTATCTATCTCACCGGTGGCACGGCCGCCTGGCATGGAAACGGATACGTGGCGAACACCATCGCTGTCCGTGTACTGCCGAATCATACAGACGAGGTCTTCTATATCAATGGCCAGCAGATAGCCGAGGAATCGCTCGACCTGGGGGTAAAGCCCGCGCTGGCGATTGGGGCCCCCGGCGGCGCGGAGACGCTCTTCACCGCGGCGACGCTGGCGACGGGACAATAGCGCGGCCCAGATGGCGCGCGGCGGCCGGCCAGGCCGCGAGAGGGATAGATCTGCTATGGGGACATTTCGCCCGCAGCGCTCTGGGGCTCCCGGTCAATCCAATCAGGGTGGCGACGCGCCGGCTCCGGGCCTAAGCGATTTGCCACGCCTACCCGAGGAAACGCTGCGCCCCACGCTGCGCCCACAGCCACGCGCCAGCGAGGATCCCGCCTTCTGGCAAGCGGCGCAGGCCGGCTCCAAGCCGGAAGCGGTCGCTGGCGTCCCCTTGATGCCATGGGACTCGCCACCGAGTTCAGCCTCCGCTCCCTTCGACCAGAGCGGCTACATCCCTGAGCAGTCGGATGGCGGCCTGGATGCGCTGCTCACAGCGCCCCGCCCACGCGTCAACGCCGGCCCGCTGCCCGGCGCTGCCGCCTCGGAGCCGTCGTCCCGGCCATCCACGCTGACGACCGAACTGCGCGCGGCGCAGGCGCGCGCTGTGCGCCCTCCAGATGTAGCGCGCCAGGCTATCAGCGAACTGGGCGTGCTCGCGGGTCAGCTAGCCACGCTGTCCGGTGAGATGGAATCGAGCGGTCTCGCTCGTATCCATAGCGGCGCCTATTTCGACGCGCTACGCCGCTACCTCGCGCTGGCGCGGCAAGCCTGGCTCTCCGTCGCGGCGGAACGGCTGGAGCAGGACGGCGCAAGCCCCGACTATCGCCAGCGCGCCATCAGCATCGCGCGGGACGTGACTCGTCTGCGGCGTGAGTGCGAGCTGGCCGCCAGCAACTCGCAGTTCCCGCTGCCGCGCCGCACTCCCTGGCGCTGGAGCCGCCGGTCACGCCTCGCGACGCAGGCGCTGCAAACATGGCAGGCAAGCCTGAGCGCGCCACCCGACCCGGAGCGGATGGGCGCGGCGCTCTTCGATCTGCGCGGCGCGCTCAACACCGCCCTGTCCGGTGGTCTGGCGCTGACATTGCTGGATACGCTCAGCGGCGCGTCGCGCTGGCTCGTGGGCGCGGCGGCGGTCGCTGTAGGGCTTTCGCTGGCTGGCGCCGCGCTCGCTGGACAAGTGGAACGCACGGCGGGCTACGCGGTGATCACGCTGATGACGCTGTGCGGCTGGCTGGCGCTGCTCCTGCTGCTCTCGCGTAGCCTGGGCGCGCTCCCAGAGCTCCTCGCCGGCGCCAGCTTCAGCGAGACGCACTCCAGCCTGAATGGGCGCGAGGGATCGCCGGTGGTCGCCGCCGCGTTGCGCGTCTGGTGGGTCATCGCTGGCTCCGCTGGCGTCCTACTGACGGTGGTGGGGCTAGTGGCGGGCGTCCTGCTCGTCATCCGGGCTCCCATGGCGCACACAGCGCTCGACCTGCTCCAGCATGGGTGGGCAGCCGCTCTTCCCGTCTCGGGATGGCTAAGTCTGGCTGGCGGACTGCTAGGAACACTGCTCGTCCCGGCGACGCTGGCGGCCGCGCTCTCAGTTGTGGCGCTGGCGCTACCCGTCCTGCTGGTGAGCGCGCAGCGCTTCGTGGGGGAGCTTGCGGGCTCGCGGCGCTGGTCGCCAGGCGCGCGACGATACGCGCTCGGCCCGGCCATGGGTTCGATCGCCTGGCTGGGCGGCGCGCTGACAGGGCTGGTCTGGCTGCTGAGCGCGCGCATTGGGCTCGACGCCATGCCACTCGCGCGCTTCGCTGTGGCTGGCGCGCCGGTCATGATCACCGCGCGGGCGATCGCGCTGGCGGTCGCGTTCGCCACGCCGTGGCTCCTGCTGATCGAGGCGCCATTCCGCTCGGGTGTGGGCCGCTGGCGTCGCGCCTGGCTGCATGACCTGCGGATGCGCAAGAACGCCACAGAATCGCACGTGCGCCGCCTCTCCGCGCCCGATCCGCATACGGGCGCGCAGGATACTAGCGAGGAGACGCTGCGAGCGATGCAGTACGATCTCGTGCTGCTGCAGTTCTATACCGCGCGCATTGAAGAAGCCGAGCGCGCCTCAAGCTCACCACTGACGCGCGCCTCCGCGCTCGCCCTCCTGCTCTTTGTCGTACTCGCCGCCGCGCTCCTCGACGCTGGCTCCAGCGCGCTGCTCCACGCGCTCCAGGTCGCCGTCGGGCTGTAGCGCCGCGTCGGGCTCACGCTTTGCGCGCGGTGAGCAAACCGGCGCCGGGGAACAGGGAGAATCGTGGCTGCCGCGCCTCCTCGATGTTCACCTGAGAAAAACCGGCCTCAGCGGCGAGGGCAGCGAGCGCCGCCATATCGCTCCCGCCGGCATGGAAGTGTGCCGCCCGTCCCCGGCGCGCCGTCTTCGGTATGAAATCGGCGATGACCAGGCGGCCGCCTGGTTTGAGCGCACGCGCGATCTCCGCGAGCCCCTGCCGCTTGAGGTTGGCAGGCAAGTGGTGCATCATCAGCGTCGAGAAGACCACATCGAAGGTCTGATCGGGGAACTCCAGGCGCTCGACCACCCCAACCTGGAATGTGGCGGGCAGGCCCCGCCGCACACCATTCGCGCGAGCGCGGGCGATCTGCGCCGGGCCCGGGTCAACGCCCACGACGCGGCCTGTCGGGCTCACGCGCCGCGCGACCTCAACCGCCAGCGCGCCCGTGCCGCAGCCGACATCCAGGGCCACCTCGCCGGACTTGAGATGGGCCAGATCAACAGTCCTGCGGCGGAGAGCCCGCAGCGCGCCGCGAAAGAGCAGGACATCAGCGGCGGCGATCATCAGGTCATAGCCGGCGCCCGAATTGAGTACCAGCCCCCCGGTAGCCTCGGTAGCCCTAGGTCGTGTCTCAAGCGCCGTCTCTGGCGCCTGGGCTGCGCCGCCGTGCATCCGCCGGGCGAGCGCATGAATCGAAGGCATGCCTCATACTCCTCTCTGGCCGCGCGCAGTAGTGGCCCTGGAACCGTTCGCGCCATCCCGCGCGCGTTTGTCTACAGAATGTCGTATAACTGTACATCTGTCGCTGATCCGAGTATGCTCACACAGAGGGCGCGGATCAAGAACCAAAACCGGCCGCGGTGTAGGTTAGACGACAGGGGACGGGAATCTGTTGATGAACGCACCGAAAGCGGCGCCCACGCAGGGTGACCTGCGGGTCAGGCGCACACGCAAGCTCCTCTGGGAGGCGTTGCTGGCGTTGCTCGCGGAGCGCCCGCTTGAGGAGATCACCGTCAAAGACATCTGCGAGCGGGCGATGGCCCACCGCACCACGTTTTACAAGCACTATGAGGACAAGTACGACCTCCTCGAGCAGGGCATGCGTCAGGCGCTGGACGCGCTGGCGCCGCCGGGCGAGGAGCACAAGCCGCCCAGCGCGTTCTCCATCGATCAGCCACCGCCCTACTTTGTCCGCCTGTTCGAGCATGCGGCGCGCCATCAGCAGTTCTATGCGCTGATGGTCTGCGGCGAGGGAAATGCGCGGTTTCAGCGGTTGATCCGGGAAAAGATCGTCGCGATGGCGTCATCCGCGGCCGCCCCAGCCGGCCAGCGACATGACCTCGCGCTGGCGATGCACGCGCAGTATGTCGCGGGCGCCACCGTCAGCCTGCTGGCCTGGTGGCTCGGGAACGACATGCCTCTCACTCCACGTCAGATGGCGCAGTATCTTCTGGCGCCACACGGCAGCCTGCCCACGCGCTGACCACGCGCGCTATCACTCTATCCGCCGGGGCGAGGGGAAGCTCTCTACATGGGGGCGTTTCCCGCGCCCAGAGGCCCATCGCTCACAGGACTACGGGCTATTCTGGTTGACACGAATGAACAAATGTTCTATTATTGCGGTAAACGTCCGCTGTTTACCACAAACGAACAGTAGGCGTGGATGCGCGGTGGATTCAGCAGATATGGCGGTTATGAGGGAGCGCGGCTATGTGGGACCAGATACAGCGGGGGCAGCGTCCTGGCCCGGCGGGGACGCAGACGACCCAACATGGCCGGGCGCTACCCGACCAGGCGGACAGCGCTGATGAGCGCGACGGGGAGACAGCGATGGCGGACACGTCTGAAGCGGCGCTTCTGCTGGACGCGCTGGCAGCGGATGACGCCGCTTACGCCGCGCTGGGCGTGGAGGACGGCGCCGCGGCGCCGCTGACCGACACCATGCGCCGCGCCCGGCTCCGCGCCATGATTCGTGAATTCCTGCGCGCCGTTCCGCGATCCGAGCCGGAGACTATCCTGGCGCTGCCGCGTCCTGATGGGGAGACGCGCGTCCTCACCCGCTCCGAGTTGACCACGGCAATTGACCGCTTGCGCCCGCGCATGCGCCAGATCGTCCGGCTGGGCATCGAGGAGCGCTGGCCGCGTCAGAAGGTCTGCGCCTACCTGCGCGGCATCAGCCTGAAGACGCTGGAGCGCGACCAGGTCGAGGCGCTCGACCTCCTCGCCTCGATGTGAGACGCCCCCGGCCGTGCGCCAACTCTATGACCCTGCTTCCGCCTGCCGGACCTCCGCGGCGGCGGACAGGCCGTGGAACCGGCCATACCACTCGACCGCGCGCTCGATCTCCTCGCGCTGAAGCGCTGTGAGCGGCGTATAGAGCGTGATCGCCACCATCACACCGCCCTTCGCGAGCGTCCGCTTCCAACTCCCTACAGCGCGCCCATCCGCCACGACAACCGGGCCAAGGATGAGAAATGGGTCACGCGGAAACGCGGGATGGAGCGCGGCCTCGCGGTCCCGGTACGCCACCGTGTATTCGTCATACTGCGGGAGCAGATAGACCACGCTCGCCTCTGCTGGAAGTGACGCGAGCGGAGGCGCAAGCCAATACGTGTGCTCCGCGACGGTCTGGCGCTCGATCTGTCCCTCTATCGCCGCTATGCCACGCCGGACTTCCCCCAGCGTCAGCCCCGACCACCAGGCGAAATCTTGCGCCGTCGCCGGGCCGTGGCTGGTGAAGTAGCGCAGGGCAAGCTCAGCCACGGCCGCGTCGCCTTCCAGGTCACGCTGATTGGGGACCCATTCATCCAGCAAGACATACGTGGGCTGCTTACCCCGACGCGGCCCCAGGCACACCAGCCCCTCACGCGCCCAATACCCGAGCATGTGCAGCCCGCGCTGCTCGCCGCCAGTCGCCAGGCCCGCCGCCTCCAGCGCGGCGTAGGCTTCCGGGCGCGTCAGCGCCATCCCGCCCTGTAGCGCGGCCGCGAGCGCCACGCCCGCGCGGGTAAAATCATCTGGCGTCAGCCCGGCGCGGCGGTAGACGCTGGCGGCCTTCCGGTTCGTCCGGCGGGCCAGCAGCGCGAGCATCCAGCGCGCGTCCTCCGCCGCGACGAAATGGATCGTGCCGCGCATTGGCCAGGTGCGCACGATGCCGCGGTCAGCGATGGCCCGCTCGATGGTCTCCACCGTGGCGCCGGGAACGCGCAGTCCCAGCGCGACGACCGCGCCGGGCAATTCCTGCGCCTGGACCGCGCCAAACCAGCGCACGACCTCAGCGGGCGTCGCCGGGCCTGGACGGGAGAGAAGCTGGGCGTAGAGCCGCTGGGCGGCGAGAGAGGGTGTTGTCATGCTGGCAGTATACCGCCGCCATCAGGCGCGCGTGCCCCGGTAAATATAGGCCGCGACGCGGCGTCCTACGCTCTGGCGCCCGACGCGCGCCGCGTTGCGGTATGCTCTCCAGAGGGCGCGGTGGGCGCCCATTCACCCAGCGGCGCGATGCTTGCCAAACGACGTGATAGCAGGGAGATTCTATGTCCTCGACGCCTTCGACACCGCCAGCGTCTTCCGAATCCAGAGACGCGACCAGCGACCCCAAGGCCTACCGGCTGCCAGGGACCGCCGCGCCGCGCCACTACGACATCACGCTCGACGCGCGCCCGGGGCGCGAAACGTTCAGCGGAGCGGTCAGCGCACGGATCGACGTTCTCGCTCCGACCAGAGTGATCGAGCTACACGCCCGTGGCCTGGAGATCACGCGCGCGGCATTCAGCGACGCGAGCGGCCAGACATACACCACGACTGTCACGCTCGACCCCGAGCGCGAGATCGCGTCTATCACGCTCGACCGGCAAGCGGCGGCGGGCGAGGCGACACTGGCGCTCGACTACACGGGGCGCCTCAGCGTCTCGCTGGAAGGGCTCTTCGTCTCGAAGGACGGACCTGACGAGATGCTCTGCTCACAGTGCGAGGCGACCGGCGCCCGGGCGATCATCCCATGCTGGGATGAGCCCATCTTCAAGGCGACCTTTGCCTGGACAGTCGTCACCGCGCCCGGCGAGGTCGTGCTGACCAACGGGCGACCGCTGGGAACCGAGACCAGCGCGGATGGGGCAAGCGTTACCTGGCGCTTCGCGCCGACAAAACGGATGTCCAGCTACCTGCTGGCCGTGACGATTGGCGCGTTCGCCAGCGCCGAGGAGCGCGTCGTCAATGGTATCCCGCTGCGGATCTGGGCGCTGAAGGGGAAAGAGGCGCTGGGCGGGTTCGCACTCGATATCACCGCAGGGCTCCTGACCTTCTATGAGGAGTACTTCGCCGCGCCCTACCACTTCGACAAACTGGACAACGTCGGCGTGCCGAACTTTGGCGCGGGCGCGATGGAGAACGCGGGCCTGATCGTCTCGCAGGCGGTCCTGCTGCTGCTGGATGAGCGCGCCTCCTCACGCCAGCAGGAACTGAACGTCGCGGAGGTTACAGCGCACGAGTTCGCGCACATGTGGTTCGGCGATCTGGTCACCATGCGATGGTGGGATGACCTCTGGCTCAACGAGGCCTTCGCCACCTGGATGTCGTATCACGCGATCAACCGCCTGCGACCCGAGTACCGCGTCTGGGATGAGACACAGGCGGGGACGAACGCGGCGCTCGCCCTGGACTCGCTGGCCAGCTCACATCCGATCTATAACCCGGTCAGCACGCCAAACTCAGTGCTGGAGAACTTCGACCCCATCACCTATCAAAAGGGTTGCGCAGTCCTGCGCATGGTCCATGACTATCTCGGCGATGAGGCGTTCCGCGCGGGGCTGCGCGCATACATGGCGGAGTTCGCTGAGTCCAACGCGACCGGCGCCGACCTCTGGCGGCATCTGCAGCAGGCCTCCGACCAGCCGGTCACCGCGATGATGGAAAGCTGGATTCTGCAGGCGGGCCACCCACTGGTGAATGTGCGACTGGACGGCGTATCCAACGGCGAGGCGCGCGTTTCCCTGCGCCAGCAGCGCTACTTTTCCGCGGCGAACGCCCCGGCCAGCGAACAGCTCTGGATTACGCCGGTCCTGGCGCGCTACGAGGACGGCGCAGGCGTCCACACCACACGCTACCTGCTGAGCGAGCGCGAGGGCGCGTTTACGGTTCCCGTCAGCGGTGAGCTGCGCTGGCTCTACGCCAACGCCGATCAGGTGGGCTACTACCGCCAGCGGCTCGACGAGGTCCTGCTGACGAAGGTCCGCGCCAACCTCGACCGCCTCAGCGTGGCCGAGCGCAAGGGGCTGCTCGGCGACCAGTGGGCGCTAGTCGCAAACGGGGCGCAGACGATCACGCCGTATCTGGACACCCTCGCGGCGCTGGCCCGCAGCGGCGACGATGAGACGCTGCTCGGGCAGATCGTGGGCGAGCACCTCGGCCGTATCGAGAACCAGATCGAGACGGCTGGAGACGAGCAGGCGCTTGCCCAGTATCGCGCCTGGGTCGGGGACCTGTTCCGTGAGAGGATGGCGGCGCTTGGCTATGAGCCGCAGGCGGGCGAAGCGGTGGAGACCGCGCGGCTGCGAGCGGTGACGCTCAACGCGCTGGCCAGATTCGCGCGCGACCCTGAGGCGATCGCCCAGGCGCGGGCGTTCCAGGAGCGCGAGGAGCGCGACCCGACAAGCGTGGACGCCAACCTCGCCCCGGTCGCCATCAACGCGGCGGCCCGCGCCGGGGACGCGGTGGACTATGACCGGTTCCTCGCGCTCTACCAGGCGCGCAAAGGCGGCGCGTTCACTCCGGACCAGGTGGAGCGCTACGCTGGCACATTCGCCCTTTTCGAGCCCGCGGACCTGACGCGGCGCACACTCGGCCTGATGGAGGACGAGGAGACATTCCCATTCCAGGAGCAGATCGGGCTGCTGGTGAGCCTGCTGACGCGGCGGCGCACGCAGCGGGCGGGCTGGGACTATATCACCGCGCACTGGGGGGCCATCCAGCAGCGCGCGCCGTTCATGACCTCGCGCTTCGTTGAGTTCACAGGCGTGCTGCCGGCGTCGATGCGCGCAGAGGTAGTGGCGTTCTGGGACGCGCAGCTCAACGGCGAGTATGGCGGAGCGTATGCCCGGGCGCTCGAAGTCATGGACCAGCGCGAGGAGCTCCGCATGCGTGTGGAGCGTGACCTGCTGGCGTACTTCACGCGCTAGGCGCGCGCTCACACCATCCGGGGTAGACGCAGCCGCATCCGGCGCCGGCATTGGCGCGGATGCGGCTGCGCCCGGCATGGGCCTGGGCCATGTGCTATACTGCCCGCGAACATGTGACTGCTCAACGGCGCGCAGCTGCGACCTATGTCCGGCGCGCGCCCGCCTCTCTGGGAAGCGCCGGAATCGCGGCGCGCGGCGTTTTCATAAGGGGCGAAGGAGTAATAGATGACCACGCGCATCATTATCGCCGAAGATGAGTCGGTGATCCGTATGGACCTGCGCGAAGAGCTCCAGAGCCAGGGCTACCTGGTAGTGGGGGACGTGGGCGATGGACAGAGCGCCGTCAACCTCGCGCGCGAGCTACGGCCCGACCTGGTGCTGATGGACATCCGTATGCCTGAAATGGACGGCATCGAGGCGGCGCGCGTCCTGACCAGCGAGCGACTGGCCCCGGTGGTGCTGCTGACGGCGTTCAGTGATGATGAGCTGATCGCGCGGGCGCGCGAGGCTGGCGTCGTGGCGTATATCACGAAGCCCTGGAAGCAGAGCGACCTGAAGCCGGCGATAGAGATCGCGCTGGCGCGCTTCCAGGAGTTCCGGGAGATGGAGTCGCAGGTTAGCACGCTGGCGGACCAGCTGGCCACCCGCAAGGTGGTGGAAAAGGCCAAGGGCGTGCTGATGACGAAGTATAGCCTCAGCGAGCAGGAAGCGTTCCGCCGCATCCAAAAGCTCAGCATGAACAACCGCAAGTCCATGCGTGAGGTAGCCGAGGCGATTCTCCTGGCCGAGGAAGTGAAGCCCTAGCGCCGCGCCGACTCCTTCATCTGTAAGGCGGTCAGTATATGGCATCCACGTCTCCCGCGCCTGAAGGGGCGGTGGGCGCGACCGCGCGTGTGGTCGGCGTCCGCTTCCGTCCTACCAGTCGCATCCACTATTATGACCCGGCCGGCTTCGATCTGAAGACCGGCCAGTGGGTAATTGTTGACACCGCGAAGGGCGTGGAATGCGGCCGCGTGGTGATCGCTCCTCGGCAGGTGGCCGTCGCCGAGTTGGGCGGCGATCCGCTGAAGCCAGTGCGCCGTGTGGCGACGGAGGATGACTTACGGCAGATGCTAGAGTACAAGACGCGCGAAAAGGTGGCGCTGCGGCGCTGCGCTGAGCGTGTCGACTCGCATGGGCTGCCGATGAAGCTGGTGGAGGCCGAGTATACGTTTGATGGGGCGCGGCTGACGTTCTACTTCGCGGCGGAGGAGCGGGTGGACTTCCGGGCGCTGGTGCGCGACCTCGCGTCGCAGTTCCATACGCGGATCGAGCTGCGACAGATTGGGGCGCGCGACCACGCGAAGCTGCTGGGCGGGGTGGGGATGTGTGGC
This sequence comes from Ktedonobacterales bacterium, assembly GCA_036391685.1. Taxonomy (GTDB): domain Bacteria; phylum Chloroflexota; class Ktedonobacteria; order Ktedonobacterales; family JADMIN01; genus JAKAIY01. The sequence continues at coordinate 68,539 of DASVZK010000086.1, forward strand.
AAGACGCTGTGCTGTAGCTCGTGGCTGACGGAATTCAATGTAGTCTCGATCAAGATGGCAAAGGAGCAGGGGCTGCCGCTCAACGCGAACAAGATTTCGGGTCTGTGCGGGCGGCTGCTGTGCTGTCTGGCGTATGAGAACGATGACTATATCGTGGCGAAGGCCGAGATGCCGGACTATAACGAGATCGTGAATACGCCGAGCGGGCCGGGCCGGGTGGTGGGCGTGAATGTGCCGCGGGAGTCGGTGGAGGTGATGCTACAGAGCGGGGCGACAGTGACGGTGCCGGTGCGCGAGATCGAGGGCTATGAGCGCCAGCCGCAGCCGCCGCAGCGCCCGGGCTCCGGCGGCTGCGGGAAGCCGAACTGCCGCCACGGCCAGCATCACACTACGCGGCACGCCACCTCTGATGGTAGCGAGCTGAACTGACAGAGACTACCGCGATGATGACAACCATCCTTGGTGAAGAGACCTGGCGGCGCGTCTAGGATCATCTCGGCGCCAGGCTGGGCTGCCCGGCGGAGACGCTGCGGACGCCCGGGCTGTGGGTGGCGCCGCATGGGCCATGGCTAGCGGAATATCCAGGCGTGTATGTCTGGCGGATGGCGGAGGATGGCGCCGCGCCATTCGTCGCAGTCTCCACGCCGCTCGCGCTGATGGATGAGGCGCGAGCGGCGCTGGCGGGACATAAGCCGGAGGCCGCGCTCGATCCCGCCTTCTGGCTGGGCGCGCTCGGCTCGCGTGTGGAGCGCGGCGTCGGCCCATCGTACCAGGGCTATGTTGATGCGGGCGCGTTCAAGTCTGTGACGCCCAATCGCGCGCGCACGCTGGCGGCGGACGAGCGGCTCGCACTGGAGCGGCTCATGCGCGCCTGTCCCGCTGAGGAGGGGAAGCATAGCGCCATCCAGCCAGAGCACGACCCTATCTTCGTTGTCAGCGACGAGGACGGCGCGCTCCAAGCGGCGGCCTCGCTGACGAGTGAGGGCGCGGGATTGGTCGCCGTAGGTGTAATTACCCATCCGGCGGCGCGCGGACACGGCTACGGGCGCGCGGCGGTCAGCGCGCTCACAGCCTGGGCGCTAGGTCACGGCGAGGCCATCCATTATCAGACGCTGCGCGCCAATGCCCCATCGGTCGCCATCGCCCGCGCGCTGGGTTATCAGGATATCGCCACGGCGCTGGCTGTACGGCTGCGGTATGGCGCGACGCGGCCATAAATGGCCGCTGCTACTCCACCCGCTCGCCTTCGAGGATGGCGAAGTCTGAGGCGGTGTGGATGACGCGGATGAGGCGCAGGCCCGCGGCGGTGAAGAGATGACGGAACTCGTCGAGGGTGCGCTGGCGGCCGCCGTTCATGACCAGCATCTGAAGATCGAGGAAGACGCCGTAGGATGAGGTGGCGCCTGGCTCGATGGGAACTTCGATGATCAGGACGCGGCCGTGCGGCGGCATGACCTGAGCGCAGCCACGCAGGATGGCGATGGACTGGTCATCGTCCCAGTCGTGGATGACCTGGCGCAGGGTGTAGATGTCACCAGCGGGATAGCTGGAGGTAAAGAAATCGCCGCCAACGCGACCACAGCGTTCCGCGACACCCGCGTCCTCCAGTGCGGGCAGCGCGCCTTTCACGACGTGCGGCTGGTCGAAGAGGACGCCGCGCAAGGTGGGATTGGCGCGCAGGATAGCGGCGATGAGCGCGCCCTGGCCTCCGCCGATGTCTACGATAGTCGCCGCGGAGGTGAAGTCGTAAGCGGCGACAACCGCGGCGTTAGAGCGGCGCGAATTCTCGCTCATGGAGCGATTGAATGGGTCGTTCGTCTTGGGATGCTGGGCCATATAGGCGAAATGCGAAGCGCCGAAATGGTGATCGAACGCGGGCGCGCCTGTGCGGATCGCGTACTCCAGGTCGGTCCATGCCTCATAAGGCTCCACGGCATTGTACTGGATAATGGCGCGCATGGACATCGGATGGTCGCGGCGGAGAAGGTCCGCGAGCGGCGTCAGACCGAAGACGCCGGGCGTGACTTCGCTGAAGACGCCGACCGCCGCCAGGCCACGCAGCGCGCGGTGGAGCGCGTCCGGATGAGCGCCGACCGCCGCCGCCAGCTCGTAAGCTGGCATGGGGCCGGCGGCAAGGTGATCGGCGAGACCGAGCCGGACCGCGACCGCCAGTAGCTGCGTGACGCGGTAGCCGCTCATGAGCTGCTGCAGAGCCGACTGCGCCGTACGCAGGTCGTCAGCTGGCTGGGGCGGTTCGGATGTACCGGACATGGGATCTCACCTTTCGGATGCGGAGGCCAGCGCGTCAGGCGAGTTGGGCGGCGGCGGCGTCGAGGCGGCGGCGGTAGCTGTGATGCTCCACCTCGACGTAGTGGCGGGTGGACTCCTTGTAGTGGACACCGCCGCCGTAGTTTTCCTGGCCAGCGGTCTTCAGGCGGCGGAAGCGCTCGGCTTTGGGTGATTTGCGGTCGAGTTGGGCGATGAAGCGGGCGATAGCGCGGGCCTGGCGGTCTTCCAGCCCCCACTGGCCGCTATCGGGCTGGATCAGGCCGACCACGAACAGGTTGTCGTAGGTCGGATGGAAGACGTTGAGGTAGAGACTGGGGTGATCGCGCGTCCAGTTGAGCAGTGCGCGGTCCATGAAGGGGAAGACGATCTGAAAGCCGGTGGCGTAGACGACGAGGTCGATGTCATCCTCCACCGAACCGTCAGCGAACGTCACGCGCGCGCCGTCGAAGCGCTGGACGTCGGGCTTGCTGATCACGTCGCCGTGGGCGATGTAGTACGGTAGCTGGTTGTTGACGATGGGATGGGTCTCGAAGAGCTTGTGGTCGGGTCGCTTGACACCGTAGCGCCCGAGGTCGCCGACGGCCACGCGATAGGTGATATTACCAACGACGCGGCGCAGGCCCAATGGCACGCCGAGGTCCAGCAGGCGCTCGCCCACCTGGTCCACGGGGCGACCGAAGAAGAACTTGGGCATGTAGTAGTAGCCGCGGCGTGTGCTCAGGAAGGTCTTGCGCGCGTGGGTGGCGGACTCGGCGGCGATGTCGCAGCCGGAGTTGCCCGCGCCCACCACAAGCACGCGCTTCCCTTCCAGGACATCCGGCGTCTTGTAGTCCGCTGAGTGCAGAACCTGGCCAGTGAATTCGCCGGGATAGGTGGGGTACTTCGGCAACCAGTTATGGCCATTGCAGATGATGACGCCACGGTAGCGGCGCGTCTCGGTGGCGTCAGTTCGCGTGTCGCGCAGCGTGACATCCCACTGGCGCGCGTCCGCTCCGACGGGTTCGACCAGCGTGACCTCGGTATTGAAGGTGATGAAGCGCTCCAGGCCAAAGTGGGTCACGTAGTCCCTGAAGTAGGCGAGGACCTGGGCGTGGCTGGGGAAGTCGGGGTAGTCGCGGGGCATGGGAAAGTCGGTGTATTCGGTAAGCGGCTTGGACGAGATGAGATGGGTTGAGCGGCAGACGCTGCTGGCCGGATGGCCGTAGTACCAGTTGCCGCCGATGCCATCTTCGCGCTCGAAGACCTCGCAGGGGATGCCCGCCTCGTTCAGGTTCTTGGCGGCGGTGATGCCCGATGACCCCGCGCCGATGACGCAGAACATGGTGGAACGGTCGAGCGGCATATCCAGCATGGCGCGGTCTCCCCTGACTGGCTGGCGCCTCCGCGCGCCAAACCTGCTGGCTGGCATGATATGCGTGCGCGGGCGTGGACGCAAGAGCGAGGCGGCGCGGGATAACGGGCAGCCAGGCTCCGCCCGCTTCCGCGGGGCTGCCCGTTATTCCGGCTCCCCGGCGCTACGGCAGACCGGAGATCGTTACGAGAACGAGGCCGCTGCTGGGGTAGGTCCAGCCGATGGCGGCGTTCACGGCGGGGCTCAGATCGATGCTGGACTGGTTAAGGACGACGTTGTAGGTGCCGTTGCGCGCCCAACCGCTGTTGTTCCCGTTGTAGGCGGACGTTCCGGGATAGCAGGTAACGCCGTCGGCGTTGGTGGAGGCGGCGGCGGCTTCCGAGCAGTAGCGCGCCAGCATCCCCGGCCAGGCGCTGCCATCAGCGAATGTGCCGCTGGGCTTGTAGCCCGCGCTCTGAAAGAACGGCAGGCCGAAGTGCTGATACAGCAGGTAGTAGTAGATGCGGCGCAGGTTGCCCGCGCTTGTGGCGCTCGTCGGGCAGATCCCATCCACCAGGGCGTTGCTAGTGGCGTCAGGGAAGGCGGGCGGTGAAGCGACCGGACAGCTTGAAGGCAGGGTCGTGGAGGTCGCGTTGGGATCCCACCAGTTGTCGTCCTCGTTCCATGGGCCCACGTCGGTAATCGGCACGGTGGTCGAGGCGCGCGTGCCCTGGGCGTTGGCGACGTTGACGCTCCAGTTTGCGGTGACGCCGCCTGGCGCGTAGATCGGCTGATAGAGCGCCGGGATATTGGAGATCTGGCCCCAGTCGGCGTATTTGAGGAAGGCGTCGGGTAGCGCGGCGTAGGGGCTGGTCGTCGGATTGAGGCCACTGGGCAGGCTGTTCTGCTGGAAGGATGTGCCCCAGACGACGACCGTGCCCGGCGGAATGGGCAGCCCGTAGAGGATGTTGGCGTTGATCCAGCGCGGCTGGGTGACGAGCGCCAGCGTCGCGCGCGTGGCTGACAGCAGCGCCGGTAGCTGGCCACCAGTGGCGCTCGTCAGGCGCGCGGTGAGCGTGGCGAGCGCGTGTGCGCGGGCCGTGTGGTTTGGGCGGACGTCGACACGACCCGTGGCTGAGGGGTCGTGGGCCGCGAGATCGAGCCAGGCGGCGCGTGTGGCCTGGCTGATGCGCGCACAGCGCTGGGCGCTCAGCGCCAGCCGGGCGCAGTCCGCCGCGGCGACGCGCTGAATAGCGGGCGTGCCGCTGGCCCAAACGAAGAACAGCGTCTGCATGTCCTGCGCGTTCACCGATGGCGTGGCGGTTGAACGCAAGGCGGCATGGGCTTGCCGTCCGGTTCCCGGCCAGACAGAGCCGAAGAGCAGCGCCACGAGCAGCGCGCCGGTCAGGAGCGCGGCCGCGCCAGAGATCAGCCATCCACGTTTCAAACGGAACCTCCTTGTGAGTCATGGAACGGCCATGCCAGCCGTCCGTGCTGGCGGTAGGAGTAGCCCCACCACCAGAACGAGTATAGCAGGGGTGGGGAAGATCCGGGCGCCGCGCTCACCGTTACCACCACCAGGCCGCACAAGGTGAGCGCGGCGCATGTTCGCCTCCTGGCATGAAGCGGCAAGGCCAACCGGTTCCATGGCGCGCGGGCTAGGACTGCCCGCTACAGCTACATCCATCTACTCTAATAGCCAGGCGCGACTGTCTTACAGGCAGGCGGACTTTATGGGCGCCCGCCTGCCTGTGAGGGAAGGTAGGAGGCTATGCCGCGCGGGCAGCGGCCGTGGAGCGCCCGCTCAGATACATCGCCACGCCATCCGTGAGAACCGCCAAGACGGCGAGGACCAGGAAAACCCAGATGGAGAGATGAAGGCCGAAGAGCGTGTCGAGCGCGAACGCGCCCGGACCAGCGATGCCGATGGCGACGGCGGTCGCGAGCAGCAGGAGCGGGAATTCGTAGCCGCGATTCCAGTTCCAAAAGCCATTGGGGCGCGTCCTGTTGACGGCCAGGAACATCGCGCCGACGATGCCTGCGGCACCGAGTGGCGTCAGGAAGCCGCTGGCGACCGAGAGACCGCCGCCAAGCTCACCGAGGACCGCCAGTGATGCCCAGAACCAGCCCGGCGTCAGTCCTTGCCCCTGGAACACTGCGCTCTGCTTGACAAATCCTGAGCCACCGAACCAGCCGAAGGCCTTCTGCGCGCCATGCCCGGCGATCGTCAGGCCTACCGCTAGTCGCAAAATGAGCAATCCGATGCTCACTGTCGTTGTCATCGTATGAGTCCTCTCGTTTCCAGGCCGCGCTGCGCGCGTGTCCCGCAAGTGATCCAGACATATCTATAGCGAAAGATGGGCAGGCGCGTCACGGCGCCACGGCATTGGCGCCGTTCGCGGGGCGCGGCGGACAGTGGGTGTTGCGTAGGACGCGCAGCATGAGCGCATGATGATTGCTGACGCCATCGCCGGCCTGGCAACCGGAACTGCTGACCTGCGGCAGCGCACCGGCCAGCCGCGAGAAACCCGCGCATCCCTCTTCGTTGGGGCTCCGCTTTCGCCAGCCTCCTACACGCTCAATTTCGCCAAACAGCAGGAGACACGCCGTATGAGTGACGACCCGGCCTATGACAATCGATCCGCAATCACCGCCTGGAATGCCGCGGCAGACCACCTGGACGGTTTTGGCGATGAGGGCGACTGGTCGCACCGCCATCTGCTCAACCCGGCGCTCTTTGCGCTGCTCGGAGAGGTCAGGGGCGACGCATCCTCGACCTGGGGTGTGGTGAAGGCTATCTGAGCCGCATGTTAGCTCGCCGTGGCGCACTCGTGGCCGGTGTGGAACCGGCCGACCGGCTCTATGCCCTCTGTATGGAGCGTGAGGCGCGTGAGCCGCTGGGCATTGTCTATCACCAACAGGACGCCAGCGCCCTGACGCTGCACCGCAACGGCTTCGACGCGGTCGTGAAGAACATGATTCTGCAGGATATCCCTGACTATCACGGCGCGATAGGGAAGGCCGCGGAGGTTACTGCGCCTGGCGGGGACGTTATCGCGTCTCTGCTCCATCCCTGCTTTGAGGAGTCCGCGTCGCGCGGGCCCGGCAGGAACGCCGTCGAGATCCGCGAGTACTTTGCCGAGGTCGCGCGGCCACAGACGTTCGCGCTACTCTATCACCGGCCCTTGAGCGCCTACATCAATGCGCTACGGGAGCCGGACTGGCGTTGCGTCGCATGCTGGAGCCGCGCCTTGCGCCGGAGATAGCGGCGGAGGGGAATGACCGCGATGCGCATGTGCCGAGTTTCCTCGTGCTCCACCTGCAGAAGGTGGCATAAGATTGGACACTCGTTTCCCTCGGTCCTTGTCGAGTCTTGATACGCTGCGGTTCCCAGTGGAAGAGCGTAGAGGAGCGGATATGGTCAGGACACGCCATGGACTGCGGTACCCTACGATACGTTACGCCGATGAATGGGTCGCCAACGTGAATGGGCCCGCGATGATACGCGGCGTCGAGAAGGTGACATCCGCCGTCTCCAGTGTGAGCGGGCCGATGGTGGGATTGAATGCCTGGACAGGAGCGGCGCTGAGCGAAACGCTCCATGTCGCGGCGGCCGCTAGCGCGGCGCCAGGGAGCGGCAGCCACGCCAGCAGATCAGTTCCCGCCTGCCAGGGCAGGCGGTCGCACCGAGCGGTGAGTGGCGCGCCGATGGGCTGACCTGCGCCGCCGAGTAGCTGCGCGGTGACGGTATAGTTGGCGACGAGCGGGCCGCTGGCGGTCGAGCCGAACCAGTAGATGGGCCGCTGAGTAAGCCGTTCCCTGAACGTGGGCGCGCCACTCCAGCGCACGGCGAGATAGGCGCGCTCCGCGCCGAGTGCGCCGTAACTGTAGGCGGCAGGATAGGGGCCAATGGCGGTGGCGAGCGCAGGAAGCGCGACTTCATTCCGCAGTCCAGCGCCGGGTGGCGTGAGATAGAGCGCCAATGGCGCGCTGCCCTGCGCGCGTAGTGTTCCTAGGCCGCGCGCGCCAGACAGCAGCGGCAGTAACGACGCCGCTTGCGTTCCCGGCAACGCGAGCGTCACCAACGGCTGCCCGCTGGCGCGCGCGGGCGTGATGAGGCAGCCGTCGCTGATATAGACCGTCGCCGGGGTTGCGCGCGTCTGCGCCAGATAGGCGTAGGCGTCCTGTTCAACTTCGGTGGACGCAATGGCGAGGTGGGCGCGCTGCGCGGTGGCGCTCCGCGTGGCGGCGGCAAGTGTAGAATCCAGACTGGACAGCGGAATTCCATAGGACAATGGAAAAGCCGTTCCAGAGAACTGGCCGCTATGAACCGTCACGAGCTCGGCGGCGACACCAACCGTTTGCGCCAGCGCCAGCGCCACGGTCAGCGCCACACATCCCACGGGCGCGAGCGGCGCGATGGACGCCCATCGCCGCGCCAGCTTCTGGCCAATTGCGCGTGCGGTGGCGGCTGCCCACAAACCAGTACTCAGGTAGATGATGGGCGCCAGCAGAAGCAGGTAGTGTTCTGGAATGCCGACCGGATGGCGGATGAGCGCGAAAACCGGGACAATCTGCCAGATGAGCAGCGTCGCGGCGAGTCTCCAACGGGCGCTCGCCAGACTGGCGCGCACTCCTCCGGGCGCGCGCCTGCCGCTGATCCACGGCGTGACTGTGATCGCGGCCAACCAGACGCCAGACGCCAGCGCCAGAATTTGTATGACCGGACCCAGGAACGCCAGCGCCGCGCCAACCGCGGTGTAGCTGGACCCAGCGCCGTACCAGTCGGGAGGAGCGGGTGAGATCAACGCAGCGTATTGGTGCGGCGCCGCAATGTCATAGACAGGTGTAAGCGTCGCGAGCAGGTAATAACTCTCCCGGTCAGAGCCATGACTGACAAGCTCCCATACCAGCGCCGGGCAAAAGAGGACTGCCAGCGCGGCGGCCGCCCACATCACGTCACGTAGCCGGAGCTTGCGCCAGGTCATGAGCGCCGCGAACATGATCACGGCGAGCAGCGCGCCAGCAGTGGAATGCAACTGGACGGCGATCCCCCAAACCAGCGCCGCCCAACTAAGCCACGAGGCGCGGTGGTCAATCAGGCCAGCCAGGACCGCGGCAAGCAGCAGCAGCAGGAAGGGCGCCAGCAGGTTCTGCTGCCATATGAAGCGTGAGTAATGAACGGAGCCACTGGCTGTTCCATAAAGGAATGCGGCGACACATCCCGCCAGCCGTCCACCGAAGCGCGTGGCGATGGCATAGAGGAGGACGATGGCGAGGACGTTAAGCAGCGCCGTCAAGAGGGTCGCTCCAAACGGCCCTTGGCTACCGAGCAGGGCAAACGGCGCATAAACCCAGGCTGCGATAGGCGGATTCAATGCGGCGATGGAACTGATGATGCCCGTAAGGATGAACGCGTGGTGGGAGATCGCTGAACGCCCTAACGCGAGGGTGTCGGCTTGATCGTAGAAAAACAACGCGTCGTCGAGCCAGATGAGACGTAGCGCCGCCCCAACGGCTAGCGGTACGCCAAGCGAGGCCCCATGCCGACGCAGGAGACGGTATGTCGCTGCTCGCAGCGCCTTCCACGCGAGCGGGTTGGCGCTGAGGACGGGAGGGCGCAGTGTGGCGCGTTTCACGGGCGCGCCATCCTGTCACGTTCCGCGTGGCCCTGATTGCTCAAACTTCCCACATCTTCCCGCACACTGGCGCCGCGCCATCTTGCGACCTTCTCTATGTCTAACGACGAGTGAGCGTTTCTGGTGGACCGTATCCCCGGCCTTCTCCTCGCAGGAAAGGGAGAGAATCTGTAAGGGATAAGGGGAAGTGGCATGGCCCAAATAAGGCCGGAGGTGGGCGGGAGTGTGGCTTCGCCCGCGCCGCCCGCCGCCGTATCGGGTCACGGCTTGCGCTGGCGCGGGGCTGTGGGATACAATCCGGGTGACGCGAAACGTGAACATGTTCACGTTTTCGTCGCGTGATCGGTTCAACTTGCGAGAGACGAGCGTGACAGCCAGTCGTTCCACAGCCGCGGAAAGCGGCGTCCCCGCGCGGCGGCGGCCGCATGCCATATGGCGCGACACCAAGCGCGCGGAGATGCGCCAGCGGCTCTTCGAGGCCGCGCTGGAACTCTTCCGCACGCAGGGCGTCGCCGCGACCACCATCCGCCAGATCGCGGGCGCGGCGCATACCGGGCTGGGTACGTTCTTCAATTATTTCGCCGGGAAGGAAGCGGTGCTGGCCGAGGTCGGCCGTCTCCGCCAGGAGCGCATCGAGGCGCTGCTGAACGACCCGGCCCATGCGGAGGCCAGCGCCCACGAGCGGATCAGTGACGCTCTGCGGGCGCTGGTGGCAGGCATGGAAGAGGAGCCGGACCTCGCGCGCGCCGTCATCCAGGCGGCGATGACCTCGCCGGAGATCTTTCACGGCGAGCGCGCGCGGTTCGTGGCGTTGATCGATCTGCTGGAGGGCGTCCTGCGCGCGGGCCAGCGCCGCGGTGAGATCGCGGAGGACTGTGATGTGGAGGCGGCCGCGCACCTGATTATCGCGATTTACGTCGCGCTGGCCCTTGATTGGGCCGCGCGCTCCAGCGACTACGCGCTGGAGCCGGCGCTGCTGGCGCATGTTGAAACACTCTGGCGTGGCCTGGCCTCTAAAGGTCAGCCTACTGCCATCTAGACCATTCGGCCAGGCTTCGCGGCCACGAAGGGGCTTGAGAAGCTAATCCATCACGCTGTTCGCGCGCCCACGGGATGTGTGCGCCTACCCCATACGGGAAACCGGGCTGTTCTCCGGCTTCCGGATAGAGGATGCAGAGCATGACACTCGAACATCACCCGCAAGAGACGCGGGAGACGCCGGACGCGCCGGACGCGCCGCTGGCCACCGTGAGCCAGCCCGCCGCCGCCAGCGCCCAGGCCCCTATACAATCCGACCATCACGCGCATACCGACCATCATGTGCATGGCCTCTACCGCTTCGGTCTGGGCTATGGGAAGCTGGTACACAAGCTCCGTTGGCTGATTGTCGCAATATGGGTCGCCGGCATGATCGTCGCCATCCCATTCGCCGCCAAGGTCACCTCCGTGCTTTCCGGGGGCGGCTATAGCTACAGCGGCAGCGAGTCGGTCAAAGCCGACAACCTGATCGCCAGCAAGCTACACACGCCCGCTAGCTCACTGGTCGTCGTCTTCCAGGCCAGCGACGGCTCGCGCGTCACCGACGCCAACTACCAGATCGAAATCGAAAACTTCATGGCGCGGGCGCAGGCCTTCAGCCATGTGACCAGCGTGACCCAGGGCGGCGTCGGGCGGGACCTGGCGACAACCTACGTCACGGTCAACTTCGACAAGCACGCGCCCGGCGCGCAGACGCTGGTCTCCCAGTTCGAGCAGATCGTGCCACGTGGGGCGGACGCCACTCCGGCGCGCGCCTATGTTACTGGCAGCCCGGCGGTCGAGGCGGCTTTCAGCCAGGTGACGCAGCAGGACACTGAGCGGGCGGAGCTGTACGGCCTGCCGATCGCGCTGATCGTGCTGCTGATCATCTTCGGCTCGCTGGTCGCGGCCTTCCTGCCGTTGACGCTGGCCGCGTTCGCTGTGCCAGTCGCACTGGCGGCGGTCTACGGCGTAGCTAGTCACTTCGATACCAATATCTTCGTCCTGAACATCGCCTCGATCGTCGGTCTGGGCATCTCGATCGATTACAGCCTGTTCATGACACGCCGATTCCGCGAGGAGCTGGCGCGCGGACGCAGCGTCGCGGAGGCCGTCGGCTGGACGGTGGCGACCTCGGGCGAGGCGATTCTCTTCAGCGGGCTGACGGTGATCATCGGCTTCGCGGGCCTGCTGCTCATCGGCATCCAGTTCATGTCGTCGTTCGGCATCGGCGGCGCGCTGACCGTGGCGGCGTCAGTCCTGGCGGCGCTCACCCTGCTCCCGGCCCTGCTGGCGATCCTTGGCCCGCGCGTCAACGCGCTGCGGGTGCCGCTATTGTGGCGGCTGGTGGGCGTGGGCTCCGCGCGCGCGGACGCCGAGAACGCCGCGGATGACGACCGCCCCACGGCCCACGGCTTCTGGGCGCGGCTGGCGGAAGGCGTCATGCGCCGGCCAGTTCTGACCATTGTGCTTGTCGCAACGATGCTGCTGGCGATGGGCTGGCCGCTGCTGAACATCAACATCGGGTCGATCTCGATCAACGCGCTGCCAGCGAGCCTCGAGGCGCGCCAGGGCAATGACATCCTCAGCGCGCAGTTCCCTGACCAGAGCGGCGATCCCATCATGATCGTCGCCCAGACCTCTGACGGCTCCAGCATCCTGTCCCAGGGGAACGTGGCGAAGATCGACCAGTTGACGCAATGGCTCGACGCGCAGCAGGGCATCGCTGGCGTGGTGAGCGTGACGCAGTTCCCCGGCGATCCGCGCGCCACAACACCGACGCTGGCGCAACTGGAAGCGCTCTACGCGACGGGCGCCTACAAGCAGATGCCCGGCCTGCAACAACTGGTTGCCTCGACCACCAACGGCGACACCACGGTGATCACGGTCAAGTCGGCGTACGCGACAGATAGTGTGAACAGCAAGGCGCTGGTCGACCGCCTGCGCGCGGGCGATAACGCCAACGCGGGCGGCCTGAAGGTGAGAGTCGGCGGGTACCAGGCCGTCTCGATGGACTTCACTCGCTACTTGTACGACAACTTCCCGAAGGCGATCCTGTTCGTGCTGGCGGCCACCTTCCTGCTGTTGCTGATCATGTTCCGTTCGCTGCTCCTGCCGCTCAAGGCGGTGCTGGTGAATGCGCTCTCGATCAGCGCGGCGTTTGGCGCGCTGGTCTTCGTCTTCCAGTGGGGCTTCGGCCAGAACCTGCTCGACTTCACCTCCTCGGGCTACATCGACTCGCTGATCCCGATCCTGATGTTCTGCATCCTCTTCGGGCTCTCGATGGACTACGAGGTCTTCCTGCTCTCGCGCATCCGCGAGGAGTGGGAGCGGACGAAGAACAACCGGCTGGCGGTGGCGCGCGGGCTGGAGCATACCGGCGGAGTAATCACCAACGCTGCGCTGCTCTTCATCATCGTCACCGGAGCCTTCACCTTCACGCGCACGATCATGACCAAGGAGATCGGGCTGGGGATGACCATCGCCGTGCTGGTGGACGCGACGATCATCCGCTCGCTACTCGTCCCGGCGACGATGCGCCTGCTGGGCCGCTGGAACTGGTGGCTGCCGGGCGGTCGCATTCCACCGAAGCAGGTGGGCGAGTAGGTGTACGTCACGCCGGATATAGTGTCAATGCAAAGAGTCAGCCTGTGATGGGCTGACTCTTTGTGTCGTTCCGAACGCGATCATATCGGTCGGCAGTGTGAGCGACATAACAGCGTTTTCTGGTTCCTTGGCTTACCGTAAGGTATGCGTCTGTCCTTCGCGCCCGCCAGTTTGACGCCTCCGATCGCACAATCGTGTAGCGCGAGTCTGATTTCCCGTTGTCATTCGCGAAGGGACCACAATCATGCCTATCAAGAGCAGTACCCGAGACCGGCGCGCTCTACCGTGGGCAACCCTCATTCTTGTTAGCCTGCTGGCCGCAGGTTGTGGCGTCTCTTCCACGACCGGCGCGACCGCGCCGACCAGCACGCCGAGCATCAGCGCCTCTCCGACCGCGACGGAGACGCCGGCGCCTAACCCCACTGCGACACCGGAGCCGCCGTGCGACACGACGGCGCAATTCGCGAATGCCACGCGCGCGGGTGATCTCCTCTTGTCCGACATGGGCGTCAATTTCTTGTATGGGGCGCCCGGCGTCAAACTGCCGGACGCGACTCCTCTCAAGCCCGTGCAGATTCAATACGGGCCCTCGACTTCAGGCTTGCTCCTCTCTGGGGATCCGCTGACCAACCCCAAACTGCAGGAAGACACGAGCGGCTCTGGCGGAGGCTATGAGATAGATATTTGCAATGCGTCAGCGACCCAGACACACACCATTCAAGCCGTCACCGCGCGACTCACAGGTTTCACCTCCTATTCCGGCCCGCTCCAGGAATGGCCAGGAGGGTGTGCCCAACAAGCATTCGACGCAAAGACGCGAGGGCCTTCTGATCCGGGATGTGGAGGCGGACCCTATTCACCCTGCGAGTATATGCACGCCAACTTTCTCACGACAGCGGGCGTCGGCGCGAAGGTTATCGCGAAACAGACCGGCGACGGACGGGACGTCCCCTATGGTTCCTGCGGGCAGTTCGGGCCGCTGCCGGTCGCGCTGGCGCCGGGCGTGGCGATGTCGGTTAACATCGGGGTGACCGCGCCGACCGCGCAGGGGACCTATTCGTTCGCCTTTGGGTTTGTAGTGGATGGCGCCGCGCCCGCTTATATCTCCGTGACGCCGACCCTCCTCGCCCCGATCGCGCATCTATGGGGTTACTGCACGACGGCGGTGGAGGCGCAGATTCCCACGACCAAAGACGACACCTACTACATTTGCCCGCAATGAGACTGGCTGTCCGCGTTGCGCCGGGAATGAGGGGCGGAACTTGTATTCAACGCCCGAGATGCGCCAGCGTATCTTGGTGGGCGGCGCTATGATTTCCTCCAGCTCACGATCTGTTCGCGGCTAGCGCCGGGCGTGAAGAAGGCAGCCAGCCCACAAGAGTTGCCTGCCTTGATACTCGCCAGATGAGGTGGCGCCGGAGATCACAGACGTCACTCATTGGACCAGTCGAAGTCATAGAGTTCGCCGTAGACCTGGCGGTGTGAGAGCGTGCGCTCGCCGAGGGTCGCGGTCCAGGCGACGGTGTTGGCGATATCCGCCTCTTTGAACTCGAAGCCGTTGGGCAGCCCGATGCGCACTGTGTGCTCTGCGCCGGTGATCGGGTTCTTGATAGGCTCTATGGCGCTCTCGAGATGTCCGGCGATGACCACGCGGCCCCTGCGCCCGGAGCGGTCGTACTCCAGCGCAACCGGCAGGTAGAGCGTGGGCAGTTGGTTAGGCGTCACGGACGCTCAAATCTCAAAACTGGCGCCGCCCTGCTCGCCGGAGTCCAGCGCCTCGATGGCGGCGCGCTGGGCTGGGCTGACGCGCTCATCAATGATCAGTTGGCGCGTCCCGTTCCCCTCGTGGACGGCGCCAGGAAAGAAGAGGATCACCGCGTAGACTGCGCCTGAGAGGGTCGGTGGCGCCGAAATGCCCGCTGGTGATGCGCTACACGCTATGCCCCTCGCATGTGGGATGCGTTTGCCGCGCGTTGAACTGGCAGGGGCAGTCGCAGTTGCAGCCGCCAAGAGAGACCCCGACCATGCGCCAGGGCGTCTTTGCTGGTGCGCTCATTTCATACTCCTCGCTTTCCAAGGCGAGGTCGCGGCGCGCTTTCGCGTCCGGTACGTATTTCTCAGCTGGGCTGGATCAATCGTTGCTCCAATCAAAGGAGTTGATCTGAGCGTAGCAATTCTCACGAGCAAGCGTCTTGTCACCGAGTATCGCCCGATACAAGACCGTGTTAGCCATATCTAACTCGTGAGATTCAAAGCCGTTCGGTAGCATGATGCGAGCGACGAACTCTTCGCCCGTCACTGGATTTTTGATCGGCTCAATAACGAACTCGACAATGCCAGGTACCTGCAAGGTCGCTGTACGTTTCGCACGATCCAGCGTAATCTGAATGGGCGCATACATGGGATCGAGAACATTGGGCGTGACCGAGGCGTAGATCTCGAAGGCCACGCCGCCCTGCGCGCCGCTGACCATTGCCACGAGCGCTGCGCGTTGCTCCGCGGTCGCCTGCTCGTCGATGATGAGTTGCATCGTACCATTGCCTTCATGGACGGCTCCCGGCCAATAATACGTCGCCGCGAACACCATGCCATTCAGCGAAGTCTCCCCATAGTGTCCCTCGTGGATCTGCCAGAAGGCGGGACCTTCACATTGACCGTGCGTGGGTAGAGCGTTGAACTGGCAGGGACATCCCCACGCGCAGTTACACGTTACGGCCATGTCGCCAGTGATGCGCCACTTCGTCATAGCTGGTGCAGTCATGCCTTTTCTCCTGTACGCGCCTCGAATCAACGCGTATCTCACACGGACGACGTTCCGTCCGCTGGCATGTCGCCTGCCACTTCTCTTGCGGCCAGCGCGCGCAGGCGGTCACGCTGCCGTTTGCCCTTTACCTGCCCGTAGGTGGCTACAGAGAATGGCGCGAGATAGGTCACCACCATGGGAATGACACAGGTCGGCGAGAACTGGCCGCCCAGCAACTACTGGCCGTGGTTGATGAGCGCCAGGTCAGTCCCGACCATCGGCGCGGTCTTCGTCCAACGCGCCAGCTGTATCGCGCTCGACACAATAGCCCAGCCCCATGCGCGCTTGACGGTCTGCAGCGGTTCTCCACCCGCTCACTCCATGCGCAGCGCGTACAGCTCGGTGTCCCATCCGGGGCCGCTGTGCGCGGCGGGGCCGTTGAACTGGTTCGCGCAGTACACAATGCTGCGGCTGACAAGATTCGTCGTGAGCGAGCATGCGGAGTAGAAGCCCCAAACAGACGCGCCGCTCACGCTCACGGACTGACCGGACACCACCACATGACTTGCTTCCCCCTGCCCCATTGTGCCCGGCGCATCCTCGGCCGCGCGCCCGGTGAAGTAGACACTGGGGTAGATGGTAGCGCTAGAAGCGCCAAACGCCAGCGCCATGTCGCCTTCCGTTCCCGCGACCAGGACAGGCGTATACAGATCGGCGTTCTGCATGCAGAAATACCCGGCGTTGGTGAAGGAGGTTGCGATACCGTTGACCCACTGTGGGTTATGCGCTGCGAACGTCGTCAATTGCGGATCTACCGCCGCCCAAAGAATGCCGTCCTGTGTCACGCTGTTCGAGCAGGTCATCGCCAGGCTGATCGCGACATAGAGCTGGCCATCGCGGTAAGCAAGCTGCTTGAACCCAAATCCCGTATCGAGCGCGCCGCTCGCTCCTGGGACCGACGCGAACGCTGGATCATTGTAGGTGAGCGGCAGCGTATTGAGCCCGCACGTAAAGGTGGGCTGCGCGATGGAACCCAGAATGATGGTGTTGGTGAGCGCGCATACCGTCAGGTTCTGGCTGGTTGCGGAATTGCTCTGATCGGTGGCGATGACCCATTCAGCTTGCGGCACGCCATCCTCCTGAACTGGGCTGAGCCAGTACGCGGGAGTACAGCCTGAGCCGCAGTTCAGGCTTGTCGGAACATTGAACCAGGCGTCCCACCGCCCCAGACTGCCTTTGAGCAGGTTGTTTGTGCTGAACGCCATCAGGACGTTGCCAATAAACATGGGGTTTTGGAAATCATTGACATTGTAGACCGGGCAGGTGATGTACAAGCCCCAATAGTCGTAACCTAGCGTATCCAGCTGGCATGAGGTGATGGTCCCGGTGTAGAGCGTGTTGGGATCAATCTGATAGACGTAGAAATTGGTGAGCGGTGACGGTGTGCCTGTTTTACTGATGGCGATATCTACGAACGTGTGGCTGGGCGCGTTGACATCATACTCGAGCGATGAGATGAGGTAGATCGAGCGTTCGGCGTCATAGCTGATCTGCGGGTAGGGCAAGACGGTATCACCGCTGCGCACGACTGTGGCAAAGAACTGGTTTGAGGTCCACGGACCAAACTTGAGTCCGTAGGCCGTGTTGAACACCTCCAGTTGACCCTCGGCCATTTCGAAGACGTAGCTTGGGGCCGCAGCGACCGCCGGATCCGGAACGTTGGGGCTCCCTGTGGTATTGTGCAACCCCTCGCCTTCACTCAGCAGCACGGGCTCCGCGCCGCCGCCATACATGTCGGGCCCCCTTACCAGAGGCAAAAGTCCGCCAGCGCCCCTGGGGAGCGCGCCGGGGTGCGACACGACGTAGCGCTGGTACGCCGCGGCCTGCGCAGCGGATTTCGGAGCGAGGCGCGGCGCGGCGCCCGCCTCCGCGGCTTTGAGCTCCGCTGGCGACGCGGGGGGCAATGTCGCCAGGTTCACCTCCCCGGCGCGCACAGCCCCTGAGCGACTAGCGCCAAGCATAAGCCGCGCGCCCGTGGCCACGCCGGGGTGCGCGAAGACCCCAGACATCGCTCCAGTGACGAGCGCCAGACCGATCAACCCACTGGCCAGGATCCGCGCCATGGATCCACAAGCGCGCGAATACCGCGAATACATAGACTCTCCTGTGACACACACCCTGGTGTCTTCAGGCCTCCGAAGGTCACTATCGCATGTCCGTTCGCGCGAGGGCTCACAAAGCTTGCATTCAGCATACTCACCAGAATTGCGTAGTTCTGTGAAGGAGTTCACATAACCGCCACTCCGCGTGGTGATGGCGCTTGACAGCGCGCTCATAGCTGGGTTATTATTCAGTCGCGCGTACTACGTGACACGATATACCGCACGAGTGAGTAGCGCGACGGGGAGATGATGGCGATGAGCGACGCGCCGATGGACGACCTGGGGCGGTTCTCCGACCCCTCACTGCTGATCCTCTCCAGCCTGGCCAGCGGGCCGAAGCATGGCTACGCCATCATGGAGGATATCCGCCTCTTCGCCGGGCCCAAGCTGGAACCTGGCACGCTCTATGGCGCGCTGACCCGGCTGGAACGCCGCGGCTGGATCACCGCACTGCCCGCCGAGGAGCGCCGCCGCCCCTATCGCATCACCGCCGCCGGGGCCGCCGCGCTGCGCGAGCAACTGGCCACGATGGCGCGCATTGTCGCTACTGGACAAGCGCGGCTGGCTGGCGCGCTGGAAGGGGGGCAGTAATGCGCCCGCACGCCCTCTTGCGCCTCTATCCCGCCGCCTGGCGCGCGCGCTATCAGGATGAAGTGGAGGCGCTGCTGGACCAGCACACCGCAACGTTCGCGACGGTCCTCGACCTGCTCTGGGGCGCGCTCGACGCCCGCCTCGATCCAGCGTTCTCCACGGAAGGGATGTTCCGGCCCATGAACCGCTTACGTACCTCAATGATCGCCGTATTTTGCGCCTACGCCGCGTTCACGCTAGGTTATCTCGGCTTCCAGCGGCTGGCTGACCCGCGCGCGCCATTTGACGCCGCCGCGCTGGCGCATCCAGAGCTTGGCGTCGCGCTGCGCGCGCTGAACTTGGTGTGGGAGGCCGGATTGCTGGCGCTGGCCGCCGGTGGCCTGCCGGTCACGCTGGACATCCTGGCGCGGGCGTGGCGCGCGCGGAACTGGCGCACGCTGGGATTCTTCGTCACGCCACCTGTGTTGCTGGTGATCTGCGTAGCGTATGTCTATCTGGCCAACACGGTCTGGCTGCGCTTCGGCCCGGATGGATACGTGGTGGTGACTCCGGGCGCGCTGGCCGTACTGGCGGGGGCAGGCGTTCTGCTGCTGGGGTCGGGCGTGGTGAGCGTCGTGGTGGTGGCCTGGGCCGTCGCCCGCAGCGTGATCACCATCGGCGCGCTGCGTTTCGCCCGCTGGGCGGCCGCGGCGATGACGCTGGCGATCGCGGCGGAGCTTGGCGCGCTGATCTATTGGGGCATCCGCTCGTATGCCGTAGCGCACTGGTTGTATGACGGCGCGGCGTGCGGCGCGGGCTGCCCTGGCCCGGCCTCCGCCAACCAGATCAGCGCGCCGAGCCTGGCCGCCGTCGCGCTCTGGATGCTGGCGACGCTCATCGCCGCCGCCGCGTATACTATCCGCGGCTTCACCACACCTACCGCCGGTCCCGGCGCGGGCGCGGCGGGCGCGACACAGGTCATGTAGAGTGGCTGCTTTGTACAACTCAAAGGGGTGCGTCACGTGCGGGTCGCGGTCATATCGGATATTCACGGCCACCTGCTAGCGCTCGACGCGGTTCTGGTGGATATCGCGGCGCGGCGTGTTGATCTGACGGTCTGCCTGGGTGATATCACGTTCTCTGGTCCGCATCCGAGCGACTGCGCGCGGCGCGTGCTCGCGCTCGTCGGGCCGGTGGTGATGGGCAACTGCGACCAGGCGTCGGTGGACTATTCCCGCGCGGGCGGTGTCCCCCTGGAGCACGAGGATAGCTATACCCGGCTCGGCAAATGGGTGCGGGAGATCGATCTGTGGTCGTCGCTGGCGCTGACAGATGATGACGTGGCCTGGCTGGCGGCGCTGCCACTGACGGCGCTGGTGGAGCTTGGCCCCGGCGCGTCGCTGCTGCTGGCCCACGGATCACCCTCTTCATTCAACACCCGCCTGACGCCCGACATGCCGGATGACGCGCTGCGCGCCGCGCTCGGCGGGGTCGAGCGCGAGCCGGGGCTGATTGGGCTTGCTTGTGGCCACACACACGTGCCGATGGTCCGTGACCTTGGCGGATTCACGGTTGTCAATCCCGGCAGCGTCGGCCTGCCCATGGCGAAGGACGCGACGGGCGCGAGCTATAATCCGGCTAACTACGCCGAGTACGCGCTGATCTCGTGGAAGAACGGCGCGCTGAGTGTGGACCTGCGCCGTGTGGTGGTCGACGCGGAGGCCGTGCGCGCGGACGCCGCCGCCAGAGGTATGCCGCGTCTCGACCGCTGGCGCACGGATATGCGCCGCGATTGAGGAGTGGCGCGGCGTGGTCGCTATGCCGTGATGAAGGAACGGGAAAGGAATGGTGAACGTGGCGATCAAGGCGGTAGTGTTTGATCTGGGCGGCATTCTGGAGATCATCCCGGGAGGGAACGATCCGACCTCGCGCTTTCCCGCGATGCTGGCGCGCTGGGATGAGCGAATGGGCTGGCCGCCAGGGGCGATGGCCGCCAAATTCGAGGCGCAGGACGAACGACATCGCGCAGCGGGCAAAGACAATATGCTTGGTGGGTTCACCTACGAGGAGTGGCTGGTCGAGACTCAGGTGGATATGGGTTGGGATGCGGCGACGCGCGACGCCTTCTTCGTAGACTACTGGGATAACTACATCGGCGACCCAAACCCGGAGCTAGCGGACTATTTCGTTAGCTTGCGCCCACGCTACCGCACCGCGTTCCTCTCGAACAGCGGAATCGGCGCGCGAGAACATGAGCAGGCGGCGCGCGGCTTCGAAGATATGGCCGACCTGATCATCTATTCGCACGAGGTCGGCGTCGCCAAGCCCGACCCGCGCATCTACGCCATCACCTGCGAGCGGCTGGGCGTCCAGCCGCCCGAACTGGTATTCCTCGATAACGTGTCCGCCAACATCGCCTCCGCGCGCGACTTCGGCATCCATGGTGTGGTCTTCCAGGACAACACGCAGGCGATCCGCGAGATCAACGCGCTGCTTGCCGCGCACGCTAGCTAAGCGCCGGATTCGCGGCCCCTACCATCCTAGACCCAGGTTAGTGCAGACACTTGACTAACCAGCGCTTCTTATGTATTCTATGGGCAGCCAGTCAGTGAAGGGAATCTATAGGGTAGCAGAACACGCCCATCGCGACGGAGGGCTCCGATGCGCGCAGCCCCACTTTCCCCAGCCACCCACGCACGCCACGCATGGCGATTTGATGAGCGCCCGTCTGAAGCGGACTTCGAGCCATTTCAAGCTCGCTCATACCGTAGCGACGCCAATCTGGTATATGTAGCTCGCCAGAAAGGAGGTCGCGCCAGCCCCCAGTCCGCCTGAGCCGCGCCGCTGGCCATTGTTCAATTGTGCGGTGGCGCCCCAGGCTCACGCTCATCATGCCCGTGCAGGCCGGACAGCGCTGTGAGCGTTCGGCCGTGAAGCGACGAAGCAAAGGGGAGAGGCATGCGCGTGTACAGCTATCTCACACGGCGAAACGGGGCGATCACCGCCATCGATCGCCACCGTCTCGTCAATGTCAGCGCGGCGCTCGTGGTCATGGCAGTCATGGTGGCGCAGTCCGCCGCCCCAGCCACTGCGCGATCAACGCGGCTCGCCACGACCTACATCTATGGCTGCTCGTCTCCCAGTGATTGTGTCTCCAAGATGACGCTGCCCGAAAAAGAGGGGCAGATGACCCAGGTGGAGAAGGGCGCCTTCACCCAGCGTGGGAACTCCGTCACCGACATCACCACCTATTTCATCGGCTCGGTCCTGAGTGGCGGCGGCGGTGGCCCCAGCGGCGCGGGCGGCACAGCCTCGCAGTGGGCTGATATGACCGACAACTTCCAGGGCTACGCGCTCAAGACCCGCCTGGGGATACCGCTGATCTACGGCTTTGACGCGGTGCATGGCGCCAACAACGTCTATGGCGCGACGCTCTTTCCACACAACATCGGCCTGGGAGCCATGCATGACCCCGCCCTCATCACGCAGGTCGAGCAGGTGACGCGCGACGAGACACTCGGCTCGGGTGTGCGCTGGACCTTCGCGCCGTGTGTCTGCACCCCGCAGGATATCCGCTGGGGGCGGACCTACGAGGGCTTCAGCGAGGTCGCGTCTGACAATTCGACGGATGGGGCCGCCGCCATCACCGGCTTCCAGGGGACGAACGGCGCGCTCGGCGTCTCCAATGTTCTGGCTACAGCCAAGCATTTCATTGGCGATGGCCACACCGCCTGGGGCACCGGCTCGCCCTACCTCAACGAGGGCGACGCGCAGATCACCGAGCAGCAGATGGACGCGATTGACCTGCCTCCCTATCAGGCGGCGGTCAACAACAAGGTAGGCTCGGTGATGATCTCTTATAGCAGCTGGAACGGGCTGAAAGACCATGCCAACCAGTACCTGATCACCACCAAGCTGAAGGGGACGGGGACCGACGCCTACGGCACGCCAGATCTCGGGTTCCAGGGTTTCGTCGTCTCCGACTGGAAGGCGATTGACCAGATCTCCAGCGACTACAACTACGACGTGCGCACCTCAATCAACGCCGGCATCGACATGGTGATGGTGCCCGATAACTACAAGCTGTTCATCAGCACCCTGGACACCGAGATCAAGGCCGGCAATATCCCGATGTCGCGCATTGATGACGCGGTGACGCGCATCCTGACGGCGAAGTTCGCGCTGGGCCTGTTTACCCAGCCCTACACCGACCGCAGCTATACCTCTACCGTAGGCTCGGCGGCGCACCGCGCGGTCGCGCGCCAGGCGGAGCGCGAGTCGCTGGTGCTGCTGAAGAACAGCGGTGGCGCGCTGCCACTCTCCAAGACCGCGAGCTATACGCTGGTCGTGGGGGGCGACCACGCCGACAACCTCGGCTATCAGTTGGGTGGATGGTCCATTAGCTGGCAGGGCGGCGGCGGGACCACGACCGTTGGCACAACGCTGTGGCAGGCCATCCAGCAGGCCGGGCTCTCGCCCTCGGTGAAGCTGAACTTCGTCGGGACACAGACCAAGGGCAACTACAAAGGCGACGTAGGGATCGTCGCCGTCGGCGAGACGCCATACGCCGAAGGGAATGGGGATACGAACACGCTGGCGCTGAATAGCTCAGGCGCCGCGGAGGTCACGGATGTCTGCAGCCGGGTGACCAAGTGTATCGTGATCCTGTTCTCCGGCCGCCCAATCATCATCAACACCCAGTTGAACCAGTCCACCGCCTTCGTCGCCGCCTGGATCGGCTCGACCGAAGGCGAGGGGATTACTGACACGCTCTTTGGCGATTACGGCTTCCGCGGCACGCTGACCTATACCTGGCCGTCGTCGGTCTCGCAGGAGCCCTGCAACCACAACAACGGCTGCACGGGCGCGCTCTTCCCGTACGGCTACGGCATCACGCCTTACTAACCACTGGCTCGCCTGCTCTGGCAGAACCAGCCACGCGGCGCGCTTCAGCACACATGCCGGAGCGCGCCGCGTGGCGCGTTGTATGATCGCGCGTGAGAACGGTCATCCTGAGATTGCCCGACTCTTAGAGCAAACGCCAGCGACCGCAAAGGGTGTGGTGTGATATGCTGCGACACGGCAAGCGGCAGCGAGACCTTTCACCAGGCATGGAGCGCCGGAACGCGCAGCGCGGGCGTCCGCGGAGAATCGGCGGCCATGGAATGGGAAGGGGCGAGTTGTGGAGCCTCCAGCAGAAGCGACCGGCGGCGCGGCGCAACCACCACCGTCTGGCGTATCCACGCCGCCATCGGGAACCGTTACTTTCCTCTTCACCGACATCGAGGGCAGCACCCTCTTGCTCCAGCGCCTCGGAGACGCCTACGCCGAGGTCCTGACCACCCACCAGCGCCTGCTGCGCGCCGCCTTCACCGCTCACGGCGGCTATGAGGTGGATACGCAGGGCGACAGCTTTCTCATCGCCTTCCCGACCGCGCCGGGCGCGCTAGCCGCCGCCGCCGACGCGACCCGCGCGCTGGCGGCCCATCCCTGGCCCGCCGGGGAAAGAGTACGCGTGCGCATGGGCCTGCATACCGGCGCGCCCAAATTGCTCGGCGCGCGCTATGTGGGACTGGATCTCCACCGTGCGGCGCGCATCGCCGCCGCCGGGCATGGTGGCCAGATCCTGCTCTCGGCGGCGACGGTGGAACTGGCGCGGCGCGAGGAGCCGCCGGGCGTCACCCTGCGCGACCTGGGCGCCCACCGCCTCAAGGACCTCCAGCAGGCCGAGCGCATCTACCAGGCCGACCTCGCCGGTCTGCCGTACGACTTCCCACCGCTCAAGGCGCTCGACGCGCGCCCACACAATCTGCCCGTCCAGCCCGGTCCGCTGCTGGGACGCGAGCGCGAAACGGCGGCGCTGCTGGCGCTCCTGCGCCGCGCGGACGCGCGACTGGTGACGCTGGCCGGGCCGGGTGGCGTCGGCAAGACGCGCCTGTCGTTGCAGGTTGGCGCCGAGGCGCTGGACGCCTTTCCCGATGGCGTCTGGTTCGTGCGCCTCTCGCGCCTGACCGACGCTGATCTGGTCATCCCGACCATCGCCCAGGTCTTCGATATCCAGGCGCGCGGCGATGTCCCGCCGCTGGAGATGTTGCGCGCCCGTCTGCGTGACAAACACCTGCTGCTCGTGCTCGATAACTTCGAGCAGGTCGCGGCGGCCGCGCCACAGATCGCCGACCTGCTGGGGACCTGCCCAGGCGTGGAGGCGCTGGTGACCAGCCGGGTGACGCTGGGAATCTACGGCGAGCGCGAGTACGCGCTGCGCCCGCTCGATCTGCCCGATCCCCAGCGCCTGCCGCCGCTGGAGCGGCTGACGCAGTACGCGGCGGTGGCGCTCTTCATCGAGCGCGCGCAGGCGGCGGACGCGGACTTCGCGGTCACCAACGCGAGCGCGCCCGCCGTCGCCGAGATCTGCGCGCGGCTGGACGGCTTGCCGCTGGCGATCGAACTGGCAGCGGCGCGAACCAAGCTGCTGCCACCCCAGCAACTGCTCAAGCGGCTGGAGAAACAGTTGCCGGTCCTGACCGGCGGCGCGCGCGACCTGGACGAGCGCCAGCGCACAATGCGCGACACCATCGCCTGGAGCTACAACCTGCTCTCGCCGGAGGAACAGCGCCTCTTCCGGCGGCTGGCAGTCTTCGTGGATGGTTGGACGCTGACGGCGGCCGAGGCTGTCTGCGCCGCGCCCGAGGGCTCCGAACCGTTGGGGCTGGACACGCTGGAGGGCTTGAGCCACCTAGTAGACCAGAGCCTCGCGCGCCGGCTCGACGAGGACAGCGCCTCGCCGGGTGGCGAGCCACGCTACGCGATGCTGCACGTCATCCGCGAGTACGCGCTGGAGCGGCAGGAGGCCGCGGGAGAACTCGACGCCATCTTCCTATCACTGGCGCGCTACTATCTGGACCGCTTTGAGTTGGACTGGTTTGATCCGCGGGTATATGCTCAACTGTTTGCCGGTGACGCGGCCGAGCGCATCGTGCTACAAGACTTGGACACCCTGCGCGCCGTCCTGGAGTGGACGTTGCGCCGTGACCAGGCCGAGATCGGCCTGCGTTTGGCGCTGCGCATGGCTCCCACATTGATGACGCACGGTCTTTCGCATGAGGGCCTCCAGTGGTGTGAGCGTGTTCTGGCGCTGGAGGAAAAATACGCTTCACATTCGGCCACGCCACGTTCACGCCAGGTGGTAGCGGCGCGAGTTGCCGTGCTCGGCACATTCACCGCATTGAGACTAAACCGAGGAGACGCCCCTCAGGAACTCCTGGCGCTCAACCAGGAAACCGTTGAACTCGCGCGCGGTGTTGGCTCTGACCATCTCCTATCTTACTCGCTAGCAATGCTGGGCGGCGCATTGCTAGACGCTGGCGACCTCTCGCGGGGCGAAGCGGTCTTCGATGAAGCGCTCAGCCTCGCGAAGCAGGTAGGAAATCCCGCTGGAATCGGCATTATGCTGGTCAATTGGGCCGGGGCGCTCTTGGGCTACCCCGAGCAGACAGGTCATGCGGCGGCGCTCGCCGAGGAGTCGCTACAGGTCGCCGCTGACAATGAGTTGTGGTGGGGAGTTTCTTGGTCCCAAGCGATCCTTGCGGCTATCGCCCAGCAACGTGGGGATAAGGACCGCGCGCGCACGCTGGCGACAAAATCCCTCCAATTCATACGCGAGCACGAGTTGCTGCCAATTTGGACGCCTGCTTGTTTTGTCGTCCTGATATGGCTGGCCGCGCGGATGAATCAACCTGCAAGGGCGGCTCGACTGGTTGGGGCGCAGGAGCAACTGCGCATTCGCATGGGACTCGGTACGGAGAAATTCGAGCAGATGATACTGGATGGCGACTTGCTCATTCAGGCGCGCGCGGCGCTAGGCGAGGAAGCGTGGGCGGCGGCCTACGCGGCGGGGAAGGCGCTGACGACCGAGGAAGCGATTGCCGAAGCGCTGGCGGTTGCGGAGGAGGGGTGAGGGCGGCTCCATCCCCGGCCCGTCTCCCTGCCGGGCAGCGGGGAGCGCGCGGCATACCATAGCCCGCGCAGGCGGGCTTCGCGGCGGCACGCCCTTGGCCGCGGGTTCACCCGCCGGATGAGGCCACCTGCGCCGCGCCGCTCGCCACCAGCGCGGCGATCTCGTCCACGGAATAGCCCACTTCGGTCAGCAGCGCGGCGGTATGCTCGCCGAGGCGTGGCGCGGGGCTGAGCAGGCGCGGCGGCGTATCGCTCAGCAGCGGGACGGTTCGCAGTCGGCGCGTTCCGTCCGCATCTTCCACAAAGACGCCGCGCGCGCGGACCTGCGGGTCGGCCAGCGCCTCCTCCGCGCTGGAGACCGGGCCGAGGCAGGTGTCGGCGTCCTCCAGCAACGCCAGCCAGTCCGCGCGCGTCTTTGTGCGGAAGAGCGCGGCCAGCGCGGCGATGGTGGTCTGCGCGTCGGCTTCGTCGCGCGGATAGTGGCGCGGGATAAGGTCGGGACGGCCCGCGCGGCGGCAGAACTCGGCCCAGAACTTCGGCTCCAGCGCGCCGAGGGTCACATAGCGTCCATCGGCGGTCTCGTAGATGTTGTAGCCAGGCAGCGCGCCGGTGATCAGTCCACTACCGGGGCCGACCTCCGCCAGCCCGCTGGCGACGCCTGCCATGAGGAATGGCGCCAGCGCCATCGAGCCATCAAGCATCGCCACATCCACCACCTGCCCGCGTCCCGTCATGCCACGCGCCACCAGCGCCGCCAGCATCCCGATGACTGCCATCATCGCGCCACCCGCGACGTCGGCGAACTGGACGCCGGGAACGTGCGACCCGGCGTCCGGGCGGCCCATGTGGCTGAGGACGCCCGCGTAGCCCAGGTAGTTCAGGTCATGCCCCGCGCGCTGGACGTAGGGGCCATTTTGGCCATAGCCCGTCAGCGCGCAGATAATCAGGCGCGGATTGCGCGCCTGGAGTGTCTCGTAGCCCAGGCCCAGCCGCGCCAGCGTCCCGGGGCGGAAGCCCTCCAGCAGGATATCGGCGGAGTCAGCCAGCCGCAGGAGCGCGTCGCGGCCGCCGGGCGTTTTCAGGTTGAGCGCCGCGCTGCGCTTGCCGCGATTGGTCGCCAGGAAACCCACGCCCACGCCATTGACGAGCGGAGCCATCACACGGCTGCCGTCGCCGATTCCCAGTTCCTCGATCTTGATGACATCAGCGCCTAGCTCCGCCAGCGTCTGCCCGGCGTATGGCCCTGGAAGTAAGCGCGTCAGGTCGAGGACGCGGATACCCGCCAGCGGTCCCTCTGGATGCGCGCTCATACGGGCTCTCCTTCGCGCGCGGGCTCAGGCGTGATGGCGGCGCGGCGCAGACGCTGCCAGCGGTAGACGATGGCTACGAGCGCGATCAGCAGCGCCGGGCCGAGCGCCAAACCAGTGAATGGCAGGACGGCGAGGCACATCAGCAGCGTCGCGATGGAGAGCGCGCGACCCGCGCCACGCAGCAGACGCACGCCCGCCGCCATACCCAGGATGTACGTCAGCAGGACGAGCGTGTTGGGCAGCGCCAGCCAGAAATCCAGACTCAGGTTGGCGAAGTAGGTCAGGATGATGCCGCCGGCGGCGAAGAGGCCGATCAGCCAGACACCGGGCGTTGGCGTGCCGCGCACATCCAGCGCGCCCAGCCACTCCGGAGCCGCATGCTCATGCGCCAGCGCGTAGGCCATCCGCGCCGCCCCGGCGACGAAGGCGTTGATCGTGCCGAGGCAGACGATCACAGCAATCACTCCGGCGATGGCGGACGCGCTCGCCCCCAGCGCGCCGCTGAAGCCGCCGCTGAAGAGCAGCGCCACCGAGACGTTATCCACGCCCGGCTTGCCATAGACGTGCGCGCCGACGGTCGTCGCGGCGATGGCCAGATAGAGTCCGCTGACAATCGCGACGCCCCAGATCGTCGCCCGCGGGATGTCATGGCGCGGGCGGCGGAACTCGGCGGCCAGCGGCGCGATGGCCTCCCAGCCGGAGAAGGCGAAGAAGAGCAGCACAGCCGCCTGCCCGACGGCCGCCCAGCCATGCGGCGCGAACGGCGTCCAGGCGGCGCCCCGCTGGCGAGGCAGCGCGATCAGCGAGGCCGCCAGCAGCAACAGCGCCACCAGACCCGTCAGGACCAGCGCCAGATTGCCGCTGACCTTCAGCCCGCGCAGATTGGCGGCAACCGGCGCCGCCAGGATCAGCAGCGCGGCGATATAGATCCCTGTGCGGTTGAGGCCCAGCGGGCCGGCCAGATAGGCCGCGCCAGCGATGGGGACGATAATCTGGCCAATCGCCGAGCCGATGAAGTACATCCAGCCGACCGCCACGCCAGCCGCGCCGCCAAAGGCGCGCGCGGTGTAGGTGGCGACGCCGCCCGGCTCCGGCATGCGCACGGAGAGCGCGGCGAACGCCCCGGCGAGCAGCGCGCCCAGCAGCGTATCGAAGCCCCAGGCGACGATGGAGGCGGGCCCGGCCAGGCTGGCGGCCATCCCCGGCATCAGCAGCACGCCCGCGCCAAAGACCGCCCCGGCGTAGAGCGCGATCGCCTGCGGCAGGCCAATTGTGCGGACGAGCTGACGTGACACGGAAACTCCTCTGGCGCGGCTGATTCGTTTCCGTCATTCTACCGCATCCGGCTGCGCCCCTCGCTCTGGAACCCAGCCGGCGCAGAGCGTTGCGCGCATAGCGCAGGACACATTCCTTAGGCTGACCCCTGCCCAGATCGGTGGCGGTTGAGAGCGCCGCCACTAACTCCTCCAGCCGGATTTCTTAAGCCGCGCGACGACCGCTCCCGCATATTCCCCCCCAGGCGCCGCACTGTATGCGTTATCCCTCTCTATGTCTCGATGCGTGGCTGCCTGGCAACGAGCGCATGCGCGGCGAGTATGGCGCGACTGATAGCCGGAATCGCCGTACTATGATACGCTCACTGCCATAGCTGTCGGCAGCGCCGTAGCTGATGGGCGGGAACGCGGCGGCGGCTTCAGGCGTCTATCTGATGAACATGGGCTGAGAGCGCTGGCCAGAGAGCATGGAGGCTGGCCCGCGGCAGGCCGGATGGCGTACCATGTGCGCGTATAAGTGGGTGCGAAGGAGATGAGATGGCGATCGAGGTCAGCGAGACGCAGGCAGCCCTGCGCGATGACGCCTTTTGGGCGCTGACGTCTGGCGGGCTGACCGCGCTGGCGCACGCCAACACCTGGGCGGCGTCCCGGCGGCTAGGCGAGTTGCGCCGGCTACTGGACGGGGCGGATACCGAAGCGAGCGCCGCCTCCACATATGGGGCCGTCGCCCGCGACCTTGCCAGCCTGCCGGGCGCGCTCGCCGCGACTGCCCAGGCCTACGCCGAACTGGTCGCAGACTACCGCCGCGCTCGTGGCGCCACCTCCGGCGAGCCAGCCACGCAAGAGGACACCTGCGACGCGCTGCTCGCGCGGCTCTCCGGCGACGCGCCCGCTCCGCCGGACGCCTTGACGGAGTCCGCTATCACCTTCACCCACCTGACCGTCGCGCTGCCGGCCTTCAACGAGGAAGCGGTAATCGCTGAGACGGTCGCTTCCTGCGTCGAGACACTCTCAGGCCTCGCGCCCAACTTCGAGGTGATCGTCGTGGACGATGGTAGCCGCGACCACACCGGGGAGATTGGCGAGACGCTGGCCTGCGAGGACGCCTCAGTGCGCTGCGTCCATAACCGGCCCAATCGCGGCTATGGTGGCGCGCTGCGGGCGGGATTTGACCATGCCGAGGGCGAGTGGCTCTTCTTCATGGATAGCGACGGCCAGTTCGATATCCGTGAAATCGCGCGCTTCCTGCGCCTCGAGCGCGAGCGGCCAGGGATCGCCATCCTCGGCTACCGCGCCCACCGCAGCGAAGGCTTCATGCGTAGGGTCAACGCCTGGGGCTGGAAACGGGCCGTGCGCGCGCTCATCGGCTTGCGCGGTGTACGCGATGTGGACTGCGCCTTCAAGCTCTTTCCAACCAGCGCGATCCGCGCGTGTGCGCTGCGCTCCACCGGCGCGGCGGTCAGCGCCGAATTCCTGGTCAAGTTCCAGCGCATGAGCGTGCCGCTGATCGAGTTTCCTGTCACCCACCTGCCACGGACTAAGGGCAGCCCGACGGGCGCCAAGCCGAAGGTCATTCTTCGCGCCTTCAGGGAACTGGCCGCCCTGCGCTCCAGCCTGCGCAGATGGCGGCCGCCGGAGCATGCGCAGACGCCCCTGTGATCAGGCGCGACCTCCGCAAGCAGTCAGGAGAGGGCATGGAGCATCGTGAAGGCGACCTGGCGCCGCGGCCCACGTCAGCGCGTGTCTACCGGAACCAGTCTATCGCTGTCCACTGGAACCCGCGGCTGTGCATTCACTCGGCGCGCTGCGTCGCGGGCCTACCCGGCGTTTTTCAGCCCGGCGAGCGTCCCTGGGTCAAGATAGATGCAGCGACCGCGGACGAGATCGCGGAGGTCATCACCCGTTGCCCGACCGGCGCGCTCCATTTCGAGCGGCTGGATGGCGGGCCGCAGGAGGCGGCGGCGGCCACGGTGACCATCTCCCCGCGGGCCAACGGGCCGCTCTATGTGCGCGGTCGCGTCCGCATCCTCGGAGCGCATGGTGAGGTGGTCCGCGAGGACACCCGTATGGCGCTCTGCCGCTGCGGTAATTCAGAGAACAAGCCATTCTGCGACGGCAGCCACCGCCGGATAGGATTCAAGGCTCCGGCCTAGCGCCGTCCCAACGGCGCCCAATAGACAGAGCAAGGGAGCTCCATGGACAGACCAGAAGCCCAGATTTCGGTCGTGGATAACACAGTCGAAAGCCGGTATGAGACGCGGGTAGACGGAGATCTCGCCATCCTCACCTACGATCGCGACGATGACCGCATCGCGCTGCTGCACACTGAGGTCCCGCCCAGGCTGGAAGGTCGCGGCATCGCGGGGGCGCTGGCGCGCTTCGCGCTGGAAGCGGCGCGCGCGCAGGGTCTGATGGTCATCCCAAGCTGCCCGTATGTCGCGGCCTATATCCGCCGCCATCCCGACTATCTGCCACTCGTCGAGCCGCGATGGCGCAGCGTCGTGGAACGCAGGACACGGGGCGGCTGAAGTCGCGGCGAAAGGCCTGGCGGCCGCGAAACCCGCCAGCGAGCCCGCTGGCGGCCTATAAGGCTCCGCGCCAGGCGATGCTCGTGTCCCACCTAGCTCTTGCTGGCGTAGGTAAAGAGATGGTGGACGGTGAAGTTGTAGAAGACGGCCAGGATGAGCGCGATGGCCTGCGAGACCAGCAGCGACAAATTGAGCGGATGGTAGAGAATCCAGGAGATGATGAACGTCACCAGCACGCCGCTCAGGCTAGTGACGTGGAAGCGGGCGCAGCGCGCCAGCCAGCTGCGGGCGTGGCCGGGCAGGAAGCGGAAGGTGAAATAGTCGTTCGGGATGAAGTTCGCCAGGATCGAGAACTCATAGGCGCAGACGTAGCCCACAACGCTGTAGAGCGAGAAGGTCTTCATGTCGCCATAGTGGCCGAAGATCGCGAAGACACCCAGATTGACCACCGCCGCCGTGCCGCCGATCAGCAGGTATGTGAAGAGGCGCTGCAAGAGGCCCGCGCGTCCACCTGTCAGCCGCTCGGTTATCGCCAGCCCCTGATTGACCAGCGGCCAGCGCGTATCGTAGTAGCTCTTTTCGGCGCGCGGCTCGGCGCCGTCCGTGATCGGTTGTGTCGGCCGCACGGCGCGCGACTTGAGCGTGGGATCCATGCGGCGGGCCTCGATCATGTCGACCTCGCTGAATGGCGGCAGTTCGGGTTCGCTGGTAGTATCTCGCATCCTCATCCTCACCCGCTGGGCGCCTGGCGTCGCTCCTTGTGGGTACGTGTCATGGACCAGATGACGGCAGCATTATAGCGCAGATTACGGGCCACTCCAACGGAGCCGCCTATGAGGCTATGCTGCCCGCGTCTGGGCGGTATACTCCCATGGGCGCCACGGCGCGTGCGCGCGAATGTTCGGAGGAAATCCTTGGCGGCGAGCGATGGGACGGCGATCCTGGGTGGCGGCGCGCTGGGCCTGACGCTGGCCTACCGTCTGGCGCTGGCGGGCGAGCGGGTGACAGTCTACGAGCGCGAGCCCGTAGCGGGCGGTCTGGCGGGCGGCTTCCGGGTAACGCCGGAGCGCGAATACGGCCCCTGGCTGGAGAAGTTCTACCACCACCTCTTCTACAGCGACACCGACGCCATCGCGCTGATACAGGAGCTCGGCCTGGGTGACAAGCTCACCTGGTCCGCGCCCAATAGCAGCATCCTGCTCAATGGCAAGCCGTACCGGCTGGATAGCGATCCGCGCTCGATCCTCTCACTCTCCCCACTCCCCTTCATCGACCGGCTGCGACTAGGCGCGGGCGGCGCGCTGCTCAAGTTCCTGCCCTCGCCGGATATTCTGGCGGGCGCGACGGCGGCGGAATGGATGCCACGCTGGATGGGCCGCCGGGCATATGACGTCATCTGGAAGCCGATGCTGGAGGGCAAGTTCGGCGACCGCGCGGGCGACGTGGCGATGCCCTGGATGTGGGCGCGCGCCCACTACCGCACGCTCAAGCTGGGCTATGTCCATGGCGGCTTCCAGCAGGTCTATGAGCGACTGGCGGACGCCGTGCGCGACCGTGGCGGCGAGACGCGCTTCGGCGTCGAGGTCGCCGCCATCCAGCGCGCGGGCGATGGGCTGGTGGTGCGCTCCGGCGCGGGCGAGGAACACTATGCGCGGGTCATCTCCACGCTGCCCACGCGCCTCACCTGTCGCCTGGCTCCCGACCTGCCGCCCGACTACCGCGCGCGCTACGACTGGGGCGAGGCCTACGGCGCGCACTGCCTCATCCTGGCGCTGGACCGCATGCTGCTGCCAAATGATATCTACTGGCTGGCGATTGGCGACCCCGGCTATCCATTCCTCAACGCCATCGAGCACACCAACTTCATCAGCGCGGAGGAATACGGTGGTCAGATACTGGTCTACTTCGGCAACTACACGCCGATGGACCACCCGGTGCTACGTGAAACACCGGAGGAGGCGCTGACTCGCTACCTGCCCGGCATCCTGCGCCTCAACCCGGCGTTCGACCGCTCCTGGATCACGAACATGTGGGGCTTCGCCGCACCCTTCGCACAGCCAATCGTCACCCGCGAATACGCCAGCCACATTCCGCCGCACGAGACGCCAGTTCCCAATCTCTACGTCGCCAACATGTTCCAGGTCTACCCGCAAGACCGCGGGCAGAACTACAGCATCCGGCTCGCCAACCGCCTGGCGGCGCGCGTGCTGGCGGGACGTAGCGGCGCGCCGGATGCGTAAGAATGAGACGCTATCACCGAGCAACTCCTGGAGCGAGCCGCCCCACTCGCCATGCTGGTTGACCCGCTCGCGCGCCTTGACCGAGAGTCTGGCGATTCCGGTCACCACCGAGAGCGCGGCGATGCGCCGCACGCTGGTGGACAACAACGCCAGCGACGGCGTCGCCTGGGTCCACTCATACGTCACCGGTGACAAGCTCAAGACCTGCTGCATCTACGACGCCCCCTCGCCCAAAGCCATCCAGCGCTCCGCGCGCATCAACAACCTGCCGGTGGACAGCATCACCGAGGCGCGCGTCCTCGATCAGTACTTCAATCGCTGGCAACGCCACAGGCAATCACAGGAGGGAAGCCGCCGCAGCGCACGTAAAGGACGGCGCTCCTCCAATTCAGGCTGCTCGCGCCGCCGGGTAAAAACGGCGTAACCCGCTGACGTAGTGTCTTGTTGGCATGCGTTATCGCGCACGCCCCAACAAACGGAAGGAGGCACAACGTGACACGCGCAACCCGGTGGCCTACCCGCCTGATGAGGGTGGCGGCAGTGGCCACGCTCTGTTCCGGTCTGGCGCTCGCGCGCGGCGTCTTCAACACCACGCACGCGCAGGCGTCAGCGAGCGGCTTCAACCGCGCTGGCGACCTGCTCATCACCGACCAGTTCAACAATCGCGCGATCGAGATCAATCCGGTCACCAAGCGCATCGTCTGGAGCTTCGGGACTGGAAACCCCAAGCGCTGCAAGCCCGGCCCAGGCGAAATCATCGGCCTCAACGACGCCGAGCGGCTTGCCGGGGGCCTGACACTGATGGCAGGCACGGGCATTCCCGCCGGAGCCTCGCCGAGCCTCCCCAATGGCTGTGTAGACAATCGCGTGATCGTCGTGGACCAACTGGGGAATATCGTCTGGCAGTACGGGCAGGCTGGCGTCACCGGGGACGGCCCGAACCAACTGAATGTGCCGGTCTTCGCCATTCAGCTGCCTAGCCGCAACATTCTGATCGTTGACCAGGCCAATAACCGGGTGATTGAGGTGAACCGCTTCACCAAGGCGATCGTCTGGTCCTACGGCGCGCTGAACAACCCCAACAGCGCGGAACTTCTCGCCAATGGCCATATCCTGATCGCGGATGAGAACAACAACCGCGTTATCGAGGTAGACCGCGCGGGGAACATCGTCTGGCAGTATAGCAAGGGCATCCAGCTCGCCGCATTCGCCAGCCGGTTGCCGAACGGAGACACGCTCATTACCGACTCCGGGAATAGCCGCATCCTGGAAGTGAACGCTAAGGGAAAGACCGTCTCACAGTATTTCACCAACACCACGCCCGACAGCAATCCATCCCCACTGCCCACGAACGCGGTGCGACTGGCGAACGGCGACACGGCGATCGCCGATCAGTTCAATGATCGCGCCATCATCATTGACGCCAGCCAGCGCATCGTCTTCCAGTACGGCATGACGAACGTGGTGGGCGTGGGGCCGGACCAGTTGAACGCGCCCTACACCGCCTTTGTGATCGGAGACTACACCGGCCAAACACCGCCGCCCGCTCAGTTCTAGCTCAGAGACAGGCGACTGAAGTCGCGTCTAAGGGCTCCGCCGCGAAGCCCGCCTGCGCGGGCTGGTTGACGGCGCGTAGGGCTCCGCGCGCAGCGCTTCCGACAACCAGCTAGGCGGGATTTGGGAGTGAGGGTCCGCGGTCGCCGAGAATGGCGTCGAGCAGGATGGGGTAGACGTACGCCGTCTGCTGCTTCCTCTGGGCGGGGTCGATGATATCGTGGATCAGGTTGCGCTCCCTGGGTAGCTCACGCACGGTCAAACCATCGTAGCCGGCGCGGCGCCAGCGCTTGATGAGATCGATCGTCACATCGTCGTTGACGGCGGTGTCGGCCTCGTTGAGGATGACCTGGATCGAGGCGGCGCGCGGCGCCTGGCGGAGCGCGGCGCGCCGCACTTCGGCGCCCATCAACATCACCTGGCCGAGCGCGCGGCTAGGGAAATTGAAATAGGCGTGGTCGAGGATGTCTTTGGGGTCGCCGAAGCGCTCCAGGCCAAAGTTGGGCAGGAGCCGCAGCAGCGGCCCCTGCATGTCGCCAGCCATAACCCCGATTCGCCCACCGAAAGCAAAGGACGGCGCGATCACGACTGAGCGCGCCACCTCCGGCCGGAACTGCGCCAGCCACGCGGCCATCACGCCACCTGCCGAAAGGCCCGCCACCGTGACGCGCCGTCCCAATCCGGTCGCAATCTCCAGTGCGCTCGTCGCGCACTCGCGCAACTCTTCCGCTGATACCCGCTCCAGGGCGTTCTTGCGGCGGTCGACCCGGCCATGACGCGGCAAGCGCGGGATAAAGACCGTCGCGCCCGCTCCATGCAGGTCGCTGGCCAGCGCCCGAAACTGCTGGGCGCAGTTCGTCAGCCCGTGAAACAGCACAACGGCGTCCTCGGTTGGGCCGTTGTGGACGTAGACCTCGCTGCGTCCAGCGGGACTGAGCGGGACCGTTTCGATGTCATCGAAGCGGACCGCTCGCTCGCGCGCCCGAATGTAGCGGTCGAGCGCATTCTCTGTCGTCTCCATTGGCGTCACATCCCCTCCCCGGTCCGTTCCGGCCTGTGCGCTTTCCGCGCTTATTACCCCGCGGACGCGCCGCGCGGCGTGTCCGGCGTCAGACCCTCCTCCGCCAGACTGTTGCGAACAGCCTCGACATACGCGGCGGCCTCGGACCGCGCCAGCGCTGGCTCCCAGCCAAGCTCCTCCGCCATCAGCGCGGCGGCCTCGGCGGCGATCGAGGCTCCACGGTCGGTCGCCTCTAGTTCGATGCGTGTGCGTCGCGCGAGGGTATCCTCCAGGCGCTGCGCCATCTCCGCGCGACAGGCGTAGATGATCTCGGCGCGAATGAAGGGCAGGTCAGGAATCAGGCGAGCGCCCAGCGCGGGCTCCGCCGCGACCAGATCGAGAATGTCCAGCGCGTTCCCGCCGTAGTTCCACGCCAGCGAGTGCTCGATGTCCGGCGCGAGTCCCAGCGCGACGGCGCGGCGGGCGAGCTCGCGCTGGGCGCGCTTCCAGTTGAGCGCGCCCGCCAGCGGTAGCGAAAGGGTGGGATGGGCGATGGGCAGGCCGTCGCGGCGTGCGAGCGTGTCCAGAGTGTCTTGCGCCATGCGGCGATACGTGGTCAACTTGCCGCCGGTGATCGTCACCATGCCATTCTCTTCCTCTACCACGACATGCGTGCGCGAGAGGTTGGCGGCGGGCCGCGCGCGGGAGCGCACCAGCGGGCGGTAGCCCGCGTAGACGCTGATGAGGTCGCGCGCCGTCAGGTTGACGTCGAGGTAACGGTTAACATGGCGCAACAGGTACTCGATGTCGCCGGGCGATGCCTCTGGGTGGTCGAGGTCGCCCTCGCCGGTATCCGTGGTGCCGATGACCGCGCGGTCGCCCCAGGGCACGACGAAGAGAATGCGCCCGTCGTCGGTCTCGGGCAGCACGACGGCGGTATCCGAGACGCCTACGCGCGCGCCATCCACCACCAGATGCACGCCCTTGCTGGGCGCGATGGCGACCTGCGAGTCATCGCCCGTCAGCGCCGCGACGCGCCCGGCGAAGACCCCAGCGGCGTTGACGATATGCCGCGCGCGGGCGGTCAGCGTCCGCCCAGTGAGCGCGTCGCGCACGATGGCGGCGGTCAGCCGTCCATCGCGCTTCTCGAATCCCACCACCTCGGCGTAATTCGCCACGGTAGCGCCCTGCTGGGCGGCGGCGCGCAGAATGGCGACCGTCAAGCGGGTATCGTTGGTCTGCGCGTCCCAGTAGATGAATGTCTCCTGCAGGTCTTCAGTGCGCAAGAGGGGAGCGAGCGCCAGCGCCTGCTCGGTGGAGATGCGCTGGTGCAGGCCGATACCGCGCCGCCCGGCCAGTCCGTCATACAGCCACAGCCCGGCGGAGAGTGTTAGCCCGAGCCCCGCTTTGCCTGGCAGCCGGAACGGCACGCCCAGCGGGCGGCGCGCGGCCCCATAAAGCGGCAGGACAAACGCGAGCGGGCGCACGAGATAGGGCGCGTTGCGGATGAGAATGCCTCGCTCCACGAGCGCCTCATGTACCAGGGCGAAGTCGAATTGAGGCAGGTAGCGGATGCCGCCATGCACGAGCTTGGTGGACTTGGAGCTTGTCCCGCTGGCGAAATCGCCCTTCTCCACCAGCGCGACAGAGTAACCGCGCGCGGCGGCGTCCAGCGCGACACCCAGCCCCGTCACGCCGCCGCCGATGACCAGCACATCGAAGGGCTCGCTCGCCATGCGGTCGAGGGCGCGTGACCGCGCCTCCGCATCTAACATCCGCATGTTGTGGTCCTCCTGAATGCGCTGAGGCTGCCGGGCGCTGGCGGCGCCCCTGTTATCACATCATAGCGCGCGGGCGGCTTCCGCCATCACGCATCCTCACGCGCCCAGTCGCGGGCGCGCGCCACGGCGCGCCCCCAGCCGTGATACAGCCGCGCGCGCTCGGCGGCCTCCATGCCAGGCGTGAACTCGTGGTCCATGGCCCAGTTATGGGTGACGTCGTCCAGGCCATCCCAGTAGCCGGTGGCGAG
This sequence comes from Ktedonobacterales bacterium, assembly GCA_036391685.1. Classification (GTDB taxonomy): domain Bacteria; phylum Chloroflexota; class Ktedonobacteria; order Ktedonobacterales; family JADMIN01; genus JAKAIY01. The sequence continues at coordinate 106,787 of DASVZK010000086.1, forward strand.
GCCGGCGAGGTAGGCGGCGCCCAGCGCGGTCGTCTCCGCGACCACGGGACGCTGCACATGGACGCCGAGGATGTCGGCCTGGAACTGCATCAGCCAGTTGTTGGCGACCATACCGCCATCCACGCGCAACTCCTTGAGCGTGAGGCCGGAATCAGCCTCCATCGCCTCCAGCACATCGCGCGACTGGTAGGCGGCGGCCTCCAGCGCGGCGCGCGCCAGTTCGGCGCGGCCCGAGCCGCGCGTCAGCCCGACAATCGTCCCACGGGCGTAGGGGTCCCAGTAGGGCGCGCCCAGCCCGGCGAAGGCGGGGACGAGGTAAACGCCACCATTGTCGGCGGTGTTCGCCACCAGCGCCTCAGTCTCGGAGGCGGTGTGGATGATCTGCAGCGCGTCACGCAGCCACTGCACAGCGGCGCCAGTAATGAAGACGCTGCCCTCCAGGCAGTATGTGACGCCGCCGCTCACACCCCAGCCGATGGTGGTGAGCAGGCCGTGGGTTGAGGTCTTGGCCGTCGCGCCCGTGTTGAGCAGGAGGAAGCTGCCCGTGCCGTAGGTGTTCTTCGCCATGCCCGGCTGGAAGCAGGCCTGGCCGAAGGTCGCCGCCTGCTGGTCGCCCGCGTCGCCAGCGATGGGGATCGCGCCGCCCAGCAGCCCAGCGTCCGTCTCGCCGTAGACCGCGCTGCTGGGCATGGGAAGGGGAAGCATGGCCCGCGGCACGCCAAACTCCGCCAGCAACTCGTCATCCCAATCAAGCGTGTGGATGTTGAAGAGCAGCGTGCGCGAGGCGTTGGAATAGTCGGTGACGTGCGCGCGGCCGCCGGTCAGCCGCCAGATCAGGAAGCTATCCACGGTGCCGAAGAGGACCTCGCCCCGCTGGGCGCGCTCGCGCAGGCCAGGAAGGGAATCGAGCATCCACTTGACCTTCGTGCCGGAGAAGTAGGCGTCAAGCACCAGTCCCGTCTTTTCGCGGACCTTGTCCTCCCAGCCCTCCGCCTTCAGCTGGTCGCAGAGCGCGGCGGTGCGGCGGTCCTGCCAGACGATGGCGTTCATCACAGGGCGGCCGGTGGCGCGCTCCCAGATGAGCGCCGTCTCCCGCTGGTTGGTGACTCCGATGGCGGCGATGTCGCCCGCGGTCAGGCCGGCCTTGTCCAGCGCGGCGCGCGCGGTGGTCAGCTGCGTGCTCCAGATGGCCTCAGGGTCGTGCTCCACCCACGCGGGCTGCGGATAATGTTGCGGGAACTCCTGGCCGGCGCTGGCGACAACCCGCCCCCCATGGTTGAAGACAATCGCGCGCGAGCTGGTCGTTCCCTGGTCCAGCGCCAGCACGTATTTGCCCTGATGGTCCGCCATGCGACAACTCCTCACTGTGGCTGCTGTGACCCGCTCCGCCGCCGCGCTGAGCGTGGAGCGCCGCGCTCTTCGTCGTCTTTGTTGTACCGCACAGCGCGATCTCTCGCGCCGCGATAGTGTGACAGGCGCCACAGTGTGAGGGCGCGCACATTATCGTCGCGTGACTGAATGCTACACTCCGCGTCGGATTAGGTAGCGAGCGTCGGCGGCGCGCGCTCTGTCTCTTTTATCATTCGCTCGCGCGGCCGGAACGCTCCTCAGAGGAGGACGCAGTATGCGTCGGCGATCATCGCGCTGGTGGTCTCTGGGATTGTCTCTGGGATTGTCTCTTGGATTGGCGGCATTGCTGGCGGGTTGCGCTAGCTCAGGCACGGGCTCAACGAGCGGAACGCCGACGGCGACCACGGGGCCTGGCCCCACGCCGACGGCGACTCTCGCGCCGGGTCAGCCGACGCCAACGCCCGTTCCCGCGCCACCCCATGCATTCTCCTGGTTCGAGTACGATTCCCACCAGATCCCGCAAATCTGGGCTAGCGTCAACGGCGCCTCGCCTCACCAGATTACCCATGTGGCGCCTGACGGCGCGGCCTGCGATGATCAAGTCGCGTGGAGTCCGCCAGTCTTCTCGCCGGATCTCAAACATATCGTGGCCTCGTTGGGCAGCTTCAACTGCGGCGATGGCGACATGCAGGGACCGGTCAGCTTCATTGACGCCTCCAATGGCGTGGTCAGCACGCTGCCTACCGGCTACCAGGTCGCCGATATCGGCCGCCGCACGATGGGCTGGGTCAACAGCTCAAAGCTCTGGTTCATCACCTTCAGCGGCGTCTATACCTACCAGCTTGGCACGCAGGGCGTGCCGCACCAGGTGACGACCGTCAACGGCGCCAATGACGCTGTGCTGCGTGGCTCAACACTCTTTGTCCAGGTCAATACCGGCAATCCGGCTCTCAACTGGTCCATCATTACCATTGACATCAACAGCGGGTCGCAGTTCGGCGGCGCGATCAGCCAGGGCCAGACCGGCCAGTGCCAGTGCTCCCCCGGCGACATGCACGGCCCGGGCTGGGATGTCTCGGCCGATGGCTCACACATTGTGTACTCGAAGGTGACCCCGGGGAGCGGGACCGGGAGCAACAACGTCGGCAGCACGAAGATCATCTACGCCCATTCGGACGGCTCGGGCGCGATGCAGATCGCCCACGCGCTGACCGCCAACCAGACGATCCTGCTGCAGATCTCCTGGGATGGCCAGTGGGTGGCGTTCACCGAAGCCACGCCCTCGCCGACGACATTGACGGCCAGCGTCAACAACCCGGGCAACCAGGGCGACCCGAGCATCCACTCCTACCACCCGGACAGCTTCGACTATCCCGTTTGGAAGTGGGACAATTCGCAGTTCTGGGCGGACGCCGTCGCCGCTGACTCCACCTATGGCCAGGGGAATCCGGCCATATACAACTACCACCGTGGCGGCTCAAGCTCCGTCGGAGTGGCTCACGGCTACAATCCCTGGTACACCATCGGCGCGTAGGCGCGTAACGCGCAGACGGCGAAGCGGGCGGGGCCAAAGCGGCTCCCGCCCGTTATTCGTTTCGCCCCGCCCTGGCTGGCGAGCTAGCGGCCGCGAGCGGCGTCTCCACGCAGCGTCATGTTGGTGGAGGTGGCGCGGGCGACGAGGCTGCCACCCTCATCATAGATGTCGCATTCGGCGAGGCCGATCGTGCGCCCGGCCTTCACCACCCAGCCTTCGGCGCGCAGGGCCGCGCGCCAGACTGGCTTGAGGAAGTTGATCTTGATCTCCAGCGTCGTGAAGCTCTCGTCGTCCTGCAGCGTCGTGGAGTAGGCGGCGCCCATGGCGGCGTCAGCGATGTCGCAGATCACGCCGCCATGCAGCGTGCCCATCGGGTTGGAGTGCCTGGTGGAAGGGTGGAAGGTCACGACCGCCCGCCCGTCTCCCCGCTCCGCGAGCTGAAATCCGATCAGGTCGGCCACCGGCGCATAGTCCAGCTTATCCTCTGGCTTGTCCGTTGGTGATGTCTGCGCCATGCTGGCTCCTCCCGGGTCCACTCTGTGACGCTCGTCCCGCGACATCACGCGGCGGGCGCCAGAGGCTGATCCGCCATAGTATAACGCGCCAGGGGGGAATGCGCGCAGTGAGATTACACGCGTACAAGAGGCTGGCGTGGAGAATGTGGCGCCGGGTCTGCGACGCTGGCGGGATGGCGCGCTGGCCGCGTCCGCGACCCATTCGCTATGACGTCAAGACAAGGAGCGCATCTCATGACAACCAGCACAAAGAGCGGCAACCAGGCGATGACCGGCTCAGGCTATCCCGCGCCCAAACGCCTGGCGACTCCCACCGACCTGAAGCCCACCGAAGTCCAGTCCGTTGCCGAAGCCATCAATCCGCTTCTCGCGGACAGCTTCGCGCTCTACATCAAGACCAAGAATTTCCACTGGCATCTTTCAGGGCCTCACTTCCGCGACTACCATCTGCTCTTCGATGAGCAGGCGGAAGCGATTTTCGCCTCGATCGATGCGCTGGCCGAGCGCGTGCGCCGCATCGGGGGAACGACCATCCGCAGCCTGGGGCACGTCCAGAAGCTGACCCGGGTGCGCGATGACAACGATGACGAGGTCAGTCCGCAGGACATGTTGCGCCGCCTCATGGAGGACAGCAGCAATATGGCGCGCTCGCTGCGCCAGGCCATCGCCATCTGCGAAGACAACCGCGACACCGTCACCGCCAATACCCTCCAGGTGGTCCTTGACGAGACCGAGCGCCGCGTCTGGTTCCTCTTCGAGAACGTCCAGAGCGTCCAGAGCGCATGAGCGGGGCGCTCGGTCTCATCGGGCCTTCGGCCACCTGCAGCCCCACTGATGTGGGGTTCTCCCTCGCGGAGAAAGTGTGTGGCGCGCGCGTTTCGTGGAGCGGGCGTGTCGAGCCTTCCGCTGACACGCCCGCTGCGCTGTCTCCCTCTCCTCGCGGGAGAGGGGCTGGGTGGCGACCTAATGTCCCTATGCCTTACCCGCCATTACTCGTCGATGCGACCGCGAGCGCGAAGAAGACGATGAATGAGATGATCGGGACCGCGATCTCGACATAGCCCATGATGACCCCGGCAAGCGCGGCGCTATGGCCGCTGACCGCGCCGCCCGAGCGCTTGATCTTGCTGAGCGCCAGGTGGCCCGTCACGACCGCCGCGATGCTGAGCGGCAGCGCCAACAGGCCGCCGACCCCGCCAAACAGGGGGTACATGGCGTTCCGCTCATAACTGGACGTAAACGTGCCGCCCGCAGACGCGAGCGCGCCCAGGAGGAAGCCGCCCAAGACCAGCAAAGCGCCGACGCTGGCGCAGATGATGCTGGCGATCGCCTGCCCGCTCAGTCCTGACTGCGCCGGAGTCATGTACGGCGAGCCCATCGGCATGGAAGGGTAGGCGGGCTGCCCGTAGCCCGGAGCCGGATACGGCGCGCCCAATGGCATGGACGGGTAAGCGGGCGCAGGCTGCGGCGGGGCGTACATCGCGGACGATGGCGGGTACTCTGTGGACGGTGGATAGCCAGGCGCTGGCGGGTAGCCGGGCGTGGGGGGATAGGCTGGCGTCGGCGGCGGGTAGGCGGGCTGCGCCGGATAGCCCGGCCACTGCTGGGCGGTCTGGTCCGGGGGCGGCGAGCCCTGCGGCGGTTCGGTGGTCATACGCTCATCTCCTCATATCGCGACGTGCCGAGAAGAGCCACTCACGTCGCAACAGGTTTGACGAAGCGTACGACGTGACAATCAACGCGCAACTCCGCATCAGTATACTGGGCGTTCCAATTTCTCGCCAGATGGTGTCAACCAGTAGGAGGAAGGTTGGCCACCAAGAGGCCAAAGGTGATCCAGCAGAGTATGGACGGCGCCAGATTGAGATAGCCAAAGATGAGTCCAAAGAGCGCTACACCGCGTCCAGTTAATGCGCCGGAAGACCGCTTGATGCCTGACAACGCGAGGTGACCGGTGATTACGGCGGCTAGACCACAAACCGCGGAAGGTGCGACGAGAATGCCAAATACAAAGAGAGTGGCCTCATAAAGGCCATTAATGTCATTCGCAAATCCATCTGACCCAAACAACATCGCGAAGAACGCCACGACCAGAGCGACGGGGATCAAGATTCCGCCAATCACAGCGCACACTAGGCTAGCGATGGCCAGTCCGCTCGTCCCGACTTGCGCTGGCGCAACATAAAGTGGCGCCGCATAGCCGGGCGCGGCCAACGGAGCGGCATACCCTTGAGGTGGGTACATGGGGACAAACCGCGCGGAACTGGCGGGCTGCGATGGGTCGAATGTGGGGTATTGTGGGGTAGGTTGGTCGGACAGCGGCGTGCTCTGGAGCGGATTGTCGCTCATGTGCCCCCCTCGTAATTCGCGGCGCTGGCGAGGCTCCTATTCAGCGACCAGCGTAAAGCTATTGCCACTATAGGGCGCTTTTGTCGCCGTGTGTTATGACAAGCGTCACAATACAGAATATTGGTGGCCTGCCTCACCATCTGTCAGCGCCATGCGAACCAGACACATCCGTCGCGTATAATGTGCGTCAAGCGACAGCGGGTGGAGACGGAACAGGAGCGACATGAGTGTCGGAGTCGAATAATCTCGGGCGCGCGGAGCGCAGCGGCGCCCTGCCCAACGCGCCACGCGCGGCGGGTGAGGCCAGCGACGAACAGCACCAACCCGGGACGCGCGAAGTCGAGATGTACATTCGCACCTACCAGTCGCTGCTGCGCAGCTCTGGCGAGGTCGGCCTTAAGGCGCTAACCCAGGCTCATTACAACATCGACTCCGTGCTGCATCCCCAGGCGCGCTCCAGCGACCCCGACATGTCGGCCTTCATCTATACCATGCTGCGCCTGCCCACGGCGATCCTTAACTGCTCGCGCGTGCTGCTGGGGCAGTCGGATGAGGTCTTCGCCCAGCATGGCTTCCAGGTGGAGCAGTGGCAGGCAGCGACCGCTTCCGCGCGGCGGCGCAAGTGGTTCTATGACGGCAAGGGCACCATCGCCGCTTACATCGCCAGCGTTTCGGACACCGACGACATCGTGCCGACGTTGGTGGGCCTCCAAATCGAGTGGAACAAGTTTCACTGGCTGCTGAGCGCCGACCCGACGACGATGCAGCTGCTAGAGAGCCGCGTCGAGCGCTCATCGCCTGTCTACGCCGAGATCTCCAAGGTCGTGCGGGAGCGGCTGCATGTCTCGCTGGAGGACTGGCGGCGGCTGGAGGTCATGTGGGGCGATAACGTCTGGACGAACCTGATGGCGCTGGGCCGCGAGCGCAAGAATTTCACCCTGCGCATGCTCGGCGGCTCGCACGTCGGCTTCGTCCGCGCCACGCGCAAGTGGTGGGCTCCGGTCAACAAGCTGCTCGATGAGATGCGGCTGCAGCGCCGCCCGGTCTACTTCGTCTCCTCTAACGCGCACAGCCTGGCCAACATGCTCTCCGGTGTCGCGCGACGGCGCGAGGAAGAGCTGACGCGCTTCGCGCTGGCGGGCGCCGACAGCTTCCTCGCCGAGGAAGGGCGCAAGCTCAAAGACGGCAAGGCGCCGGGCAACTGGCAGAACTTCCTCTACTACGCCGCGCGCGAATACATGAAGACGCCCGCCGGACAGGGCTTCGCCCGCTCGAAGCCAGTGGAGGAGCAGGAGCGCGGTATCTGGCAGGTCGGCGCGCGGCAGGGGCTGGAGCTGGATGTGCAGGTCTTCGACCTCGCCAAGATCCGCCCCGACGACCTCGACCCGCGTGTGCGTGTGCCCGGCTCAGAGCGGCTCTCCGACGCGCGCGGCGTGATCATCAACATCGACTACCCGCTGGGAATGGCGGCGTACCGCGTGCTGCGCGAGGTGCTGGAGAACCTGAGCCAGGTCAAGGGCATCTATATCCTGGGCAAGGCGGCGACGCTCAACGGCAGCATCGGCGATGTGATGATCTCGAATGTCGTGCTGGACGAACACAGCCTGAACACCTACTGGCTGGATAACCCTTTCACCGCCGCCGAGGTCGGCGCCAACCTGGTGTACGGGGCCGTACTCGACAATCAGCGCGCCGTCTCCTCCAAGGGCACCTTCCTGCAGAACCGCGCCTATCTGGATTTCTACTACCGCGCCAACTACAGCGTGGTCGAGATGGAGTCCGGCCCGTATCTCGACGCGGTCTACGAGAGCCTCTACATGACGCGCTACCCGACCGAAGAGAACATCAACTTCGCCCGGCTACCGTTCGACCTCGGCGTCATCCACTACGCCTCGGACACGCCCTACACGCGCGGCAAGAACCTGGGCGCGGGCAGCCTCTCCTACTATGGCATGGACTCAACCTACGCGGCGACGACCGCCATCGTGCGGCGCATCCTCGATAGCGAGCTAGGCGGCGTGCGTGGCGACGCCGTGGCCCGCGCCGAGGCCATCCGCCTGCGCCGTGGCGCCGACGGCCACGCCCAGGCGGCAGGTCGCGGCCGGTAGGCGTACTTTACAAAAGCCACCAGACGAACTTGGATGGTGACGGATGCTGTGGCGAAGTCCCCAGGAGCGGCGACGGTTCCTGATCTATTCGGGCTGCGTCACTTTGGGCGCGCCGTTGCTCACCGTGAGTTACGCGTCCTGCTTGTCCCTGTTGGACGGAAATGGTGGGGCCATTTCGCAATCAAGCTGGGGCGCCATTGTCCTCGCGTGCTGCGTTGCGCTTCCAATGGCTATCGTCTTCGTCCTCGCGCTCTTCGACAGACGCTTTGGAGCATAAACGCGTCGCGAGACTCCGCCCCGGATGTCTCACAGGACTGTGAGACATCCGGGGCGGCTATCGTCACGGTCGCCGTATGTCGCAGGCTAGCTCTCGGACATACGCTTGAGGTTGGCGAGCTCGGCCTCGGTGTCTTTCTCGTTCTGGCCCTCGATCAGCAGTTTGTTGAAGGCCGCGCCGAGGAAGGAGCCGGGCATCGTGTAGGTCAGCGAGAGTGAGACAGCTGTTGTGGCGCCCTGCGGGGTGATCGTCCACTCCCAGCGCGAGTCAATGCCGCCCTTGGACTCGAAGACAATGGACTTGCCGCGCTCGTAGGCGACCGTCGTGCTCGTGCCGTTGAACGGGATGCCCGCCATGCGGTACTCCCATTTGGTGTCGAAATAACCCAGCGGGGAAGGGGTGTGCGAGAGGATCTTCAGGTTCGGGTTCAGCTCGGTCTGCCGCTCGGGGTCTTCGAGGATCGACAGCACCTTGTCCACTGGCGCGTTGATGGTCACGCTCTTCTGGATCAGCGTCATCGGAGCCACCTCTCTGTCGCTCGATCGTTTCATCGCGCCGCCTGTCGCGGCGCACGGCGCCTGTCGCGGCGCACGGCGCCTGCGCGCGGCGTATTGACGTAACACCTGGCGCCGCTACAGAGGATACCACATCGCTCCTCCAGCGCGCGCTAGCGGGCGAAGCGCTGGGCGGAGCGGGCGCGGGCTTTGGCGGCTTCTGCGGCGCGGTCCGTCGGCGGCGCGCTGGTCTCCAGTGTGTGCAGCAGTGTATGCGAGGCGGCGGTGATAGCGTCAACCGCCGCGGCGATAGCGGCGGCGTTGGCGGCTGATGGCCTGGAGAAGCCGCTGATCTTGCGCACGTATTGTAGTGCGGCGGCGCGGACCTCGTCCTCGGTCGCTGGCGGCTCGAAGTTATAGAGTGGCTTGATGCTGCGGCACATGCGCGGCCCTCCCAGGTGGTGACGCGACTGGCGCTCAGGCGGGCTCGATAGCGCAGGGCAGCGCGCGGCGGATGAGCGCGTCGCGGTAATGCTCGGCAAGCTCACGCGGGCAGGTCGTCACCAACCCCACGCCAGCCGAGGTGGCGTCGGCCACGATACGCGCCGCTCGCCGTTCGCCGACCGCGGGCGCGAGAACGTGGGCCCAGGCGTCGGCCGTCGCGCTGTCCTGTGGCCGGAGCAGCAGCAGGACACGATAGCGAGGGAGGCTGCTGAGCGCGAGCGCGATTTCACCCTCCGTGCGCGGGCGAACTATCCGCGCCGCGATGGCGCGCCGCGGCGCGTTGTCCTTGTCGCTGGACCGGCCAAACCAGAGGATACGCATACTGCTACGCCTCCTCCACCGCGCGGGCCGGTGGCCTCGTGGCCAGCCGGCGTCATCTGAGCGCATGTGGCGCTGTTAAGACATTGAAACGGAGGGCGGCGCCCGCTCGCCACATTCGCCTACCCGGCGAGACTGATGCGCCACCCGCGAGGCCGTTCGCCTCCGAGCGCCAGGCGGGTCAAGCGCGGAGGCAGGTCTGAGCGCTCAATCAGTGCGTATTCTTGCGCATGTGTCCAGGTAATGCGCGCTTCTCTATGGAATTGTCAAATCAACACTGTTACACTTGCACTGGAGAAGCGTTAGTAGTGATATTGGCGGGTGCCGCGCTGGATCAGGCGCGCGGCAGGGCGCATTGGAGATGCGCCAGGCGTATGACCTGTCGAGACACCGGCTACTTTGGGGTAGCGGGAGTGTGGATCAACTGTGGCTTGCGCGCGTTTTTCGAGGCGCCGCCATCTATCATTCAAGGATACTGAGAGCCACGACTGGCCTGGCGCGCCCGCTCTAGAGCGGGATTCTGGACGGTCAATCGCGTTTCACGGATCTTCACATGCGCGTAAAGGATACGATTGTGAATGTAGACACCGCGAGACGGGAAAGCGAGAACGCCTGCGCGCGCATTGACGCGCACTATGCCACCGCGCTGGATTGCCAGGTGAGCGACCTTCATGCGGGCGAATGGAGATCGCTCGTCTCCCTGGCGGACGACAGCGCCGTGTCACGCTCCAATGGTCTGCGCCAGGTCCTCTATTTGCTCGCGCCAGTACACGCGGGCGCGCGGGCGCCAAACCCCGGTGGCGTCGCGCTGCTGGCGCATGAGTTGCGCGTCCCTATCGAGCGGCTGCTCAATAGCGCCCAACCGCGCGACTTCTTTCAGCCCGCGCGGCTCACCCAGCTTGACCGCCTCGTGCGCGACGGCGTGAAGCGCCCGCTGGCGCCAGGTTGTGAGCCACGCTTGTGTGTATGGTACGCCACCCCCGCGCGCTTCACGCCCTACCGCGGTCCATGGATCGACTGGATCGACCAGCTTGACCCGCATTCCGAGACGAACCCGTTAGGGCGATCACTGCTGGCGAGATATGCTGGCGGCGTGTTCGTCGTGCGGATACACGATTCCATCATCGCCTATGCGGGATTGCGGGCATCCAGCGGCCTGGTGTGGGAACTTACCCCGCCACAACTTACCGCCAGCGGCTATGCGCGGCTCGTTGGCCAGCAGGACACGCTGATGCGAGCGCTGCTGGCCCGCGCCACACGCGCCGCCCATGAGGCCGAGCGCATCCCGATCTGTACGACCACCTTCCGCGAGGTCCAATTACGGCGCAGCCTGGTCACGCTCGGGTTCCGGCATTATGCCCACGCCAGCGCCTACGCTACTGCAGCGGCCTGAGCGTCTCGCGCCGACTCCGCCGCGCGTCGTGGCGCGAAAATTGCACAGGCGCGCGGAGGGGCGCTATACTATGAGGACGCGCCGCGGCGCCGGTCGCCCAGCCGGACGCCACTTCGCGGGCGCTGAGACGAGGCGGCTGCATGAGTGAATCTATGCGCGACTTTGGCCACGCCGAGATCCTCGACGCCGAGGCGATTGGCCAGCCCGGAGCCCGCCGGTTCCGCATCTTCGTCCGGAGCTCCTACGGCTCCGCGAGCCTCTGGCTGGAACGCGACCAGCTTGAGACCTTGATGACGGCCATCGAGAAGGTCCTGGCGCAGAGCAGCGGCGTCATGACGCTGCGCGCCGAGGCGCAGGCCCATCCTGCGCCACCCCCTGGCGCGCCCGAAGACTTTCCCAGCGACCCAGACGTCGAGTTCCAGGTTGGCCCAATGCAGCTGGGCTACGATGAGGACGACGAGGAATTGCTGCTGCGCGCGACCCCGCTGGAACTTGTCGAGGAAGATGGCGAGATGTACGCGCGCGACGCCGATGAGCCAACGTTCAGCATCTTCTTCTCGCGCTCACAGGCGCAGCAACTCTGCTCCAGCGTCAACAGCCTGACACTGCTGGGGCGGCCGCGCTGCCCTTTCTGCGGGCGACCAATGCAGGGCCGTCACTTCTGCGAAAAACTGAACGGATTCCACCCCGCCAACCTCAACTAGGGGTCTCCCGCGGCCGCGGCGCCTTCCAGGCGCGCCAGCGCGTATTCAACGGCGCGCTCCGGCGGCAGCGCTTCGCCCCAGTCGTGCGCCGCGCGATAGGCGCTGGCGCCGAGCGCATCCTCCGCCACGGCGCGCGCCGCCGCGAATGGCGCCCATTCCGCGCTCTCCCCCGCGCCGGCGCGTGCGCGCAGCCCCGCGACGGCGCCGGCGAGACGCGCGACAACCTCCAGGTCGCCCCTCCTGGCCGCATCGCCCGCGGACTGGAACGTGATGGCGACACCCTCCAGCAGCCAGGCTAGCGAGGCGGGATTGAGCAGTGTGCGGTAAAGCGCCAGCGCCTCGCGGTAGCGCGCCTGCGCGTCCGTCAGCGCGCCCTGCTCGACGGCCACATGTCCGAGGCTGACGAGCGCGCTGGCGACGGCGAAAGAGAAGTCGCGCGCCCGCGCCCAGTCCAGCGCGCGCTCAAGATACTCGCGCGCCCGCGCATACTGGCCCTGCGCTCGCGCCAGATTCCCCAGACTACTGAGTGTTCTGCCGACCGCAGCGCCCTCGCCGCGACCGCCCGCGCGGGCGTAGGCGGCGAGGCCTTGCTCGAAATAGTCCATTGCGCCATCGAGGTCGCCGCGCGCCTCGGCGACATGCCCGAGCTCGGCCAGCATATTGCCGGCGCGCGCTTCATCACCCTCGGCGCGCGCGAGCGCCAGCCCCTCGTTTGCCAGAGCTTCACCGTCAACGTAGTTGCGCCGGTCGAGCGCCAGCAACGTCAGCGCGAAGAGCGCCGAGATGCGCAGCCCCAGCGGGGCCGCGCGTTCGCCCGCGGCGCGATCCAGCGCGAGCAGCGCGCGCAGCCAGTGTTCCGACTCATCAAAGGCGCCGCGCGAATACCACCAGCGGCCCATCGGCGTCGCCAGCCGCAGCCCGATGACCGGCTCTTCACGCGCCAGCGCCCACGCCAGCGCGGCGCGGATGTTGGCCAGCTCGCGCTCGATGCGCTGATCGCGCTCATCCTGGCGCGGACCGATCCAGCCGAGGTCCGCCGTCAATTGCGCGACGTACTCCGCGTGGCGGCGCGCCATTTCCTCCAGTTCCCCACTTTCCGCCAGCCGCTCCCTGGCGTACTCGCGCACCGTCGCCAGCATACTGAATCGCGGGCCGACCGGCGACGGCTCGACCTGGACAAGGCTTTTCTCCACCAGCCGCGCCAGCCCGTCGAGCACACTCATGTCCGCTTTTTGGGCGGGGTCCGCGCCGCAGATCGCTTCCGCCGCGTCGAGCGTCCAGCCGCCGGCAAAAACGCTGATCCGCTGGAAGAGGCGCCGCTCGACGGGGTCGAGCAGTTGCTCGCTCCAGGCGATGGCGTCGCGCAGTGTGCGCTGGCGCGGCGGCGCGTCCCGCCGCCCGTGGGCCAGCAGGTGCAACGGGCGCTCGAGCCGCGCCAGCAGCTCAGGCGGCGGCAGCACACGGACCCAGCCCGCCGCCAACTCGATCGCCAGCGGCAGGTGGTCTACCCGCGCGCAGATCGTGGCGATAGTCTCGCGCTCATGCGGGCTGGGCGAGAAGTCCGGCCGCGCCGCGCGGGCGCGCTCGGTGAAGAGGATGATCGCCGCATCGGCATCGAGCGGCGCGACGGCTATCTCGCGCTCACCGGCGATCTTGAGCGGCTCTCTGCTGGTGACCAGCGCGGTCAGCCGCGGGCAGTCTGTCAGCAGGTCACTCAGTAGCGGCGCGGCTGTGAGCAGGTGCTCGAAGTTGTCCAGGATCAGCAGCGTACGCCGCTCGCGGAGCGCGGCTATCAGTTGCGCGAGCAGCGACCCCGCCGCGCTGACCCGCAGCCCAACGACCGCGGCGATGGCCTGAGGAACGAGCGCCGCATCGGTCAGAGCCGCCAGGGACGCAAGGTACGCGCCGTCATCATAGCGTTCCAGGGTATCCGCGGCGATGCGCAGCGCCAGGCTTGACTTGCCAACGCCGCCTGGCCCAGTGAGCGTCAGCAGCCGCGTCTCTGGGCGCGCCAGCGCCTCCGCCGCCTGGCGCGCCTCGGCTTCGCGGCCAATCAGTGGCGCTAGCCGGGCGGGGAGATTGTTGGGCGGCGCGGCGCTGGCAACGGCCCCACGCGCGATGCCTGCGGCCGTCTGCGGGCGCGCGGCGGCGAGCAGCAGCGCGCGCTTGTGTGGCGGAAGATCGAGCGCGCCGGCGAGGAGCTCGATGGTCTCGCGGTGTGGCGACTGGCGCGCGCCGCGCTCCAGGTCGCTGATCCCGCGTGCGCTTAGTCCGGCGCGTTGCGCCAGCGCCTCCTGCGTCAGCCCCGCCGCCTCGCGGTAGCGCCGCAACAATCTCCCGAACGGGGCGCCGAAGAGCGGTGCGATCCGGTTCGCGCTCACGAGTCATCCTCCCATGGCGGCCGCGCGTCCTGACTGCCATCCCAGGCATGATAGCGCATCGAGGCATGGCGACGCACGCGACGCGCGGGCGCACGCGACTGGATCGCGTGGGTGGTTGCGCGGGGCTTCTTCGTGGCGCTGGAACTATGCGTCGCGGACACTATGCGTGTGGCTCGGGGCGGCCCGGCAGGCGCGAGTGCGCTTGGGATGCGAGAGGAGAGCGAGAGCATGAGCGGTATGGATGAATTGGCGGCCCAGCCAGGGCTGCTGCGCGACAAGGTGGCGATCATCACTGGAGCCAGCCGGGGCATCGGCGCGAGCGCGGCGCGGGTCTTCACCGCCGCGGGCGCGGCCGTCGTCCTGGCGGCGCGTAGCGAGCGGCCGCTGACCACGCTGGCGGAGGAGTTGCGGGCGACCGGAGCGCGCGCCATCGCGGTCCCGACCGATGTCGGCGACCCCGACGCGGTCGCGCGGCTGGTGGAGCGCGCGGTGAGCGCGTTTGGCCGGCTGGACGCCGCCTTCAACAACGCTGGCGATGGTCACATGCCCGCGCCACTGGCCGATCTGGGCGTCGAGGACTTCGACCGCGCTGTGCGCGGCTCGCTGCGCGGTGTCTTCCTGGCGATGAAGTACGAGATACCAGCGCTGCTGGCGCGCGGCGGCGGCGCGATCGTCAATATGTCGTCTACCGCGGGCGCGCAGGGCGTGCGTGGCATGGCGGCCTACGCCGCCGCCAAACACGGCGTTATTGGCCTAACCGAAAGCGCCGCGCTGGACTACGGCGCGCGCGGTCTGCGCGTCAACGCTATCGCCCCCGGCCCGATCCTCACTGAGCGGCTGGCGGCGCTGACCGACGAGCAGCGCGCGCCGGTGGTGCGCGCCGTGCCGCTTGGGCGCGCCGGTCTACCCGAGGAGGTCGCCGCGCTCGCCGCCTGGCTCTGCTCGGACCAGGCCAGCTTCATCACTGGCGCGACGATCCCGATAGATGGTGGCAGGCTCGCTGGCGCATGAGCGCGCCCAGCGGCGGCTGAGAACGTGAGAAACGCGCGATATACGCGCGAGGAACAAGAGAGGCGTCCGTATGAAAAGGACGGCGATCGCGCTGCGTATCTTCAGTGGACTCGATGGGCTGGCGCTTATCACGCTGGGCCTGTTCATCTGGGTCGGCAACGCTGATGCGCTGATTACGTTGCATATGTCACTTGGCATCGCGCTGATTGTGGCGCTCTGGGTCCTGGCGGCGCTAGCGGCAGTGAGCGGCGTCGCACCCGGCCTCATCGTGACCGGCGTGGTCTGGGGACTGCTCACCGTCGCGCTGGGCCTGGCGCAGACGCGCATTCTGCCCGACAGTGGCCACTGGATCATCGAGACACTGCACTTGCTCGTTGGCGTCGTCGCGGTCGTCCTGACACAGATCCTCGCGACGCGCATCGCCAGTGGCCCGCGGGCGAGTCGGGACGCTGGCCGCGCGCCGGCGGTCTAGTCCCGCGCGCCCAGCGTACCCGGCGCTGCACGCCAGCCGGACGCCCACTCGCGTTGGTAGCGGGCGACCTGATCGTGGAAGGAGGAAGACGGTGACGCTCCAGATGGGCGCGCCAGGGCGCGCGCTGGCCGCCACGCTGATCCGCGCGCTGGTGGTCTTCGATACGCTGGCGCTGTTCTTCACCAGCATTGTGCATTTGCTTGGCGCGCGCATCCCATTAGGATTCGCGGAGTTCGTCGAACCTGCGATCTTGCCCGCGGGGATTGTCGAGGGAATCACGGCGCTGGTGTTCCTGGCCGCGCTCTACGCCATGCTCACGCGCCGGGCGTGGGCGTGGGGCATAACGCTGGCGGCGCACATCACCGGCTCAGCGGACTACATTGCTGGCCTGATCTTCACCATTCGCGGCACGACGCCGTTCAATGCCGCTGACCACCGTGTGATGCTGGCGCTCTTCGCCGTGGGGCTGCTCCTGCTCGCGCTGCCCGCCGGCCGCGTCGCGCTCGCCGTCCGCGCCCGGCCGGGCAGCCCCCCATCCATGTGACCAGGCGCAGGAGCATAACACGGCATCCAGGAGGGCGCCCCGCGACAATGAGCGCGGGGCGTCGTCCTGTCGCGCCTGGTGTAGAGATTTGCGCCCGACCGGACGTATAGAGGAGAGGAAGCAGGGAGCGCCAGCGGTCGGACGAACGCGCTGGGCGAGCGCAAGGCAGACGCCTCCCTGCATGATAGGAAATGGAGGGTCTCCGATGTCACGCGGGCTGTACCGCTTCTACCTCTACTTCGTCACCATCTCGCTCGCCGAGTCCATCGTGGTCAGCCTGGGCGCGCTGCTCTATCAACTCCTGCAGCGCACGCCGCTCCAGGGGAGCGGCTATTATCCCGGCTTCGGTAGCCCGTCGGATTCTACGCCGCTGAGCCAGGCAGTCATTCAGTTCACTGTCACGCTGGTCGTCGCCGGCGCGTTCCTCGCGCTGCACTACTGGCTGATCCGCCGCGATAGCGCCAGCGACCCGGTGGGCGCGCGCGAGAGCGGCGTACGCGCCTTCCTGCTCAACTGGACGGAGGCCAACGCCACCCTGACAGCGGTCATCGCCGGCGTCATCGCCATGTGGTACGTCGGGCAGACCTATGGGAGCGCCGCACCGGCGACGGCCACCGCGCTGGCGGCGCTTGTCCTGGCGCTGGCGCTGGAGTGGGAGCGGCGGCGACTGACACCGACGCGCGGCGCGGCGCAGGTCTTCGACCGGCTGCGGCGGCATCTTGTGCCGTACATTATCCTGCTTTCGGTGGTGATCTACACCCTCTATAACCTCGCCAACCATCTGGAGCGGCTGATCGGCCAGCAGGGCCTCTATACCTGTAACCCCATTAACGGTCAGCAATATCAGCTCCCTACATGCGTTGGCAGCGAGATCAACGGCGCGCTGCTCTCCGCGGCGGTCGCCGTGGGATCGTGGCTGTGGCTGCTCTGGCTGGGCAGTCGCGACGCGCAATCGCAGATGCGGCAAGTGATGCTGCTGCTGGGCTGGGCGTCTGGCGGCATGATCACGCTGGCCTACGCGTTGCAGGTCGCCGCCGAGTACATCTTGCGGCGTCTGACGCCGAACGCTGGCGCGCCGGACTATCTCAACTCCTCCGACTTCGGCCCGTGGCTGGTGGTGGCGTTCGTAACACTGGCGGTCTACGGTTGGGTCTTGCGCGCGCGCGCGGGTGGGGCGATGGGCGCTCAGGCCGTGCGCCTGACGATGCGGGCGCTGGCGGCGGCGGTCCTCGCCTTCCCGTTCTGGTATGGCGTCTACCTCGTCTTGCTGCTGTATGTCACCTTCCTTGCGCAGCCGGGCGCAACGTCGCCGACGCTGGCGTCATGGGACCGTCCCCTGTCCTACCTGATCGCTGGGGTGGGCTACATCCCGCTCGCCTTCTGGCTGGGCGCGGGCTCTCGCGCGACGGAGATCAGGGGGCCGCGGCGCGGCTTTGTGCTGGCGCTGCTGGCGGCGGGCGCGCTGGTGACCGCCAGCGCAGCGGTCTCACTGCTCTACACGCTACTGACCCGCGCCTTGAGTGTGCCATTGTCCGGACGCCTACTGACGGCGGAGACCGCGGGCTCGTCGCTGCTCACTGGCCTTGCGCTGGGCGGCGTCTACCTGTTCATCGCGCTACGCGAGCGGCAGTTCACCGGCACGCCGCACATACCCGCGGCGGCGCCCGCGGCGTCAGCGGAAGCGGCAGAGCCGGCCCCTGCCCCAGCGTCCAGCCTTGATGAGGCGCTGCGCCAGCTCGAAGCTGGCGCGATCACACGGGACGCCGCCGCCGAGCGCATCCGCGACCTGGCGCGGACCGGCGGGCTCATGTAGCGCGGCGGGCCTCACCCCCTTACCCCCTCTTCCTGCGGGGCGAGGGGGATTGGCGCGGCGGGTCATACCCCATCGTGCTGAGTACTGGTCGACGTGCGCGAAATGTGACAAAAGACCTGGATTTTCTCCGCCTGCTGTACGTATACAGAGTGAGCGGGGAACACGCCCCAGTCGCCATCGCGCGCGGCCATCGGGCGACTTCCCCGGGTGGAGGCTCTCCCATGACACGAGGACTCTATCGGGTTTATCTCTACGCCGTGACGATTGCGCTGGCTGGATTCCTCACCGGCACATTTGGCGTCCTGCTTGGCGCCCTCTTTGGGCTGACACCGCTGCGCGGCTCAGGCGGCGCGCCGGATGCGCGATCGCTGACACAGGCGGGGCTGCTGTTCGCTGTGACGCTGATCATCGCCGGCGGCTTCGGCGCGCTGCACTACTGGTTGATCCGCCGCGATAGCGCGACGGACCCGGCGGCGAATGAGAGCGGGGTGCGCACGTTTCTGTTGAATCTGGCCGAACTGATCGTCGTTCTGATGTCGATCAGCACCGGCGTCAGCTCGCTGGAGCAGATTGGCCAGCGCTACGCCCCCGATCTCTCCTATCCGCTGGCGATCGCGCTGGCGACGGCGGGACTGGCGCTGGCGCTGGAGTGGGAGCGGCGACGGCTAACACCAACGCACGGCGCGGCGCTGGTCTTCGAACGGCTGCGGCGGCACGGCGTGCCGCTGATCCTGCTCAGCACGGTCCTGCCAGCGATCTACAACGCGGTGAGCCAGACCGAGCGGATCATCGCACAGCAGGCGGGCGCCTTCGCCTGCAACCCGGCCAGCAATTTCAGTGGTCCGGAGCCCATCCAGAACTATTCACTGCCCACCTGCGTTGGCAATGAGGTCGCTGGCGCGTGGCTGGGGGCGGTCGTCGCGGTTGGCGTCTGGCTGTGGTTCCTCTGGCTGGGCATGCGCGATGGTCGATCGTTGTTGCGGCAGGTGTTGCTGCTGCTGGGCTGGGCAGCTGGCGGTATGGTCATCCTGGTGATCGCGCTGGAGCGCGCCGCCGAATACATCCTGCGCCTGCTGACGCCAGGCGTTGCGTCGCCGAGCTACCTCAATCAGTTCGATTTCGGTCCGCTGGCGGCGATGGCCACTGTGGCGCTGGCGATGTATGGCTGGACACTGCGTGAGCGCGTGGATCCAGCGATGACGACGCAAGCGACGCGGCTGACGATGCGGGCCCTGGCTGGGGCGATTCTTGCCGCGCCGCTCTGGATTGGAGTCTTCCTCGCCATCCATCAGGCATTCAACGCGGTCGCGCCAGGCGCGATCGCGCCCACCGCAAGCGACTGGGATATGGCGAGCGCGTTCCTGATCGCCGGGTTGGGCTACATCCCGCTTGCCTTCTGGCTAGGCGCGGATACGCAGGCCTGGGATATCAGGGGGCCGCGGCGTGGCTTTGTGCTGGCGCTGCTGGCGGCGGGCGCGCTGGTGACGGCGGCCGCGGCTGCGACGCTGCTCTACGCAGTCGTCTCGCCCGTGCTAGGGGCGCCGCTGGGCGACTGGCAGGAGACGGCGCGCACGGCAGGCGCGGCGCTGATCACTGGCGCGGCGCTGGGCGGCCTGTACCTGTTCATCGCCTTGCGCGAGAAGCAGTTTACCGGAGCGCCGAAAGCGCCCGAGGCCACTCCGGAAGCGCCAGCGGTTCCGGCGACAGCCGGCGCGGCCGCGTCGCCCGGTCTGGATGAAGTGCTCGCCCAGTTCAAGGGCGGCGACATCTCTCAGGACACCGCCGCCGAGCGCATCCGCGACCTGGCCCGCGCAGGGGCGCTCGTATAGCCTCGCGTGAGTCGTATCAGGCGCCGCGCCGCCGCTTTGACAGCGTCCCGGCGCGGCGCCTACAATACAGCGCCTGTTGGCGCCTCCGCGTGGCGCCGGTGTGGTGCGGCGCGGGCCGCGCGAGAAAGGACTGACCCCCTACGCCCAAGACCGACAAGGTGATTGATCTGACCGCCGAGAGCCGCCCGGAGCGGGCCTGGCTGGTCGCGGTAGATAGCGAGCGCGACGATGCGCTCTGGGATGTCGAAGACTCGCTGGCGGAGCTGGCGGCGCTGGCGCGCACAGCCGGCGCTGAGGTAGTCGGCGCCTTTTCCCAGCGCCTGCAAACGCCGACTCCCAATCTCTATCTGGGCAAGGGGCGGGCGACTGAGCTTGCCACCCTCTGCCGCGACCGCGACATTGACCTGGTCATCACCGATGACGAGATCAGCCCGACACAGCAGCGCAACCTCGAAGAGTTGACCAGCGCGCGGGTGATCGACCGCACGGCGCTGATCCTTGATATCTTCGCCCAGCATGCCCGCACGCGCGAGGGACAGTTGCAGGTGGAGCTTGCCCAATTGGAATACCGTCTGCCACGTCTGACAGGCAAGGGCAAGGCGCTCTCGCGCGTGGGCGGCGGCTCGCGCGGCGCAACGGGCGGCACGGGCGGCGCGATCGGCGTCCGGGGCCCGGGCGAGACGAAGCTGGAGCAGGACCGCCGCCGCATCCGCGCGCGCATCGCCGAGCTGCGCCGCGGCCTGGAGCAGGTGCGTCAGGCGCGGGCGACGCAGCGGCTGCAACGCGCGCGCCAGGGGCTGCCGGTCGTCGCTGTCGTGGGCTATACCAACGCTGGCAAGTCCACGCTCTTCAACGCGCTGACCGACGCCAACGCGCTGGTCGAGAACAAGCTCTTCGCCACGCTCGATCCAACCACTCGCCGCATCACGCTGCCGACCCACCAGGAAGCGCTGCTGACCGATACCGTCGGCTTCATCCAGAAGCTGCCGACGACGCTGGTGGCCGCCTTCCGCGCCACGCTGGAAGAGGCGCTGGAGGCCGATGCGCTGCTCGAAGTGGTGGATGTGACCCATGAGAACGCCATCGAGCAGAGCCAGACGGTGAACGACGTGCTCGCCGAACTGGGCGCGGCGGACAAGCCGCGCGTGACGGCGCTCAACAAGATCGATCTGCTCCCCGACCCGTCGGTGGTGGATATCTCGCTTTACGCCAATGCGGTCCCGGTCTCCGCCGCGCGCCGGGAGAACCTGGAGGCGCTGATGCGCGCCGTTGGCGAGGTGATCGCCGAGCGCATGGTGCGCATGCAGTCACTCATTCCCTTCGACCGTGGCGACCTGGTTGAGCTCTTCCACCGCCGAGGCCAGGTCTACCGCCAGAGCGAGACGGCCGATGGCACCTTGATCACCGGCGCCGTCCCGCGCGCGCTGGCGCCCGTCTTCGGCCCGCTGCGTGTGGACCCCGAGCGTGGCCGCCGCCGCGCCTTCGCCATCCCCGCCTACGACACCGACGCGCTGGCCGCCGGTGAGGCGGTCGAGGCGGAGGAGAGGCAGTAAAAGGGGCGAGCGGCCTCGCCCCGGCCCCTCTCCTTCGAGGTAAGGGAAGTTTGGCGGCGAGCGTGTCGCATGGCAACGGCCAGCGTTTGCCAGCACGAGCTGCGCCCGAACGTCCTTTGCCCTCTAATGGGGATCGGAGTCCTCACGAACCAGCGGGCAAGGTTGGAGGCCGTATGGCGCCCGTGCCTCTCGCGCTATAATAGAAGGCGCACGACCAACCGCGAAGGGAGACGCCAGCATGCCATCACGAGAGCCGGGCGAGTCGCCAGGGACGCCAGCGGAGCAAGGCTTCGCCGCGCTCTATAGTGGCGAGGAGCGGGCGGCGATCCGTGATCTGGCTTGGGCCGAGCTGGAGCGTGGCGCCGACGCGGCGGAGCAGGCGCGGGCGTATGCCGCGAAGGGCAAGCCGGACTTCACGCTGGCCTATCTGCTGGGGGGCGACCTGCCGGATAGCGAGAGACGCGCGATCTACGCGGAGTCTTTCGAGCGGCGCGCGGCGCTGACCGAGACCAAAGCCCGCGACCTCGACAAACAGTTCCACCGCGCGTTCCCGATGCTCCACAGCGACGCAGCGCAGGACCGCGCGCTGGCCCGGCGCGTGCGTGACGGGCGCGGGTTCGGTCCGGGCGCGGGCAAACAGCTTCCGATGATCTAGTCTCACGCCGCTGGACAGGAGCGGCGTGACATGCAGGGGGACGCAATGGATCCAGCGAGCGGCGGCGCGGCGGCGCGTCAGGCGGAGCAGGACGGCTGGAAGCGCGCGGCGGCGGACGCCGCGCTCGCTGAGGTCGCCAGTGGTATGACGCTGGGCCTGGGCACGGGCAGCACCGCCGATCTCTTCGTGCGCGCGCTGGCCGAACGGACGCGACAGGGACTGTCCGTCACCGGCGTCGCCACTTCTGAGCGCACCGCCTCGCTGGCTCGCGCGCTGGGCATCCCGCTCGTAGACTTCGACGCCGTAGACCACCTGGATGTCAGCTTCGATGGCGCAGATGAGGTGACGCTGCCCGGGCTAAGCCTGGTCAAAGGGCGCGGCGGCGCGCTGCTGCATGAAAAGCTGGTGGCGCTGGCCAGCCGCCGGCGCATCATCCTGGCCGACGACACGAAGATCGTCGCGGCGCTTGGCGTCGGGACGATTATCCCCACCGAGGTAACCATGTTCGGCTGGCGGCACACGGCCGCCCGGCTGGCGGCGCTCGGCTGCCAGGTCACGCTGCGACCCGCGGCGGGCGCGCAGCCACCGGCGCCGTTCATCTCTGACTCCGGCAACTACACGCTTGACCTGGTATTCGCCACGCCCCAGAATCCCACGCAACTCGCCATCGCCATCAAGGCCACCCCCGGCGTCATTGACCACGGCCTCTTCATCGGCGTCACCGACCGGGTCTACATTGGTGGCCCAGGCGGCGCACGCGCAGCAGACCGCCAGTAAGCAGCGCCAGCCACACGGAACACGCCTCGCGCTCGCTCTTGACACGCCGACACTTTAGCGCTAAAGTGTTGTCAGAAGTGGTTCTGCGACGCATGACCCGGGGGAGAGGAACGATTGGTGTGAACGGCATGCTCGACGCGCGCATCCAGCCCGGCGCGCAGGTACAGGCGCGCGCACGGCGCATGGGTATCGCGATATGGGCGCGCATCGCGCGCATCTATGGACATAACACGCGTATCTCGACGGCGAGGCTGCGGGCGCACGACCTGAGCGTCGCCCAATTCGATGCGCTCGCCCAGATCGGCGCGCACGAAGGGCTGACGCAGCAGGAGCTCGCGCAGCGCCTGCTCGTCACTGAAGGCAACATTACCCAGCTGCTCGACAGGCTGGAAGAGCGGGGTCTGATCAGCCGCTGTCGCGAGGGTCGCATCAAACGGCTGGTCCTCACTGAAGCGGGCAAGCGCGTGCGGAACGTGGCCGTGCCCGACCTGGAGGCGTTTCAGGCGGAGCAGTTCGCCGCGCTGACGCCCAATGAGCAGCGGACCCTGCTGACCCTGCTCGGCAAGCTCCAGCGCGCCAGTCGCGCCTGCTAGCTCAAGACATCTATTGGACGCGCGCGATCGGCGCAGGCGTCCGCACCCTATAGCCACGCGACCGGACTGGTCACGCAGGAGTCTCGACTTCAATGGAATTGACAGGATTGCACCACGTTTCGGCGCTGACCGCGCAAGCCGCGCAGAACGTGGATTTCTACACGCGGGTCCTCGGCCTGCGACTCGTCAAGAAGACCGTCAACCAGGACGACGTCACGTCCTATCACCTCTTCTATGGAGATGAGGTCGGCAACCCGGGCACAGAGGTAACCTTCTTCGACATCCCGATGGCGATGCGCAACCGCCCGGGCTACAGCAGCATCTCGCGCATCGCGCTGCGCGTCACCGGGACGGATTCGCTAGACTGGTGGGCTGACCGCTTCGGCGAGTTTGGCGTCGAGCATGACGCCATCGCGCTGGAGGCGGGCCGCTCCGCGCTCAACTTCCGCGACCCCGAGGGCCAGCGGCTGGCGCTGGTGGATGACAGCGGCGCGCCCCTGGCCGGCGGGACGCCCTGGGAGAAGAGCTCCACGCCCGTAGCGCGCGGCATTCGCGGGCTGGGCGTGGTGACGCTGACCGTGCGCGATATCGAGCCGACGGCGCTGGTCCTGACACGCGTCATGGGATTCAAGCCGCAGGGATCGTACGCCGCGGCGGAAGGCCCAGAGCGTGAGATCACCGTCTTTGGGACCGGCGTGGGCGGCCCGGGCGCGGAAATCCATGTAGACCCGCGACCAGACCTCAGCCGCGAGCGGCTCGGCAGCGGTGGCGTCCACCATGTCGCCTTCCGCGTGCCAACGGCTGAGGAGCATCTGGCCTGGCTCGACCGGCTGGAGACCGTTGGCCTGCGCACATCGGGCCTGGTAGACCGCTTCTACTTCAAGTCCATCTACTTCCGCGAGCCAAACGGCATCCTCTTTGAGCTCGCGACCGATGGTCCGGGCTTCGCGACCGACGAAGACGCGGCGCATCTGGGTGAGCGCCTCGCGCTGCCGCCCTTCCTGGAGGGCCGCCGCGAGCTGATCGAGGCCAACCTGGCTCCGCTGGATACGACCGCGGCAACGGTCAAGTAGCTCCATGTGGCTGAATTGACCACACGCCAGCCCCCTCTCCTCAGTTGAGGAGAGGGGGCGTTCTTGCGCTACGGCTGCGCTCTCCGACCCCGCTAACTGACCGGCGCTTCACTGGCCTCCTGGCCAGCTGGGCTCTTCCCGGCCCTCATCAGGCTCAGGAGGCCTTCACTCAGATAGTGGGTCCAACCCGGGTTGCAGTCCTTGTAGCATTCCAGGGTGGGGATAAGGCCCACATGCGTGAAGACCAGCCGTGTCTTGTCGCCCTGCCGGGAAATATCAAACCGGATGGTCGTACCTGTCCACTCACCAGTATCCTTCACGAAGGTGAGCGAGCTCTCTGTTACCAGCCAGGCGACGCGAGTATCCGGAACGAGCTCCGTAATCCGCAATTTGCAGTAGTGGAAATCCTGCTGCCGGTAGGTAAACTCCTCGTTGAGCTTGTCTGTCCTGCCCTCGATGTCGCCCGACCACCAGCCTCGAACGTCGTTGATAGCGTTGAAGACCTCTTGTGGAGTCTGATCAACCAACAGCGTCACGCTGAAATCTTGCTGATCCATGAACGCCTGCGCTCCAATCCTGATTGTTCCACCGACTTGGCGCGATGAGCGAAGCGCCGCGCGCCGCCTTGCCATCTCGTTAGATATTATGTTCTTGAATAGCGCGGCAAACTATGTTAGATTGTCGCGAATACGTGTCTGATCGTCTTTCCAGAGGAGCAGGACATGGACGCGCTAACCGATATTCTGGACACACTTGACGTACGAGGATGGATATCCGCGCGCAGGGCGCTTGTTTCTCCCTGGCGCTACGACTTCGCCGCGAGTCCCGATATGATCCTTCATCTGGCCAGCTTTGAGGGCGGCTATCTGACCATCGAGGGCGATCCCGCGCCGCTGCGGATCGAGGATGGCGCGGTACTGCTCTTCCCATTCGGACATGGGCACTCGATCTGCGACGCTCCAGGCTCGCCACTCAGGCGCACGGTCCAGGTGACGTATGACGCGCAAGCCTCCTATCAAGGATTCCCGTCGCCCGATGAGGCGGCGCGGAAAGCGGTGCTCTGTGGCGCGTTCCGTTTGGAGCATCCCGGCGCGTTTCCCTTGCTCCACAGCTTGCCGAAAGTGATCCACATTCCCGCCGAGCAGGGCCACGCGGCGCAGGGCTTTCCGGAGATTGTCCAGTTGATCGCGCGTGAAGCGACAACGCCGCGGCTGGGGGCCGACCTCATGCTCAGACGCCTGACCGAGCTGTTGTTCATTCACATCATCAGGATTTGGGTAGAGCGGCAGACGGAAAATGCGACCGGATGGCTGGCGGCGCTCCACGATGAATCAATCAGCGCCGCGCTCGGCCTGATTCATCGCGCGCCGGAACGGGGATGGAGTGTCGAGGAGTTGGCGGCGGCGGTCGGACTCTCCCGCGCGGCTTTCTCCGCGCGCTTTACCCGTCTGGTTGGCGAGCCACCCATAAAGTATCTCACCCACTGGCGTATGCGCCGGGCGGCGCGCCTGCTCAAGAATAATGTGGCAGTGGAAATAATCGCCGCGCAACTTGGCTATGGGTCAGAAGTGGCGTTTCGCAAGGCGTTCACACGCGAGATCGGCGCGCCTCCCGCCAGGTATCGCAAATATGGGGAAGCGATTTCCACGAAGGCGCGCGTCGCTCTTTGAGCCGCGCCAGCGCTTCCGGCGCGCACTCGCGGCATGCCCACTAGCGGAGAACATACACGCGAGCGGCCCCATCCCGCGCGGGATGGGGCCGCTCGCGTGTCGCATGGTAGCGCGACTACTTGCTGCGCGGCGGCTTGCCGACGTAGACGTAGAGGTTGGCCGCGGCGATGCCGCCAATGATCGGGCCGAGCAGGTAGGCGACCAGGAACGCCACCCAGTCCTGCTTGACGCCATAGAACAGATCGGCGAACATCGGGCCGAAGGCGCGCGCCGGATTGACGGCCGCTCCCGTCTCAGGGCCGATGAACATGATCGCGCTGGCCAGCGCGAGGCCGATCGCCAGTCCCGCCCAGCCGGCGGGCGTACGCGAGTCAGCCGCTGTGCCGGCGATGGCGAAGACCAGGATGAAGGCGCCCAGCGCCTCGCCCGCGAGTCCCTGCCACAGGCCGACACCGGATGACAGGGCGGGCGCGCCCAGGTGGCCGACCTTCGCCGCGTCCACACCGTAGACCGCCAGGATGGCGAAGGCGCCAATCACCGCGCCAATGACCTGCGCCACGACGTAGCCCAGGACATCCGTCCAGGGGAACTTGCCCGCCGACGCCAGACCAATGGTGACCGCGGGGTTGACATGCGCGCCGGAGATCTTGCCGACCGTCGCCACGATGACGAACAGGATGAGACCATGCGCCAGCGCGATGACCAGCACCCACGGCAATGTTACCGGCTGCTTGGTCGCCGCGGAGATGATGCCTGCGGCGACGCCTGTGCCGCCGCCAACGAAGATGAGCAGGAACGTGCCGATCAACTCGGCGAGATAGCGCTCCATGAGCGCGGGCTGTCGCGTCACAGCGTGTGCCCTCCATGTGCGAACAATCGGTGGGGATTCAAAGGGGATCAGCGGAAAAGAGGCCGCTCGGGGCGCGCCGCCGCCGCAACCCACGCGGATGAGCAGGCGCACTTCCATCATACACATGGAGACGCCCGCTCGCAACCGGTTGCGAATGGGCTGCTGGTCGGGGCGCCACAGGGGTTCCAGAGCCCGAATACGGGGTCCAGCGTGCCCGCGACGAGCGCGGTATTGGACGCCAGCAGTTATGGCGGCTACTACCTGGCTACCACGCTGACATCGAGCGGCTTCAACCCG
>DASVZK010000087.1:0-66238 GCA_036391685.1 Ktedonobacterales bacterium
GCCGGTCCCGACAGGGACCGGCGCGCTCGCTGGGAATGGCGTTCCGGCGAACTAGCTTTCGGGGGCCGTCTCGACCTTACCATTTTGGCCGCCGCGGTTGAAGGCGGAATTGAGCGCGTCAGCCGCCTGTGGCGCCACAGAAACGAGCCCACTCAACCGCTCCTGAACGCGCGGAGCCTGGGCCTGGTACTGCTCGACCGCGGAACGGCGAACCTGCTCGCCCAACTCGCGCGCCCGGACCTGCCCGCGCTGCGCCAGGTCGCCCGTCTGGGCGAGCCATTTGCGAGCCGCCTCGCGGCCCTCCTGGCGCGCCAGCGCCACGCCTACCGCGACCCCAAGCAGGCCGACTGTCACTCCTGCCGCGATGCCAATGATCTGCGCCTTGTTCATGGTCTACCTCTCTACGTTGCTAGCTGACTACCTTGATGAGGCTGGACGAAGATTCTCGTCGCGGCCAGCCGCGAGCCATCGCTGACGCATGTCTGGGCGTCCTCGCCCCGCTTCCGTTTGCCGAGCTTCCGGCAAACGGCCGTATCTTGTCACCACCATACAGACGAACGACGAGACTGTTATGTTGTATCACGCGACGCAATTTGATAAGGATGTAATAGCCGTTGTAGCCTATATTTCCGGCTCACCCTCGTCGCTATTACCTGCAAGTGGCGCGCCAAGTGGCTCGAGCTCAGGGGGAAGCGCATCGTCGATCTGAAAGCCAGTCATCACCTGCAATATGGTGGATTGCTGAGATAGGTCGAGTTCCTCATTCTCCCCAGTGGGGGGCGCCGAGCTCTGTTCCGCTGATGGAAGGGCGGGTTCAGGCTCGCCGGAAGCAGGAGAAGGTGAAGAGGTAGAAGGCGGTTGAGCGATTCCCCCAGGAGCGACGCGAGTCGGCAGCCATACGCCTGGCGCATCGATTTGCGACTGCGCGCCTGACTGCGCGCCTGACTGCGCGCGACTCCAACGCAGGGCTTGCGCCATATCTTGAGCGGTGCGGAAGCGACTGGATTCGTCGCGCTGGAGCGCCGCAAGGATCACCTCCTCCAGCGCAAGCGGGGTGTCGCGCCGCCAGGCCGTCAGCGGGGGAGGATCGGCGACCATGCGACGTGATGCGGCGGCCAGCGGCGTATCTGCCTCAAATGGAAGACGCCCAGTGATCAGTTCGTAGAGGACGATCCCAAGAGAGTAGAGGTCGGAGGAGCGCCCGCCCTCTTCGCCCATGACCTGCTCGGGGGAGAGGTAATCAGGTGTTCCAATTACCTGGCCGGTAGCGGTCAATTTGGTGAGGTCCGCGCCAATCTGCCGCGCGATGCCGAAGTCAGTCAACTTGGTAAACAGCTCGACTGTCGAGTCGAGTAGCATCACGTTTTGTGGCTTTACGTCCCGGTGGACGACGCCTTTCGCGTGCGCCGCGCCTAGCGCCGCGCAAAGCTGCTCGCCGATGCGCCAGACCCAGTCTAGTGGGGCCTGCTCCTCGCGGCGAATGAGCTCTTTGAGCGTTGAACCGAACATGTACTCCATAGCCAGATAGGGTACTGGCCGGTCGGGATCATCGGCCCAGGGTGTCTGCGGACCGGTGATGAGTGGCATGGTGAATCCGTAGTCGAGGACGCGCACGATGTGCGGATGAGATAGTGAAGCGGCGAGACGGGCTTCGCGCTTGAAGCGCGCGGCCGCCTCGAAGGCGTGTGGGCCATTTCCTTTAAGGACTTTGACCGCGACGATGCGCTGCGTATGCAAGTCGCGGCACCGGAACACGACCGCCGCACCACCAACACCTACTCGCGCCAGCGCCTGATACCGGTCCGCCATCGTTACCGGTCCCGAGTTTGCCGGTTGACGCCCTGACGATGAGCCCGCATCTGCCGCGCTCCACATCCGCGCAATTCTCCTACCATGCTATCGGCGCCCGCAACTGCGGAAAGCGCCGCGATCGTACGCGCCCGATCCTGAGGGTACAACGCGCCACGACCGGCCTTTCACAAATCTTAACCCATCTATTACCCAAGCATAACACGAGCGCTCCCCGCCTTAACAGGCGCATGTCACAGTCCACTATGGACTAAGCTCGCAGGGCGACAGCAGAGGAGCGTGTCATGCGCATTGCGCTGGTCACCGAGAACTTCCTGCCAAAAGTGGATGGTGTGACGCGCACACTGGCCATGGCGCTGGAACATTTTCAACGTCGTGGCCATCGGGCGATCCTATTCGGGCCCGATGGCGGCCCCAGGCGATACGCGGGCGCGAAGGTATATGGCGCTCCCGGAGCGCCTATTCCCTTTTACCCTGAGTTGCGCTTCCTGTTGCCGCTGCCCCGTTTGGAGCAGCGGCTTATACGTTTTCGCCCTGATGTTGTGCATGTGGTGGATCCTGCGCTACTTGGCGCGGCGGGCATTTCTTGGGCCAAGCGGTTGGGCGCTCCTGTTGTCTCGACCTACCACACGAATCTGGCTGCGTATTGCGCGCACTATCATCTTCGCGCGCTGATCGAGCCCATTTGGGCGTATCGCCGCTTTCTGCACAACCAGTGCTCGGTCACTCTGGCGCCTTCACGCTCCACCGCGAATGAGCTCCAGCGGCGCGGCTTCGAGCGTGTCGGTGTCTGGGGCCGCGGCGTGGAGCATGCGGTCTTCACACCTGAGAAGCGCTCGACCGAGTGGCGGCGCGCGATGACAGGTGATGAGGCGACGCCCATCGCGCTCTACACAGGACGGCTGGCGTCCGAGAAGAACCTCGGCGATCTGCTGGCTGCCATTGATGAGATTGAGCAGGCGGGAGCATGGCTGGTCCTGGTTGGGGATGGCCCCGCGCGTGGCGATCTGGAGCGCGCGCTGGCGGGTCGCCGGGCAAGCTTTACCGGCTATCTCGGCGGTGAAGCGCTGGCGCGCGCCTATGCGTCCGCCGACATCTTTGTGTTTCCCTCGCTCACCGAAACCTATGGGCAGGTGGTGGTGGAGGCGATGGCGAGCGGTCTGCCTGTTGTGGCGTACGACGCGGAAGGTGTGCGCGACAGCATAGAGCACGGGCGCTCCGGGCTACTTGCGCGCGCAGGCGATCGCTCCGCCTTTGTCACCGCGTTGAGGCGCGGGCTGAGTGACCAGACGCTGCGCGCGCAACTGGGGGCCGAGGCGCGACTCCGGGCGAGCCGCCAGGAGTGGCCCGCAGTCCTGGATACGCTGATCGACACATACGCTGAGGCGATCGAGGGCTTCCAGGGGGATGTGCGCAGGACAGCGTAACAATCCCCCCGGCGTCGGATCCTCCTACGCTCCAGGCAGCGCGAACGCGGTGATGGCTATCATCGCGTAGAACACAACCAGTTGCGCACCTTCCAGCCACGTCGTCTCACCATCGAGGTTGACAAGCGCATAGACAAAGGCTGACAGGCCCAGCGTGATTAGCGCCAGGCCGGGGAAGATGAGAGTCAGCATCGGCAGGCCGGGAGTCAGCGCCGTGAAGATGAGCCCAATAAAGACCAGCACCGGCGTGACGAAGAGCGGCACCTGAACGCTGGAGCCGGCTGCGACTTCCATTGCCGCCTCCATGTCCTTGTTGAAGGCGGAACGCCCGGCCTCGAGCAATTCACCGAAGTTGGTGATGATTGGCAGCACGATGAGGCCGAACGAAAGCGGTGTGAGGGGGGTGTGCGCGATGACCCGGTCAGAGACGGTGACGAGGGTTGCGCAGACCCCGGCGATCGCGGCGATGGAGATGACCACGAGCAACAGGAGTCCCATCATGCGCGCCAGGCTCCGCTGTGGCGGAGCATCTTGCTCGTGGCGCTGCTTCTCATGGGTGGCGACGAGCTCCGCGATGCGGTCGTGCTCTACAGCCAATTCCTGTTCTTCGCGCGCGTCGGAGTGGCCTTCCTCGTGGGCGTGGTGCGCGAGGTGATGGGCGATGGTAGCTGGCCCCGTCTCATCTGCCTCAGGCGCGTCTGGCGCCTCCTTATTGCCGAGGCCGAAGACCTCGACCGCGACATAGGCGATGTAACTGACCATCAAGATGGCTGAGACAACAAGGCTCACCCATTTTTCAGTGCTAGATGTACGCGCCTGTTCGGCGGCGAAAGACGTCGCGAGCGTCGGGAGGGCAAGGCCCACTACCGCCAGGCCGAGCATGGAAGCGAAACCGGCCGCTTTCTCACGGCTGAAGCGTAACTTTCCATGTCGGAACGCGCCTACCAGCGTGGCAATGCCGAGCGTAAAGAGAATGTTCTCGATCACCGACCCTAGCAGCAATCCGTGAACGATCGAGTAGTTTTCCGTGAGAAGCGCAGGGTGGCGAACTGCCTGCAGAAGCAGCCAGAACCCGATCGAAATTTCGGGGACGTTATCCAGGCCAGCATTGAGGAGACCTGCAAATACTTTAGGCGCGCCCTGAGCCAGCCGCTCAACGAGGTCGCCATTGGCTTGCGCGAGCGGGACGAGCGCCAGCAGCGAGACGATGAAGAGCGCGTCGGTATATTGGCCGGTCGTCGCGCCATGGGAATTGAGCCAGTAGAGGACAAACGCCGCTGGCGTGAGCGCCAGAAAGGGGGTCCACCAGGAAAATTTCACCTCAGTCGCGGCGTACATATCCTCGCCCCCGGCATAAGCGCGAGTGCAAGGAATGCCGCTCTCCTTTCCGTATTTCACCGGCTCAATTACCAAATTGTCACGCGCCGCGCGCGGTGACACGTGTATATTTTCCCCGCGCGCGAGAGGCGGCCCGCCATCGCACTAAACCGCCCCGTTGATATGGCCGCCCGGCACTATTCTACCAGACGCGCAGGCGACTGGAGACGCGAGTATGCTAGGTATTCGCACGCAGATACGGTGACCGCGCCATATCCTATAGATCAGTTGTCTCGGACGCATGTTGTATCGTGATTGAAATCGGGGCGAAACGTTGAGTTGGTAGAAGGTGAAGGTTTGGGGGGCAGTCCCGACTACGGAGGTTGTTGCGCAGCACATGAACGTGATGCTCTCGAGCACAACGCTATTCCTCGCGATTGTCGTGGTTGGCGCGCTGGCGTACGTGGGGTCAATCGCATTTGATCCAGCCTTTCCTGTTCCGCGTGCCCTGGCCGGCTACCTGTGCAGTCTATTGCTGGCGGTAATAGGCGGCGTGGGGATCTATTTTGGCGCTTCCTTCGAGACCCCGCTTATCTTCGAAGGAGCATACTTCTTTGAAACCATGCATATGGCGTGGTTGGGGCTCGGCGCTATCGCTGTGGTCGCGGCGTTGTTGATCTTCTGGCAGACGCGCTCCCAGCGGTAATCGTGTGAGCGGCGGTACGAGTGCGCGGCATCAGCGACGGCCATACGCGGAATTGCGGAGTGGATACGTTGTGGGCCGCAAAATCGGCGTGATAGTCTTGGGAGTAGCCGCGGATGGGTGTGGGACTCCGCGAACCGTTATCCGGGAAGGGAGCGCTACGATGTCGATGAGCGAGAGTAACCGTGGAACCGACAGCGCACTGACTGAGGCGCACGCATCTTCACCTGAGGACGAGTCAGGCGGGCTAATCACCATCGTCATTGCAGATGATCATGCGCTGGTGCGAGAGGGTACTCGTCGGTTGCTCGAGGCTGAATCTGGGCTTGTTGTGCTCGGTGAGGCGGGCGACGGCGCAACTGCGATCGCCGAGGTGGAGCGCGTCCGACCAAGTGTCGTCATCATGGACATCGCGATGCCGGGCATGAACGGCATCGAGGCGACGCGCCAAATCAAGGCGCGGCAGCCCCAGGTGGCGGTTCTGGCGCTCACGGCGCACGATGATGACCAATATATCCTCAAGCTGCTCGACGCCGGCGCGGCGGGTTTCCTGCTGAAAGATGCTGGTGGACGCGAATTGGCGAACGCGGTCCGTTCTGTGCACCGGGGCGAAACAATTCTCAGTCCTGCCATCGCCGCGCGCGCGGCGCGTCTGGCCTCTGAGCGCCGCGCTCAAACAGAATCGCGCCCGCCGCTCTCTGAGCGTGAGATGGAAGTGTTACGCGAGGCGGCGCGGGGCTTGCCTAACAAGGATATCGCGCGCCGGCTGAGCCTGAGCGTGCGCACAGTGCATACGCATCTCGGAAATATCTTCTCGAAGCTGGGAGTGGGCTCGCGGACTGAAGCGGTCTTATTGGCTCTGCGGAGTGGATGGATTTCGCTGGAAGACACGTACCGGGATGATCCCTCCCCAACGGACGGGGCGGGTACCACGGCGACAACTTCCCGCGGCTAGCGTTCCGAGCATGCGCTCCATGCCGGGTAGACCCGGCATGGAGCGCTCATCGCACGCGGCTCGGCGAGAAGGAGAGACATCATGGCGCGCCAACCGGCGGTTCACGAGGGCGCTCGACTGCCGCTGAGCAGGGCCGTGGGTGGTCTTGCCTGGGTTCGCCGCATCGTCTTGCCACTGCTCATCTCACTGCTCAGCTTTTGGCTGGCGATGGGCGTGCTTCCCATGCGCCACAACGCTCCGGTTTCCGCAATCTACGTACTTGGCGCGGCGGTGATCGCGGTGGCGATTGTCGCGGGGTTCGTGCGCCAGCGATCGACGCTCCCGGGCGATGAGGGTTTCTGGCCCGGCGACGACATGCCGGACTCACAGGGCGGGCTATATCTTGCGATTCTCGTCCTGGTGGGCGCCCGGGCGGCCATACTATTTGCCGTGCTCTCGCCTCTTGTCACCTGTGTGGTGCGCCTCAGTCATCGCTCGTCCCGAGGTGATGCCCTTCCACGGGTGCTGAGCGCGTTATGGCGCGGCGCGTTGTGGTCAGTGACGCTGTTAGCGGCAGGCGGCGCCTATTCTGGGGTAGCCGCGCTGCTGCAGCCCAAAGTTCGGACAACGCTTCGCGCCCATGTGTTAGGGGCGCTGGTTGCAGCGCTGGTCACGCTGGTCGCGCTCGCGGTGATCCGGCTGGCGCGTGTGCGCTCCGTCGCGGAGCTCCCATCCGCCTTGCGCTCATACGTCCGAGGGCCGTCACTCCTTTTCCAGGTGATGCTGCTGTGCTGCGTGCCGTTGCTGCCACTCACTCAGGCGCTTGACCCGGTGGAGATCGAGTTCTCGTGGGCGTTGTTACTGGCGCCCATGGGCGCCGTGTATTATCTGGCGTTGATGAGCGCGCGACTGGCGATGCGGACTTCTGAGCTTCAGGGGACGATCACTGAACTCAATGAGACGCGCGCCCGCGAATCCGACCTGATGAACTACGCGGCGCTGATCACGCGCGCGCAGGAGGATGAGCGGCGGCGGCTCGCGCGTGACCTGCATGATGACACCGCGCAGGCGCTCATCGCGCTCTCACGTGGGTTGGAAGCGCTCTCGACGCATATCGATCCACTCAGCGCGCCTGAGGATAGACGCTTTGTTGGCGATCTGGTGGACCTAACGCGCAAGACACTGGAAAGCGTTCGACGAGCGTGTCAGGATTTGCGGCCGTCGGTTTTGGATGATCTCGGATTGTCCGCGGCGCTTGATTCCCTCGCGAATTCGATGCTGCTGCGTGGGTTTTCCTGTACGTTTGTCGAGCGCGGTGGCCCGCTGAAATATCCTTCCGAGGTAGAGGTCGCCGCCTATCGGATCGCGCAGGAGGCGCTTTCTAACGTGACGCGCCATGCCCAGGCTACGCACGCGCGCATCGAGTTGACACATCGTGCGGACGGATTGCGATTGGTCGTGACGGACGACGGCGTCGGCTTCGAGGCCGGGGAGCCGCGCGACGGTGGCTCGCGTGCGGAGGACGGACGTGAGGCCGGCGCCGGGCTAGGGATGCTGGGCATGCGTGAGCGCGCGTTACTCATTGGCGCGCGCCTCACCGTGGAAAGCGCGCCTGGGTCCGGCTCCCGGGTGACGCTCGACGCGCCAGGCGCGCATGGAGTATCGTCTCGCCCTCACCGCATTGGGTAGACGCCCTGGTGGCGCGCT
The DNA here is from genome assembly GCA_036391685.1 of Ktedonobacterales bacterium. GTDB lineage: Bacteria > Chloroflexota > Ktedonobacteria > Ktedonobacterales > JADMIN01 > JAKAIY01. The sequence continues at coordinate 7,898 of DASVZK010000087.1, forward strand.
ACGGACAGCCAGGTTTTCGCTCACTCGCGGCGTATAATTGGAGTGCGACCGCGGCCGGCGCGAGGGAACCGTAAAGATATCCCGCTGACTGTGGCGGCCGCACTTTCGCAGACACGCCCGACGCGCACAGGTTACCGGTGGCTTGTGACTGCAAAGCGCGCCTGGCCGCGTGATTCCGCGAGGCTAGCGCCAGGTCTGAAGCTCCCAGAGACATGGTGGCGCCGAACGTCGTTGAAGGATTCCATCGCAGGAGGTCCTGGTACATGTCAAAGGTCCTCGAGAGTGATTTTGCGCGCGCCGTCGCGCAATCCTCCCACAAATGGGTCTATCTTTTTTCTGAAGGCTCCGCGGAGATGCGCGCGCTGCTTGGCGGCAAGGGCGCCGGCGTCGCTGAGATGACCAAGGCGGGCATGCCTGTTCCGCCCGGATTTACGATCACTACCGAAGCGTGCAACGCCTACTATGACGCGGGCAAGCAGTTCCCTGAGGGAATGTGGCAACAGGCGCTGGCGGCCCTGCGGGTTATCGAGGAGCAGGCCGGCAAGACGCTGGGTGACGTGCAGAACCCGTTGCTCGTTTCCGTGCGCTCAGGCGCCAAGTTCTCGATGCCAGGCATGATGGATACGGTGCTCAATCTGGGTCTGAATGATGAGACGGTCGAGGGTGTGATCGCATTCTCGGGTGATGAGCGTTTCGCTTATGACGCCTACCGCCGCTTTTTGCAGATGTTCTCCAAGATCGTTCTCGACGCCAAAGGCGACGATTTCGAAAAGGTCATCACGCGTTATAGGGAACAGACTGGCGCGGCGACCGACGCCGACATTCCCGCTGACGCTTTGCGCCAGATGGTTGGTGATTTTAAAGACATCGCTCGGGCGGCTTCGGGCAAAGAGTTTCCCGAAGACCCGTACGAGCAACTGCGGCTGGCGATCGAGGCGGTTTTCGCATCCTGGAATAACAAGCGCGCCACCGACTACCGCAATCTGAACAAGATTGCGCACGACCTCGGCACAGCGGTGAATGTGCAGACGATGGTGTTCGGGAACATGAGCGGGGAGAGCGCGACAGGCGTCGCCTTTACTCGTGATCCAGGCACTGGCGAGCGCCACCTGTATGGCGACTATCTGGTAAACGCGCAGGGCGAAGATGTTGTGGCCGGTATTCGAAACACGTCGCCCATCGCCAAGTTGGCGACCGAGATGCCCGAAGTGTACCACCAGTTCGAGGAGATCGCCGAGCGGCTGGAAGCGCATTACCGCGATGTGCAGGACATGGAGTTTACTGTCGAGCGTGGCAGGCTCTATATGCTCCAGACGCGCACCGCCAAGCGGACCCCCGCAGCCGCGGTGAAGATCGCAGTTGACATGGAGCGAGAGGGCGTGATCTCTCGCGAGGAGGCGGTTGGCCGCGTGGAAGCGGCGCAAGTGGCGCAGCGTCTACTGCCGGTCTTCAATAATGATGACTTGATGGAGGCGCGCGCGGCTGGGCGCGGCTTCGCGCGCGGAGTCAACGCGTCGCCAGGGGCCGCGGTTGGCCGCGTGATCTTCGACGCCGATCGGGCGGAGAAAGAAGGGAAGGCCGTCGAAGCGGCGCGGCAGTTGGCGATTGCGGCAAACGATGCAGCGGAGGTCGCGCGTCTGGCGACGGAGGGGATTATTCTGGTCCGCCAGGAGACGAGCCCGGACGATGTTCATGGCATGTACGCGTCCAAGGGCATCCTCACCAGCCGCGGCGGCACGGGCAGCCATGCGTCGGTCGTAGCGCGCGGAGCGGGATTGCCAGCAGTCGTTGGATGCGAGGCGATCCAGGTTGACTACGAACAGCGCCTGTTCACGGTCGCGAAGTCTGACGTCGTCGTGCGCGAGGGTGACAAGCTTTCGATTGATGGCGGGACCGGCGAGGTCTTCCTCGGCGAGGTCAAGACGGTAGACGCTGACTTCGAGCATGACACTGATCTGCAGACACTACTCGGTTGGGCCGATGAGTTGCGCGACCTCGGCGTTTGGGCGAACGGTGACTACCCGCGTGACGCGGAGCGGGCCGTCGGTTTCGGCGCTGAAGGCATCGGCCTGTGCCGCACCGAGCATATGTTCATGGAGCAAGAGCGGCTGCCGATCGTCCAGGAAATGATTTTGGCGCCGACGACCGAAGAACGCGAAAAGGCGCTGGCGCAGCTATTGCCGTTCCAGCGGGCGGACTTCGAGGGTATCTTTCGAGCCATGCGTGATCCGAAGACCGGGCACGGCTACCCGGTTGTCATCCGTCTGATTGACCCGCCGCTACACGAGTTCCTGCCAAGCTACGAGGAGTTGCTTGTCGAGGTGACGCGCCTGGAAGAGCGCAAAGATGATCCCGATCAGTTGGCCCAGAAGCGCAAACTGTTGGAGCAAGTGGGGCGGATGCGTGAGGCGAACCCGATGCTCGGACTCCGCGGCTGCCGTCTCGGTCTCCTCTTCCCTGAGATCAACGTCATGCAGACACGTGCGATACTCGAGGCGGCCGCGGTCGTCGCTGGCGAGGGCATCAAACTGCAGCCGAAGATCATGATCCCGCTGGTGGGGCATGTCAATGAGCTGCGTGAGGTACGCCGACAGCTCGAGGCGGTAGCCAAGGAGATCACCAGCGAACTCGGAGGCCTGATCGAGTACAAATTTGGCACCATGATCGAGCTGCCACGCGCCGCGCTCACCGCGGGGCAGATCGCGGAGGTGGCTTCGTTCTTCAGCTTTGGCACGAATGACCTGACCCAGACGACATTTGGCATGAGCCGGGACGACGCCGAGGGCAAGTTTCTCATCCAATACGTCGAGGGGTTGCCGGAGCCTGGGCTGAAAGATCCCGTGAAGATCCTGAAGACCAACCCGTTCCAGACGCTCGACCGCGACGGTGTAGGTCGTTTGGTGCGCATCGCCGTGGAAGAGGGACGTGGCGCCAATCCCGATCTCGAGGTTGGCATCTGCGGTGAGCATGGTGGCGATCCTGAGAGCATCGCGTTCTGCGATGAGATCGGGCTGGATTATGTGAGCTGCTCGCCGTTCCGCGTGCCTGTCGCGAGGATCGCCGCGGCCCACGCCGCGATTTCCCGCAAGGCGACCAACGCCGCCGCCGAGCGCGACCGCTAGCGCATCTAGCAGCCGCGCGCCCCACTATCAGCGCTCAGCAGATAAGCGCTGATAGTGGGGGCTGCTCATTGATACGGAGTTGGGTCAAAACCTTCAAATGTCACGTCAGCGCGGCCCGCGAAACGGCGCGCCATGGTTTTCAGCGCATCCTCGTGGTGATCTACCAGAATGAACTGGCGGCCGAGCGCAAGGGCGGCCGCGCCGGTCGTGCCGCTTCCGGCGAAGAAATCAAGAACTGTATCGCCAGGCCGGGATGATGCGGCGATGATGCGGCGCAGCACACCTAGCGGCTTCTGTGTTGGATATCCGTTCTTTTCGCGGCCTGTTGGACTCACAATCGTGTGCCACCATACATCGGTAGGAAGCTTGCCGCGCGCGGCCTTCTCTGGGCCAACGAGTCCCGGCGCCATGTACGGTTCCCGATCAACGGCGTCAGTGTTGAACGTATACCGGTTAGGATCTTTCACATATAGGAGGATGGTGTCGTGCTTGGCGGGCCACCGGCGCCGTGTGCGCGCGCCGTAATCGTATGCCCAGATGATCTCGTTGAGGAAGCCCGATCTCCCAAATATGGTGTCAAGTAACACCTTGCAGTAATGCGCTTCGCGATAATCGATATGGAAGTAGAGTGATCCATCGGAGGCCAGGATGCGGTATGCCTCGCGCAGTCGTGGCTCAATAAACCCGAGGAAGTCGTCAAATTCATCGGGAAATGACTGAGAGGCCAGCAGGGTGGTTTTGTAGCGGCGGCCCTGATACCCAGTCCGATCTCCGTTTTCCGCGCGCTCCGTCCGCAGACGTAGCCGCGCCTGGGTCTTTCCGGTATTGAACGGAGGGTCGATGTAGATGAGGGGAATGGACGATCCAGGCATACCGTATAGAAATGGGAGATTGTCTCCAAAGAGAATGTGGTTCACCCGCCTGCGCTCCCCCTCATCGTCTGTCGCATCTTGACTGACCTTGACTGAGTGTATATCACGACTCGCCAGACTACAGGCGAGCGAGCGTAAGCAGCGTGATACGATAGACCATGCGCGACAGGCGCTGGAACAGGAGCGAAACGCCCACGATGACCACTGAGAGCCCCAACACGCCCGATCTGACGGACATCGGCGTATTGCGAGCGTTATTGCGGCGGCATGGCATTGAGCGCACCAATAAAGCGCTTGGGCAGCATTTGCTGGTCAGCCGGAAGGCGCTCAATGCTGTGGTCGAAGCGGCCGATCTGTCAGCCGATGACCAGGCGTTGGAGGTCGGCGCAGGCACTGGTGTCCTGACGGTGGAACTGGCGCGGCGGGCGCGGCGGGTAGTCGCGGTGGAGATGGACCGGTCGATCCTGCCTGTATTGCGCGAGGTGGTCGCCCCCTATCCCAACGTCGAGATTCTTGGCCGGGACCTTCTCAAGGTACACGTGGAGGAGGTATTTGGGGTCGAGCCGTTCAAATTTGTCGCCAATTTGCCGTATTACATAACCGCCATGATTTTGAGGCGCGTCCTCGAGGCTGACAGCCGGCCTACCTTGATGGTGGTGATGGTGCAGCGCGAGGTGGCGGAGCGCATGACGGCCGGCCCTGGCGCGATGAGTTTGCTTGGGCTGAGCGCCCAGTTCTATGGGACGCCGCGCATCGTGGCGCACATCCCGGCGACCGCTTTCTACCCTTCTCCGAAAGTGGATTCCGCCATTGTGCGGCTGGACCTGCATCCGAGTTTGCCACTCGATAATCCTGGACGTGACCTCCTGTTTACGCTGGCGCGCGCGGGGTTCGCTGAGAAGCGCAAGCAATTGCACAACAGCCTGGAGCGCAATCTCCAGCTGGCTCCCGAGCAGGTGGCGGGGTGGCTAGAGGCCTCGGATATTGATGCAGAACGCCGCGCCCAGTCACTGAGTGTGGTTGAATGGGTTGCTTTGACGAGGATGGCGCTGGCCGATTTCCCTCGGCCGCAGCCGCAGATAACAAAACGTGAGCGGCGCGACCGCGGCAGGTCGAACGCGTCCACCGCTGACTAGCTGGCGCGAACCAGGGCGCCAAGCGCGCCGCGCGCTATAGTGTTAGCATGGGGCGTGTTTCCTGCCTGATGCCATGAGTGTCCTGCGTCGCAGTCTTATCAAGAGAGAGCCAACGATCGTGCCAGAACTGTCCAAACAACACTACCAGCCTGACGAGCAGGCGCCATTGGCGCGGGAAACGGGCCGCCGCGCCGACGAATACGAGCGAGCAGTCGAGATTGAGGCTGGGATATGGGTATTTTCGCTTCCCCTGCCATTCGCGTTGCGACAGGTCAATGTCTACCTGATCGACGATGGCGCGGGGCATCTGACACTTATTGACGCCGGTCTGGGCCTCCCGCGGGACGAGGCGGTGTTGCGCGATGGACTGTTGAGCCTAGGCTTCTCGCCCGAGGCGCTGGATGCGATTGTGTTGACACACGCTCACCCCGACCACATCGGCATGGCGCGCGCGCTGCACGACGCGTCAGGCGCTCCGGTGTACATGCTTGAGCGCGAGGACCAGCGCATGTACAGCGTGTGGGGAGAGAACAGCGGGCCTGCTCTGCGCGCCGTCACGCGCTCGTTCGCTGAGAATGGCATGCTTCTGGAAGAGGCGCAGTCGGACCCGCGAGTCAGTGGCGAGGCGCGGGAGGGGTTTGGGGACGATGTGAGTAGCGAGGAGGCGCGGCGGCGCGCGATTTTCCCGGTACCGTCGCCGGATTCCATTCGGACTCTCGGCGACGGCGACACCGTCAGGTTAGGGCGCTGGAGCTACCAGGCGATTTGGACACCTGGACACTCTGATTATCACATGTGCCTTCTGCGTGAGGACGGCTTGTTCATCGCCGGCGACCATATACTGCCGTCGATCACACCGAATATCGGGCTGTATCCCAACTCGCGGCCTGACCCCCTGCTCGATTATGATGCTTCGCTTGTCAAGGTACGTGATGTTTCGGCGAGGCTCACGTTGCCAGGCCACCGGGCGCCCATCAGTGACCTCAGCGCACGCGTTGACGAGTTGCGCGCCCATCAGGTCGAGCGCTCTGACGCTGTGCGGGCGCTGGTGGCGAGAGAGGTGGACGGCGCCGTTGCGGGGGATGTCGCGACGGCGCTCTTCGGCGTGCGGCTACGCACGGTGGATGACCGGCGGTTCGCGATGGCCGAGACACTTGCGCATCTTGAGCACCTGCGCCTGCGCGGCGCGCTGCATAGGGAACGGCGGGATGAATTGTTTGTCTACACCCTGGCGGGGCGCCGCTAACATCGGCAACTTGTCGAGCCCTTCTAGAACACCCTCATTACGCGTGCGATACAGTATTCGCGCGACTGTTCGCATGCCAGAAAGCTCGGCAGTATCAGGGATGATAGGACTTTAGTACTAATGTTCTTGTACGCCTGTCTCGCCGTCGGTGGATTGTGAAAGTTGGGTGGGAATCCTGAATTTTTCGGGATTACTTGCATTTGATCGCGGAAAGTATCACAATTATACAGGTTTGACGCCTACGAGACGCTCGCGTTCGCTTGGCGCCAGTCCAGGCGAGTGCTATACTCGCCGCAAGCTGACAGTTGCGAGCCGGGTGTTACCGGACGTGACCCCGCCAAATCAACTGGCAGTTGAAAGGCGTCCAGAACGCCTTTGATCGCCCGTAGGGCGCGCGAAGACGCGTGACCCAAGTTTAGGAGGAGACTCCACATGCCAGTAGGTCGCCAGGACTTGATCAAGCATGTCGCTACCAAGTCCAACAAGAGCGTGAAGGAAAGCACGGTCGTCGTCAATGCTGTGCTGGAGACAATCCGCGAGTCGCTGGAGAAGGGCGAAGCAGTAAGCCTGGTCGGCTTCGGCAAGTTCTCTGTCAAGGAGACCGCTCCGAGCGTGCGTGTCAACCCGCAGACGCGTGAGAAGATTAACGTGCCTGCTCGCAAGCGCGTGAAGTTCTCTCCGGGCAAGGAGCTTGCGGATTCGGTCGCCGCGTCCAAGCACAAGCCAGCCGCGAAGGCCGCCGCCAAGCCGGCCGCCAAGCCCGCCAAGAAGTAGCGTAGCGGCGCGGACACCGCGCGACGCTAACAGCGCGAGTGGCTCAGGACAATCGTCTTGAGCCACTCGCGCTTTTTCCGCACCTCGGCTAGAAGTGAATGACGCCGATGGCGTTGAGCACGATCAGCGCGAGCACAATCACAATGAGCACGACCAGCGTGGTGATCGCGCCACCTGAGCCACGGCCACCCGAAATAGGCGGGACAGCCGCTCCACCGTCGGAGCCCGCGCCCGCTGCGCCACCGCTACCAACTGGCGGTTGCGCCGATGCGCCGATGGGGAACGGGTTTCCGCTCGAGGGAAGCTGGAGGCCATTACCTGAGTCAAGAGTGGACAGGCGACTGAGGAAGTCCTGAAAGCCCTGCGCAGGGCCATTCCCCGTGAGACGCTGGTACGTCTCGCCAAGTGTAGACCCCCCAGTCGTCGTGATTGTCCGCCAGTCATAGCCAAGCTGACTGTGGAGATAATACAGGAAGAGCGGGCCGCAGCCATTGCTGTTTTCGTCTTGGTCAGTAGCGCTGTTGGATGTGACATAATCTTTCGCGCCGTTGGACCACCAGGCCTGCCCGGTCTGCACCTGTAGCTGGCTGAGATTCGTATTGCGCTCAGTCGCCAGGACGCGCGAGAGCGCCTCGCCGTTGGTCTGGCCGCATTGCCAGCCATTATTGATAGCCGCTTCAAAGACCTCAACGAGCTCAGCGACCATGAATCCGGAGCCAAGCGTGGGGTCGGGCTCGCAATACAGGTCAGTCGCGTTGCAGCCGAAGTGGTATGCGCCACCCGCCTGAGAGTCCATCAAGACCTGGCAGGGCGTCGCCGTGCGTGGGGTGGTCTGATCGTCGCCTTGCTGGCCGGCGGGCAAGCTGATTCCGCCGAACCAGGCTTGAGTCGCCTGGAAGTCGGACTCCGCGGAGCTGAGGATCGCCTGTGCGGTGGCGTTTCCGTTCGCGGAGCCGTCCGAGTAGACGATCATGTCGGCAGTGCGACCGACTTCAGTTTGGCCGCGGAAAACCAACTGGCCGCGCGCGACGGTGAGGTCCGAAAATGAAACGGAGCCACGCCCGCGGAACGCCAGGACGTGCGCGCGTGGGCCTGAGCCCGACGGAGCCGCCATGAAATTCTGCTCCCTTGCCGTCTGGCCCTGCGCGATGCGCTACCAGACTCGCTACTGCCAGCGCGCCATGCAACTGGCAGGGGCGATTTTAACCCCGCCATCCCGAGACTGTCAACCAGTGAAAGGGCGCAGAGTCGCCTGATTGAGAGGCGTAGTGGTGTACGCTAATGCGCCGTTTCGCCACCAATTGGCGGCCGCTTCGAGATGGGTTTTGCGCTTCCGGCTGATGGTAATGGAGTTGCGGGCTCAGGCGGCAGGCTCGCGTAATAGTCTTCGAGCGCGGCCCGGTCTTCAGGCGTGAGTGTGGTCTCAAACTCGCGCTCCAGCTTCCCGCGCTTGAGCGCGATGTCCCAGCACGAGCGACGTGCGCACACATACGCCCCACGGCCGGATTTCTTGCTGGTTGGATCGAGCAGGACGTGACCATCAGGCGTGCGGACGACACGGATGAGCTCGCGCTTTGGGCGGACCTGCTTGCAGGCGATACAGGTGCGCTGGGGAATATGTTTCTGGCGTGGCGGCGCCTTGCGCTTTGGTTGGCGCGTCGCGCCAGGCTGGTCGGTTTCAGGTAATGGCATGTCTGGTCTCACTGCGGTTTGAGTATGATGGGATCGAATAAGTGCAAAAAGGTACTTCCGCCCACTCACACTTGCATGCATGGGCGGGCGGAAGACGCGCTAGGCGCGCGCGTTGTTGGTGGCCCCCGTATCCGTCGCGGCTTCGGATCCCGGCTGCAAGGCGACCTCTTCGCCCTGTTCCGATGGCTTGGCGACATCTACACGCCAGCCGGTGAGCTTGGCTGCGAGACGGGCATTCTGCCCTTCTTTACCGATGGCGAGCGAGAGTTGCTTGTCCAGAACGGTCACGACGGCGGTATGGTCGGATTCGCGCAGATCAACATGCAGGGGCCGCACGGGACTGAGCGCGTTGGCTACGAACTGCGCCGGCTCCGGACTCCACAGGATAATGTCGATCTTCTCGCCGTTGAGCTCGGAAATGACATTGTTGATTCGTGAGCCACGCACGCCGACACAGGCGCCTATCGGATCGACGCCGTCCTCGCGCGCCCACACAGCGACCTTCGAGCGGCTGCCGGGTTCGCGCGCAATCGCCTTTATCTCCACGCGCCCTTCGTAGATTTCGGGGACTTCAAGCTCAAAGAGGCGCTTGATGATGTTGCGATGGGTGCGTGAGACGAGCGCCTGCACGCCGCGCCCGCCGCCGCGGCGTAGCTCATAGATATAGACCCGGACGCGCTGTCCAACCTTTAGTCGCTCGCCAGGAATCTGCTCCTTCTCCTCCATGATGCCTTCGACCTTGCCCAGATCGAGCAGGTACGAGCCGTCTCGGGCGTCGCGACGGAGGATAATGCCTACCGCCAGATCGTCCTTCATATCCTTGTACTGATCGTAGATATGGTCCAGCTCAGCTTCGCGGATGCGCTGGAGAATGATCTGTTTGGCAGTCTGCGCGGGAATCTTCGTGAAGATTTGCGGCGAGTCCACTTCGATGAACTGACCCAACGCCGCATGTGGGTCGATGAGTTGCGCGTCCGCCAGAGAAATCTCTGTCATGGGGTCATGCGCCTGCGCGACCACGCGCTTGCTGACCCACACGCGGACATCACCGCTGCGCTCGACTTCGATGCGGATATTCTCGCCGCTGTCAATGCTCTTGCGGTAGGCGACGAGGAGCGCTTTCGCGACCGCTTCCATGACCGCTTCTTGAGGCAGCCCCTTCTCATGGATGAGCTGGGCGATAGCCGCCTGAAACTCTGTCCGCATAGATTGCCTCCCTCCTATCTGAGCGCTTCCCCATGCGCTGTGGCGCGGCGCACGCAAAGTGATGTTCGGCCACGGCGTATACCAATCGCTTACCAGCCGCAAAGAATGACGAAGGCGCGAGATTCGCTCCCACGCCTCTCCGAACTCAGGTTGTGGTTTGACCGGTTACACACACTTGCGCGACGCCATGGCGTCGACGCATACACAAAAGAGTGGGCTGCACAACAAGGTGATCGCCCACTCGCACACTATGCGCTCAGTTCCACTTCACTATATCACTTGAGGCGGGTCAACCGCAAATCCGCCAGGTAGCTACGCGCCGGTGGCGCGCCTCATATCGCCGGGATGCGCTCGATGGCCGCAAGTAGCGCGCCATGCGCCGAAGCCTGGATGAGGTCGCGCCAGCGCTCGTGGCAGACGATACGGATGCGGCGCTGATGTCGCTCATAGAGGCCGAGGTCGTCTGGGCGCTGACCGGTCGCTTCAGCCCAGGTCATGAGTGGGCGCATGCCTAGCGGCGGGTCGGCGAACGTAATGAGCGTATTCATCTCCCACTTTTCGGGCTTGGGAATGTCTACCAGTATTTCCCACGGCGCGACTGGCTCGCCGATGACAGCGGACATCTCCGTCGCCAGCGCGTTCTCGACGCGCCGCCGCTTCGACTGGTCCCAGAAGAGCGAGTCGAGCAGCTGGTAAGGCTTGCCGGCACGGGCGCTCACCTCCATCGCCGTCTTATATGGCCGCCGCGCGCGTAGCGCCTCCACCAGCGCCCGCGCGCCTTCAGGCATACCCACGCCAGCGAGCAGCGCGAGCAGCGAGGCGTCATCATGCCCCGCCAGGCCATCGCCTGATACCGCGCCAGCGAGCAGCGCTTCCTGCGTCGCCCGTAGCAGCATCGCCATCATCGCGCGATTCGTATGGTGCCAGTAGACGTTGTCAAACATCTCCTGACGAGCGTGGAGTAAAGAATTGAGCGGGCTGATCCCCTTATCGCTGACGCCCAGTTGCGGGCCATCGGGCGTCGAGATGACGCGCAACGCGCCGAGTAGCCGTGTCACATCTACACCGCCATAGGGAACATTACACGCGCGGGCGTCGCGCGGAAGGTAGTCGAGTTTGTCCACATCCAGCGCGCCGCTGAGCAAGCGGGCGAGAATCGCTGGACCGTGGTCAAGCGGGCTGTTCCTGGGAGGATCAATCAGGCTGGCCACACGATCAGGCTGGAGGCCATGCCGCTCCAGCGCGGCCGCGACTTCACTCTCCTCGATGATCTGGCGTCCGATACGCTCATGCGACCGAACAGGATAGCCAAGCTCCTCGATGGCGTGCGAGAACGGATAGTGGCCAATGTCATGAAGTAAAGCGGCGGCCAGAGCGGCGCGCGCGTCGGTCTCTGTTAGCCCCAAATCCGCCAGCTTATCCGCGCCAGAGGCCAGGAGCGCGCGAATTCCGCGCAGCATGAGGAAGTAGACGCCCAGGCTGTGCTCGAACCGTGTATGGGTAGCGCCAGGCCAGACGCGATAGACGAATCCAAGCTGCTTGATGCCCTGAAGGCGAGTAAAAGCAGGTGTGGCAAGTAGATCGAGCTCAAGCGGGCCAAGCGGAATGAAGTCGTACAGGCTGTCGCGTATGGCGCTCGCGGGAGCGGTGTCCGGCAGGCTAGCCCAGACCGCGCGCCCGACTCCTTCCGCGCTCCAGAGTGAGGCGGCGTCGCGGGTCGCGCGTTGTCTCGCGCGGCGAGGTGAAGGTGATTGGGTCATCGTAGCCCTTCCTGTAATCTCTTCCGCGAGGACGGTAGTATGGTCGCTGGCGCGGTTGCGGCTAGCGGCGGGTCATCCATGTTATCATGGCTGATGAACTTTGGTATTGGGTGGTGTTGGGATGTTGATATGTGACGCCCACAAAGCCATTCTTTTGACGCTGCCCCAGAGAGGATACAACCGGACGTGTGTGCGCAGGTTGTGCGCTGACGTATATCTTTGAGAGCGGTTAAGTGACAAAGGTTAAGCCAACCTCCGATCAGGGCGATTCAATTCAGCCTGGCGGCCAGGCGCAGGGCAAGACAGTTGACGAATCCCGGGTAGTTATGGCGCTGACCATGCAGCCAACAGACGCCAACATGTGGGGCAATGTCCACGGCGGAACGATCATGCGCCTAGTGGACGAAGCCGGAGGCGCGGTAGCGATCCGGCACTCCCGCGCGCGCTGTGTAACGGTCGCCATGGATACCATGGTATTCAAAGAGCCGGTCTATATTGGTGATTTACTGACCATTCGGGCCTGTCTGACGTATACAGGGCGCACTTCCATGGAGGTCGAAGTCCAGATCGAAGCGGAAGACCTGCGCACGGGCGTTGTGCGAAGCGCCGGCGCGAGCCATCTGGTGTATGTCGCCATTGACGACCTGGGCAGGCCCACGCTGACACCACCGCTCCTCATCCAAACCGAGGAAGAGCGGGAACGCTGGCGAGCTGCCGAGAAGCGGCGCGCGCAGCGCGCGCGTCTCGGCTAAGCCAACAACCATCTCTGATTGCGAGGAGAGGAAGATGACCCCGCCAGCCCGCGAGCCGCGGCGACCCGCCAACCTGCCGCCAGGCGTCGCAAGCCCGGAAGACGCCGCGCGGATTATGGAGCGGGTGGAAACGCGTGGTGTACGGTTCATCAACCTGGAGTTCACGGATGTCGTCGGCATGGCCAAGTCCGTGACTGTACCGGCGAGCCAGTTGCGTGATACCCTCGCGCGTGGCCGCTGGTTCGATGGCTCCGCGATCGAGGGTTTGGCGCGCGTGGCTGAGACGGACATGTACCTGCGCCCTGATCTCACAACGTTCGCGGAGATTCCGTGGAGCGCGGCGGCCGCTGATGGCGATGGGCGTGTCGCGCGCCTGATCTGCGACGTGCTGGCGCCAACCGGCGAACGATTCGGTGGTGACCCTCGCGCGGTGCTGATTGAGGCTGTCAGAGAAGCCGAGGCCCAGGGGTATCGATATGAGGTCTCGCCGGAGCTTGAATTCTTCCTGTTGCAGGAGGACGGCGGCCGCGCAGGCCAGGCGCTACCGCATGACCGCGGTGGCTATTTTGACCTTTCCACCGATCTCGCGGCGGATGTCCGGCGAGAGATCGTGGCGGCGCTCAACGAGATGGGCGTCAGTGTGGAGAGCAGCCATCATGAGGTCGCCGCGGGACAGCACGAGATAGATTTCACTATCGCTGACGCGGTGGAAATGGCGGACGGCGTCGTCACTGCGCGCTACGCAGTCAAGGCGATTGCCCAGCGGCACGGACTGGGCGCTACATTCCTGCCGAAGCCCTCGTTCGGCGTCAACGGCAACGGCATGCACACACATCAGCGCCTCACACGGCTGTCGGATGGCACGAACGCATTTGCCGACGGGTCCGACACAGCCTACGGCCTCTCAGGCGTGGGCCGCCGCTTCATCGCCGGGCAGTTGGCCCACGCCCGCGGCATGTGCGCCATAATGGCGCCACTTGTCAATTCCTACAAGCGTCTGGTCCCTGGGTTCGAGGCTCCAGTCATGGTGAGCTGGGGACGGATCAACCGTGAGGCGTTGATTCGCGTCCCACGTTTCGAGCCGGGCGCGCCAGAAAGCATGATGGTGGAACTACGCGCGCCCGACCCAAGCTGCAATCCCTATCTGGCCTTCGCCGCAATGTTGCGGGCGGGCATGGACGGTGTCAACCGGGATCTGCCACTTGCGCAGCCGGTAGAGGAAGGGTTGTACACCCTTGAGGAGTCAGCGCGCCTACGACGTGGCATCGCGCTGCTGCCTTCCAGCCTGAGCGATGCACTGTCCGAGTTGCAGGAGGACGAGACCATGATCGCCGCTCTCGGTGAGCAGATCGCCGCGTGGTTCATCGAGGCGAAAACCGAGGAATGGGAAGCGTACCGGAGGCAGGTGCACCAATGGGAATTGGACCGCTACCTGCCGGTGTTCTGAGCGAAGGACGCGCAGCTATGGCCGCTGATTTTAGTAACGCTCCCACCCAGCCGGACCCCGTTCCGCCCGGGCCTGTCATTCCACCGATGGGCGCCGGCGCGCCGTGGGGCGCTGGCCAGCCTGGCCAGACGATCTCATATAGCCCGCCACAGCCCCTGCCAGGGCCCTACATCCCGCCGACGGTCACCGACCAACAGCCTCTGGCTCCCATTCCTTACGGGTGGGCGGGAATCGCGGATGTCACCCAAACGATAGTAGACCCGCCAGTGTTAGCGCCACGGCCGCCCATGGCGCCTGCCCCGCGGGCTCCGCGCTACACCCGGCCCGTGTCGGCGCCAGCGCCGCGCGCCGCCGCGCGCTCTGTGCCGGTTGAGCGGGTATGGCGTCTGTTGCCCTTCCCGCACATAATGCTGGGACTGGGCATGGTGCTTTTGCTTGCCGCGCTCAATATCCCCTGGGGCATGACGAGTGACGGAACACTCGTCTATGCGCAATCGTTCAGTATTCCCTATCTTTCCGACCAGCCGGAACTCGCCGGGCAAGTGGCGCAGAATATCGTGTGGAGCGCGGGCCTGCTCTCGCTGGTCCTGGCAGGTCTGAATTACTTCCTGACATTGATTAACCTGGCGCTGCGACCGATACGCGCTGGTGGATGCGCCACGGTGCTGCTGTTTCCCGTGATGCTCCTCGCGATGGCCCTGCTAGCTGGGGTGGACATAGGCGCGCTTATCTTCGGCGCGTTCGATCCGCTAGCGGGCGTTGTGCTTATGCCGTGGCAATCGGGATTTACGCTGGTTGGCGCGCACGCCGAGCTTGGCTACTACGCCTGGTATGCGGGGATCGTGCTCAACGCGGTCGGCATGGCGACGCAACCGTTTGTGCGGCGCTAGTTCTCGTCGTCGCCCTCGCCCGCGGCGAGGGCTAGCGCTTTCTCGAGGTCTTCACGCCTGTTGATGTTGAACGTTGATAGTCTGGTAGGATCCAGCCGGGCCACGTCATCTGGCGCGACTTCCGCGACGCTGAGTCTGTCGAGCAGCGCACGCATGGATGGGTTCGGCCCAGCAAGCGTCTCGGCGACGATAGGACTAATTTCGTGGCGATACAGCGCATGCAGCGGTTCCAGTCCACGTTGACCGCGCAGCGCCACCGCCTGGGCGCTGGATGTCGCGAGCGCGAGTGAAGACATTACTCGAAGAAGCGCAGGTTGGATAAAGGGCATATCACACCCCACAAGACAGATCCATGGCGTGCCAATTCGCTCCAACGCCGTCGCCAGGCCCCCTAGCGGGCCTCTATGTGGATGGGTGTCAGGGACGACCTCGGCGTCGGAAGCGAGCGGTGCCAGGGTCGTGGGGCCGATGACCACGGTGCGTTCAAACACGAGCCGGAGACGCCCAGCGACGCGCGAGAGTAGCGGGCGCCCGCCAAAATCTAGTGTGGCCTTGTCGCGCTCCATCCGTGAGCCGCGCCCACCTGCCAGGATGACGCCAGTGACATCCAGAATTGGCGTATCCGCGTCAGTGGATACCTGCTCCATTTTCTCGATTCCGTTCCACCTCAGAACCACACAAAGGCGCGCCCGCTGGGCATCATAGTACCCCGCTGAGGCGCAGGGTGGTATGCCTTGGGAAGCGCTGTGGCGTGGCGCGTCCGCATGGCTGCTGTTGCGTGATTGGAACATATGTGCTACTGTGGGTGAGCCGCAATGCGTTCTGCGGCTGGTTCGAAATTGTGGAGGAACCGAATGGCGTTCATCTATGCGTTTACGCGCCTGCTTGTGCGCGACTTCCCGGCCTGCTTTCGCTTCTATCGCGATGTCCTTGGCTTTACTCCAGCGTTCGGTGAAGAGAACGATGTGTATGCCGATTTCAAGACCGGCGATGTGACCGTCGCGCTCTTCGATCGCGCGGCAATGGCAGAGGCTGTGGGTACGAGCGCTTTGCCAGTGTTCGCGACCACGCAGGACGCCGTGGCGCTCTGTTTCTCAGTGGACAACGTGGATGGCGCGTGCAGGGAGTTGCGCGCGAAAGGGGTGACGCTGGTGACGGAGCCGCAGGACCGGACGGAGTGGATGATCCGCGCAGCGCATTTCCGCGATCCTGACGGAAATCTCCTCGAAGTGTTCAGCCCGCTCACGGCGTCATAGCCCATTAGTGGCGCGCGGGACGGAGTGCTGGCCGTCCCGTGTGTCATCATCGAAGGTCGCGCATGTCAGGTGGCGGGCTCGACAGACGCGCCCGGTGTTTGCGGTGAGGGTGGTGTGGCGCCGACATCGGCCGCTGGGGCCGCTGTGGAGGCTGCGTTGAGCGGTGCGGGCGCTGGCAGGTCGGAAGGCGCGCTGGGGTAGGCGCCAAGCCCCGCTCCCGGTCCGAGCGCCTCATGTGGTTCAGCGATTTTGAGCCCTTTGCGCTGGAGCGCATTCGCGATGAGGTCCACACAGCTATCCAGATCAAGGACGGAAGTGTTGAGGGTGATGTCGTACAGGTTGGAGTCGTCAACATGGCGGTCATGAGTCAGGCGCAGGTAGCGGTGACGATCATGGTCTTTCTTTTGGACGCGTCGCTGCGCGCTCTCGCGGTCGAGCGATTCGCGATGGGCCACATAGGCGACGCGTAGAGGAAGTGGGCAGACAATGCGCACGTGAAGTGTATCCCGCCGCCCGCTCAGGATCGCCTGTCCTCCACGACCGATGATGACGACGTTTCCCGCATTGGCGGCGGTCAGAACGGTTTCACGCAGCGCGAGGGCATAGTCGTGCGCCTCTGGGGAGATCACCACATCGGGTATGCCTACCAAAGAAAGTGGTGTGGGGTCTACCGAGCGGAAACTGCGCAAGACCTGATCCACGAGACTTTCAGGCTGTTCATCCCGCTGCGCGGCATCATTTTCAGTGACACCAAGCCGGCGGGCGACTTCCTGTACGACTTCGTGGTCAACTAGCCGCCAGCCAAGCCGCGTTGCCAGGCGCGCCGCGATTTCGCCGCCGCCGCTCCCATACTCGCGGGATATCGTGATCACGCGCATTGCGCTGGCGGGAGGCCTGGCCTGGTTCTGTTCCGCGGTTTCGGTCATCCTAGTACCCTCACCGTCTTAAACATCGGCGCGCTCCGATTCAGCGCGGCGCGCATCTCAGTGCAAGCATACCCGCCGACGATGCGAACGGCAACTGGTCTCTCGTTAGGGATGCAGGGCTCACGCGCGCGTGTCATACTGGATGCGCGGCGAAGCGCCTCGCTCAACGGCGTTAGCGCTCCTTGCCCGCGCTACCGATTGTCATTCGAGACATGTGGTCGTTCTGGCGTCGCCAGAATGGCCACCTCATGTAAGCGAGGTTTCATCGTGGGTGACGCGGACTACGTCGCGCGCTTGGCAGGAACACGAAAACGCATTCAGGACGCCAATCTCGATGGACTGGTGGTGGTGAGCGAGTATAACCGGCGATATCTGACCGGCTTCACGCCCACCGACCATGATGTGACCGAGTCCGCTGGCATGGCGCTGGTGACGCGTGGCGGCCTGGCGCTTATAACCTCGACCTTCGCGCTCAATGGCATTGAGGACCAGGTGAAGCCGAGTGGCGCGACGGTTTTGCTCACCGATCGCGAGAATCCATGGAAACTGGTAAAACAGACATTGGACGCTGAAGGTGGCGTGAAGCGTCTGGGCTTCGAGCAGGACTGGATCTCCTACGAGCGCTTCGCTAGGATGAAGGAAGAGCTCGGCGAGACGGTCGAGTTGGCGCCGACTGGTGATCTCATCGAGTTCGTGCGCGCGACCAAAGACACGGCCGAGGTGGACGCTATGCGCCAGGCCGCGGACGTGGCGAACCGGGCGTTCGCGCAGTTACTGGGCGTTATCCGCGTCGGCATGACGGAGCGACAGATCGCCGCGACGCTGGAACGCGGCATGATTGATCTGGGCGCTGAGGGACCAAGCTTTCCCACGATCGTCGGCGGTGGCCCTGGTGGCGCGCTGCCGCACTGGGTCCCGACCAACCGCCCAGTGCAGGCGCATGAGCCGTTGCTCATTGACTTCGGCTGCCGCGTGGACGGTTACTGTTCGGATCTCACGCGCACCGTGTGCATCGGGGAGCCGGACGCCAAGCTGGTGGAGATCTACGGTGTCGTGCGAGCGGCGCAGGATGCCGCACTGGATGCGCTCCGCTCGGGAGCGCGGACGGGTGGCGAGATGGACGCCGCGGCGCGCAAAGTGATCGAAGACGCTGGCTATGGGAAGGAATTCATGCATAGCCTGGGACATGGTGTCGGACTTGCGGTTCATGAGCTTCCGGTCGCGACACGCGCGCGTGAGGGAATGTCTGACGAGGCGCTGGCGAAGCTGGCGGCGGCCGAGCGTTTCGAGCCGAATTCCATGGTGACAAACGAGCCCGGCATCTATATCGCGGGCTGGGGCGGAGTGCGTCTGGAAGACATGATATTGATCCGCGAGGATGGCGTTGAAGTCTTGACCGATCGCAATCCCGGCCGTATTATCGTGATTCCAGAGTAGTGCGGCGCAAGCTGGCTAGCGTATGCGAGAAGGGTGCGCGGATCCGCCAGGATCCGCGCACCCTTCGGCTCCACATCTGCCGAGCGTTAGGCGCCCCGCGATTCCACTTCCTCTACAATCGCGTACGCTTGCGCCAAAATGGAGTTGGGCTCCAACTGAGGCGACGGCCTGGCGTCGTTCTCGCGGCAGTCCCAACAGAGCAGGCGCATCGAGCGGGACATGGGAGCATTCTGGTTGCCGCCGAGCTGCCACATAGTGGCGTTCTTGAGCACACGCCCGCACTCTTCACACCGCATGAGTCCTCCTCTTCGCGCTAGCGCGAATGATTCAGAGGGCGCGGAGCGCGGCCTCGCGCATCCAGTCGCCGGCCAATCAAACGTTCCGGAGCGCGACGTTGCGGCGGATATGGACACATGATACCACAGCTTAGGTCCATACTGTCCAGAGTGAAGCGCTGGCTGCGTATCAGGCCTCAGCCATGCGGGCGTCGTAGTTGCGCCTGCCGCCGCTGGTACACTACATTCAAAGGAGTATCTGGACGCCACGCCGGGAAATGCTGAGATTGACCCATCGGGCGTACATTGTCATTACAAGGACAAGACCAATGGCTGCGGAAACAAAGGCCGAGCGCGGCGAACCCATGGACTTGAAGCGCATCCGCGCCGCCGTGCGCGAGATTATTCTCGGCGTGGGCGAAGACCCCGAGCGCGAGGGGCTGCGGGATACCCCCCGGCGTGTCGCTGAAATGTACGCGGAGGTATTCTCCGGCCTCCAAGAGGATCCCGCGGATGTCTTGAGCATTGGCTTTGAGGAAGGTCACCAGGAAATGGTGATCGTCAAAGATATTCCGTTCTATAGCATGTGTGAGCATCACTTTCTCCCGTTCCACGGCGTCGCCCATGTCGGCTATATCCCAAACGGCCGGGTGGTAGGCCTCTCAAAACTGGCGCGCGCGGTCGAGATTTTGGCGCGGCGTCCGCAGCTGCAGGAGCGCCTGAGCACACAGCTCGCCGACTCAATTATGCGGTCCTTGGAGCCACAGGGGGTCGCGGTCGTGATCTCAGCCAACCACCTGTGCATGCAGATGCGTGGTGTGCGCAAGCCAGGCAGCCTAACGGTCACCAGCGCGATGCGAGGCGTCTTCCAGCGCAGCAGCGCGACCCGCGCGGAGTTCATGTCGCTGGTGAGCGAGGGCTAAACGAGGCGCGGGCAGTCCTAGCGAGATTGCCCGGCGCGCGCCGCCGTCTTACAATGCGCACAACATCAGGCTGTGCGGTCATGGAGGCTGAGGAGGCGCGCATGAGCTCAACCACGGCGGGAAGCGCACGCTTGACCGCTCCGCGGATCGCCGCGGCGAGCAGTTGGGATCGGCGTCTATACGACGGGCTGCGAGTGGCGCGCGTATCGCCTGATGTGCGCGCTGGATTAGGCGCGGCGCTTGGCCAGATGGGTGTCGAAGCGGAGTATCTGCTTCTGCTGGTTTCCTCATTTCCGGGCGAAGCTCGCCCGTCTCGCGCGCTGGGCGAGACCTTCCTGGCGCGTTTGGCGACGGCGTTGGAGCGGATTGTCGATGCCTCGGCGAATCTCGAAGCGGCGACCCAGGGGTTCGTGAGCGAACTCAGGGACGCCTATCCGGGTATGCGCTGGCAGCCAGGCCGGGTCGCCGCATGGTGGCCAGTATTTACCGGCTACACCGCGCCGGGCGCGCCGCTGGAGGCGCGACTGCGTCGCAGTGGGTTCTCGTATCGCCATGTGTTAGCGTCCAACCTGCCTGCGCATTTAGATGCGACACTTGAGCAGATGGCGCTATTCCTCTACGCGCTCAGCACTCTTCCGCCCGCTGGGGTAGCGCCGCTGGCGGCGCTCGCTGAGGGATTGGATGAACTATCCTCCGCGATGCAGGGGGAGATCGTGCCACGGCATATCCGCGGGCTCTCAGGTGATGAGCAATTTCCCGGCGCGCTGGCCGCAATTGCCCGCCTCGCCGCGCTGGACGTAGCCGGGGACACCTCGCTGGAAAGCGATATAAATTGGGCGCGCGCGCAGTATGTGGCGGCCCGTAACGAGGAAAACCAACTCGCGAAGCAGACGGGACATGACCAGACAAAGGCCCTTGCCGCGCACGACGCATATGAATGGGCGACGGTCGTCGGTCTGCTCGAAGGTATGCGGCGTTATGAGGCGCCTCGCCGCTAATTCCAATCCAGCTGGGCTAGCCCGCCTTTGCCCCTGTACTGCGCCTCGGGGACGCTGCTACAATGCCTGAGGCGCGCCGCGCCTTTCGCTGTCGCTGGTAGGTATGAGCACAAGACCAGGAATTATCCCGGCATGATGGAAGACCTTGATGAGACGCCAGTGATGGCGAATAGTTCGGAGCAGGTGTCCGGCTCGTCAGTCGCTGGATCGCGCGCCCCTGTCACGCCGCGCGATTGGGTGAGCCCTGGCGTTAGTCTGCGTAAGCGCGTGATTACCGCGGTAGGCGTAGCGCTGGTCGCCACACTCTTCGTTGTGATCGCTCTCTACCAGCGGACCTCGATGCTGGTCAGCACCATCATTGGCGCGGTCTTCATCCTGGGATTCGTTGGCTACCTGCGCGTCGTCGCTCCGCAGCCGTTCACGTTGCGGCTGGACGACGCAGGTGTGACTCGCGCTGATCGCGGCGCGGAGCCGGCGCCAATCGCGTGGGGCAGTGTCGCGAAGGTCAAGGAAGAGTTTTTTAAGAATGGCACGCCGATCAGCTTGACCGTCTATAAACGCGTCGGCGCGCGTGGCCTGCATAAGGCCTGGACTGTCTATCGGGATGACATTCCCGACTTCGACGGATTTGTTTCGGCGCTGGCGGCGGCGCTGCCAGAGAGCGCGCCGTGGCTGCGAGAGACGGTTCATGAATAGCGCGCCGCGCCGCGCGGGAGGTCAGCAATGGGCTTGAGCGATATTCCCTTCTGGGGTCGTGTCGCGGCGGAACTTATGGATGCTGGAATGGACCGGCTCGGCGCGCGCGCGTGCGCGACCAAAGGTCACAAGTGGCGTGACGTGGGCGCGATTGTGCTGCGTGAGGATGGCGGCGTTGAGGAACTGGCGCGCGGCGCAATGCAGCGTTGCCGGCGCTGCGGCGAGACGCGCGACAAGCCGCTGGAATAGGCGGCGGCCGCGGCGCGCGACGGCTTGGAGGACAGGCGATGGCGCATCCTGTCAGCGCCGTAGACCTTATCAGGCGCAAGCGCGACGGCGGCATGCTCACTCCCGACGAAATTGATTGGCTGATCGCCGGGTACATGCGTCGCCGGAGCGCCATCCCCGACTACCAGATGGCCGCGTTCCTCATGGCGGTCGTCTGGCGCGGCATGTCCGACGAAGAGACCGTCGCTCTGACACTGGCGATGGCGCGCTCAGGCAGGCAGTTACGTCTGCGCGAGCGGTTTGGGTTGGTCGCGGACAAACATAGCACCGGCGGCGTGGGTGACAAAATGACCCTGGTGGTGGCGCCGGTGGTTGCGGCATGCGGGCTGCCTGTGGCCAAGATGGCCGGACGCGGCCTGGGCCACACCGGTGGCACCATAGACAAGCTCGAATCCATCCCCGGCATGCGGACGGAGCTATCCGCGGATGAATTTATCGCGCTAGTCGAGCGGCATGGGCTGGCGCTGGCGGCGCAGTCCCGTGAGCTGGCGCCCGCCGACGGCAGGCTATACGCGCTGCGCGACATGACAGGAACAGTCGAGTCCATCCCGCTGATCGCGGCTAGCATTATGTCCAAGAAGCTGGCGGTTGGACCATCTGACCTGTTGCTTGATGTCAAGGTGGGTCGCGGCGCATTCATGAAGAATGAAGCCGACGCACGCGCGCTGGCGACGCTCATGGCGCGCATCGGCCGTAAGGCGGGCATCCGGACGACCGCGATATTGACGGCGATGGACCAGCCACTGGGTTGGGCGGTTGGGAATGCTCTAGAGGTGGAGGAGGCGGCGCAGACGCTGCGTGGCGGACCGCTGTATAATCGAGGCGGTTCCTGGCGCTCTGACGTGATGACGTTGTGCCTCCACGAGTCCGCATTGCTGCTTCGCTCCGCTGGGCTTGTCGAGACGCTGGAACAGGGCGAGGAGCGTGCGCGGGCGGCGATCGCATCGGGCGCCGCGCTGGCGAAACTGGCGGAGGTCATAGTGGCGCAGGGTGGAGATTCCGTAGCGCTGGACTGGCCCGAGCATTCAACGAGGATCACACCTGGGCTTGGTGTGTTGACTGCGCCGCGCGAGGGATGGGTGGCAGGATGGGCTGCGGACGAAGTCGGCGCGGTCGCGATGGATCTCGGCGCGGGGCGAAAGCGCAAAGGCGATGCGATTTCGCCGCTGGTGGGCCTTAGCATCTGGGCGAGCGCCAGCGCTCATGTGAAAACGGGCGGCCTGCTGGCTGGGATCGCCGCCAACAGCGACGAGGACGTGAAGATGGCCCAGCAGCGGCTGCTCGCGGCGATTACCTGGAGCGACACGCCGGTCGAGCGGCCGCCGCTGATACTGGGGGAGATTGACTGAGCTAGAGGCGCTAGTCGCCGGCGGTGGACTCGGCGTACTGCAGTTCGTACAGGCGCTTGTAGTATCCGTTGCGCTCCACCAGATCGTCGTGCGTGCCCTGCTCCACGATGCGGCCCTTGTGTAAGACGATAATGCGGTCCACGTGGCGAATGGTAGAGAGGCGGTGGGCGATGATGATTGAGGTGCGGTCGCGCGTCAATTTCTCCAGCGCATCCTGGATCAGCGCCTCGGTTTCGGTGTCCACGCTGCTGGTCGCCTCATCCAGGATCAGCAGTACCTCGGGATTGAAGGCGATGGCGCGGGCGAAGGCCAGAAGCTGCTTCTGGCCGACTGAGAGGCCCGCGCCACGCTCGCGTGTCACCTCATCATAGGTGTGGGGAAGGCGCTCGACGAAACTGTCGGCGTTGACAAAGCGCGCCGCTTCACGTACGCGCTCATCGCTGATCGAGGTGTCACCCAGGCGAATATTGCTAGCGATCGTGCCAGCGAAGATAAATGGATCCTGCAGGACCGCACCGATATGGCGGCGCAGATCAGCCTGCGCGACATCACGAACATTGACACCATCAAGCAGCACTTCGCCGCGCTGGACATCGTAGAAGCGCGACATGAGGCTGATGAGTGAGGTCTTGCCTGCGCCTGTTGCGCCAACGAAGGCGACGCTCTCACCTGGCTGGATCGCGAAGGAGACGCCCTTCAGCACCCATTCCTCGCGGTTGTACGAGAACCACACATCGCGAAACTCAACTCTGCCACGCACGTTCGCAAGGGCAGTAGGCTTTGCCGGATCCTCGACGGCGACGCGCTCGTCCAGGACGCGAAAGATTCTCTCAGAACTGGCCATCGCTGATTGGAGCGTGGTGTACCGGTCGGCCAGGTCGCGGACAGGCAGAAAGAAGCGGTCGGTATATTGCAGGAAAGCGACTAGCGCGCCGAGGCTCAGCAGACCGCCTACGGTCTGCGCGCCGCCGACGCGGACAATGAGCGCGGTTGCCGCAGCGGCGAACAGGTTCACGACAGGGAGGAAAACGGCGTAAAACGTGAGCGACCGTAGCGTCACGCGATAATAGTCATGATTCAGATCGTCAAAATACTCGAAGTTGCGGTTCTCGCGATTGAATAGCTGCACGACCTGGGCGCCGGCGATGTTTTCGGCGACATTGGCGTTGATGCGCGCCAGGCGGACGCGGATCGCGCGGAAGGTATCACGCATTACGCGCTGGAACCACGTCGTCACGAGCGCGAGCGGCGGGATCACGAGGCAGACGACGAGCGCGAGCCGCCAGTTTTCGATGAACAAAATGATGATAATGCCCACGAGCGTCAGCAGATCGGTGAGCAGCGCGACCGAGCCCGAGGTAAAGAGGTCGTTCAGCGCGTCAACATCGTTTGTGATGCGAGTCATCAGCCGGCCGACGGGGTTGTGGTCAAAGAAGCCCAGTGAGAGCCGCTGCATGTGCCCGAAGAGCGCTGAGCGCAGGTTATACATGATGCGCTGACCCAGGACGCTGAGCGCGAAGGTTTGCTGGTAGCGAAGTCCGAACCCGGCGATGAGGGTAAGAAGATACAGGCCGCCCATGAGCAGGACGCCGTACATGCGCGACGATTCGCTCATGCCATATGGATGGGCGGGAGCGATGTAGCGGTCTATCGCGACCTGGGTAATGTACGGAGCTAACAGGTCGTCGCCAACAATCAGCAGGGCGACCAGCAGCGTCATCGCTACCTGCCGTTTGTAGGGCCGCACGAACTCCCAGATCCGCCGCACAAGCCGGGCGTCGTACGCTTTGCCAAGAATTTCGTCATCCTGGAAGAAGGGTTGCGCCACGTTCATACCTCTTCCCGATTGAAAGGCGCATCGCTCGCTGGCAGACCGCTTGCGCCGTCCAGCGGCGCGCCAGGCTCCTGCACGTCGTCATCCAGTTCCTCGGCGAGCAGCTGCCTGCGGTACATGCTCGCATAGAGCCCTCCGCGCGCAATGAGATCCAGATGCGCGCCGCGCTCAACGATGCGCCCATCATCGAGCACAATGATCTGGTCGAGATCCTTGATGGTCGAGATGCGATGGGCGATGACGATTGATGTGCGGCCCGCCATGACGCCGCGCAGCCGTTGCAGGATCGCCGCCTCGGTGTGTGTATCTACGCTGGAGAGCGAGTCGTCCAGTATGAGGATCAGCGGTTCCTTGGCCACCGCGCGCGCGATGCCCGCGCGCTGCTTCTGGCCGCCGGAGAGCGTGACCCCGCGCTCGCCGATCATGGTCTCCACACCAGCGGGGAAGTCCGCGACATCGTTCGCGAGTTGCGATACATCGAGCGCGCGCGCCAGTTCCGTGTCGGACATGTCGGGAGCGCCGAACCCAACGTTCTCATGGATGGAGAGCGAGAACAGGAAGTTCTCCTGCGGCACATAGCCAATTGACTGGCGCAGATCAATCAGTGGAATCTCGCGTACATCATGGCCATCAATAAGTACAGACCCCGCGCTGACGTCGTAGATGCGCGCGATGAGGTTGACGAGCGAAGACTTGCCAGATCCGGTAGGGCCAACGATCGCCAGGGAGGAGCCAGCGGGGACGCGCAGCGAGATGTCATGCAGCGTCTCTCGATCGTCATAAGAAAGCCTGACATGCCGAAATTCGATCTCGCCCCGGATTGGCCGCGCGTCTGGGCTGGCGTCCGGCGCGCTGGCGATTGCCGGGCGCGCGCTACGCACCTCGGTGATGCGACTCAGCGACGCTGATCCCTGCTGCACGAGATTCACCGTCCAGCCGAGCGCGATCATAGGCCAGCCGAGCGCCGCGAGATAGGTGTTGAACTGCACTAACCGCCCGAGCGTGATGCGCCCGGCGATGACATCAACACCGCCGCGCCACAGGAGGATAGCTACTGCGAGCCCGGAGATGAAGTACATGGCTGGCCAGAGGAGCGAGTTGACCCGGGCGAAAGCGATGGAGCGGCGGACATACTCGGCGTTGATCATGTTGAAACTGGCCAGTTCCGCGTCTTCTTGGGCGTATGCCTTCACGACGCGAACGCCAGAGAAGTTCTCCTGGGCGCGAGCCGAGACCTCCCCGAACTGATCCTGCACCAGGCGGTATCTGCGCTGAATGGAACCGCTGACGAAAATGAAGAAGACTGTCATCAACGGCATGACTGTCAATGAGTAGAGCGTCAGCCTGGCGTCAATACTGATCATCGCCAGGCCGGTAACCGTGAAGGCGACGAGCGAGTTGGCCAGATTAGTCAGGCCCGGGCCGAGCATCTGGCGCACCTGGGAAAGGTCGTTGGTGGCGCGGGCGACCAGGTCGCCAATCTTCCGGTCCTGGAAGTAGGCGACGTCCATCCGCTGAAAATGGCGGAACAGGTCACGACGCATCTCATATTCGACGCGCCGCGACGCCGCGTTCACGACAAAGCGCGCCAGAAACTGGAGTCCGCCTGCCCCTATCGCAATGCCGATGATCTCAAGCGCGTAGACGCTGAGCGCACGCGCGTCAGCGCCATGGCTGACGCTGTCGACAACCTGCTGAAGGATGATAGCTGGCACGAGGGCCACCAGGTTGGCGATGACGACGAGGACGAGTCCGACCGTCAGAGTAGGCCAGCGTCGCAGCATGTAGCCTTGCACGGCCCGTAACGTCTTCATGTATCAAATAATAGCGTGCGAAAGACGTCTGCTACCAGCATAACGCGCATATTTCGGACGTCGGTATGATGGCGGTCTAACGCTGTTTGGCGCCTTCAGCGGGGAGCGCGCTGGTGAACGCGCGGACGAAATTGCCGCCCATGATCCCAGTGATGTCGGCACTGGTGTAGCCGTGGTCACGCAGCGCATCTGCTATGCGCGCGAGGTCAGCGACGGTGTCGAATGGGGCGGGCGTTGATTGGACGCCGGCCCCACCATCAAAGTCACTGCCGATGCCGCTGTGACGCGCGTCGCCGGCAAGCTGGCAGACGCGATCGAGATGACGAACGACAACGTCAAGCTGGAGTGGCGGAGCGCCCCGAGTCCACTGTGGATCAAGAAAGCTATTGTGCAACACCACTCCGATGACCCCGTCACGCGCGATGATCGCCTTGATCTGTTCATCGGTGAAATGGCGGTCTGTAGGCGTGTACTTCCGGCAGTTGGTGTGGCTTGCGATAATTGGGCCGGGATACCGCTCAAGCGCTTCCCAGACGGCGTCGTCGGCCATGTGGCTAAAATCGAGGACCATCCCGAGCCGCGCCATTTCGTCAAGCAGCGCGCGACCGATATCGGTGAAGCCACCCGGGCTCCCTGTGCCGCCGCAGTAGCGTGAGCCACGCCACGTCGGTCCGATGACCCGCAGACCGGCGTCATACCATTGCTCGAGCTCCGCTGGCTCGCGGATCGGGTCCGCGCCTTCCATCAGGAGCAGGAAGCCCGTCGGCCTGGCGTCAGGCGTCGTGGCTGCGTCAAAGTCGCGTGTCAACGACTCGAGATCTGAGCGCGTTGAGATCAGCCGCACGCCAGTGACGTCCGTACCGGCCGCAAGGTCATGATAGTAGCGCGCCTGGGACCAGGCGTCCGCAGTCACGATGTTCTGCTCGCCTGGTAAGGTAAAGATGGTTGAGCAGACGAGGCCAACGCCGCCGCGCTTGAGGTCAGGCAGCCCAATCATCACCGTGTCATCCAGATTCGTAACCGGGGAGTCGCTACCAGTCGTGGGTTGGCGCGCCTCGCGGGCGCGCTGCTCGGCAGTGGAGCGGCGCACGTCTCGATCACCGTGCAGCGCGTTGAAGGCGATGTCTTCGTGAGCGTCCACGATGAACAAGAAACGACCTCCAATCCTGAGATACAGCACTAAGGCGGGCGCGCTCGGGCCCGGATGACGCTAGCGGGATATTGCGGAGCGCAGCCGCTCGCGGAGTTCGGCGCCGGTGAGCCCAGCGAAGGCGATGCGCTTGATGCGGCTCGTTTCGCCGTGAGTGATGGTAATGGCGCGTCTTGGGAGCCGGGTGACGCGCGCAAGCAATGCGATGAGCGCCTCGTTCGCGGCCCCGTCTACGGGCGCGGCGCGCAAGTGGATGTGAAGCGCCCCACCGTCGCTCGCGAGGGTGTCGCGCTTTGCCCGGGGAGTGATGCGCGCCGTGATCGAAACGGCGCCAGACGATTCGCGCACGACCAGTTCCGGGTTCGGAGACGATGGCGCCGGGGGGAAGTCCGGCTGTTGCGTCACCATTCCGCCGGAATCGCAGTCATCGCCAGGCGCCAAACGACAATGAGCGCCCAGACCGTGAAGATGAACGCGATTGTAGCGCTCAAATCGAGGACACCCACACTCATGCGCGGGAGCCGGCGGTAGACCGGGTCATAGATCGGTCCCATGATGTTGTTGATGAACCGGACGAACGGATTGGCTGGCGACAACATCGGGAAGAATGAGAGCAACATCCGGGCGACCATGCAGAGAATGAGGAAGCCAAAGATTATCCAGATGACCACATGCGCGATCCCCAATGTGGCGAGGGTTTGCAGCACGCCCATCCTCGTTTGGCTCCTCTTCAGACTAGGCCGATTCGCTTCGTAGTCCTGTTTCTACCGGGCTGTGGCAGTGAGCGTTTCGACCACACGCTGTCCAAACAACCGCCGCGAGCGCACATCAACGATGCGCACGTCGACCAGATTCGGATGCGTGGTGAGATATTTCTGCGCCAGACCGCCAAGTGGGCGCGCAACCATAAAGCTCGCGATTGTACTGCCAAGCGCCTTGACGAGCCGGGTTCGCTGGCGCATAGCGGTCAGCGACCACAGGGACCCCATCAGCGCGAGCGACATGCCGACCGCCAGATTGGTTCCGCAGTTCGGGTGTATCGCAAGATCCGCTTCGCCATTGCGCAAGCGCTCCATCGCCTCATCCGCGGCGCGACGCACAAGCGCCGGATCAAGATCGGCGAAGATCGTGAAGCCGCGGGTGTTGGAGCGTGCGCTCACGCTCAGTCCTGGAAGGTCGTTGGCGAGGATGGTCACAGTCGCGTGCTCCAGGGCATGATTCTGGCGCACGCGGCGAGAAAGCAGCAAGTCGCCGAGTTCCATATGCCTCCCTCGATTTCCCTGGCCGCACCCGATTGCGCGTTTGTCAGTGTATCACGAGTGTACCATGGACTCGACCAAGTGGCGCATCATTTGTCATGCGCCTTTGGAGACGGCGAATCGTGGCCATCACAGACTCAATTGACGGACTGGCGCTCACCAAAGAGGCCACGCCCGATGCGTACCAGGGTGGCTCCCTCCTCGATGGCGACCTCGAAATCATCGCTCATGCCCATGGACAGCTCGTTCCAGGACGCGAGGTCGCTGTGATGTGTCGCTCGCAGGTGATCGCGTAGCTCGCGCAGCGCGCGGAAGACCGGGCGCGTCTGCTCCGGGTCGCCAGCGATTGGCGCGACGGTCATAAGTCCCTCGATACGAAGCGCGGGCAAGGCAAGAATCTCATGCGCTGCGGATTCGACCTCCCCAACCGCGAAGCCCGATTTGCTGGACTCACCGCCGATATTGACCTCCAGCAGAATCGGTAGCGCGCGCGCGCGACCCTCGGCCCGGGCGCTTAGCGCTTCGGCCAGCCGCACGCTGTCAACACTCTGAATGCGCGCAAACAGTTCGAGCGCGCGGGCGGCTTTGTTGGTTTGTAGGTGGCCGATTAGCTCCCAGCGCGCGCGCCCCATCGCTTGATCCACCTCGGGGTGTGACGCGGCGAGCGAGGCCAGGAGCTCGCGTTTTTCAAGCGCCTCCTGCACACGGTTCTCGCCGAATACATCCAGGCCTAGCATGGCGGCGGCGGCTACGCGCTCCGCGGAGACGGTCTTTGTGACTGCGACGAGCGTGACTTCGCCTTCCGCGCGCCCCACGCGTGACGCGGCGGCATGTATCCGGCCCTGGATGTCATGTAGTCGATCCGCCAGCGTGGGGTCGGACCACGCATTTTCTGGGCCTAGCGCGTCTAGCTGCATGTGTTCCAGTCTCCCAAAAACTGCGCGCGACTACGACGCGAGGCCGATGACCACGCCGAAGCGCCCGTCAGCATGGGGACGCTTGCGATGTGAGTAGAACAGGTCGGCGGCGCATCCTGTGCAGTGTGGCGCGATATCGAGGTGATCCTCGGACACGCCTGCGGCGAGTAGTTGGCGCGCATTAGATTGAGTGACATCGAGGTAGCGCGAGGTTGTCCCGTCAGGATTCTGGCGGCGCACGAACGCTGCGCTCGCGCTGGCCCTGCCATTGCTCTGGAACGCATCGTACACGGTGTCATTGACCTGGTAGCAGCAGGCCTGAATGGCAGGGCCGACACCAGCGATAACGTCGGCTGGCCGGGAACCGAACCGTTCGGCCATGACATGTAGCGTACGCGGGCCGATGGCTTCCGCCGCGCCGCGCCAGCCGCCGTGCGCCAGGGCGACGACTCGGTGGCGAGGATCATAGAGCAGCAAAGGCGCGCAGTCGCCAAAGCCCCAGAAGAGACCCAGTCCAGGCTCAGCCGTGACCATGGCGTCGGCGATCACCGAGCGTACCCGGGAGCGCAGCGAATCGACGGATTCTTTCGGCGTCTGGCGCTCGACGACGCAGACCTCGGAGCCATGCGCGATGCGGGCGCTGACGAGTGGAAGGCTGAGCGCCGCTGACACGAGCTGCTGATTGCGGAGCGCTGTTGATGGATTATCCCCGGTCGTTAGCGCGACGTTGAGGCCATCAAACGGAGGCCGGCTGTAGCCGCCCTTGCGTGTGAAGACGCCGTGCCGCACGTCAGGGAACCGACTGAGATTGGCGAAGTGGAGGTAGACACAGCGGTCACCAGCGTGCTCGATCACAGGCGCTCCTCATCGGTTTCGTATAGTCGTAGGCTACTGGATCCAGTTCGCACAATGCGCGCAATAAGACTGGAAATTCTGCGCTCAATGCGCAGTGAGCATAACACGCGCGGCGCTCGCGGCGCCCAGGGGCCGTGTGGGCCACTGGGCGTCGCGCACAGTTTGAGCAGTGGCGGGACTGGCTCTCAGGCGGCGGAGCGGCGCGACTGGCGCCAGGCGAGCGTAGATAGGGTAGCGGCGAACAGGCCGAGGACGACAGCCACGCCTGCGCGTATCAGCCAGTCAGAGGCGGCAGACGAGCTCGAGGTGGTCTGGCCGGTGAGTGTGACGACAAAAAGCGTTACTCCGGCGATCAGCATGAACGCCCCCATGAGCGCAAATCCAATCGCGTAAAATTTCCACATTAGTCGGATCTCTCCTGTCGGCGGTCAGGTTGCGGACTCAGACCGACGTAGCGGCGCAGTGTTTCCACCTCGCGGGAAATCAGCTCGCGCGTCTCACCGACCGCGAGGTCGCCCAGTGTCAGCGGACCGACACGCACACGAATAAGCAGACTGACTGGCCGGCCAATGGCGTCAAACATGCGCCGCGCCTGGCGGTTGCGCCCTTCATGAAGCTCCAGGGCTACCCATGTCGCGCCGCCATCGCCGGGACGCAGCACCCAGGCGCGGGCTGGAGCAGTGGGACGGGTCTCGCCTGGGAGCAGCATACCTTCCTCAAGATGGGCCAGGTCCTCGGGCGATGGGCGTCCCTGCACGAGAGCATGATACTCCTTTGCGAGCGCGTAGCGTGGATGGGTCAATCTCAGCGCGAGATCGCCGTCGTTGGTGAGCAGCAACAGGCCCTCGGTATTGTGATCGAGGCGCCCAACGGGGTACACTCGCTCATCGCGCCAGCGGGCAGGCAGCAGTTCGAGTACTGTGCGCCGCCCGTGCGGGTCATGCGCTGTCGTCACATAGCCGCCTGGCTTGTTCATGATCAGGTAACGTAGTCTGACGGGAGGCGCCACCCGGATTCCGCTGACACGCACGACATCGTGCGCCGGGTTTATACGCGCGCCTAATTCGCGTACAACGGCGCCATTGACGCTGACGTAGCCATCACGCATGAGAGTTTCGGCGCGGCGACGGGACGCTACACCACTGCGCGCGAGATATTTCTGCAATCGCTCGCCGGGCTCAGCGCCAGCTTGATCAGCATCTGCGCTCATGCGACAAGCGAGACGATCATGTTCACAATGCGGCCGCCGGACCCGGCGCTAGCTGGCTCACGCAGGCTGGGCGCGGTAAATCCAATAGGGCGGGCTTCCACGCGCTCTTCGCCTCTCAGCGCTATGGCGATCATCATCAGGAGATCGGGTGTCGCCAGGTCAAGACCGGACGCCAAGCGCTCGAGTACGACAGGCGATGGGTACTTTTTACCCCGCTCGATCTCTCCCAGGTAGACTACCGAGACGATCGACCTGGCCGCCAGTTCCTTAAGTGTCATTCCGCGCGCCTGGCGCTCGCGCCGCACTACGGCGCCTACCATCGCTTGCAGACCGTCCATCGCGTCGCCTCCATTTGCCGCGTCGCCGTCTGGCGCTGTCCACCGATGCTGATAGCATCTCTCGATACGCCAGCGATGCTATCAGCATTCGATTTGCCTTCAATTCTACGCCGCGCCCGCTTATCGTACAAGCGACGCGCGCGATTGCCGCGCCAGTCGCGGCCACTGACGTCTGTTCACGCCCCGACTCGTGCGGCTCAGATTGGAGGCATGACGAATGTTGAATGTTCGGGGGCTGGGGTTTGAGCAAGCGCCCGCCAGCTCGTTCGGTGTTCCAACTCCCATCGTCTATGAGCGGGTGACTGAGCCGCAGCGCTGGGAATACCACACTGTCACGATTGACCTGCATGATGATGAGCCACTCGACGCCCGCGCACTAAATGCGCTGGGCGCCGAAGGCTGGATGCTGCTAAGTGTGGTTCAAACCGCGAAGCGGGGTGAAGGCGCATCGCTCACCTACTATTTCATGCGCTACGCGTGACCGCAGTCGCGCGCCGAGAAGGAGGCGAAGCATGTCAGGGGATATGGGTCACGACACGGCGCGACTTTCAGCGGCGTCGCTGATCGTGCCGACGGTTATCGAGAATAGCGCGCGTGGCGAGCGCGCCTACGATCTATTCTCGCGGTTGCTGCGCGAGCGCATCATCATGGTCAATGGCGCCGTCGAGGACCAGATGGCGAGCCTTATCGTTGCGGAGCTACTGTTTCTGGCGAGCGAGCAGCCGGATCGCGAGATCAATATGTACATTAGCTCGCCTGGAGGCGTGATCACCGCGGGACTAGCGATCTACGATACGATGCGCTCGATCCGGTGCCCCATCGCGACGACCTGCGTGGGGCTGGCCGCAAGTTTCGGGACGATTCTGCTGATGGCGGGCGACCCGGGACACCGGTATGCCTTGCCGCACGCGAAAGTGCACCTCCACCAGCCGCTGCTGCAGGGGGGGCTTGGCGGCCAGGTGACTGACATCGACATTCATGCCCGCGATCTCCTGCACACCCGCGACGTGATGAACGAGATCATGGCGATGCACACTGGCCAGACGCTGGAGCGCATCCGGCGCGATACCGAGCGGGATTTCTTCATGACCGCTGAGGCCGCGCGCGAATATGGCATCGTTGACGAAGTACTGCCACTGGAGGACTGGAAAGCGCGAGCGCGCTAAAGTTCGGTGTTTCCGGCGCTTCGAGAAGAAAGGCGGCCCGCGTGCGTGTGCTTATTATTGGAGGCGTGAGCTTCATAGGTCGCGCGGTGACACGTGAGCTACTCGCTGGCGGCCATGAGGTGGCCGTCTTTCATCGCGGAGCGACTCAGCCAGACGGAACACAATCGGCGCTTCATATCCATGGCGACCGGGACCAGTTAGGTCTTGCGCGCGCGCAGTTCCAGGCGTTTCGGCCCGATGTCGCGATTCATATGATCGCGATGACCAGGCCACACGGAGCCGACTTCGCCAGTGCGCTTTCAGGAATAGCCCAGCGCGCGGTCGTAATTTCCAGTCAGGATGTCTATCGCGTCTATGGGCGATTGTTGGGCACAGAGCCTGGGCCGCCGGATACGTTACCCGTGAATGAAGGCAGCCCACTGCGCGAACGACTCTACCCATATCGCGGTGATAAGCCGCGCGCGGAGGACGATGCGCGCAAATGGATGAATCACTACGACAAGATTCCGGTCGAGCAGGTTGTGCTGTCCGCGCCGGATCTTCCGTGCGCCGTGCTGCGTCTTCCAGCAGTCTATGGCCCGAACGACCAGCAGCGGCGATTCCACGCCTGGCTCAAACACATGGATGACGGGCGGCCTGCGATTCTACTGGACGCGGCCGAGGCGCGCTGGCGATGGACGCATGGTTATGTTGACGATGTCGCGCACGCGATTACGCTTGCGGCGCTCGATCCCCGTTCAGCTGGCCGCGTCTACAACGTTGGCGAGCGGTTGGCGCTTTCGCTCGAGGAGCGTGTGCGAGCGGTGGCGCAAGCGGCGGGATGGCATGGACAGCTTGCCCTGATTCCCGCGGGCGCCCTGCCTGAGCCGCTCCGCCTGGGGGTGATGGTGGGCCACGATCTCATTTCAGATACCTCTAGGATACGGGCTGAGTTAGACTACGCCGAACTCACCTCGATTGAGGAAAGCTACCAGCGAACTATCGCCTGGGAACGAGAAAACCCTCAGGCGACGGATGAGCCCGGCGAGTTTGACTACGCCAGGGAAGACACCATTTTGGCCAATCTGGAATAAGTAGCTACTGGTAGAGCGCCAGAGATCAGCAAAATTGCAGGAAAGCTACAGCAAGAGACCGCGCCAGTCGAATGAGTGGCGCGGTCTCTTGCCGTTTCGCAGTGGGCCAACGCGACGGCGGGATGTATAGTGGAATCACAAAGCCGCAATTGCCAACTCATTGTCTGTCTGCTTGCGCCCGGTTTGATTTTCACAGCGCGGTGAGAGTCGCTCCAAGGAATGGAGACTCACGCGCACGCGGACGGTCGGGATGCGTATGCGACCCTGTAGCCGATTTCGCTGTATCTTACCCGGCGCGTTGCGACCGCGTGACATGAGCCGTCTTATTCAGGTAGACTCAATGAAACGCGGCCCGGAACACCGTTTCGCGCGCAGGCGTCATAAACACGAATCGACATATGTTGACCCAGCAAATCGGGCATTTCCTGGCTTAGGCGCAAGAACTGGCGCGCTTCACGGACTATGGGCATGGCGAGCGGTGAGTGGATTGGGGCTCACTGAAGGAAGGTAGAGGCGAAATGGTCTGGAGAGAGACGTTCCCTCCCGCAAACGAGTTCACGCTCGACGCCGAGGTTGAGCGTGAGCGGCGACTGGCGGCGCAAGCGCGCGCTGGCGCTGACTGGGCGCTGACGGCACTGGTCGCTCGCTACCAGCCGATCGTGACGCGCTACCTTACGCGCCTATGCGGCGATCAAGGTCGCGCGCGCGTCCTCTCTGAGCGCGTTTTTCAGCGCATGGAACGCCGCCTGCATGGCCCGCATGGCGCCGACAATCTACGCCTCTGGCTGTTGCGGTCGTCGACCGAGGCCGGCCTCGAGGCGCTTCGCCGCCCACGCAGCGCGCCCAAACCCCGTCTCGATGTATCGCGTGTGGCTGGCCTGTTGCCTGCCGAGGCGGGCGCGCAGGCGCAGCGCACGATTGAGGGCAGTATAAAGCGCATCAAGCGAGTGGTCGGCACGGTAAGCCGCCAGGCGCGCCCGCTCGTATGGCAAAACACACCGGCAGGCGCTGGCCCGGCCGCAGAGTCGTCTCGGCCGGATCTGCCAGATGGCTCCACTCGCGGTCCGATTGATGAGAGTCTGGAATCCACGGATCCCTATGAGGCGCTGCGTCACCGTCTCGTGCGCCTGACACTCGCCGAGCTTCCCTACGGAGATGCGCAATGTCTGGCGCTGCATCTGGTCGCTGGACTCAACCAGGCGGAGGTGGCGCGCGCGCTGGGCATTACGAATTCGGCGGCCCGCCGCCGCATCGTCCAGGGTCTGGCGCAGTTCTCAGCCAGGTATAAAGAGGCGATGCAGAAGCTTGGACTGCCTGACGCGCTTGGCTATGGGGATGCGCTTCCGCCAGTTCCTATGGAGGAGCAGGCACTGTTCTCGCCGCCGGAAATGGCGGCGCCCGTTATCGTGCCAGAAGTCCCGGGCGAGCTTACCGAGGACTTCGAATCTCTGGGGCAGCCGCAGACCGCGCCGACCACCATTCCGCTGGGCTTCAACCCCTTCGGTGATGAGGCTGAGCAGCCGGACGCCGTCGCGTATTTCGCGAGTAGCTCGCCGGAAATTCCCGCATATCCCCACAATGCAGAACCAGAGTCCGCGCCGGAGCCGGAAGCGTATTTCACGTTAGAAAACCAGCAAGTCTTCGCTGGCTCGTACGATGACGCGTACACTACACCCTACGCGGGACCCTATGCGGAGCCCGCGCCGGGATACGCTGGCGGTAGCTTTGAAGCAGATGCGCCGTCGCTCGATGAACCTTTGCCCGCGTACGATCAGTCCGCTGAAGGGTTCGACCCGATGCGGGACTACTCCGAGTTCCATGGCCAGGAGACTCCACTGTCAGATCTCTCGTGGGGCGGTCATGAGGGAGAGTCGTGGGCCATAACACGCATCGCGGCGGACGCGATTGTTGGTCCAGTCGTGGATGCGCTCCCTGTCACTGACGGGACCACCGAAACGGGAGGGACAGCCGGGCCCAGTGTGTTTCCCCCGGGTTATGGCGCTGCCGCTGCGCGGTCGATGCCGCTCACGTATGAGTTGCCCTCAGTCGGCGAAGAGTCGGGCAGCATCATCGTAAATTGGCTCGATTCCGACGAGGACGAAGCCGGCACGTTCCCATTGACCTTCGAGGCAGACGCCGCGCCAGATCCGGGCGCGAATGTGGTGGAGGTCGCGCCTGGCGGACAGGATGATCCTTGGGCCGCCTCGGCGATCCTCGACCTCGAGGCGAGCCACCCACTGGAGGAGACCTCGCGCCAGTTTGCGCCAGTCGAGCAGGGGGCGACGCCAGATGGGGGAACCGCGGAAGCCGATGGCGCGTCGGGCGGATCGCCGTATTTGAGCATTGCGCTCGAACAACCAGACTATGCCTGGGAGCACGCCCGACCTGTGCTCGAACCTGAACAGGGTGTCACCGCAGCGCCAGTCAAAATGTGGCCGCTGGTCAGTGACGCGTCCGAAGTGGTGATCGAGCAGCCCGGCAGCGAACATGCAGACGCCAGCCATCAGGCGACCGAGGGCAAAGAGAATAGCGGCCTGCGATTCTCTTCTTCTCGCACACTAGAGGAGCTTTGGGAAGACCTGTGAAAGCTGGCGCCCGACGGCCATATAGGGTGAGGGGTGAAGAGGCCGGTCAATGACATGATAGCCGCGTCAGCGATGGGCGCGTCCTATCAATTCTGGCGGGCGTATACCGTTCAATTCCGCGCATACGAGAGGGCGATAGACGTGGAATGTACTGTTGGTGAGCGACGACCAGGCGACGGGTCAGCGCCGCCGCACAAAGAGGAGGCGTAAGGATGCCGGAGATAGAAGCGCCGCGACCACGGTTAAGCCGTGTCACGACTCGTCGGGGTACCTTACGCCAGCTTAATTGCCCGCTCGATCCAGAATTATTGGTCGCTGAGTTCTCAGATGAGTTGCCGCCCGACGTCGCCACCGCGGTTCGCGAGCATATGGCTGTCTGTCCGATCTGCGGCAAGCGCGCGCAGGAATTGCATCTTCCCTACGCATTGCTTGCGTCACTTGGTTCTACACCTGCGCCGTACGTTCCTGACCTGCGTGAGTCTGTGCGGCTCAAGTCCGCGCGGGTGGAGCGATTTTTGCGCCCATTGCGCGCGCTCGGTTCTGTGAGCCGGTTCGGACTGGTCGTGACCGCGCTGGCTGTCGTGACGCTCGTGGCGCTACTCGCCGGTGTGGCCAGCCTGGCTCGCTCGCTGAATCTTCTCAGCGTCCAGCGAACTACGAACCAGTTACAGCATGTGCCGCAGGCGGCGGCGAGCGGATCGCTGGTAGCGGAGACCGACAAACTTGTGTCCGTGACTGGGGCGGATGGACAGATCTGGCAAGTCGCCGAAGTCATCGTTGTTGACCAGAAGTCTGGTCAAGTTACCCGGTCGTTACCCGACTCGAACACTGCTCTGCGTGTCGCAGGAGCTTCGTCGCTGCCTGTCGCCGTCGTTGCGGATCGCCAGATGGTCTATGAGTTGACAGGCAGCCAGAACGGCGGCAACCAGGCGCTCATTGGCATTAATCTGGCTGCTGGTTCAGCGCGCTGGGCCGTGCCGCTAACATTGCCCAACGGAGACGCGCTGCCCGCCGGGGAGTCCGCCACATCGCTCGCGCTCGCTCCCAATGGGCTGACCGTCTATGTTGGCTTGAGCGGCGAGAATGGGTCGCTATCCGCAGACCGCGCTCTGGCGGTCGCGACGTCGGGGGGCAAAGTAACAGCGGCGATAACCGTCAAAACGCCCGATCAAATTCCGTTACCGCCACCTCCAGGCAGCCTTCCGGCATCAGCGTTCCCTTCAGTTGTCCCGATTGTCCCGATCAGCGGCATGAGCCAAACGCTCGCCTCGAACGGCGCAATCGTTATGTCACCGGATGGGCAGGCGTTATTTGACGTTGTGCTCGCCAGCGACGCGAGCGGCGTCAGGTATGCTATCGTGCGGCGTGTTGCGCTCCAATCGGGCGTGGTGACCGTGCTCGGCTTGCCGGGCAGTTTCCAGACGACGCGGCTGGCGGCGAGTATGTCGGCGAACGCCCCACAGGTCTATCTGGTCACTGGCAGCCCGTCGGCGACTGTGTACGTCCTGGACGCCGCGTTGACGGGGCCGACACTCGCGGGGCAGATCACGCTTGGCGGTCCGACAGTTCCGGCGTCCACACAGTTGAATGACACGCTTAGCGTGAACCCCGCCGCCAATGGCGTGTGGCTGTACGTCACGCAGGATGCTTCCGCGGGCGATGGATCCATTACCGCGCATAGCCGCTGGCTGGTCGATACACAGGGCATGGGGCTGGTCGCCAGCGTAACTGACCCCACCTCAGCTGGCGCGCTCCTGGGCAACGTCGCAGAGCCGCATGGCAAGACATTCTCGCTCATCGGCGGCCAGATCGGGATTGGCGCGTCAAACCTTAGCGGCGGCTGGACCCCCTGGTTGCAGACCAATGACAGCACGCCCATCACCGACCTCATTGGGACGCTGCCCTAGAGGGACGCCGCGACAGCGCTCAAGATTCCGATGCTGGCCCGGTGTAGTTCGGGCGTGTCTGAATCCGGCGCGGCTTGCGGCGGTAATGCTCCAACCCATGGAGCTGGTACAGCGCATGGATGATGGCTTCCTCATTCCAGCGCGAATTGCGTGGCGGCGGCTGCCCGAGGTTATCCACGATGCCGTCGCTGCCTGTGAGCGCGACCATGACCGTGGAGGCGCACTGCGCCATCGCCTGGAGGTCGTACCCGCCCTCCTGCACTACGACCAGTCGGCCGTCGCAGTATGTGTCGGCGATTTCCATGACTTCAAGTGTCAGATCGGAGTAGTCCGCGGTCGAGAGGAGCATCTCGCCCAGCGGGTCGCGCCAGTGCGCGTCAAAGCCCGCCGAGAGCAGGATGATATCGGGCTTCATGCGGTCCGCGACTGGCCAGAGTACCTGGCGGAATACAGAGTCATATTCGCTCCAGCCAGACCGCGCGGGCAGCGGCACGTTGATAGTCGCGCCCAGTCCAGCGCCGATCCCGCGGTCGCCTGAGGCGCCTGTGCCGGGATACCAGGGAAACTGGTGGGTGGAGAAGTAGACCACATCGGGGTCGTCGTAGAACGCTTCCTCGGTGCCGTTGCCATGATGCACATCATAATCGACGATGAGCGCCTTGCTCCAGCCATGGCGATGCTGGGCATAGCGGGCCGCGATGGCAATATTGTTGAAGACGCAGAACCCCATGCCTTCACGTGGCCGCGCGTGGTGGCCAGGTGGCCGAACCAGCGCATAGGCGTTGCGCGCGCGTCCCTCCGCGATGGCGTCCAGACCGACAAGTGGGGCGCCCGCCGCCCGCAGCGCGGCATCCCAGCTTCCCGCGGAGATGTACACCTCGCTCGCGACCTCCCGTGAGCCTGTTTCGCCAGTCTCGCTGTCCGCCTTCGCCTGCGCGCTGACTGTGCGCTCGACGCGATGCATGTACCCTACGTCATGGATGGCGGCAATCTCGAGCTCTGTAGCGGGCCGCACTGGATCGCGTAGCACGAGGTTCTGAGGAATCGTCCCTTCCGCGATCAACGCCTCGATCATCTCCATCGCGAAGCGGACGCGCTCGGATTGTTCGGGAAAACCGGGCGGAGTCTCGTGATCGAGGAACGCGGGGTCATAGAGGAGAGCGGTCGGCAATCTGGGAGTGGACGTGGCGGTTTTTGTCATATAGGGGGAACTGGCGGGCAGTCTTACCGGCCTCGCGGCGTGAGCCTCATTCTCCGCGGATGGATTATCGGCCATGGCGGCTCTCCTGTATTCCTTGACGGAAGAGCGCCAGAGCGAGCGAGGGAGTATGCTGGCGCGTACCCCTAAGAAACACACATGCTGGCGGACTGTGTCAAACTGGCGTCTCTCCGCCGCTTGTGGCGCGACGTGTAACATTTCGTCGCAAGCGCTGTCCTCTCAATGCGCGCGGGGTGACGCGAATCTGATTGCGCGCGAAGGGCATACCGGGATCGGAGGAGACCCCATGTATGCGCGAGATCGATAGCGCGCTTGTCTGCGCCTGGCGGCGTGGCGAGGAGGCCGCGACACACGCGCTTCTTTGACGCACTGAATCCCTACGCCGTCCAGATGGGCGCGCTGAGCGGACTGGGCGTGGATGCGGCGCGTGAATGCGCTCAAGACGTATTCACCCACGCGTTCGAGCGACGGATGCAGTTGCGGGATCCGCAAGCGTTCGCCCCGTGGTATCACCGCATCCTGACGCGCGTAATTCTCGACCGGACGAGCCAGCGGCGGTCGTGACGATCCATATGGACAATGCCTACGCCGACCCTGGCAACACCTACATCACCTTCAGGATCCAGCCCGATATTCCCGTCGAGGGTTCATTCTCGCTGGCGACCTTCGACCTGACGAGCCAGTCCGGAGTGGAAACTGGCGGCGGCGGCGTGAATATCCAGTGCGCCGGACGCGTGGAGGCCAGCGCTGCGCAGCAGTGTGTCATGGATTCCGGTTCATTCGCGCCAGACGCAGGTGGTCAGACCTTGACGCTCAGACTCGAAATCTACGCGCTCTACCGCGTGACTTAGGATGGCGAGTCGCAGCGTATTACTGGGGATTGGCGCTTCATCTTCCCATTACCGTTCCACACCAAGAGCCTTGGTCCGTGCGGCCCATACACCCAGCCGGCCAACGCGCCGCGCTGACGCGCACGCCTGGCATACAAAGTAGCCCCCGCTCCCGTGTTGGGAGTGGGGGCTGTCGCGCTCGCAGACGCGAGTCCGCCAACAAGGATTACGCCTGTGGCTGCAGTTGCGGATTGGCTGGCTGGCGCACGGCGGGTTCGCCACTCGCCGTGACCTTGACCTTGCCATCATCAACTGTCAGCGTCGCTGTCTGTCCAGGACGGACGCCGCCAGAAAGCAGCGCGTCCGCCAGCGTGTCATCAACCGCGGTCTGTATCGCCCGGCGCAGTGGCCGCGCGCCAAACTCAGGATCAAAGCCTTCCCGCATCAGCAGGTCACGCAGGTCGTCACCGAACTCCAGCGCAATACTCTGCTCCGCCAGCCGTAGCTTGGACTGCTCGAGCAGCAGGTCCACGATTCGGCGTAGCTCCTCGCGCTGCAGCGCGTGGAAGACGACGATCTGGTCGATGCGGTTGAGGAACTCCGGACGGAACGCCCGCCGCAATCCCTCCATGGCCCGGGCGCGCAGTCGCGCCTGCTCGCTATCCTGCTCATTTTCCGCATCGCCCCACTTTGGAGCGGCAAAGCCCATGCTCGCACGCCGGATCTCGTCGGTGGCGGCGTTGCTGGTCATGATGATCACAGTGTTCTTGAAGTCCACCGTGCGCCCCTGGCCATCGGTCAGGCGACCGTCGTCCAGAATCTGCAGCAGCGCATTGAAGACTTCAGGATGCGCCTTCTCGATCTCATCGAACAGGACAACGCTATATGGGCGGCGGCGCACGCGCTCAGTCAATTGACCGCCTTCGTCATGGCCGACATAGCCTGGCGGGCTGCCGAACAGCCGCGAGACGGTATGCCCTTCCATGTACTCAGACATGTCGAGGCGAATCATCGCGTCTTCGCTGCCGAAGATCGTCGCCGCCAGCGCTCGCGCCAGCTCCGTCTTGCCCACGCCTGTCGGGCCCATGAACAGGAAGGAGCCGATTGGGCGGCGCGGGTCTTTCATACCTGCGCGCGAGCGGCGGATGGCGCGGGCGACGGCGTTTACCGCCTCGTCCTGACCAATCACCCGCTGGCGCAGGTCGTCTTCCAGATGCATCAGGTTGACGCGCTCGGCGTCCACCAACTGGCTGACCGGCACGCCCGTCCAACTCTCGATTACGCGCGCGATCTCATCAGGTGTGACCAGCAGAGTGGGCACGCTCGCCGCCTTCTCTCGCGCCTTTTCGAGCTTTTCCTGTGTTTGGATCTCGCGCTGGCGCAGCTTGGCCGCCTGCTCGTAATCTTCGGTTGTGGCCGCCGCTTCCTTTTCCTGCTGGATCTGAGTTAGCTCGCGCTCCAGGTCGCGCACGGCGTCGGGGCCGAGCAAGCCATGCTCGATCGCCTCCAGCCGCAGCGCTGACGCCGCTTCGTCCAGCACGTCAATCGCTTTGTCAGGCAGGAAACGATCGTTGATGTAGCGATCCGAGAGCGTGACCGCGGACTCGATCGCCGCATCGGTAATGCTCACGCCATGGTGCGCCTCGTAGTTCGCCCGCAGCGCGCGCAACATCGCCATCGCTTCCTCAGGCGATGGCTCGCCGACCTTCACCGGCTGGAAGCGCCGCTCCAACGCCGCATCCTTCTCGATATGCTTGCGGTACTCATCAAGGGTCGTTGCGCCGATCAGACGCAACTCGCCGCGCGCCAGCGCTGGCTTGAGCAGATCCGCCGCGCCCACCGCGCCCTCGGCGGCTCCCGCGCCCACCACCGTATGAAGCTCATCCACAAAGAGGATTACTTCAGGGTTGGCGCGCGCTTCGTCGATAATCGACTTGATGCGCTCTTCGAACTGCCCACGGAACATCGCGCCAGCGACCACTCCGCCCATGCTGATGGCCACGATCCTCGCGTCGCGCAGAGTGGGCGGAACATCACCCGCGACGACGCGGCGCGCCAGGCCCTCGACGATGGCTGTCTTGCCGACGCCAGGCTCGCCAATCAGCACAGGGTTGTTCTTTTGTCGGCGTCCGAGGACCGTCAGCACGCGCTTGATCTCACGCTCGCGGCCGGTGGCTGGGTCGAGCTTGCCATCGCGCGCTTCTTGCGTGAGATCGCGGCCGTACTGGTCTATGGTCGGCGTCTTGCTATGCTTGCTGGCCTCACGCTGGGCAGTAGCGGTCGAGCCCGGCCGGCCAGCGCCCATGGCGCCCTGACCGCGTTGCGAGCCAAAGACGCTTGAGTTGTTGAAGAGCGAGCCAAACATGCCGCCCAGGGAGTCCGGACCGATGCTGCCGCTTGCCTGGCCGATAACTTCTTCGGCGCACTCGCGGCAGTAGAAATGCTGCTCACGGCGGCCTTCCACCATGGTATCCAGGCGTACGCGGGCGTCTCGTGTCTCGCAGCGCTCGCATTTTTGCATCGTTGAATCCCCTCTCTATAGGGATTCCGCGCGCCTCTACACGATCTCAACGCATCTCTGCGCGCGGATTAAGGTATCGTTCAGGATTGGATTCTGGCGCGCCACGCCAGGTGGTCGGCTCGCTACTCCTCCGTCTCAGCCTCGGTTGAAGCGGATAGAATCTTGCGCGGGCGACCTCGCGGCCGCCGCGGCGGC
This sequence comes from Ktedonobacterales bacterium, assembly GCA_036391685.1. Taxonomy (GTDB): domain Bacteria; phylum Chloroflexota; class Ktedonobacteria; order Ktedonobacterales; family JADMIN01; genus JAKAIY01. The sequence goes on from DASVZK010000087.1 coordinate 51,816, forward strand.
TGGGCCGCCGCATAGCGATGGAGAACTTCTTCAGCGGTCAACTGATCGCCAGCCATCACGAAATAGGCGCGCGTCCACAACGTCGGGATACGGGTCAATTCAGGGAATTCGTCCCGCAGCGCGCGCGATGTGCGCGCTTTAACCTGGCAGACGATCTGATGTGGTGAACGCGTTGGGGGCGCGCTCGCCGCCAGATACACACGGTCTGGCTCAATAACCACAGTGAGTGGAGCGTAATCCGACTCCCCGGCCCCCTCTTCGATCAGCGCCCGAAGCCGCTCGGCAATCTCGCCGGTGAGGCAGGGCTTGAATCGCATGGGTACCCAGACGAAGTGGTATGTGATCACCCACGTCTCGTCTGAAGCCGTAAAATTGTGTATATCCATGCGACTCACCTACATATTTATAGCGCGCCGACGTTGAGCCTGTCAAGAGCGCCATGCGCCAAATCTGTAGATTCACCTCTGTGATCTACGCTATTTTGGTCGAACTATGTACGCGCCATCGTGAGCGATGGTTGCAATCGCGCTGCGTGAATCGCGCCATCGCGGAACTTTTCACCGGGCGGTCACGTCGCATGATCAGCGACAGGACGGTGTGTCGCGCAGGTAGCGTGGCGAGGGCGCGGTGGAGGATTGCCTCAATCGGAAAGGGGTAACAGACGTGGGGATGCAGGCGAACGGGCGGCGCGCGTGGGGCGCGGGGATAGCGCTCGCTGTTATCGGCGTGGCGGCGCTGCTTGCCGGGTGCGGTGGGGCAAGCCAGGCTGGATCAGCGACGTATCAGCGATCATCTGGAGGGTCGTCTCCGGCAGGCTCGGGGGTGGCGGGCGCGCCGGGCGGGAGCGCCACTGGCGGCTCAGACCAGCCGTCGAGCCAGCAATCTCAGCCGCTGCTGGTCAAATCGCTTGCAGTGAGCATGACCGCACACGATACACGCGCGACGGCCACGGCGCTGCAGTCCTGGATAATGTCGACCGACCCCAAGGCCATATCCTCTGGCATGAACTACAGCCAGGATGGCGCAAGCTATGACGTGAGTATGTCGTTCAACGTCGAGGCGAGCCTGTATCCCGCGGTGGAACAGTATTTGGCGGGCTATGCTGAAGGACACGGTGGCAGACTCGTGAACTTGCAGGAATCCGTGCAGGACGTGACGAACGATTACGTGAACAATCAGTCCCGCTTGTCCAACCTGCGAAGCGAGCAGAAGCGACTTCAGACCCTGATGGGCCAGGCGGGATCACTCGGTGATGTTCTGACCATTGAGCAGCGGCTCACGGAGGTCGAAGGGCAGATCGAGCAGATACAGACACATCTGGCGATGCTGGCTGGGCAGACCAGTTATTACCTGGTGCAGATTCAACTGAGCCCCGTCGGCGGCGCCATCACGCCACCGCAGGCATGGAATCCTGGGCAGGTCTTCGGTCAGGCCTGGGGCGCGGCGATCGTCTTCGGCCAGTGGCTGCTGACGCTACTCATCTGGCTTGCCGTGTTTGGACTGTATGCCCTGCCCGCCTTCGCGGCCTACTGGCTGGCGCGCCGGCTGCTCGCGTGGCGGCGCGCACGCGCATCAACTGCGCGCGCCTCGTGACGGTTTATGCCGACTGACGGAAGAGCGCGTGGCTAGGTGAGTGGCTGGCCGAGGATGTCCTCGATCTCGGTCAGCCGCTCAGCGGTGATGCCAAGCGGATCCAGCGCGTTTGAGGGTACTCGGAGCCGCTCGGCGTTTGACTGCAGCGCGATGGCGTATTGGCGCATCGGCGGGACCTGGGCTGCGAGCATGCGTAAGAGCGCGACGGCTTTTTCACGACTGCCGCTCATCCACATGGGATCGCCCATCAACGCGAATACCTCATTGCCAGCGCCTTGCGGCTCCTGCGTCTCTGGAACAGTCATCCCGCAGACGTCCACCAGGAACCCTTCCAATTCGCCGCGGGCGACCGAGAGTAGGCTCGTCACCTCGGCGAGACGGCGGGCCTCAGGGAAGACGTTTCCCATCAGCCACCATTCCTGGTCGGTCAGCGCCTCCTCCACGTCGTGCAAGCGGCGCAGGAGCGTCTCGGCGCGTCCACCAAGCTCGAGGACCAAAGGTTGAGCCGGGCCTGTTTGCTGCTGATCAGCAGAGACATTCGGCGTAGACCACGGCTGTTGCATCTTCCCAATCTCCCACACGCGCCCGCGAGCGCTGGCGCCGCCCGCCTATCCTTCGGGTTTCGCGGCGAGTGTCCACGTGCCAGCCAGTCCATTTCACACCGCTCGGCGCGCGACGCTACGCGCCAGCGAGAGAGCGGTCTGGCTCGACTTCTACCTATCACTCTAGTCCGGCGCGACGTATACGTCAAGCGGCGCGGACGCTGGCGCGCCGTCGCAACACAGTCTGTCTAGTATCCTCGCTCTGGCTGCACGAGATTGCGCATTGGCTGGCCCACACGATAGCGAGCGATGTTATCCACCAGGATGTCAGTGAGGCGCTCGCCATAATGTGGTGTAAGGCCTGAGATGTGTGGTGAGAGGAACATATTGGGAGTCGACCAGAGTGGATCATCCGCGGGCAACGGCTCATGCGCGGTGACATCCAGCGCCGCCGCTCCTAGCTTGCCGCTTTCCAACGCCGCGATCAGCGCCCGCTCGTCGACGAGATCACCGCGGGCAATGTTGATGAGCATCGCGCCTGGTTTCATCAAAGCCAGGCGGGCGGCGGACATCAGGCCGCGCGACTCGGCGGTGCTCGGGATGGCGATGACTACAAAGTCCGCCTGCGGAAGCAACGTGTCCAGATCGCTGACGGACGCGACTCGGTCTACATCGGGGTCTAGGCCGCCAGCGGCGGCGCTACGGCGAGCGGCGAGCGATCGCATGCCGAAGGCGTGCGCGACCTGGGCGATTCGCCGGCCAATAGCGCCTAAACCAATGATGAGTATCGTCTCACCAGCAAGCTCGCGCCCCGCGTAGTGAGCGCTCTCTATGAGGCTGCCGGGCCAATGGCGTTCCGCCTGTAGCCGCGCCAGCTCAGGCCAGCGACGGCTCCAGCGCAGGATGGCGGAAAACACATGTTCTGTAATCGGAATGGCGTGTACCCCATTCGCGGTGGTGATAAGTGGTGGGTTGACGCCAGTCACGAGCGGTTGGCCGATGACACGGTCAGCGCCGGCGCTGCTCAGCGCAACCCAGCGCAAACTGGGAAGGAAATCGGGTAGGCCTTGCACATCGAACAGCGGGCAAATAACGTCGGTTTCCGGATGCGCTCGCAGCGCCTCTGCAAGCTCCGGGCGCGACCGCGCCACAAGAAGCCGGTCCTCCCCGAGCGCCTCGCTCAAGCGGTTGCGCTCTTCCACGCCAAACGGAAAGTCGGTCGCGAAGCGGGCAACGTCACGCAGTGATTTCGGCGCCCCGGGCGGCGCGCTTTCAGGGGAGGTCATCGGCGCATTCCTCGTTGCGTGGGGGCGCGCGACCCAGCGGCCACGCTATTTGACATTGAAGGCGGCGCAATGCGCCTCTTGGGGATTCGATGCGCCGTCCGCATTCGGGGAGAATATCAGCGTGACGCGGTACAGACCTGGCTGCCAGGCGTTTGGGTCACCGGCGGAACCAGGCGCTAGCGTGAATTGTTGCTGCGCGTTCTTCGCGATAACGAACGCTTGTGTCGTACCCGGTGTTGCGCACGCGTCAACGGGTTCCCACACGTTCTTGAGTGTATTGTAGCGCTCTAGCTGAATGATCACACATGCGGATTTGTCACTGATCGCATAATAATCCGTGCTGGAAGAGTTCGTGACAGTGACCCCAATCGCGTCGCTGATGGTAAATGCGCTGAGATTGGTCGCGACAGTCACCGGGCCGGTGGTCGCTGTCATATCCGCGCGCGCCGTGCTCGATCGACCACTTGAGCAGGCGGCCAGTCCGAGCGCGCATGCCAGCGCCATGATGATCGCGTAGTGCCCATTACCACGCCAGTGCACGCGCATCCTGTACTCCTCACCTATTTTTGCGGACCGGGCCAGACATCGCGCCTTGCGATGAGCAAATCGCGCGCCAGGTATCCTCACGCCCTTTAGCATACTACGGCTGAATGCCGCCCGGTTTGTAAAGCGTCCTGTTATCCTAAACAATTTACTTCAGACATCCCGGACAACTCACGGCTCCCCAAGGATAATGCCGGGCTGGAATGGTATAATCCTCCTGATATGCCGTGCGAAAGCCTCGAGGTGTAGCGCCGGCCTGTTTCCACACATCAATTTCTGCGAGGGCGCGACATGTCGAAGAAGATGCTCAGCACGGCGCTGCTATTCTTGATCGGATCAGGGTTTGGCATTTTCAGCCTGTATACCCTGGTGACGGCGACCAACTCCGACTCCGTAATGGTCGGAGTCTTGTATCTGATTCCCGCTATCGCGGCGTTCGTCGCGTTGATCATGTTGCCATTCAAGCCGATGCCTGACAACAAGTAAGCGGTTGATTACTTCTGGGGAGGCGCTGGATGGCGCGCGGTGAGGCATGTAGATGTCATTGACAAAAGCTGGTTCCGGGACCGAGCATGCGGAAATTATGCCGCGCACGCCGCATGTGGAGGGTGGATTCCCGACCCGCAGGATGCGGCGGCTCCGGCGCTCGGAGGGCCTGCGCAGGCTCACACGCGAGACGGCGCTCGATCCGACTGACTTCATCTTCCCCCTATTCGTGAGCGACGTCATTAGTGAGCCAGCGTCTATCAGTTCGATGCCCGGACAATTCCAGTGGCCGGTGGGCGCGATGGGGCGTCAGGCGGACGAGCTTGCCCAGCTGGGAATCGGCGGCGTGCTGCTTTTTGGTGTGCCGGCGCTGAAAGATGAGATTGGCAGCTCGGCATGGGACTCGAATGGGCCTGTGCAACGCGCCATCCGTGAGATGAAGGCCGTGGCGCCTGACCTGGTAATCGTGACCGATGTGTGCATGTGTGAGTACACCAGTCACGGTCACTGTGGGCTCGTACGCAATGGCGATGTACAAAATGATGAAACGCTGGAGTTGCTGGCGCGCGAGGCGCTCTCACACGTGGAAGCCGGCGCCGACATCGTCGCGCCGTCGGATATGATGGATGGCCGGGTCGCTGCGCTGCGCGAAGCGCTCGACAGCGCCGGCCATAGCGAGACGCCGATCATGGCGTATTCCGCCAAGTTCGCTTCCGTGTTCTATGGGCCATTCCGCGAAGCGGCGGAATCTACGCCACAATTTGGTGACCGCCGCTCATACCAGATGGATCCCGCTAACGGGCGCGAAGCGCAGCGCGAGATCGCGCTCGATATCCAGGAGGGCGCGGATATCGTGATGGTCAAGCCCGCGTTGCCATATCTCGATGTGCTGGCGCGCGCGCGTGACCAATTTGACCTGCCTATCGCCGCCTACAACGTGAGCGGCGAGTACGCCATGGTGAAAGCCGCCGCTGCGAATGGCTGGCTTGATGAGCGGCGCGCGACGCTGGAGACCTTGACCAGTATCAAGCGCGCCGGCGCGGATATCATCATTACGTATCACGCGATCGAGGCGGCGAACTGGCTTGCGCAGGGCTGATCTGCCCGCGCGACGCCCGTGAATTTCGACGCGAGGATGACGCGACAGTGATTGAGGCCCATGCGGACGCGGCTGGGACACCCACCGCGCAACATGGCTGGCGGGGATGGCTCACGCCACCGCACGGCGAGACTGCAGCGCGCTTGACGCTCATCGCCGTAGTTGTGGCGTTGCATAACCTGCTCGAAGCTCCGCGTGACGCGATCACTCGCATGTTGGGTCCCGATGCAACGGGGATACTCACGTTTCTCACGCTCACGCTCTCGCTCGCCTTGCTGCTGACGGCGCTGGCAGAGCGTGCGCCCACCTGGGGCTGGCTGAATAATCGCTGGGTCAGGGGAGCAGCGTTGGCGGTCACGCTCGGCGCGGCGCTCATTGGAGTGCGGCAGGTTGGGATGCTAGTAGTCGCGACTACCCAAGCGCCGTACTACCCCAATGATGGCGCGACACTCGATCAGTATGCCGCGCAGCAATTGCTGGTGGGTCACAATCCGTATGTGACGACCAACATCGTCGCGGCGGTTGGGCTCTATCGCCAGGACTCGGCTTTCACCACTCCCCTGCGGCGCGGAGCCTTCGCCCACAGGACATGGACGTCATACCCAAGCGCTGACGAGCGGCGAGCGGCGTTTCGACGCCAGACCGCCACTCTTTCAGCGGAGGACAGCGCGTTTGAGACGCGGCTGAGTTATCCCGCGCTGGCATTTCTGCCTTTGGCGCCACTTGTCTGGGCTGGCCTGCCCAATAGCGTGCCGCTGACTGCTCTCTGCTGGCTGGCGTTGGTCGCCCTGATGATCACGGCGGCGCCGCGCCCACTGCGAGTGTGGATCGGCCTGCTGGCCCTTGCCGATGTGCCTCTGATCAACGCGTCAGGCATTGCTGACCCCGATGTCCTGTACCTGCTGCCGCTCTTCGCCGCCTGGCGCTGGCGTGACCGCGGCGTCCTGTCCGCCATACTGCTGGGGTTGGCGCTTGCCGCCAAGCAACTTGCCTGGTTCTCAGCGCCATTCTATCTGGTTCTGGTATGGCGGCAACGGGGATGGCGCACGGCGGTGACGCGTCTGGCAGGCGCTGGCGTGGTATTTGCCGCGCTGAATCTACCGTTCTTCATCAATAATCCGCGCGCATGGCTTGCTGGTGTGCTGGCCCCACAGCTTGACCCCATGTTCCCTCTGGGCAATGGCCTGATCAGGCTGTCGCTTTCTGGCGCGCTGCCGCTGGCGCCTGCGCTGGTTTATACCGCGCTCGAGGCGCTTGCGCTGGCGGGCGCGTTGGTGTGGTACTGGCGGAATTGCCTGCGCGCTCCGGCGCTCGGCTATGCGCTGGCGGTCGCGCCACTGTTTTTCGCCTGGCGCAGTCTCACGACGTACTTCTATTTTGTCGCGCTGCCGGCGCTGGCTCTCCTCCTCTCCGATGCGCGGGTGCGCGCTTCTGGCGCAATCCCGGTTCCACCCGCCGGGGAGGTTAGCGCATGAATACGGCTACTGACCGCCCGAAGAAACCTCAGATACATCCAGCGCGCCGCCGTCCGGCGTTGGCGCGCGCCGGAGACCTGGCGCGCCGATTTCTCAGCGCGGTGGAGGCTCGCCCCGGTCTGGCGAGCGGTATGATGTTGGGTGTTTGGACTGCCACGCGGCTGGCGCTGCTGATCGGCGTCATTTTCGGCGCGCGGTACGCTGACCCACAGTTCTACGACTACGCAGGCAAGCTCGCGGTCGGACTGTGGCCCTACCGGGATGTTCCAGTCGAGTATCCGCCGGTCGCGATTGCGTTGCTCTTGGCGCCCGCGCTGCCACTGCTTCTGTTCACGGGAATCGCTCCCCGGCCCGACCCGGCCTTCCTGCACATCACTCATCTGCCTGCGCCTGACCCGGTACGGTACGGCGCGTACGGCGTCAGCTTTGCCATCGAGATGCTCCTGGTGGACGCGATTACCCTGTGGCTGGTGACCCGGTCGGCGCGCAGGCTTGCTCCTCGCGGCGGAGAGCTTGTCGCCGCGGGAGCCGGGTTGGCGTACGCCGTGTTGACTTTCCTCGCGGGTGGGATCCTACAGAAATTCGATGTGGCGGTGGGCGCGCTGCTTCTGGGAGCGGTACTCGCCTTAGTAGAACGGCGCCGCGGGCTGGCATGGGCGCTGCTGGCGCTGGCGACACTCACCAAAGGGTTCCCCGTTCTGGCCGCTCCGGTCTTTCTCCTCTATGAACTGGAGTTGACCGGCGAGCGAGATGTGCGGAGGGCGATACGCGCCGCGCTTACTCCGATTCTTCGCGGCGTCGCATGGCTGGTGGGCGTCATTGGGGCAGCGACGCTGGGCGTGATGCTTTTCGCCAGTTGGGCGTCCGTACTGCACACGGTGACCTATCACACTGGACGCGGCGCGGAAATCGAAAGCCTCTACGCGGCGTTTGCGCTGGCTCTTTCCTGGATTCCGGGCTTTGCCGCGCAAACCGCGTTTCACCCCTCGGACCTCTCGCGCGTGGTGAATTCGCCCCTACTTCCCGCCGGAAGATTGGAGTCGACGGCTTCAGTGGCGCTGGCGCTGGCGCTGGCGCTCGTATACCTCGCGCTATGGATCGGCTGGCGAGCGCGAGTGCGGGCCGGGTCGAGGGGGCCAGCGAGCGACAAGGCGCTGCGCGCGCGTGGAGGGCTCGCGCTTGGCGTCACGCTGACCGCACTGGCGTTTATTCTTTGTTTCCGGGCGCTGCCGACACACTATCTGCTTGACTTCGTTCCGCTCGCGCCCGCGCTGTGGCTCGGGACACGTCGTCGGACCGCCGTCTGGCTGGGTGGTCTGGTCGGCGTGGGTGTTATGGGACAAATTCTGGTCAACCCAGGTGTGTGGCGGGCATTGGTGGCGTTAAATCCGCTCGCCGTCGTGGCTCTCGAAGCGCGCAATCTGGCATGGTTGGTGGCCGCAGGAGCGTTGCTCGTCGCCGCCTGGCGCGGGATGTTGCCAGGAAGACGCGTTGAACGCGCCGAGAAACACAGTGGCGCGGGCGCTGGACAGCAGTCAACGCCATGGCGCCGACTACTCGCGTCCGCTCCACCCATTCCAGGCTTCACCCCGCGAAGTGAGGACGTCTTCGCGCATCTCTTCGCCCAGATCTCGCCACGCATCGCGTTGCTGAGCGCCGGGATTATCTCGCTTATCTGTTATGCGGGGCTGGTAGCGGCGTTCCCCCTACCGGTGTACTATAACCATCCGCACACGTCCGCCGAGTCCTCCCAGATCAACGACATGGGGGCGATAACTGGTTACAGCCCGCTGGCGGCGACCAGTTTCGTCGTGGTGATCCTGCTGCTGTTTGGGGCGCAGTTTGTCGCGCTGTTAGCCGCTTCACGCGGGCAGCGTGATGACAATGCGCGGCAGCGGCGTCTGACCGCGCTGCTCATATATGGCGCACCCGTGATTTTCATGCTGGTGATGATCTGGATGCACCCGGTGACCACCACCGACCTCTATGGCTACATCGCGCGGGGCTATCTCTCCGTCCATTTTCATGGGAACCCGATGACCACGGCCGCCTCGCGACTGCCAGGCGGGTATGCGGTAGACCGGCCTGCCTCGCCGTATGGCCCTGGCTGGCTGATGATTGCGGCGCTCTTCTCATGGATGAGCGGCGAGAATTTGCTACTCAATATGCTCCTCTTCAAAGCGCTGGCGGGTCTCTGCGTCCTCATCGCGCTTGCGCTGGTGGATTATCTGGCCCGGCGGCGCTATCCCGAGCGCCGATGGCGAATCGCGGTCCTCTTTGGCTGGAGCCCGCTGTTGTTCTTCGAGTCAGTTGGCAACGGCCACAACGATATCGTGATGGCGGTCTGTGTTCTGGCGGCGTTCGCGTTGATGCTGCGGGGGCGCGCCCAGTCAGCCTTCGCATTTCTGGCGCTCGGAGCGATTATCAAGTACGTCTCAGCGTTCTTCATGCCGCTTTGGCTGGTCTATGAGCTACGGCAACGGGCGCTGACAGCTCCGCTAGCTGGCAGAGAAAAGGTTCCCATGGGGTTCATGGCGCGACTTGGCTGGTTGCGCCGCATGGTGGCGTGGTTAATCCATGAACTCGATGTCTGGGCCGCAGCCCGCATCATCGTAACGGCGTTCGTGATTGGCGCGACCATCGCCGTCGCCGCCTATGCGCCGTACTGGGATGGGCTGCAAACGTTCACCGGACTTGGCCAGCAGTTGCGCCCGCTCTATTACAATGGGTCGATTGTACAGTTCATCACCGCGCCGCTGGAGCTTTTCGTCCAGCCATCCCATTACGCCGCGCTCGACAAGACCGTGCGGCTCGTCTTCTACGCGTTGTTTGTCATCTATGCGACGATCCAGGCGCAGCGGCTCTGGATTCTTGGCGCGCAGGCCGAGATTCAGGATGTGATCACAGCCGCCGCCAAAGTCACCTTCGCCTCGCTAGTGCTGATCACGTTCTGGTTTCAGCCATGGTACATCGTCTGGCTGTTGCCGCTCGCGGCGCTCGCGCGTGAGTCATACGTCCGCCGCCAGGGGACACTGATCTCGATTGGCGCGCTGCTTACCTATGCGGTCAGCAACTTTCTGCTTGTTGGCACGCCAGGCATCGGGCGCGATCTTTTCGTGCAGTTCTTCGAAGCGCTGCTCACCTTCGCGCCGCTGCTCCTACTGCGCGCCGCGCCCTATGAAGAAGGGTGGGTGAGCATTGTCCGTCGCTACTGGAGCATGTTCGCGGAGACCTTCACTCGCCGGCCGGTGTTCTGGCAGCGGGTCATGCTGGCGCTGGCGATGATTGTCGCGGCGCTGTTACGACTGCTTCGGCTCGGCAATCTCAGCCTCGATCTGAGCGGCGGCAGCGCTGATGTCAACGCGCTCAAGCAAATTAGCGGTGACCTGCGTGTCTTCCTGGCTGATCCGCAGGGTCTGGTTGGCCCGTTCGCGGCGATGGAAGGCGCGCTGGTGCGCATCTTTGGACCAACACCGCTCGCCGCGCTACTGCCGAGCGCGCTCATCGGCACATTGACCGTTCTGGCGATTTACGAGTTGACCATCGAAATCTTGCGGCAGACGGGGCGACATGAACAGTTCGGCGTGGCCCTTCTGGCGGCGCTGCTCACCGCAACTTCTAGCTGGCACGTTTCGCTGAGCCGATCCGGCACCGAAGTCGTGCTACTGCCATTGCTGCTCAGCGCGGCGCTGTGGGCCCTGTTGCGGGGGTTCCATCTGGCGGAGCGTCCGCCGGCGACTGCGCGACCACATGGCTGGCTCCGTTCAGACGGGGCGCGGCTGTATGGGTTGTACATCTTCGCCGGACTCGCAACGGGTCTCGCATGCGATCTTGCCCCCGGCCTCTGGATCACGCCAGTGCTCATGGTTGGATTTCTCCTGGCGTGGCGCTGGCGGCGACCCGCGCTGTTCACACGCATACGTGGGCTGCTGGTCGCGCTCGGCGTCTCCGCTACGCTAGCATGCCTTCCGGTGCTGTGGGGATTCATTAGCCAGATAATCGGCTTCGCCGTGGGCAGCCCGGCTTTTGCTCGTTCGAGTGTGCCGGCGGCGCAGATTCCATCGCCATTGACCGCGACGTTCTGGGCGCGCGTGGCCGTGAACGCCGTTGATGTGCTCAAGTTGCTGGTGACGCAGGACTACAGCGCGGGATATCCCGCGGTCGGCGGCGCGCCCATCATCCCTCCATACCTTGGCGCATTCTTCTACCTCGGGCTGGTGATTATCGCATTCCGCCTGGCCCGCACGCGGGATATGACATCGCTCGCGCTGGCGCTCCTGCTGGCGCTACCTCTCGTGGCGACGGTGACGGTCAGCGCGCCGGTGAGCATCATCGAAGCGGCGAGCGTGTTACCCGCGACCTGCATCGTTCCTGCGATGGCCATGTATGAGATAGCGGCGTGGGTTGGTCGTCTACCCATCGTCCTCGACCGCCTCAACGGTGTGCGCGTGTTTACCACACCCGATCAAATTGGTCGTGTCGCGTTATTCCTGTTCCTCTCGATCAGCGCGCTGCGCACCTTCTACTGGTATTTTGAGGCGACGCTCCCCGCGTCTCCGACCAATACCTACACGCCTAGCGCTATCGCATTAGGCCCGTCGCTCGCGCTAGCGCGCGGCGCGCTGTCTCTTCTTGGCCATATCATTGGCTTCCATGCGCCCTAGCGCCCGTCAAGGGGGCGTCGCGTCATAGAATGACTGTGATGCGCGCGCCACAGCTGCGCGCTTGCTTGATGTTTGCCAGAGAGACGGCTGTCATTGGCTGAGGAGCGAAAATACGTGAGCGTGGAAGACAGCGTGCCGCCGAGCGCGGCGGAGCGCAAGCGCGCCGCCGAGATTGTCGCGACATTGCGACGCCTCTATCCTGATGCGAAATGTTCGCTCGACTTTACGACGCCTTTGGAGTTGCTCGTCGCTACCATGCTTTCCGCTCAATGCACAGACGAGCGCGTCAACCAGGTTACGAAGTCGCTCTTTAAGAAATACCGCTCTGCCCAGGAATACGCGCATGCGGACCCAGTGGCGCTCGAGCAGGACGTCAAGCAGACTGGCTTCTACCGCAACAAGGCGAAGCATATTCGCGAGGCGTCCGCGATCATCCAGGAGCGGTTCGGCGGCGAGGTTCCTCGCGCTATGGACCAATTGACCTCGTTGCCTGGGGTGGCCCGCAAGACGGCGAATGTGGTCATGGGCAACGCCTTTGGCATTATCGAAGGCGTTGTCGTAGATACTCATGTGGGCCGTCTTGCGCGGCGGCTGGGCTGGACAACCAGTGATGACCCCGTGAAGGTGGAGCAGGAGTTGATGGCGCTGCTGCCGCGGTCGGACTGGCTAGATCTTTCGCACATGCTGATCATGCACGGGCGCGCGGTATGCCAGGCGCGTAAACCTCTTTGTGGCGACTGCGCGCTCGCGCCGCTCTGCCCTACGGGGCAGGCCGAGCTTGGGCTGGCTCAGAACACTGCTACCGCCAGGCCGAAACGTGGCAAAGGCGCGTAGTGTCCACGTCGCCGCATGACCATTTGCGGTACACTGTGAAGCGCCCAGGGGTCCGGACTGGCCTGCTAAAGGAGATGATTGATGGCTACCACCGCCGATGAGACAATCGCTGTTCCGACGTTCAAGAATGAGCCACTCACCGATTTCACAAATCCCACCAGTGTCGCCGCTCAGGAGGCTGCCCTGCGCTCCGTCGCCGCGTCCTTCGGCAAGACGTATCCGCTCATCATCGCCGGCGAACGGCGCATGACCACGGAGACATTTACTTCGAACAACCCGGCGCGCCCAGATCAGGTGCTGGCTACCTTCGCGAAAGCTGGCGAGGCGGAGGCCGCTGAGGCTGTCGAAGCTGCGCACAAGCGGTTCAAGTCCTGGCAGTATACGCCCGCGAGCGAGCGCGCCGGATACCTGTTCGCCGCGGCGAAGCGGCTGCGTGAGCGGCGCTTCGAGTTCAATGCGATCGAGATTTATGAAGCTGGCAAGAGTTGGGTCGAGGCCGACGGGGACGTCGCGGAAGCGATTGACTTCCTCGAGTTCTATGCCCGTGAGGCGCTGCGTTTGGCTGAGAAGCAGCCGGTGACGCCGCTGCCGGGCGAAGAGCCGTCGGTGTTCTACATCCCGCTCGGCGTGGGCGCAATCATTCCACCATGGAACTTTCCCGGCGCGATCATGATCGGTCTCACGAGCTCAGCGTTGGTCGCGGGTAATACGGCTGTGTTGAAGCCCGCCAGCGCGACACCCTGGATCGCCGCAGCGTTCGTGGAGCTCATGGAAGAGATTGGCCTGCCGGACGGCGTTCTGAGCTTCCTCCCAGGCTCGGGCGTAGTCATGGGTGACGCGCTGACGCAGCATCCATTGACGCGCTTCATCTCGTTCACAGGCTCACGTGAGGTTGGCCTGCGCATCAATGAGATGGCCTCCCATCCCCAGCCGGGCCAGATCTGGGTCAAGCGCGCCATCCTCGAGATGGGTGGCAAAGATGGCATTGTGGTGGACGAGACGGCTGACCTGGACGCCGCAGCTACCGCGATTGTCGCGTCGGCGTTCGGCTTCCAGGGACAGAAGTGCTCGGCATGCTCGCGCGCCATCATCGTGGACAGCGTATATGACGCGGTGTTGGAAAAGACGCTCGAGCGGGTCAAGTCGCTGACCGTGGGCGAGCCCGATCAGCAGGGAACGTACATGGGGCCGGTGATTGACGCCGCCGCGTACCGCAAGATTCTCGACTATATCGAGGTCGGCAAGGGTGAGGGACGCGTGGTCGCGGGTGGCGATAAGCTGGAGCGCGACGGCTACTTCATCCAACCAACTGTGATCGCGGATGTCGCGCCGACCGCCCGTATCGCCCAGGAAGAGATCTTTGGCCCGGTGCTCGCGTTTATTCGCGCGACGGACTTCGAGGATGCGCTCGCTATCGCCAATGGCACTGAGTATGGCCTGACAGGCTCTCTCTTCAGCCAGGACCGCGAGCGGCTGGAGCGCGCGCGCCGTGAGTTCCACGTCGGAAACCTTTACCTCAACCGTAAGTCCACGGGCGCGATGGTCGGGGCGCACCCGTTTGGCGGCTTCAACATGTCTGGCACTGACTCGAAGGCCGGCGGACGCGACTATCTGCTGCTCTTCACCCAGATGAAGTCCGTCTCCGAAAAAGTGAGCTAAACGCTCGACGTCGCCAGCAGTTCGCCCAGAGCTTTCCGCCCGGTGAGCCCTGGGCGTTCGTTTGCGTCACACACCTGTTGATTCAGCCGCCGGTCGCTTCGGCTAGTACTACAGCGACAGTTGATGATCAGGTGAGCAGAATGCGGCGAATCTGCTCCCAGAGTCCCTCGCGTCTCCAGCGTTGAAATCGTGAAATCGATGGTAGATGGTCTGCCACGGACCGTACTCCTTGGGCATTTGGC
>DASVZK010000088.1:0-104095 GCA_036391685.1 Ktedonobacterales bacterium
ATGAGGAGGCGGGCGCGCTGGAGGCGCTGGGCGTCGTCGTCGCGCGTCTCGGCCCGGCGTCTGACCCAGCCGCGGCGGCGCGCGCGCTCTATGCCGGGCTGCGCGGGCTGGATGAGCGCGGCTGCGACCTACTGCTGGCCCACACATGGCCGCGCTCCGGTCTTGGGCTCGCCCTGTGGGACCGCCTGCGCCGCGCCGCGGGCGGTCATCTGACGCCGCCCGGTGAAGACCCGCTCGGCCCCGGCGCTGGCCCCGGGCGCGGAGCCGCGAAGTAGGCGGAACCCAGGCGGTCGCGATGGAGGCGGTCGCGATGGAGGCTATGGCGCCGCAGTCTCACGCCCGCGCTCCGGTCATCGCGCTTCCCCTGCCGTTGGCGCGCTGGATGCGACGCTGGCGCGCTGAGGAGGCTGAAGGCGGGAAGTCCCGCGCTGGGTTTCTCGTTGCGGCGCCGCTCCGCGTAGCTGGCGGCCGATCATCTGGCATAGCGCCGGGCTCACCAGGGCGACATGCGTGAGCGGTGGAACTGGGGGCGCGGTGGTCGCGCTGGTGAGCGTATAGTGACAACACGACCAGCAGGCCGGAGGACCACCAGCCGGCTCCTGCGCTTCGCCTGCTAGGCCACACGACGCTTGAACCGCTCCGCGTGGGAAGGCGCTACCCTCATGAAGACACGACCGGGCTCCCACAATATACCGTCCGCGCCCGATGACCAGTCTGGCGCTCCCACGCCTTCCCACGCATCGCCTGTCTCTGGCCTCACGCTGAATCTGGGCTCGCTCGCCGCGCTCGCCAACCGGATGAGCGATGGCGTAGGCGTACTATCCGCCGCTGAGCGTATCCTGTACGCCAATCCCACCTTGCGCGCCCTGCTGGGACGCTCGAAGGCGGAAATGGTCGGACAGCGCATCGTGGACTTCCTGCAGGAGGGCGAGGCAGCCGGCCCCGGGGTGTTCCCGGTCGGCGGGCCGCCCAGGATCTGCCAGTGGCGTCGCGCCGATGGCGCCGTCTTCGAGGCCCGCTGCGCGCTGGAGCCGCTGGCGGGAGCCGAGCCTGGCGCCACCCTGCTGCTCATGGTCCCTACCGCCCTGCCCGACCAGACCAGCGAGCGCGACGAGGACTCCAACGAGCGGGTGGCCGCGGCGCGCTGGGTCGAGGTCATCGAGGCGGTGGCCGATGTCACGCTGACCCGCCTGCCACCCAACGACCTGATGGAGGCGATGCTCAACCGCATCCGGCCCGCCCTGGGCCTGGAGAACGCGGCTGTCTTTCTGCTGACTGACGCGGGCGACGCGCTGGAGGCAAGTGTGGTCGCTGGCCCAGGCCGCGAGCTTGGCCACGGCATCCGTGTGCCACTCACGGGCCCACTGGTGAGCGGCCTCTTCCACACCCGTGAGCCGGTGGTGGTCAACGGCGCGACCGCCCGCCTGCGCGCCAGCGGCCTCTTCCCCGAGCGGCTGCTCCAGAGCATGAACGTCCATTCCATGCTGCTTACGCCGCTGATCGTCGAAGACCAGGTGACGGGCATGCTCTACCTGGGAGCGCCTGCCGTGGACCATTTCACGGTGGACGATATCCGGCTGGCGCGCGTGGCAAGCGCTCGCGTCGCGCTGGCGGTTGAAGGCGCGCGCGCCCGTGAGGCGGAGGCGAACGCTCGCGAGGAGATGGCGCGCGCGCAGCGCCGCCTGGTCATGCTCGCTGAGGCAAGTAGCGCGCTGGTTGGCCCGCTGGACCCCACGCTGATCGCCACTCGCCTTGTCTCGCTGGTCGCCCCCGCCTACGCTGACGCCAGCGCCCTCTATCTGGTGGAAGATGACGGCATGGTGCGCCGTGTGGCGGTGAGCGGACCCGCGGCGGAGGAGGAGGGCGGCCCGGCCGCGCCGGCCTACGCCGCCGTGCAGCGTGCGCTGGAGCGCCTGCCGCTGGAGATGGCGAGTCTCGATCTGCCGCCGGAAGCGGAGGCGAGCCAGCCCGGCGTGCGCAAGGGCGCCGCGGGCCGGCTGGACTCCGCCTCCCTGACGCGCGTGCTCGTCGAGTCGCACGGCCATGCCGTTGGCGCCCTCTTCCTGATCGAGGGCACCGGGCGGCTGCTCGCGCCCGACGACCTGACGCTCGCGCAGGGGCTCGCGCTGCGCGCGGCGGTCGGCATGGAAATCGCCCGGCTCTACGCCGAGGTGGAGGACACGCTCAGACAGGTGAGCGACACGGCCATGCAGCTGGACACCGTGTTCGACGCCACCGACGCCTGTATCTTTGTCACCAACGCCCGCGGCCATTTCCAGCGGATCAACGCCTATGGCGCGCGTATGCTCGGCCTGGGCGAGGGCGTGGATGCGCCGACCAATGCGCAGCTGCGCGCCGCCTTCGAGCTGCGAGACGAGCGTGGCGCCCCGATACCGCCCGATGAGTTGCCCCTGACCATCACCCGCACGCGCAACATGACGGTGGAGCGGCGCGTGATTGTCCACCGCCTGATTGGCGAACATGATGTTCCGGCGCTGGCCCGCTGCGCGCCGCTGCGCGACGGGCGCGGCAAAGTGACTGGGGTGGTCGGCGTGATGATGGACATCACCGGCATCAATCAGATCGAGCGGCAGAAGGACGAGTTCCTCGGTATCCTCTCGCATGAGCTCAAGACGCCGCTCACAACGCTCAAGATCCTCTCCCAGATGCTCGCCCGCCGCATGCGCCAGAGCGAGGAGCCGCGCGCCCTGGAGCAGGCCGAGCGCATGACGAACGCCATCGTGCGCATGGAGCGGCTCATCACGGACCTGCTGGACCTCTCGCGCATCCAGGAGGGCAAGCTGACCATGACGATGACCGTCAGCGACCTGGGCGCGATCTGCCGCGACGCCGCGCGCGAACAGGAGATCATCTCGTCACGCCAGATTCAGCTGGCGCTGCCCGAGCAGGAGGAGCTGCCCATCCATGCCGATACTGAGCGCCTCTGGCAGGTAGTGGTCAATCTGCTCTCCAACGCGCTGAAATATTCCCCAGCCAACACACCAGTCGCGCTGCGCGCGCGAGAGTCGGGAGATATGTATCTGGTCTCGGTGGAAGACCACGGGCCAGGATTGCCACAAGAGGAGCGGCGCCACATCTTCCAGCGCTTTTATCGCGCGCCCAGCGTGCAGGTGCAGAGTGGGTCGGGTGTGGGCCTGGGGCTGGGCCTCTTCATCAGCCGCGAGATCGTCACCGCGCACGGCGGCGAGATCTGGGTTGAATCCAAGCCCGGCCACGGCAGCGTCTTCACGTTCTCCATTCCGCGCGCCACCCATGCCGGAGCCAGGGACGCCAGCTAGCGCCCCGCCGCGTCACGCCGCCGCGCCGTCCGGCAGGTAGACGGCGATGCGGACGCTGGAAAAGCCACGCTTGACAGCCCGTGTAGATAACTGTACTGTGTGAGTGCGCAGGGATGGGTTCCGGAATTATATCGCTGCTTTAGCGGGATGTCCGCTTGAGGATCGATAGAACACTGTGTCAAGACTGGTACGATGTGGGGCGTGGTCGCGGTGGCATAGGGCTTCGGGGATGAAGTGGCTGGGAGCAGGGCGCGATGGCTATGAACCACCTGTCTGTCATCGTCAGTTCAACAACCGTCGATCTTGGCGAAACGCGGCGTCGTGTTGTGGAAGCCGTGCGCCGGCTGCCTGTTGTCGTCGTCAGTATGGAGACATTTGGGGCTAGCTCGAGCGCGCCAGAATCGGTTTCCGTCGCGCGTGTGCGCGAATCGGATGTGCTCGTCGGTTTGCTCGGATTTCGCTATGGATGGGTCGCGCCGGGCGCGCGACACTCCGTTACAGAGATGGAGTACGAGGCGGCCCAGGCATCTGGGAAAATCGTGCTCATGTACGTTCCTGCTCAGGCGTATACTCTGCCAGCCAGCGCGGGCGATAGCGCGCAGTTTGCATTCATCGATCGTGTTCAGAGTGAGCAACACACCTGCGGGACCTATCATGATTCCGCGGAGCTTCCCGCTACCGTTGTCGCCGATCTACACCGTGTGCTGACTGGCGGCCCTCAGGGCATCATCGCCTACCGCAAAGGTATCCGCGAGCTTCAGAACGCCAATTATCCCGGCGCGCTCTATGACCTCAACTGGGCGGTGCACTTCTTGCCCAATGATGGCGCGCCGGCATTCCTGCTCGCGCTTGCGACATTGCAGGGACGCCTGCCGCGCAACGTAATGCGCCAGGACATTCAGCGGGCCGAGAGTTTGCTGGAAACCTCGATTCGCATCTCGCCAAGTCGTGAAGCGGTTGCTCTCAAAGGCGCGATCGAGCTTGATTACTATGTCGAGAAGGGGTTTGGCGATGCGTATGCGGACCGGGCGCGTGAGCACTGGCTCGAATCGCGACTCTATCCCGCCAACCCTGAGAACCTCGCGCTGTTGCTTTGGCTGCAGCCCGATTTGATGATGGAGTATTCGCTGATGTTTGGATGACCGCTCGGCGCACCCAACGGTGGAGCGCTATGTGAGGAATCGGTGTGGAGAAAGGTTGGGATCAGATTGAGCTCGTCATCACCTACAATCGTGCGTACAACGACCACGTCATCACTTCCCCCAAATGCGCGTGACTACAACGTGAGCCAAATCAAAGGTGGCGCGGTGACGCAGCAAATGCTGCATAATTACTTCGCGCTCAAACCTACCTGGCGATTTCCATGGTGGGTAACGGCGCTTTTCGTCCTCGCTGGCTGTTCGCTTTGTAGCTCGATTTCCACCATGGCCGCGGGCTCTTCACAATCCGGCTCCGGCGCTGGCGCAGCTGGATTCTTCATCCTCCTATTGGCCATCGGATTTGCGGTGGCGGGTGGCTATCTGGCGTACAACCCGATCCGCAAATACAATTCGCGCGACACCATCACCGACGCAACCTTTGATAGGTGGGTAGACTGGCAGCAGGAGGAGGTCTTCAAGAAGCGCGGCTGTGACCGGCTTGGCCTCGATTACAACCGAATTGGCCTGCTTCCACCCGACCCAAATGCCCAAGTAGTGCGCGCTCCGATTACGCTGCGTGGTTTTCATCGTGCGCCGTACCTTATCCCCTCCAGCGCGCAGGATAATTTCATTATCGGTGAGTGGCGCACAGGCCCAGATAACATCACCCGATTCCGCCGCAATGTCTACATCTGGTTCTTCCCGCGGGATCGCAAACTGGCGACGTACACGTCTGTAAACGACGCTGTCCAGCCCAACGAGTCGTCCGACCAGACCCAGGAGTATTTCTACCAGGCCGTCTCCGGCATCACCACGTCACAAAAGCGCCTGGATGGTATTCGAACGCAAGGGATAGGTAGCACGCTGGCGATCAGCGCAACGGAATTCACCCTTCGCATCGAGAATGGCGATCAGATCAGCACACCTGCGGATATCGTGGAGGGACACCTGAAGACGCGCCCTTCTGGTATGGAAGAGGCGGTCAGGAGCCTGCGCTCGCTGCTCGACGATACAAAACTGGCGCAACTTGGCGGCGCTGGCCAGGGATATCCCAGCGGATTCCCCGGTCCGCAACCCGGCTACGCTCCTGGCGGCTATCCTTCGGGTGGCTATCCAGGCGCCGGTTACCCGTCCGGCGGCGGGTACAATCCAGGTGCGCCTGGCGCGGGGTATCCTGGCGGTGGCTATGCCCCACCACAACCAGGCTACATGCCTGGCCAGCCAGCGCCATATCCTGCGCCGTATCCCATGCCTAACACGCCTCCTGTAGGCTATCCACTCGCAGAGCCGCCCACCTATCCAGACGCGCCCAGCGCTCAGCCGCCACAGACGCCAGATGCGGGAACCCATTCCTAAGACAGAGCGAAATCTGGCGTGACACCGTACGTGCCAGCGAGACAAGCCACTCTTCGGCTTATTTCGCTGGCGCGTTGCCGCGTGACGAACGCCGCAAAGTAAACTGCGTGGTGGGCGAGATGATCGATAGTACTGGCATCAGCCAGATCGCGCGCCAGCTAGCGCCCCGCCGCATCATGCCGCCGCGCCGTCCGGCAGGTAGACGGCGATGCGGACGCTGGAAAAGCCACGCGCCTGCCACCTCAGATGGAACACTCGCCCGCTGATGGTCAGCGCGGGCGTCAGGGCCGCGGGCTGCAGGATAGCGAAGACCGCGCACGGCTGGAAGCTGGCGTAGGGCTGCTGGCTCGCCAGCGACGCTGTCCGGTTCGTCACCAGGACATCCGCGATCTGGTAGCCTCTATCCTCGCCTGGCCCATCGAGCAGCGCCCACAGTGGATACTCCCACGCTGGCGCCCCTGTGGTGTAGCCAATGCGGTCCTGCGGACCCGAGACCAGGAATCCCACCTGGTGGCAGCCCGAGGACCGGATGAACCCTACGCCGCCGGTATAGCCCGGCTCGGCTGGCGGATACGCGGCGAAATACTGGTCCTCGCGCGGCGTCGTCAGGGCGCTGCGCGGTCCGAGCAATGGCCGTGACTGGCTATAAAGCAGCCGCGGCGCGGCGGTCAGCAGCAGTGGCGCGACCAGCGCGCAGACGAGCGCCCCGCTGGCGAGGCGACCACGGGGACTCAGGCGTCGCGCCAGACCTTCCAGGCCCGCGCCCACCAGTGGCGCCGCCAGGATAAACAGCCCAACCATCAGCCGGTTGACGCCCGCCGCCCAGCGCAGATAGAGGCAGAAGACGAGCGCCGCGCCGCCCAGCGCGACCAGGTAGCCGAGCAGGCCGCGCTGCCTCCGCAGCGGTCCGATGACCAGGACCAGCGCTCCCGCGAGCAGCGCCACCAGCATGTGGATCGGGTTCGTCGTGTAGGCGTCGCTGAGCCACAGATCGTCCTCGCCGCGCAACTGGAACGGAGGTGAGCCCACCAGTGTTGTCTGCGGGTCGGCGGGGTCGAGCCCCAGCGTCCTCAGCAGACGGTCCGTCTGGCGGGTGAGCGCGGCGTTGCCTGTTCGCGAGGGGCCGCCAAACTCGATCGCTAGATTTCGGAGCAGGTTGTTCGCCAGCGCGCCGGGCAGATAGTTCGCATTGCTGAAGGAGCGCGTCGCCGTCGGCTCACCCAGCGGCGCGCCGAACGCCGCGATGTTGCGCCCATAGTATGCGGCGTTGAGGGTCAGCGCGAGCAGCGCCAGCGTGGCGAATACCGCCAGCGCGCGCCAGCGCTCACGATAGATAGCCCAGGCGGCGAACACCAGCAGGAAGGGCAGCGCGTCGACATACGCCACGCCTTTGGAAAGCGCCGCCAGCCCCAGGCTGAGTCCGGCGAGGAGCGCGGCGCGCATGCGCGCCTGGCGCTCGCCTGCGGCGCGGTAGTCCAGCAGAAAGGCGGCGAGACAGACCAGCCAGTAGGCCACCACCAGGTCGTTTTGCACACTCGCCGCCTGAATGACCGCCATGGGAATCGTCGCGGCATAGACCGCCGCCAGCGCCTGGCCCCGCGGACCTGCCCCCAGCCGCGCGGCGATCAGTGAGACGCCTACCACACAGCCCGCGAAACACCCCCACTGGACAAGGCCATCCAGCCAGTCGCTCCCGCTGAGCAGATGCAGGTTGAGCAGCGCGTATTCCGCCCACGGCGGCTGGATATCCTGGTTGATCAGATGGGATGGGAACGGCGCCAGACTCGCGTCCTGCATCCAGCGCATGACGCGGGCGAGATGATAGGTCATGGTGTCGGGCGTATTGGGAGGCGCGGCGATGGCGGCGACAAGCGTCAGCCCCAGAACGACAGCCACGGCGCCCACCGCCGCCCACAGCGGCCAGCCCATACGCCGCCACCGCCGCCCCGCGCTGCGCCAGGTGGCCGCGCTGAGCAGCGGATCGCGCCAGCCGCGCCAGTAGCGCCAGGCCAGATACGCTTCGAGCCCTAGCGCCAGTAGCAGCCAGCCCGCGCCGATCCCGTTCCCCGTCAGCAGCCGCGCCGCGCCGAGCCCCTCCGTCAGCAGCGCCAGGAACGCGCCCCATACTGCCGACGCCGCCAGCAGCGTCTCACGCCATCCGACTGCCAGCCCGCTTGAGCGCAAAGCAAGCGCCAGCAGCGGCAGACATACCAGCATGATGGCGACCAGCATTCCCAACGCTCCCTCTCCCAAACGCCTGCGCGCGTCCACCAGGCGGACGCGTGGGCCCTGAGCGCCAGTATGCGGCTAACGGGACAAGCGCGCAACTTCCACGGGCTCCGGCGCCTTGTCGCTCTTTCGTCGCCCGTGCTTGCCAGACATTTTTCCGGCTGAGAGAATCGACTGGACAAATCAACACAAATCAACTAACATTGTGTAAATGAAGAAGTGGTCTGGCGAGGGCAGTGTTCGCCCTCACAGCGCCAGGCCGCCACTCTGCTGAACCCGCAACAGACGCAACGTGGCGATTCGCGGGCGTCAGGGATTCGAGACGCGCGCGGCAATATTTGGCGGCGCGCCGGAGGCGGCGCGCAGTCAAGAGGAGTGCAGCATTATGACCTCAGCGGGAAAAGGGCTGGATGGTATCGTTGTCGCCCAGACGCGCATCAGCCATGTCTTCGGTGAAGAGGGCAGGCTTGTCTTCCGTGGTTATGAGATCGCTGAGCTTGCCGGCAAGGCGACGTTTGAAGAGGTCTGTTACCTGCTCTGGAAGGGCGCGCTGCCCACACGCGCCGAGCTTGACGCGCTGAACACGGCGATGCGCGCGCAGCGGACGCTGCCCGACAACGCCGCCGGGCTGCGTCTGCTCCCCAAGAATGTAGACCCGATGGACGCCCTGCGCACCGAGGTCTCGCTGACCGCGGCGCTGCTGGGCGTCAAAGGCGCGCCGACGATGGAGCAGGCCATCGCGCTGACCGCGCGCTTCCCCACCATCGTCGCCGCCTTCCAGCGCCTGCGCACTGGCCTGGAGCCCATCGCGCCGCGCGCCGACCTTGGCCACGCCGCCAACTACCTTTATATGCTCACCGGCGAGACGCCGCCCGAGAACCACGTCCACAGTCTCGACACCTACCTCGTCCTGCTGGCCGATCACGGCATGAACGCCTCGACCTTCACCGCGCGCGTCATCGCCTCCACGGAGTCTGACCTCGGTTCAGCCGTCGTCGGCGGCATCGGCGCGCTGAAGGGGCCGCTGCATGGCGGCGCGCCCGCGCTCGTCATGGACATGCTCGAGTCCATCGGCACGACTGAGAATATCAAGCCGTGGGTTGACAGCGCCCTCAATACCCACCAGAAACTGATGGGCTTCGGCCACCGCGTCTACCGCACCACCGACCCCCGCGCCGAGATCCTGCGTGACATGGCGAAGCACGCCTCGACGCCGGAGTTCTTCGCCCTGGCCCAGGGGACCGAGGACTACGCCATCCAGGAGCTCAACCGCCGCAAGCCCGACCAGCGCCTCTACACCAACGTCGAGTTCTACTCGGCCGCGGTGCTCAACTCCGTCGGTCTGCCACGCGACCTCTATCCCGCGACCTTCGGCGTCAGCCGTGTCGCCGGGTGGACTGCGCACGTGCTGGAGCAGATGGAAGCCAACCGCCTCATCCGCCCGCAATCGGAATACGTCGGTCCGCAGGGACTGAAGTTCGTCCCGGTGGAGCAGCGCGAAATGGCGAGCGTCGGGTAGCGCCGCGACCGTCATGTCACGCCACGGCGCGCAGGGTAGGCCAGGAGCTTACCCTGCGCGCCGTCTTAGAGACGGGCGCGCGCCGGGCCGCCAGAAGCGGAGGTTGACTGGCGCTGCCGCATGACTGGAAGAATGGGCAGGTCTACCCAGCCTGCCCTGTCTGTTTGTCCTGTGTGTTTTGCGTGGCGTGCGGGCGCGGGTTAGAATGCGGTACATTTATCAGTGACAGGCGCGCCCACGAGATGGTGGGCGCGCGGCCAGTTGATGCTGGCCCGGCGCTTGCTCTACGCAAAGCCGCCGGGAAGAGCGCGCGATGACGCGCGGCGCGCACAACAGCGCACTGAAGCAAGATTCAACGTAGGGCGGGCAACAGCCTGAGCGAGAGAACCGCGACACGTAAGCGGATATGCCGCTGGTGGAAGTGACGCCCCACCGCGCAGCCGCTGCTCCATCCGGGCGGAGTCGCGCGGAGTATAGATGAATAACGCGCGGCCCAACAGTGTGAGTGGGCCGGCGTGGACCTGCCCGGCGGAGTCGCCGGGACGGCCGGAGACCAGCGACCCGCGGTATTCCGGCCGAACACGAGCGCGGGAGAACCTTTCCACGTGGGAGAGTCGCCGGGCAAGGCGACGCTCTGGCGATCCCGACCTTCACCGGGTGGATGCTCACAAACCCGCTTCCCATGCGGGTTTGCAGGCTCTCCATCCTTGACGCTCCTTCGCGGGATGACGTATCATGGGTCACAGGATTACCAGTAGCGGAGAGGCTCGGTTCCACCCTCTGCCGTGAAAGGGGGGACATCAGGTGAACGAGAAGTTCGACAAATTTACGGAGCGGGCCCGAAAAGTGCTGAGCCTGGCTCAGGAAGAGGCGCAGCGCTTCAACCATAACTACATTGGGACTGAGCACCTCCTGCTGGGCCTCGTCCGCGAGAATGACGGCGTGGCGGCGAAGGTGCTGAGCAACCTCGGTGTCGAGCTCAACAAGGTGCGCAGCGCCGTGGAGTTCATCATCGGCCGCGGTGAGCGCCTGGTGCTGGGCGACATCGGCCTGACCCCACGCGCGAAGAAGGTCATCGAGCTGGCGGTCGATGAGGCGCGGCGCCTCGGCCACCACCACATCGGCACGGAGCATCTGCTGCTCGGCCTCGTCCGCGAGGGTGAGGGCATCGCCGCGGGTGTGCTGGAGTCCCTGGGCGTCAACCTGGAGAAGGTGCGCGCCGAAGTCGCGACGGTCCTCAATCAGTCCGGCAGCGCCCGCAGCGGCGAGAGCGGCCGCGAGAAGCACTCCAAGACGCCGACCATTGACTCCATGGGCATCGACCTGACGGCCGCCGCGCGCGCCAACAAGCTCGACCCGATCGTTGGCCGCGAGCAGGAGATCGAGCGCGTCATCCAGATCCTCTCCCGCCGCCAGAAGAACAACCCCGCCCTGATCGGCGAGCCGGGCGTCGGCAAGACGGCTATCGTCGAGGGCCTGGCGCAGAAAATCATCGCCGGCGAAGTACCCGAGACGCTGGCGGGCAAGCGCCTGCTGACCCTGGACGTTGGCTCGCTCGTCGCCGGGACGAAATACCGCGGCGAGTTCGAGGAGCGGCTAAAGAAGATCATCGAAGAGATTCGCGCCAGCCAGGACTGCATCATCTTCATCGATGAGGTGCATACCCTCGTCGGCGCGGGCGCCGCTGAGGGCGCGGTGGACGCCGCCAATATCCTCAAGCCGGCGCTGGGCCGTGGCGAGATCCAGTGCATCGGCGCCACAACCCTCGATGAGTACCGCAAGTACATCGAGAAGGACCCCGCGCTCCAGCGCCGCTTCCAGGACGTGATGGTGCGCGAGTCCACCGTTGAAGAGACGGTGCAGATCCTCAAGGGCATCCGCTCGCGGTATGAGGACCACCACCGCCTTACCATCACCGACAGCGCGCTCAAGGCCGCCGCCGAGATGGGCAGCCGCTACATTACCGACCGCTTCCTGCCGGACAAGGCGATCGACCTGATCGACGAGGCCGCCAGCCGTGTCCGTATGCGCCGCTCGCTCGCCCCGCTGAACCTCAACGAGGCGCAGAAGGGCCTGGACGCGGTGCTGCGCGAGAAGAACGAGGCCGTGGATAGCGGCGACTTCGACCGCGCCTCCGAGCTTCGCGACCGCGAGGTCAAGCTGCGCGAGCGTATCGCCAAGCTGGAGACCGGTTGGCAGCGCGACAAGACGACGGACAAGCCGACCGTCAACGAAGAGGATATCGCCCAGATCGTCTCGATGTGGACGGGCATCCCCGTGATGCGCATCGCGCAGGAAGAGTCCGCGCGGCTGCTGGAGATGGAGTCCGCGCTGCACAAGCGCGTCATCAGCCAGAACGAGGCGATCGAGACCATCTCGCGCGCCGTGCGCCGCGCCCGGGCCGGATTGAAGGACCCGAAGCGCCCGATTGGCTCGTTCATCTTCCTCGGCCCGACGGGCGTTGGCAAGTCGGAGCTGGCGAAGGCGCTGGCGGAGTTCATGTTCGGCAGCGAGGACGCGCTGGTCAAGATTGACATGTCCGAGTTCATGGAGCGCCATGCCGCGGCCCGCCTGACCGGAGCGCCTCCAGGCTACGTCGGCTACGAGGAAGGCGGCCAGCTGACCGAGGCGGTACGGCGCAAATCCTACAGCGTCATCCTGATGGACGAGATCGAGAAGGCCCATCCGGACGTCTTCAACCTGCTGCTCCAGATTCTGGAGGACGGCAAGCTGACCGACGCCAAGGGCCGGACGGTGGACTTCCGCAACACGATCATCATCATGACCTCGAACGTCGGCGCGCAACTGCTGAACAAAGAGGCGGCGATCGGCTTCGCGCAGTCCAAGGACAAGGAGAAGCAGTTCCAGAACGAGTATGACGCGATGCGCGACAAGGTCACCGGCGAGTTGAAGAACACCTTCAAGCCGGAGTTCCTGAACCGCATTGACGGCATCATCGTCTTCCGCAGCCTGCGCCGCGAGGACGTGCGCGAGATCGTGGACCTGCTCCTCAATCGCGTGCGCACGCAGCTGACCGAGCAGCAGATCGAGCTGCTCGCGCCAGACGAGGCGAAAGACATGCTGGTGGACAAGGGCTACGACGCGCAGTACGGCGCCCGCCCGCTGCGCCGCACCATCCAGAACCTGATCGAGGACCCGCTGGCGGAGGGCTTGCTGCAAGGCAAGTTCCGCCCCGGTGATATCGTCGAGGCTGTCGTGCGCAACAACACGGTGGAGCTGGAGATGCGCGAGCGCCGCGAGGAGTCGCTGATCGGCGAGCTACCGGCCCCGCCGGAAGCCGCCCTCACGTCGGGCGAAGAACCATCCCGCTAGCGGGACTGGACGGCTGGGCGGGCGCTGGAGGCGACAGGCTTCCGGCGCCCGCCTCGCGGTGTAGTGGCTTTTGTGTTACCTCAGCGCGTCGTGCGCCGCTTGGGCGCGACCTCATCCGGCCTCCGGCCATCTTCTCCCCGCGAGGAGTTGGCCCGCGCCGAGCATGCTTCGCGGGGCGGGCGCGCGTGCCACCAACGGGTGGCGGCCACGGCGCCAGCTTCCCCTCTCCTCCGAGCAGCGGGGCTGGGCGAGGTCGCCCGCCAACAGGAGGGTTCACATGGCGGACGGGCGAGATGTTCCATTCGCGGCGCTGCGGGCTCGGCTCGTCTACCACGCGGATGGAATGGAGACCGTGACCCCGCGCGGCATTGTCTATCGCCAGACGCCGGACGGCGGCCTGCCGATGGCCATCTATGCGCCGCCGGGGCTGCGCGCAGACGAGCGGCGGCCAGCGGTCTTGTTGGTCCATGGCGGGCCAATCGAGCCGGAACTGCCGCCCGCGACCGAATGGGGTGGGCATCGCGACTTCGGCGCGCTGGCCGCTGTCTCAGGTTGGGTCGGCGTCTCATTCAAGCATCGCTTTTTCAACTATGACGCGCTGGAGCAGGCGGAGGAGGACATTGGGGCGGCGGCCGCCTATGTGCGCGCGCATGCGGAGGAGCTGGGCGTGGATCCTGACCGGCTGTGTCTGTGGGCCTTCTCCGGCGGCGGACCGTTCCTGGCCCGCGCGCTGCGCGAGCCGTTGACCTACGTGCGCTGCCTCGTCGCCTACTATGCGGTGATGGACTTGCGCCCGATGGCCTCGGCCGCCGAACGCGCGGACGACGCCGCGATGGCGCGCCTGGCGCGCTACTCGCCCGCCGCCGTTCTGGAGGAACCGGGGAGCGGTTCCGGCGCGCCACCCACCCTGCTCGCTCGCGCCGGGCGGGACCATCCTGCGCTGAACGCCGGGATTGACGCCTTCACCCAGGCCGCGCTAACGGCGAACATCACACTGGATGTTCTCAACCACGCCAACGGCCAGCACAGCTTCGACACCCGAGATGATACCGCCCGCACACGCGAAATCATCGCCCACACCCTCACCTTCATACGTGCGCGGTTCGAGGGATGACTCCTCATGGACAACGGCCAGAACAGAAGTGACCCGATGACCGGATGCCCACACATCTCATCGAATCATGAAGGGTATGAGGCGTAGCATTTCAGGGCGGAGTAGCGTTATCCTGATAACACGGTATGGGAGCGAGAAGGGCGAGTATGCCGAAGTCGGTGACGAAGTTCTTTTGCGAGCAGTGCGGGTACGAGAGCGCCAAGTGGATGGGGCGCTGCCCGGACTGCGGCGCATGGAATAGCCTGGTCGAGGCGCCCGCCGAGCCGGCGCGCAAAGGGGCGGGCGCGGCCGCGGCGCCGGTAGAGTCCGTCGCGCCTGTGCCGCTGCCGGAGGTGATGGCGGTCACCGCGCCGCGCCGCGCTACGGGGTCGGATGAGCTAGACCGTGTGCTCGGCGGCGGGCTGACGGCCGGGTCGCTGACGCTGGTTGGCGGCGAGCCGGGCATCGGCAAGTCGACGCTGCTCTTACAGGTCGCGGGCTCTATCGCACGCTCTGGCGCCGACGCGCTCTACGTTTCGGCGGAGGAGTCGCCGCAGCAGATCAAGCTGCGCGCCGAGCGGCTGGAGATCATGGAGCCGCGCCTCTACCTCCAGCCGGCCACCGAGGTCGAGGCGATCATCGAGCAGGTTGAGCGGATGCGGCCGGCGCTGGTTGTCGTGGACTCCATCCAGACCGTCTCGGCGGCGACCATCTCCTCCTCGCCCGGCAGCGTCAGCCAGGTGCGCGAATGCGCGTTGCAGTTGATGCGCGCCGCCAAGCGTACGCATACCCCCATCGTGCTCATCGGCCACGTCACCAAGGAAGGCTCAGTCGCTGGACCGCGCACGCTGGAGCACATGGTAGATGTCGTGCTCTATCTCGAGGGCGAGCGCTTCCATACCTACCGCCTGGCGCGTGGCGTCAAGAACCGCTTCGGCGCGACCAACGAGGTCGGTGTCTTCGAGATGCGCGGCGACGGCATGGTCGATGTGCCCAATCCGTCGGGGCTGTTCCTCTCCGAGTCGCGCGGCCAGGCGACCGGCTCGGCGGTGGTCGTCAGCATGGAGGGCACGCGCCCGTTGCTGGTGGAGACGCAGGCGCTGGTCACCCCGACGGTCTTCGGCGCGCCGCGCCAGACGGCGACCGGCTTCGACCGCAACCGCTTGCAGATGCTGCTGGCGGTGCTCATCAAGCGCGCCGGGTTGGGGCTGGGCTCGCAGGATGTCTATGTCAACGTCGCGGGCGGCTTCGAGTTGAGCGAGCCCGCGGTGGACCTGGCGGTCGCGGTAGCCATCGCCTCGAACTATCTGGAGCGCCGCGTGAAGCCCGATCTTGCGCTGGTCGGCGAGGTGGGTTTGGGCGGCGAGCTACGCAGCGTGCCACGTTTGGCGCAGCGCATGCGTGAGGCGGCCAAACTGGGCTTCCGCAAGATCATCGCCCCGCCCGCCCGTGGAGCGGACAGCGAGCAAAAGGGCGAGGGCATTCGCATACTCTACGCGCCGACCATCTCCGCCGCGATCGCGATGGCGCTGGAGACGGATGAGCGGCCGGGCGGCCAGCAGCGCTGAGGCCGCTGGGCGCGGGCTGAGCGCAGCGGAATCCATGACGAATTGTGGCGCCCCTCTCTCTACCAAAGCGGCGATTATGCTACACTAGGTAGACAGAATATGGCGCAGAAGGAGCGCGCGTCAGCGGATGGACTGTGTAGGCGCAGCCATCGCCGGCTACCGCTTCAGCAGATGAGAGGGCGTGCGGCTTGCGCGCGCGTTCCCTCCTGGATCCGCCCCCTGAGGGAGGGATCGCGCGTCTTGAGGCGGCGCGCGCGCGAACATGTGGAAATCGGCCCGTGGAAGCCGTTTCCGGGGAAGACGCGTGCGCCTTCCTGATAGACGCTGCGAGAGGAGCAGACGCATGTCTGGCAGAATGATCGTCCGCGCCATTGTATTCGTGGTCGCGGCGGCGCTGGCGTACGACGTCGGTGAGACGGTCGCCAACGCGGAAAAATTGCACCTGCCGATTCTGGCGGTAGTGGGGTTCGCGCTTGTCATCGGACTTATCATCATGGCGTTTACGCCGATCATCATCATCGCCCCCTACCACTGGATTCGTGAGCAGATTCGCAAGGCGGAGGTCAGCGATCTGATCGCCGGAGTCATCGGGCTGGTCGTAGGCCTGTTGATCGCCGCATTACTGGCGATTCCGCTGGCGCAGCTATCCTTCGCCGATCTGGGCCGCTGGGCGCCTACCGCTGTCGCGATTCTCTGCGCCTGGCTGGGTGTCACGATCGCCGTCCTGCGCAAAAACGACTTCACCCGGCTGGCGAGCATGGCCTTCGCCGGGCGGGCGGCGCGGCGGGCGGCGCGTGATGAGGGCGAAGAGCATGAGGAGCATGACGCTGGCGAGCAGGTTAGCAGCGGCCGTCTGCGCG
The DNA here is from genome assembly GCA_036391685.1 of Ktedonobacterales bacterium. GTDB lineage: Bacteria > Chloroflexota > Ktedonobacteria > Ktedonobacterales > JADMIN01 > JAKAIY01. The sequence continues at coordinate 16,397 of DASVZK010000088.1, forward strand.
ACCGCCTCACCGGGCGCGGCAATAAGCGCATGACCGACCGCATCCTGCTCGACACCAGCGCCATCATCGACGGGCGCATCGCGGACATCAGCCAGACCGGCTTCATCACTGGCACGCTCGTCGCTCCACGCTTCGTCCTCGAAGAGCTTCAGCATATCGCCGATTCCCCCGACGGCATGCGCCGCAACCGGGGCCGCCGCGGCCTCGAGATCCTCCAGCGCCTGCAGAAGGACTCCAACGTCCCCGTCGAGATCTCCGACGCTGACCCCACCGAAGTCGCTGAGGTGGACGCCAAGCTGGTCAAGCTGGCGCGCCAGTGGCGCTGCGCGATCATCACCAACGACTTCAACCTCAACCGCGTGGCGGAGCTCCAGGGCGTGAAGGTGCTCAACATCAATGAGCTGGCGCACGCGGTGAAGCCAATCTTGCTGCCGGGCGAGGAAATGACGGTCAAGATCATGCAGGAAGGGAAAGAGGCGGGCCAGGGCGTTGGCTACCTAGATGACGGCACAATGATCGTCGTCGAGAACGGCAAGGCGTACCTGCAATCCACCATCGAGGTGACGGTGACGCGCGTCCTGCAGACGGTCGCCGGGCGCATGATCTTCGCCCACCCCAAGCAGACCGCGCCGAGCATGCCCGCCGCCGCCCGCCGCACCGGCACGGCCTGAGCGCCGCGTCGCCCGCGCCATGACCACACCGCCAGCCGGCCAATCCCACTCCAGCACGCCAGCGAACCCCACCGCTGGCGCGCTGCTCATCGCTACCGCCCCCGCGCCAGCCACGGACGAAGCCGAGGCGCTGCTCTGGCGTCCCTTGCGCGGGCGGCCCGTTGCGGCCTGGGCGCTGGACGCGCTCAGCGGACATCCTGACCTCGAACCTCTGGAGCATGGAGCCGCGGGACTGGAGCGCCCACAGATCGCCGCGGTGGTGGTCGTCGCACGGGCGGCGCGCGCGCTGGAAGCTGAGGCGCTCACCAGCGGCCTACCCGCCCCAGCGCCGCCGTTCCTGGTCATCGCAAGTGAGCCGGACTGGCGGGTGTCGCTGGCGGCGGGACTGGCGGCGCTGCCGGAGACCTGCGCATGGGTGATCGCGCATGACGCCGCGCGTCCGCTGCTCCTGCGCGAGACACTGGCGGCGGGCTACGCGGCGGCCCGGGCGATGGATGGCGTCGCGCTGGCGGGCGAGCCCATCACCGATACGCTCAAGCGGGTTGAGGATGGCCGCGTGGTGGAGACGCTACCGCGCGCGCGCCTGCGCCGCCTCGCGCCGCCGCTGGTCATCCGCCGCGACCTGCTGGCGCGCGCGCTCGCCCAGCCCGGCGCGGTCGGGCTGGCGGGAATCGCGCTGGCCAGTGGCGCGCGCGTCGCCGTCTACACACCCAGCGCCGCCAGCCCCGCCATCACCAGCGAAGCCGACTGGCCCGTGGTCGAGGCCTGGCTGGCGGCCCGCCAGGACGCGGCGCGACCCTGAGGCGCGCCGCGCTGGGGTCGTCAGGACGGCCAGCATGGTCAGGACGCTACCTGCATACGGAAGTTGGAGAACACCACGGAGATGCCAGGGCCACCCAGAACTCCAGGCACGCCGGTCGCCAGGCCGGAATCATCGAACTGCCCCACCTTCACGCCGTTGACATAGAGATCAAAGTGCGAGCCAGTCATCACGACTTTGAGCGTGTTCGTGGCGCGCAGCCCCCGATGGATGGCTGCTGTGTAGGTAAACGGCGTGAAGAAGGATGCTTGACCGTTCACCAGTTTCATCGCGCGCCACTTGCCGTTTCCATCAATCAACAAGGCGTAGAAGTCAGGAAGCGGCCCACTGCCTGAAGCGCGGAAGATCAAGGCATAGCCCTGCAGCAGTGTTCCCGATGTCTGCCTGGCGTCTATCGAGACCGTTCCATCGCTGAAGCTGGTGATCTGGTCAGGCGCCACACAGACCTGAGACGTGTCAATGTGAAAGCCATCGGATGCGTCGCTTCCGCAAGAGCCTTGATGCGTCCAGTCATAGGTGTCTGGCGCGCTCATCGGGTCCTGGACGAAGGTCAGCTGCTGGGGCGCCGTAGTGTCCGTCGGCTGGGGTAGCGTAGGGGTGGGCGTGGTGGTTTTTGACGTTCCCCCCCCGCTGGCAAGCGGGCCGCAGCCCGCGAGCAGAACCAGAGTAACCACAGTGAGGGCGCTGAGCGAGCGTCGTGTCTTCATGTTCCCCTCCCGATGGGACAGGGTGAGGCGAGCGCGCGGCAATGGCTCATAAGCGCCCCGCGCGGGTCAGACTCTCGCCTGCCGTCCCAATCGCGAGGGACAACGCTCGACATAAGGATGTGTTAGGCGTTGCCGGCGCGCGAGCGTCGAAGTGTGAGCAAGGAGATACGCGCGCTGTGTCCTGGGTCCCAATCCTCGCCGGCGCAGCCTGCCTCATGTGCGGAGCCTTCGCGCGCTACGCCGGGTTATGGTGTTTAATGCGGACGAGCGTGAAAAGCTCGCAGTAGAATCAGTGGAGCGCGCGTCTTCCGCCGTGACGAAGCGGCAGCCGGGCGGCAGGAGTGGTGATGAGTCAGCGAGATGTGGCGGCGCGCGGCGCGCTCGTGGTCGGCGCGTCAGGCGGAATCGGCGCGGAAGTGGCGCGCGAACTGGCGCGGCGCGGCTACCACGTCTCGCTCGTGGCGCGGCGCGTGGCTGAGCTACACACACTGGCCGCCGCGATTACCGTCCACCGTGACCTGGAAAACATGCGCGTCTATCCGCATGATGTGCGCGATACGGACAGCGCGCCCGCGCTCTTCTCGCAGATCACCGCAGACCTGGAAGCCGTAGGCGCCCCACTGCGCGTCCTGGTATACACCGCGGGCGTCATGCCAGCCGCGGGGCCGGGCGGCTGGAGCTACGACGATGAGCGGGCGATGATCGAGGTCAACCTGCTCGGAGCCATCCAGTGGTGCGATCTGGCCGCCATCTACTTCACGACGCGCAGGGCTGGCGCGATTGTGGGCGTCTCCTCCGTCGCCGGCGACCGCGGACGCAATGGCAACAGTGTCTACATGGCCAGCAAGGCCGGTCTGAATGTCTATCTCGAATCGCTGCGCTTTCGCCTGGCAGGCGCAGGCGTGCGTGTCGTAACTGTCAAGCCGGGGTTTGTGGATACCCCGATGACCGCGGACGCGCCCACGCCCCCGGCGCTGACCGCGAACCCGCGGGCTGTGGCGCGGCGCATCGTCGATGCCGCCACGCGCGGCTTCGATGTTGTCTATTCGCCCTGGTACTGGCGGCCAGTTATGCTGGTCATCAAGCTGATTCCAGGGTTCCTGATGAAACGGCGGGCGTTTTAGCATGGCTCAGGTATTGAAGGAGCCGGAGCGTGAATTCTCCGGCTGGGGGATGCGCGATCACGCGCAGAGTCACTTTGCCCGCCCGGCGGATGGCGACGGTCTGGCGGCGGCGCTCGCGGCGGCGGATGCGCGCGGCGCGACGGTCTGCCTGCGCGGTGGAGGCAATAGCTACGGCGACGCCGCTATCCTCCAGGGCGGACTGACCCTGGACTGCTCCGCCGCTAGCCGGATCCTGGCGTGGGACCCGGAGACTGGCGTAGTCACCGTCGAGCCGGGCGTGACCATCGCTAATCTCTGGCGGCATGTGCTGCCGGATGGCTGGCGGCCGCCGGTGGTTCCCGGCCGCGGCTCGGTAACGGTGGCGGGCGCGGCGGCGGCCAATATCCACGGCAAGAACAACTGGCGGATGGGCGCGTTCGGCGATCACATTCTCAGTTTCGAGCTTGCGCTGCCGGGCGGCCAGTGGCTGACCTGCTCGCCCGACAGCCGTCCTGACCTTTTCGTCGCCGCGATTGGCGGCGTGGGTCTGCTCGGCGTCTTCACCCGCCTGACGCTCCAGATGCGGCGCGTCTATTCCGGGCTGGTCGCCGAGCGGCAGACCGCGCAGAACTCGCTTGGCGCGCTCCTGGCGGCGATGGAAGCCGCCGCGCCGGATGTCAGCGACATGGTGGCCTGGGTGGACGCCAGCGCCACTGGCCCGAGCCTGGGGCGCGGGCTGCTGGCCGAGGGGCGTGAGCTTGCGGCGGGCGAGGATCCCCGCGCGGCGGAGACACTGGCGCGCGCCTGGCCCGAGTGGCCCGCTGGTCCTGCGCGTCTGCTGCGTTACCTCCCCGCCGGGCTGATTCCGACGCTCGCCCGCCCGATGTCTTCCCATCGCGGCGCGGCGCTTGCCAACCGCGCGCAGTGGGCGATGGGCAGTCGCCGCGCGCGTGGCGGCTGGGAGCGCGTGCCGTATCCAGCCGCCAACTTCCCGCTGGATATCATTCCCAACTGGCAATACTCCTACCTGCCGGGCGGGTTGATCCAGCATCAGGCGTTCCTGTCGCTGGAGGCGGCCAGCGCGGGTTTCGCGGCGCTCATCCAGCGGGCGCACGCGGCGGGGTTGCCACCCTCGCTGGCGGTGATGAAGAAGCAGCGCGCCAGCGAATTCACCCTCAACTACCTGCTCGACGGCTACTCTCTGGCGCTCGACTTCCCGGTCCACCGCGGCGAGGAGGCGCGCATGCTGGCGCTGGCAAGCGACCTGAACGACATCACCCTCGACTATGGCGGCCGCCTCTACTTCGCCAAAGACAGCACACTGACCCCAGCCCAGGTCCGCCGCATGCTTCCGCCCGAGGCGCTGGCGACGTTCGCCGCGCTCAAATCCACCGTTGACCCGCGCGACACGTTGCAGACAGAGCTATACCGCAGGGCGCTCCGGCCCGCGCTGACCGGCCAGGGCTCGTGGAGTGGCGGCGCGGCGGCGTTGCGCTAGCGGTTTGTGGCTCTGGGCAGTTCCAGCGCGGCTCAGCGCGCGCGACCGAGATCAAAAGCGGCCTCACGACGCATGGCGCTCGCGTCGCGCCCGTCGAGCGCATGGCGCCAGCGAAACACTGCGCATCAGCGACGGACTCGAGGCGGCCGGCGGTGGCTTCGAGCGGATCTGATCGACGCCCGGCTCGTGGCGCCAGCGACCCGGGACAGATGGCGCCTTCCGTCACGCGCCTTCCCGCGTGGCCTCCTCGTAGCCCGCGACCGCCGTGCGGATGGAGGGGTAAATGTGGTCCGCGCCCAGCGCCTTCACCAGTCCGGCGCGGTCCAGGCGCTCGCGCAGCGCGCTCTTGGCGCGGGCGATGGCCATGACGCCGCCGCGCGTGAGGACAAACTGGCGCGTCTCTTCCAGGGTTTCCAGCGCGGTCGCGTCTACATCGGTGATCGCCTCGGCGTCGAGGATGAACCAGCGCACGGGCGGGTCCTGGCTCTCGATCAGCGTCTTGACCCGTCCCTCGAAATAGCTGGCGTTGGCGAAGAAGAGCGGGCCGTCGAAGCGGTAGATCAGTAGACCTGGCGCGCGCTCACTCTCAGGGTAGTCACCAATATCGTGGTAGCCGTCCAGCTCGGGCGTCTTGCCGAGCACGGCGTCGTGTGGGCGCACGGCCCGCGCCAGCACGAGCAGGAAGGAAAGCGCGATGGCGATGGCCAGTCCCGGCAGCAGCCCAACCGTGAGCACGCCCACCAGCGTCACAAGCGCGACCGCGGCGTCCGCCCGGCTCAGGTGGTACAGTTGGCGGAACCCCGCGACATCGAGCAGTGGCAGAATAACGGCGATCAGCGCGCCACCAAGCGCAGCGACAGGAAACCGGCTCAGTAGTCCGGTCAGAAAGAGCAGGGTAAAGCCGAGCGCGATCGCCGCGAAGACGCTTGCCAGTTGGGTGCGCCCACCCGCCGCCTCGTTGACCGCTGTGCGTGTGCCACTGGCGCTGACGGGAAAGCCCTGGCTGAGGCCCGCGGCGATGTTGGCGGCGGCGAGTCCCGCAAGCTCCTGGTTGGCGTCCACGCTGTAGTCGTTGCGGGCGGCGAAGATGCGCGCATTGAGGATGGTATCGGAGAAGCTGAGCAGCGCGATGCCCAGCGCGTCGGGCAGCAACGCCAGCAGGTCTCCGGCCCGGACCGCCGGCGCGCGCAGGATGATCAGGCCAGCGGGGATGGCGCCGATCGTCGCGACGCCGCGCGCGTCGAGCTGGAACAGGCTGACGGCCAGGGTCGCCGCGGCGACGGCGATCAGCGGGCCGGGCAAGCGCGGCGCGTAGCGCCGCAGGGCGATGATCAGCGCCATGACGGAGGTCCCAATCACCAGCGCGCCCACATTCGTGGACCTGAGCTTGGACGCGAGGTCGTACAACTCGCTGAAGGTGTTGGGGCCACTGGCCCGTATGCCGAAGACCTTGCCCAATTGACTGGCGATCACCGAGATCGCCAGTCCGTTGATGTATCCGGTGAGGATGGGCTTGGAGAGGAAGCTGGCGATAAACCCAAGCCGGGCGATGCGGGCGACCAGCGCAATGGCGCCGGTCAGCAGCGCCAGCGCCGCCGCAAGCGCCATCGCGCGCGTGGAGTGGCCACCCGCCAGCGGCAGGATCGCCGCGGCGACCAGCGCCGCGGTCGAGGTGTCCGGCCCGAGCACGAGCAGGCGCGACGGACCGAAGATGGCGTAGGCTACCAGAGGCAGGACGCTGGCGTAGACCCCCGCGACTGGCGGCAGCCCGGCTAGCTGGCCATACGCCATCGCCACGGGCAGAATCACTGTCGCCAGCGTCAGTCCCGCGAGCAGGTCGCGCCACAGGTCGGCGCGCTGATAGGCGCGCATCCAGGCGATTCCCGGCGCGAAGCGCTCCATACGCTCCAGAATCGGGGCGGCTCCAGCCTTGCTCGCGCCCATGATCGCCCTCTCAATCGTTGCGCCGCGGCATGGAAAGCGCGCATGTCGCGCGCCAGCCGTGGGGTCAGGGTAGTCGCGGAGGCGCGCGTCACGTCAAGGGCGGATTGCCAGCCGCCCAGCGGCGCTCGTTTGACCACGCTTCACGCCACGCCGTATCATGCCAGAGCGCGCTGCGGCGCGGCCTGGCGGAGTCATCAGTGACAAGTGACGAGCGACGGCGGGAGGGCGACCGATGGACGGGACAGCGAGCGGCAATAGCGCGGCCAGCGAGATGCGGGTGAACTATGCCACCTGCCCGCTCTGCGAGGCGACCTGCGGGCTGGAGATCACGACGCGCGGGCGCGAGGTGGTCAGCATCCGCGGTGACCAGGAAGATGTCTTCAGCCACGGCTACATTTGCCCCAAGGCGTCGGCCCTCAAGGCGCTCGACGCCGACCCCGACCGTCTGCGCGCGCCAGTCATCCGGTCAGGCGAGGGCTGGCGCGAGGTCTCGTGGGATGAAGCGTTCGCTGAGGTCGAGCGGCTGCTGGCGCCGATTATCGCCGCGCATGGGCGCGACGCCGTGGCGTTCTATCTGGGCAACCCAAACGTCCATACGCTCTCCGGCCAGCTCTATGTGACGCCGCTGTTGACCGCCCTGCGCAGCGGCTCGATCTTCACCGCCTCGACCCTTGACCAGATGCCCAAGCACGTCTCCGCCGGGCTCATGTTCGGCGGCCCGCTGACCATCCCCATACCTGACGTCGACAACACTGGCTACTTTCTCATCCTGGGCGCCAACCCGCTGGTCTCCAACGGCAGCCTGATGACCGCGCCCGGTATGCGCGACCGCCTGCGCGCGCTGCGCGCCCGCGGCGGCAAGGTGGTGGTGATTGACCCGCGCCGCACCCGCACCGCTCAGGAAGCCGACGAGCATCACGCTATCCATCCGGGGACAGATGCGCTGCTCCTGTTCGCTCTGGTCAACACGCTCTTCACGGAGGAACTGGTCAGGCCTGGCGCGCTGGGCGAGCATCTGAACGGCCTGGAAGAGTTGCGCGCGGCGGCCGAGGAGTTCACGCCGGAGGCCGTCGCGGCGCGCTGCCGGATTGATGCGGCCACTATTCGCCGCCTGGCGCGTGAGCTGGCGGGAGCCGAGCGTGGGGTGGTCTACTGCCGCATCGGTGGCAGCACGCAGGAGTTCGGCACGCTGACCAACTGGCTGGTGGACGCGCTCAACGCCCTGACCGGCAATCTGGATCGCGTGGGCGGCGCGATGTTCCCCAAGGCCGCCGCGGGCGCGCGCAACACCAGTGGCGAGCCGGGGCGCGGGCGTGGCTTCCGCACCGGCCCGGGCGTCAGCCGGGTGCGAAAGGCCAGCCGCGTGCTGGGCGAGCTACCGGCCGCGTGCCTGGCGGAGGAGATCGAGACACCGGGAGAGGGCCAAATCCGTGCGCTGGTCACCATCGCGGGCAACCCGGCGCTGAGCGCGCCTAACGGCGACCGGCTGGCCTCTGCCTTCGCCTCGCTCGGCGCGATGGTCTGTGTAGATGGGTATATCAACGAGACATCGCGCCATGCGAGCGTCATCCTGCCCCCACCCTCGCCGCTGGAGCGCGCGCACTACGATCTTGCCTTCTACCAGCTCTCGATCCGCAACATCGCCCACTACTCGCTGCCCGTCTTCCAGCGCGCCGCCGGGAGCATGGACGAGTCCGAGATTCTGCTGCGGCTGATGGGCGTCCTCGCCGGGCAGGGCGCGAGCGTTCCGGTCTCCGCGCTGGACGACTATGTGATCGGGCAGGTCATCGTGCGCGAGGTCAAGATGTCCCGCTCGCCGGTCGAGGGGCGCGATCCGGCGGAACTGCTGGCGGCGCTGGCTCCGCGCCGCGGCGCCGAGCGCATGCTCGACTTCCTGCTGCGCGTCGGCCCTTACGGCGATGGCTTCGGCGCGCGACCGGATGGGCTGACGCTGGCGAAGCTGGAGAGCGCGCCGCATGGCGTAGACCTCGGCCCGCTGCGGCCGCGCATCCCTGAGGTCCTGCGCACGCCGTCGGGCAAGGTGGCGCTTGCGCCCGAGTCGCTGCTGGCGGACATTCCGCGGCTGCGCGCGGCGCTGGCGCGGCCACAGCCGGAGATGGTCCTGATCGGGCGGCGCGAGCTGCGCTCGAACAACTCATGGATGGCCAACCTCGAGCCGCTGGTGAAGGGCGCGGACCCCTGCGCGCTGCTGGTGAGCCCGGACGACGCCGCGCGCCTCGGCCTGGCGGATGGCTGCGCGGCGCGTGTGACGTCGGCCGCCGCCTCGCTGGTCGCGCCGGTGCGCGTGACGGACGAGATGGCGCCGGGCGTGGTCAGCCTGCCGCACGGCTGGGGCCACGACCAACCGGGAGCGCGCATGGCCGTCGCCCAGGCGCACCCCGGCGTCAGCCTCAACCGCCTGATTCCCGACGCCGAGATCGAGCCACTCTCCGGCGACGCCATCCTCAACGCCGTCCCCGTCACGGTCGCGCGGGCGTAGGACGTTCTTATGTCCGCGAAATCCTCTGACAATTTTCCCGGGTTTGCGCGATGCATGCGAATGATGCGCAGGCGCGTCACCAAGGAGGACGCCTATTGGTGGCTGCGCGGGCGTATTGGCGAGTTCGTCGAGCCGCTGCTGGCCGAAGTGGAGAAGGAGCGAGATATCGGCGTCCAGGCTGACATCGTCGAGTTGCTCGCCGATGCGCGCGATGTGCGTGCGCTGCCCGTGTTCCTCAAACATTGCTCCAGTTCCAACTACTGGTTGCGGACCTGGGCGATATGGGGTCTGCGCGGGCTGAATGAAATATCTGGCGGACGCAAGGCGCTGTGGGATCTGTACTGGCGGCGTGCGCCTCCTCCAATACTGCTCTCAGTGGATGACGAGCTGCTCGTGCATAAGTCGCTCGAAGACATCTTGCGTGCAGACGTTCATGATCACCGCAAGTAAGCGAGCGCAGTCCGCAATCATTAGGAGAGGATCCATAAGCGCGGATACGGGCTATTTGGCAAGTTCATCGCGCTGCCCGGGCAGCGCGACGCGCTGGCGGCGCTGCTGCGCGATGCCTGCGCGATGCGCCAGGTTGTGAGCAGTATACCGTCAGCGTCTCGGTGAGCGAGCCGAACACGGTATGGGTGAGTGAGGTGTGGAGCGACCGCGCGGCGCATGACGCCTCACTGGCGCGCGAGGACGTGCGCGCGCTGATTGGGCGCGGACGGCAGCTGATCGCCGGCATGGGCGAGCGCTTCGAGGTCGTCCCGCTCGGCGGGAAAGGGCTCGCGGCTGGGTAGATTGGGCGGGAGCGTTAGCGCGCTGTGGCCGTGGCAGGTGCGAAGACGATGTCGTGGGCGCGCAGCATATCCCCATACTCCGCGATGATACGCGCGTACACCTCCTCGACCGGCTCGGCCAGCAGCCACTGGGGCAGGCCGATCGCGCCGGGCAAAAACATGTTCAGCGCGCGTCGAAAAAGGCGCGGCAGCGGCCCACGCCGCGCCAGGACACGTTTCGGGTCCCGTGGCATGATGACGACATACTCGAGCCGCCGGCGAAAGATACTGGGGATGATCGCCTCGATCTCGCTCCAGCGCAGCAGTCCCATCCCGCCAACTACAAGCGAGCAGCCATCAGAGATGCCCTCGGCGCTCACGATTACCGATGGCCTCGACACGACGATACGGTAGAGGGTCAGCGGGACGAGGACGCAGATCAGGGCGCCACCGAGCAGCACGCCCACGCCCAGGATGGCGACGAAGAGCGCTTGCGGCAGCGTCGCCAGGCGATAGGGCGGGAGCAACGCCGAGAGGAACTCAAGACCGAGCGCCGTCAGCGGCGGCCCGAGCGCCAGATAGAGCAGCGCATATGCGGCGAGGCGGGCGCGGTTGGGGGAGAAGACAATCGGCGCACACGGGCCGCGCACTTCGCTCACGGCTCAATTCCTCCTCTGGCGCCGGGCCAGGCGCTCAACCTCTCTGATCACCTCTCGATTGTCGCCACTGGCTGATCGAGGAAGTAGCCCCATGCGAGCAGCGCGCCGAGCGTGACGATGAGCGCGAGGCATAGCTCAGCCGTAACGGCGGGATCGAGGAACTGGCCGAAGAGCGCGATGCCGGGGATGAGCGCGATGAGCGCGATGACGATATAGAGCGCGAAGCCAACCCACTGCCCCACGCGCACGAGCCGCCGCGCGCGCCGGCCGCCGCGCCGCCAGGCATAGAACGTCTCGATGGCGCCGAGAACGCTGGCGATCAGGAATGCCGTGCGCCAGAGCAGCGGGAATCCTCCACCAAGCAGCGCGATCAGGCTCATCACGCCGGGCAGCAGAAAGTAGAGCGAGACGCTGGTCGCCATGCGGCGACGGTCATTGTCCCCGATCCACTCGCGGTACTTCGTCTGCAGCACAAGCCACCACAGGCCGAGCAGCGTGAAGCAAAGCTGCGCCACCGTCTGGTAGAACGCTACGCTCATGTGAGCCTCCCTCGCATTCGTTCCAGGCGGAGCGCGGCCAGCGCCGGCGCCCACCTGGCCCAATCAGGCGGGGAGCGCGCGCAACGCCTCCAAAGCGCCATTGATGTGGCCGCCGATGTTGGCCATCGAGACAAAGACGTGGCGCACGATCCCCTGCTTGTCTATAACGTATGTCACGCGGCCGGGGATGACCCCCATCGTCGCCTGGACGCCATACAGTTTGCGCAGGGCGGACCCGCGGTCGCTAAGCAGGATGAACGGCAGGCGGTGGTGGCTGGCGAACGAGGCGTGTGAGGCTTCGGAGTCCGAACTCACGCCGATCACCTCAGCTCCCGCCTCCTTGAAGACCTCGTAGTTGTCGCGAAAGGAGCAGGCCTCGGCTGTGCAGCCGCGCGTCTCGTCTTTGGGATAGAAGTAGAGCACGACATTTTGCTTACCGGCGAAGTCGCTCAGGCGCACCGTCTCGCCATTCGCATTGGGCAACGCGAAATCGGGCGCGCGGTCACCGACGCCGATGCTTCCCCTGGCGTTGGGATTGCTGTCCTGGGTATCCGGCGTGTCCATCATGTACCTGTCCTTCATCGTCAGCGCGTGCGCGGGAAGCCTCATCTCATCGCGAGCCATCGCTCCCATACGACTACGTTTGACCGTAACATGACCCGGCGCGCGGCGGCCAGCCCTGGCCCAGAGCGCCTATCTCTCTTCACGCGCCGGGATGCAGTGTCGCCGCCCGGCGCGCTCCATACACTGGACGCCAGACGGGAACCCGCCGCGCAGGTAATACCGCTCGCTTGACAATGCTGAGCGCGGGTTCGTATAGTGACTGGAACTACAGCGCGCCAGCGATGAGTATCATGGGCGGCGCCGCTCTTCCATGGCGGGCCGGATCCAATCCTCCCCCACGAGCGCGCCGACCGCTCTCCACGATAGCGCCTGGTTGCCCGCCGGATCATGCGTCCTGCGCGGGCCATTCGTGTAGCGCCGTCCTTCAACGGGCCAGTCCGCTTTAGCGCGTGAGGGTCCGCACGGAGGTTCCTGTTTTGTCCACCATCGAATTCATCATCCTGGCGCTGGTGCTGGGCCTGTTCGGCGTCGCTGGCGGCTTCCTGATGGGCCAGCAGCGCTCCCAGCTACGCCTCCAGGAAGCGCAACTGCGGCATGAGGAGCAGATGCGCCAGGCGTCGGAGGCGGCCGAGAAGCGCCTGGCGCAACTGCAGGAAGAGCAGGGCAAAATCCTGCGTGAGACACGCGACGAGGCTACCCGCGCCCGCGCCGCGCTCGAATCGGAGGTCCGCGAGCGGCGCGAGGAGATCAAGCGCCAGGAGCAGCGGCTGACTTCGAAAGAGGAGGCGCTGGACCGCAAGAGCGAGGGCATCGAGCGCCGTGAGCGCGCCATCAACCAGCGCGCGCAGGAGCAGGACGCCATCCGCGACAACCTGGAGTCGTTGCGCGAGCAGCGCATCGGCGAACTGGAGCGCGTCGCGCGCATGTCGGCCGATGAGGCCCGCGAGCAGCTGATCGCCGCCGTCGAGGAGGAAGCCCGTCGCGCCGCCGCCACCCGCGCCCGCGAGATCGAGGCGACCGCGCGCGAGGAGGCCGAGGTCCGCGCCCGCGAGATTATCACCCTCGCGATCCAGCGTTGCGCCTCCGATCAGGTCTCCGACGTCACCGTCTCCACCGTCCCGCTGCCCAACGATGAGATGAAGGGCCGCATCATCGGGCGCGAGGGCCGCAACATCCGCGCGCTGGAGTCCGCGACCGGCGTGGACCTGATCATCGACGACACGCCCGATACCGTCAGCCTCTCCGGCTTCGACCCCGTGCGCCGCGAGGTGGCGCGCGTCGCGCTCACCAAGCTGATCCTGGACGGCCGCATCCACCCGGCGCGCATCGAGGAAGTGGTCGCCAAGGCGCGGCAGGACATGGAACAGTTGACCCTGGAAGAGGGCGAGCGCGCCTGCGCCGAGGCCAACGTCACCAACCTGCCGACGGAGTTGGTGCGGCTGATCGGGCGGCTGCACTTCCGCACCAGCTACGGGCAGAACGTGCTGAACCACAGCATCGAGGTCTCGGTGCTGGCGGCTGCCATGGCCCATGAGTTGGGCGCCGATGTCAACGTCTGCAAGGTGGCCGGGCTCCTGCACGACCTGGGCAAGGCGATTGACCAGGAGGTCGAGGGGCCGCACGCGCTCATCAGCGGTGAGATCGCGCGGCGCTTCAACCGCTCGCCCAAGATCATTCACGCCATCGTCGCGCACCACGCCACCGAGGCCGAGCCACAGTCGCTGGAGGCGGCCATCGTCCAGGCGGCTGACGCCATCTCGGCGGCCCGCCCCGGCGCGCGGCGCGAGACAATCGACCTCTACATCAAGCGGCTGGAGATGCTGGAGGGCATCGCCAACTCCTTCAAGGGCGTCGAAAAGTCGTTCGCCATCCAGGCTGGGCGCGAGGTGCGCATCATCGTCCGCCCGGAGGAAGTGGACGAGGCGGCGGCCATGCAACTGGCGCGCGACGTCGCCCGCCGCATCGAGGAGTCCATGGACTACCCCGGACAGATCCGCGTCTGCGTCGTACGTGAGACGCGCGTCATCGACTTCGCTAAATGAGCGCTCCTGAGACGGGCGAGCCCAGGCCCAATCCGCGCCGCATCGACCTACACACCCACTCGACCGCCTCAGATGGCCTGCTCGCGCCGGCTGACCTGGTCCAGCGGGCCGCGGACGTCGGCCTGGACCTGATCGGTCTGGTGGACCACGACACGACTTCTGGGCTGGCGGAGGCGCGGGCGGCTGGCGCGCGGCTGGGCGTCGCCATCGTCGCCGGGGTGGAGATCAACACCGACCTGCGCGGCGGCGGCGAGGCGCATATCCTGGGCTATTACATCAGCCCGGAGGACGCCTCGCTGACCGCCAGCCTCGGCGCGCTGCGCGACGCCCGCGAGCGCCGCGGCGAGCGCATGGCCAACCGCCTGCGTGAAGCCGGCTACGACATCTCATGGGAGCGCGTGCGCCAGCTGGCGGGCGGCGCGGTCGGGCGGCCGCATGTGGCGCGGGCGCTGATCGAGGCGGGCTACGCGACGGATGTCTCTGACGCCTTCGCGCGCTATCTCTCCCCCGGCGGCCCCGGCTTCATCCCGCGCTACAAGCTGGCGCCCGAAGACGCGGTGCGCATCATCCGCGCCGCCCGCGGCATCCCGGCGCTGGCCCACCCACGCTACGTCCGCGACCTGGAGGAATCCACTCTGGCGCGGCTGGTGGACGCGGGCCTGCAAGGGCTGGAGTGCTACTATGGCCAGTATGACGCGGGCGCGGTGGCGCGGCTGCTGGCGCTGGCCAGACAGTACGGCCTGATCGCCACCGGCGGCTCCGACTACCACGGCCCCAACATGCATCCCACCCCACTCGGCGGCCACTACGTCCCGCCGGAGGTCGCCGTGCGCCTGTGGGAGGCGCGCCAGCAGGCCCTGGCCCGCCCCGATGAGCCCTTTACGCTGTCATTGCCCGAGAACTAGGACACGACGATACGAAAGGAGCATGACGCGCATGGTGGCGGATCATGAAACAACACCCAGCGTCTGCGCGCTCCGCCAGGGCCGCGCCGCGGACGACCATCTCATGCGCGGCGAGGTCTGGCAGGATGACCACTGGCGGCTGACGATGGCCTACGCCTCGGAGACGCCCGGCTTCTCCTACCTGGAGCCCCGGCGCCACATCACCGACATCGCCGCGCTGGATGGCGACGAGGCGGCGACCTTCGGGCCAACGCTGGCGCGCGTGACGGCGGCGCTCAAGGCCGAGACAGGCTGCGAGCGCGTCTGCATCTACGCCTTCGGCGACTCCATCCCCCACCTGCACTTGCATCTCGCGCCCCACACCGCCGGCGACGCCCTCAACGACCAGATGATCCGCGGCGAGCTCGTCGCGACGAAGCTGCCCAGCGGCGCGACACTGCTCGCCTCCAAAGACTTCCCGCCCCTGCCCGAACCCGACCTGCGCGCCCTCGCCGCCCGCCTCCGCCTGCGCCTCGCCTGACGCGCCCCCGCCTCGTAGATTTAGCGCAGGAAGGGAACCAGGTGATGCGAGGCGTCGAACCAGGTCACGGCGAAGATGCCCAACACCACCAGCAGGACAATGACGCCGACGATTACCGTGAGCAGCCCGCGATTGTCCGAGAGCGAAGGGGACGTTTTTAGCTGGCCGATCTCGCTAACGATCGTTGGCAGCCAGCCGCTCTCGGGCTTGTTGGTCGTGTTGATGATAAAGTCGGCGGCGTCATCCAACTGCTGGCCGTAATAGTCCGGGTCGGTGACCAGGTTGAAGATCACCCGCCGCCGTGGGTCTCCACGCTGCGTGTCCAGCGCGCGCAGCCGCAGGTACTCCACCATTTCCAGGCGCACGTTGGGGGCAGCCGCCGAATGGGTGTTGAGCACGCGGATCAAGGCTTCTCGCGCGTCTAGCTGCCGTAGCGCCTCTGCCGAGAGCGTGTCTGTCGCCGCGGGGCCACGCCAGACATCGGCGCGCCGGCGCCTGAAGGCGAGAAGCAGGCGCGCCACCACTGGGTCAACGCCTGGTGGCGCGCTCAGGTATACCTTGCCATTGCGCGCCATCGGTCGCTCTTCCTTCGCTGGTGGACCAGCGCGCGGGCCGCTAGCGTCCGCCGATAGCGGCGGTGGCGTTGCGGCTGGGGCGCGGCGCGGACTTGCTCTTGGACTGGGCGGGCGGCGCGTTGCGGGCGCTGGCCGGGCGGCGTATCGTCTGCACGACCATGACGCACATCACACTGAAGAAGAGAGCGATGAAGGCGCTATGCATCACCTCCGCCCACACGCTCGCGCGGCTGAAGACGACCGTCGCGCCCTCCAGCGCCTGCGCCAGGATCAGGACCAGCGCCGCCGCGCTCGCCCAGTAGAAGTCCGGGCGGACGCGGCGCAGCCGGCGCGCCCGGACGAACAGCCAGATGACCAGCAGGACGAGCGCGCCCGCCGCCACCCGGTGCGTCATGTTGATGACCGACGGCTCGACACTGAGCGGCGGCAACGGGCGGCGGGCATCGCAGATCGGCCACGCCGTACAGGCCAGTTGCGCGTTGGTGTGCAGCACGTAGGCGCCCAGGTAGATCACCACATAGGTATAGGCCGTCGTGACCCACACCAGCCAGCGGAAGCCGCGCGCCGCCACGCGGTCGCGCAGGCGGTCCCAGCGGTCGAACCCATGGATAAAGAAAGCGGTGACGATAACGCTGGCGACCGAGAGCGAGGAGACACCGAAATGGAAGGCCAGGATGACCGCCGACGTAGGATACATCACCGCCAGCGCGCCCAGCAGCGCCTGCCCCAGCAACGTGACAAACATCAACGGCGCCAGGATCTTGATCTCCAGCCGGTCGCGCCAGAGCGCCAGCGCCCCCACGATCAGCGCCACCATCAGCAACGTGACCAGTGGCACGCCCAGCCGGTGCTGGAACTCGATCAACGTCGAGCGCGTGAACTCGGCTGGAATGAACTGGCCTTTGCAGAGCGGCCACGAGTTGGCGCAGCCCGCCTGCGAGCCGGTGTCCGTCACCAGCGCGCCCATCACGTGTACCAGGAAGATGACAGCGGCGGTCGCGATCGAGAGCCAGCGCACCGCGCGCGGCCAGTCGCGCGCCGCCAGCCACGCGCGGAGTGTCGGGAAACGGGACGGGGTTGCGCTGCTCTGCATGGTTCGCCTCGTCGGGGTGGGCCTATAGCCGGAGTTACGCATCATGGGCGCGCCGCGCGCGGCGCTCGACCTTGAGCATAACCCATCACGCCTGGGCGCGCAACCGCGCCGGGACGAGCGGGATCACTACCCCTGCCCGTGGCTCCGGTCGCCAAGGACCTGCGCGATGGTGTAGCGCGACATCGCGACCATCGCCGGGTTGGTATGGAGGTAGTACGGCAGCGCGATCAGCGCCATCGAGAGCGCCCAGCCGCGGCCACGCGCCCACATCGCGTCATCGGCGTCCAGCGCCGCGCGGAACACCGCACGCGCCCCGCGATCCAGCAGGTGCCAGGCGACCATCAAATCACAGGCGGGATCGCCCACGCCCAGACCGCCAAAGTCAATCACCGCGCTCAGCCGCCCGTCGCGCGCCAGCAGGTTCGGCCCGTAGAGATCACCGTGAATCCAGAGCGGCGCCCCGTCCCACACTGGCGCGTTCAGCGACTCAGCCCATGCCGTCTCCGCCGCGTCCCAATCGAAGTCATCGGGGAGCATGGCTCGCAGCGCGGCCAGCGACGCGCGGACATCCCCATCGCGCGTCGCCAGCGGCGCGCCGCGGCCAAAGTTGTGCGAGCCGTACAGCGGCCCTCCGGCGGGGTCTATCGCCCGCAAGGCGAGAATGAAGCCCGCCAGGTCGCGCGCCGCCTGGCTGAGATCGGTCAGCCGTTCGCGCGTGACCTGCTCGCCTTCAAGCCAGCGGCAGACCGACCAGCGCACAGGGTAGTCCGCCCCCGGCTCGCCCAGCGCCAGCGGCGCGGGGACCTCCAGCGGCAGATGCGGCGCCAGCAGCGGCAGCCAGCGCCACTCCTTCTCCACCTGCCCGTCCGACGGAAGAAAAGGCAGCCGCGCCACCAGATCATCGCCAATGCGGTAAAGCGCGTTATCCGTCCCGCCAGACGCCACGCGCGTGATGGGAAGTCCTGCCCAGTGTGGGAACTGCTCCGCCAGCAGACAGCGTACCAGTTCCGGGCTGGTCTCGATCTCGTAGTCGTGCATCTTGCCAGAGGACACAGAAGTCTCCCGAACCGGTCTCAGTCATTGAGGCGCCGTTCACTCGACGAGGCGCATCCGCCCAATTCATGGCGGAACGCCTGTATGATACACTGCCCGCGCGATTGCTTGTTGGATGGTGGATGGCGGGCAACGAAAGGAGCGTGCGGTGGCGCGGGTCGAGATCAAGGGCGCCCAGCACCCGATTGGCGAGGTCTTCAGCGAGCGCTACGCCTTCTCCGTGCCGCCCTACCAGCGGCCCTACGCGTGGACCACCGAGCACGCTGGCGAGCTCCTCGACGACCTCATGACCTACCTGGGAAACTCGGACGACGCGGTCGAGGACCTCAACCCCTATTTTCTTGGCAGCGTGGTGCTGATCAAGAGCGAACGGCCCGAAGCGCAGATCGTGGATGGTCAGCAGCGGCTGATCACGCTCACTATCCTGCTCGCTACACTGCGCGCGATGGTCCCGGCGCAGTTCGCGGAGTCCATCACGCGGCGGCTCTACGAGCCCGCCGACCCGCTGAACAACGTCCCTGCCCGCTACCGGCTGCGCCCCAAAGAGCGCGACGCCGGCTTCTTCCAGCAATACATCCAGAGCGAGGACGGCATCAAGCGCCTGCAGGGGCTGGTCCAGCCCGACCTCAACGAGAGCCAGCGCAACATGCTGGAGAACGCGCGGCTCTATGCCCAGGAGCTCGGCAAGCTGCCCGAGGCGCGCCGCGTGCGGCTGGCGCAGTTCCTGGTGCAGCGCTGCCTGCTGGTGATCGTCTCGACTCCCGATCTCTCCTCCGCCTACCGCATCTTCTCCGTCCTCAACGACCGCGGCCTCGACCTCTCCTACGCCGACATCCTCAAGGCCGAGATTATCGGTGAGATTCCAGAGGTCGAGCAGCGGGAGTATACGTTGCGCTGGGAGCAGATCGAGGAATCGCTGGGGCGCGATGAGTTCAACGCCCTCTTCGGCCATGTCCGCGCCATCTTCCGCCGCACGCGCCAGCAGGGCACGATCCTCGACGAGTTCCGCGAGGGCGTGATCAAGGCCGTGCGCGACCCGAAGCGGCTGATTGACGATACCATTGTGCCCTACGGCAACGCGCTCTACGTCGTGGTCAACGCCAGCTATGACCATGCCAACCGCGCGGCGGCGGCCCAGATCAACGCGCTCTTCGGTTGGCTCAGCCGCATCGACAATACGGACTGGATACCGCCGGCGATGGTCTATGTCTCCCGTTATCACGACCAGCCCGACCGCCTGCTGACCTTCCTGACTAGCCTGGAGCGGCTGGCGGCCTCGATGATGTTGCGCCGCCGCTATACCGATAAGCGCCAATCGCGCTACGGGCGGTTACTGGGCGTGATCCAGGACGGCGCCGAGTTGACGCATCCCGCTTCACCGCTGGAGCTTACCCAGCAGGAGCGCGAGGAGACGATGAGCGCGCTGGGCGGCGACCTCTACCTGATGCCGCCCAAGCCGCGCAACTACGCGCTGCTGCGGCTCGATACGCTGCTAGCCGGAGCCGGCGCGGCCTACGACTACAAGACGATCACCGTCGAGCACGTTTTGCCGCGCAACCCGGCGCCCAAGAGTGAGTGGCTGCGCTGGTGGCCCGACCCGCAGCAGCGCGCCCGCTGGACGCACCGTATAGGCAACCTCGCGCTGCTCTCGCGCGCCAAGAACGACCGCGCCTCTAACGTGGAGTTCGCCCTCAAGAAGACCACCTACTTCACCGGCAAGGACGGCGTTTCGCCTTTCGCCATCACGACCCAGATCCTCCAGGAGCCGGAGTGGACGCCCAAGACCGTCGAGCGGCGCCAGAAGGAGCTCCTGGCGCACCTGCGCAAGCTGTGGCGGCTGTAGACGGCGCCGGCGATCAGTAGCGCAGATCGTCGCGCGTTCGCGCTACGGGGAATGCGTCATATACGAGCGATGCGCAGTTGTGAAGGGTTCAGGCGGTTGTTCTAGCGCCACCCGCGGACTCCATCGGATTGCGAGCTCGTGTAGCGCGCGCTATGCTCGCTAGCGATGAACAGCTCAACAAAGTGGCGCGCCGGCAGTCTGGTGAAAGAGGTCTTTCGGAGCGCAACATGTAGAAGTCCCTGATGTGCTCCAATGAGGATGGTCGAGGTTACACCGGCACGAGGAGGTGACGACCATGAACTTCCTGCTGCGCGCCCTGTATTGGTTTGTCGCCGGGGGGTGATCGGCTTCGGAGTGATCGCTATCTTGAGCATCGGCGCGCCCTTGATCTTGTTGGGGCTAATCCTGTTTGTGGTCGGCGTGATTCGCGTGGGCGTTCGGGAATTATGGGGAGCGTTGCTCGGTGGCGGACTGACGCCGCTGGCCTTTCTGCTGCATGACCTCCAAAATCCAGACATCCAACCAGCCACGACCGCCCAGACCTATCAGTTTCTGGCGCAAATCTTCGGCGGCATTGCCATCGTGGGTTTCTTCTGGGGGGTGATCGCCCTGCTGCTCAGCGTGCGCGCCGCAGCGCGCGCCGGCGGCTGATCATCACCTTTCGGCCAGTGACGCCGCCTCGCGGACCGCGCCAGCCTCGCAATTTCTGTTTTCGCCATGCGCGTATGGAATACTCCTCTGAGAAAGAGAGGAGGCTTCCCTTGCGCACACTCATATCCAAAGACGGCGCCCCAATCGCCTACGACCAATCTGGCCAGGGGCCAGCGCTCATCTTGGTGAGCGGCGCATCCTCAACCCGGACGGACGCGGCGTCCCTCGCGGCGGCGCTGGCCCCGTATTTTACGGTGTACGCCTTTGACCGGCGCGGGCGGGGCGATAGCGGCGATGCCGCGCCCTACGCCGTTGCGCGCGAAGTCGAGGACATCGGCGCGCTGGCCGATCTGGCAGGCGGCTCGGCGTTCGTCTTCGGCCATTCGTCCGGCGCGATCCTGGCGTTGGAGGCGGCGCGGCTGGCGCCAGACAAGATCATCAAGCTGGCGCTCTATGAGCCACCTGTCATCATTGACGCTAGCCACCCGCCGATGCCGCCGGGGTTCGTAGCGCGTCTCAAAGACCTGATCGCCGCGGGGCGTAATGGCGAAGCGTCCGAGACGTTCTCCGCGCATGTCGGGCTGCCGCCAGCGATGATCGCCCAGATGCGGCAATCGCCGATGTGGCCGAAGATGGAGGCGACAGCCCCATCGCTGGTCTACGATGCGACGATCTGCGAGGATGTGGAGCAGGGCGATCCGGCGGCGCTCAACAAGTGGGCGACCGTTTCGACGCCAACCCTGCTGATGGATGGCACGCTCTTCCTTGGCCAGCCGGAGGGACACGCCTTCATGCGCCACGGCGCCGACGCCATCGCCCGCGTGCTGCCCTATGTCCGCCGCCAGACCCTCGACGGCCAGGACCACGGCCCATCCAACGAAGCGCTGGTTCCCGCGCTGCGCGCCTTCTTCCTCGAGTAGCGCCGCCTCGCGTTTCATCGCGCCCTGACGCACCTCGCTCCCGCTGTCGCCATGATAGCGGGAGCGAGGTGCGTCAGGCGTCAGGTACACCTGAGAGACACGGGCGTCAGTTGTGCGCGGTCCAGATGTTGCCCGGCCCCGCATAACTCGAAGACTCACCCCAGGTGATCTGCGTGGAGCCGGCGCTGTCTACCGCCATGCTGAAGTAGTCGCCGTAGGGCAGGCCGAAGCCGTCCGTAGTAAGGTAGCTGTAGCCGGGGACATAGCCGGAGACGCGTGTCTCGCCGCTCCAGGTCGCCCCACTATCGGCGCTGGCGCGATACCAGACATTCCATTTGCCGCTGATGCGCGTGTCCATCCAGCCGATGCGCACATCGCCCGCGGTAGCGCCTGTGGTGATGGTCGGGAAAGCGTGCTCCACGCCCTGTGGGGCGAGCGAAACATCTTGCCGGGTGGAGTACGTTGCGCCGTGATCAGTCGACCTGGCGAAGTAGATGCGCTCCGGCGCATAGTCCGTCTGGTCCACCGTCGAGCTCCACAGGATATAGACGGTATCGTCGCTACCGATCTCCATCGTAATCTGGGCGCCCAGGAAGGCGAAGCCGCAGTTGCCGCAGGGGTACGGCGCGCCGCTCACGCCGATGTTGTTGATGGTCCATGCGCCGCCGCCGTCACGCGAGACGCTGGTCCACAGGTTGACTGGGCCCTTGGCCTGCCCGTTTTGGGTATATCCATCGAACGAGAAGTAAATGTTCCCCAGAGAGTCAATGCCGCCGCCGCCCGCGAGTGACCAGCCAAGCTGGTTTCCGCCATTGCTGATGAGCGAATTGGTCCAGGTGGCGCCACCGTCATGCGAGACCGCCGCATAGACTTTTTGCACCGCATTGTAGGCCACTGCGATGGTTGAGCCGCGCACAGCGAGAATGTCTTTATCCGTGCTGCGCTGAAGATTTTCGACGATGATTGGCCTGCTCCAGGTCTGCCCGAAGTCGGTTGATTTCATCACCGCGATAGACGATTTGCTGTTTTGCAGGAATGCCGCCCAAACCGTCTTGCCATCCGCTGAATCGACGGCGATCTGCGAATCGTACTGTCCACCCTGGACCGTCTCTGGATCGATGGCGCGCGGCTGGCTCCAGGTGGCGCCGCGGTCGCCCGATACCTGCAGGAGCACATGCAGGTCGCATGAGGCGCAGCTTGTCTGCCCTGTCACGTCGTAATGCTTATACAGCGCATAGACGTGCCCAAAGCGATCCGCCGCCATCGCTGGCTCCCAGTCGTCACCTGCCGGGAACCCTAGGCGCGCCTGCGTGGTGAATCCAGTGACGCTGGCTCGACGCGCCGCGCCGGCTTGGCGCGGGAGGGCGACGAAGCCGAGCGCGATGATGAACGCCAGCGCGAGCGTCAGCGCGACGACTCTTGCCACGGGTCTGCGAACCGATTGAAAGCGCATACACCCTCCAGAGCGCATTGGACGAACAGCAAGCTGCCTGCGAGATGGGAGCCAGCGGTCAGTGTGGCGCCAAGTATAACATGCCAGGCCTAGCGCGCCACTCGCGCCAGCAAGCGCGGCCGTCGCCGCGCCGCGCGTGTCCCTCACCAGCGAAGGCTGGCGCTGGATCCAACAGAACGAGATACATGTGAGAGGCCAGACGCTGGGCGCGTGTGGACGCTGTGACAGCCGTGGATTATCGCTCATGGTGGGAGCGGACATCCAAGGGAGGATGTCCGGAGGAGGATGGGGAACATGTAGCCCTGTCCTCCCAGGAAAGCGAGGAACAGCTATGTTGAGCTACTGGTTTGCCACACCACTCTCCTACTGGTGGCCACTGACGCTCGCAATCGGGTTCGCGCTGATCGCGGTCGTCTTGGTGAGTGTGACGCTTGCGCGGCGCGCGGAGGAGCCATATGCGAACCGCATCGCCACGCTGTACGGCGTCGGCTTTGGGCTGGCGGCCCTCGGAGAGTTCATGATGTATCTGGACATCGCCTTTGGGTGGTCGCTTGCGGCTACCTTCGCGCTGACAGCGGGCGTCGTGACCTTCTTCGTTATTACCGGGCTGGTCATCGCCGCGCTCGCGGTTGGCGCCGCGGCGTACATGCAGTACCGGGAAGAAGGCTCGTTCCGGGCTGCGCATAGGCTGGCCCGCTAGGCGTCGCTGACCAAAGGGGGAGGCTGACCTGAATCGGGTCAGCCTCCCGGTTCGCATGGTCGCGCGCCGTTAGGGACGATGGCGCGCGACCATGCTACACTATCGCCAGGCTTCGCGCGATAGGCGCCGCTCATGGCTGGCGCAAGTAGAGGAGGAACCCGAGCATGGCGATGACTCTCCGGTCATTTGGCTTCGCGATCATGGTGGCGCTGCTTCTTGCGCTACTGCTCATCACCAGGCTCCACGCGGTCCAAGCCGCTGCTCATGTGGTGAGCGCGCAACCTGCGCTCGCCGATAGCTGCCAGTCGGGCATTGGCCATTGCTAGTTGGGACAGGCCACGCCGCGCGCCGTCGCATGCTGTAACCTTTGCCCCGTCGCTGCGTATTCCCCACCGATGAACGCGCGTGCGCGCCCGTCGGGCGCGGCGGTAAAGGAGTCAGGGCATGTCTTCCATGAGCCCGATGAGCCCGCAGCAGCGGGAGGACCTCCAGCGCGATGTGGCGGCGACGCTGGAGGCGCGGCGTGAGCTTGGTCCCGGCTATGATGACCACTTTGTCCAGTCACTCACCGAGCGCATGATGGCGCAGGTGCGGCAGGAGATGGCGAGAGTCCCCGCGCCTGCCTTGCCCAGAAGCAACAACAGGCTCGACCGCAACCAGCGCACCGCCGTCGCCATCTGCTCGCTGATCTTTGGCATCCCATTGATCGCCATCGCGGGTGGAGAGCTAGAACTCACTGGCCTGATCGTGGTCGGGGCGATGATCGCGCTCATCAACTTCTTCTCCGCGCTCTAGCGCCACACGGTGATCAGCCGCGAGCGATGTGGCTAGCCAACCTGTCCGCCCTACGCAAGCCCGGCGCCCTATACTGGGGTGGCGCGAGGAGCGCGAGCGACGCGACAGGAGGATGGCATGCGCGACGATGGGTGGGCGCCGGTTGGCGCAGGGCAGGGCTGGCGCCGGTCGGCGTTTCTGCCTGTGGCGGCGGGGATCATCGCCGGGCTGGCGCTCTGCGGTCTTACCTACATGACCATCTCGCTACTCCGGCCGCCGCAGCCGGATGTCATGCCCACCGTGCGCGTCATCTGCGCCGACCTCACTGGCCAGCGGTACGCTGATCTCTATGCGCGCCTTGACCCAGCTCTGCGCGCACAGGGAACCGAAGCGCAGTTCATCGCCAGTCAGCGCGAGGAGGACCAGCTTCAAGGGTCCGTCACCGCCTGCGCGCCCGGCTCACCGGGCGTTTCAGGCGGCGTCGCCAGCCTGACATTTACCCTCACCCGCGCGCGGAAGACCCTCAGCGCTCAGGCGACGCTCACGACTGATGGCTCCTCGTGGCGCATCACCGCCTATGGCGGCGCGTTCTAGCGCTCAGCGGGCTGCGCTTCCACCGGCTGCGGCTCGTCCAGTCTGACGCCCGCTTCGGCCAGCCCATAGCCGCTGGCGATCAATTCGTTCATCCGCTGGATGAAGCGGGTGAAGGGCGCGCCGTCGATAACATTGTGGTCGCAGCTTGTCGTCATGCAGAGCCGCTGCCGCGCGGTCAGGAGCCCATTGACTATGGCTGGGCGGTCAACGATGCCGCCGAGCAGGATCTCCAGCGAATAGCCTGAGCCCGAGGTGACGCCCCAGCCCGCGCCTGCGCCGAACATGCCTACCGCGGAGACCATCACCGTCCCCGCGACCCGGCGGCGCAGACGCGGGAACCGCTCGAGCGACCACCAGAAAAGGCGCCGCAGCGGGGAAGGGATGAAGGGGTAGAGGCGCCGCCCGCGGATCGCCCAGGGAGTGTCCACACTGGCCGCCTGCGCCGCGCGGATCTCCGCGTGGATGGCGCGCAGCGGCTTGCGGTTGGCCGCGCGGATAAC
This sequence comes from Ktedonobacterales bacterium, assembly GCA_036391685.1. Taxonomy (GTDB): domain Bacteria; phylum Chloroflexota; class Ktedonobacteria; order Ktedonobacterales; family JADMIN01; genus JAKAIY01. The sequence continues at coordinate 41,795 of DASVZK010000088.1, forward strand.
GTAGGGCGTAGCTTGCCGCCCGCCGCCGGAAGTCCGGTGCTCGATCTGCGCGCAGACGTCCACATCATCGAAGAGTAGGAGTGGACCGCGCGTCAGCCGCCGCGCCTGGACCAGCGGATGATCCGCGACCGCGCGCGCGACGCAGGTGATGATGTACGCGGTGAACGAGAGCCGCTCGCCGGAGCGCGCCTCATGCGCCTCCAGCGCGTGTCGCGCCAGGGTGACATCCACCTCGGTCAGCGCGCGCATGAACGGCTTGTGGCGCGCTACGCGCAGGGAGTCCACGATAGGGACGCGCAGCCAGGGGAAGGGAACGGTGTATCCCCGCCTGGCCCGCCGCAGCACGCGCCGCGCATCAGTCCGCGCCATGCTCTTCCCCTCCTGATTGGAGCCGCCAGCGGTCTGAGCGTACCGCAAGGACGTCACGCGGAGGTCAAAATCTGGCTGGGGTGGCCCACAGCGGCGTCACAGCCGGGCGCTTGCCTGGCCGCCAGGATCAGGCGCGGTGGAGATAGCTGCTAGGGCGGCGCTCATCATCACTGCTGGAGCCGCTGGTGGGTCGCTCCTCACCGTTCTCCCGCGGCGTCTCGCTGGTCTGCGCCTCGCGCGCCGAGGCGATCTCGCTGCGCATGCACGCTAGCCCACGACGCAGCCGCTCTACCGCGGTCGTCGCCTCCAGGAGCTCCTGTTTGTCGCTATCGTCGCAGGGTACGAGGACAGCGATAAAGTAGGACAGCTCGATGGGGTCGGTGGGTATCGTGATGCCAGATGTCCCTTCCTCGGAATCGGCAAGAACGATGGCGAGATAGTCATCGAGCAGGCGTCGCGCTTCCTCTGACAGCGCCTGCACTGGCCCGTCTCCGACAACTTCTGGCAGGATGCGCGCCAGCGCGCGCAGATACGGCTGATCGCGCATGAGCTCGATGATCTCGAAGCGCCGCGCGCCGACCGCCAGCAGGTTGTAACGGCCATCGGGCAGGCGGTGATAGTCGAGGATGCGCGCTATGCAGCCGATGCGCGCCGGGGCTTCGTGGTGGAATGAGCCTTCTGGCAGCGCCAGCGCGATGCCAAATGTGCCGGAAGTATCCAGGCTGCGCTTGGTCATCTCCCGGTAGCGCGGCTCAAAGATATGTAGTGGCTGCACCATGCCGGGAAAGAGCACTAGCCCGAGAGGAAAGAGCGGGATCTCGACCAGATCAACCGCCATGGGCTTACCCTCACTCGTCACCGCGCCGTGTGGCCGTTCTCAGCCGCTCGCGCCCGTCCTTCAAGAGAATGTATCATGATGGAGTCAATCCGCGCCAACGGGGCGTCCGTCGCGGCGGGGAGAGGAGGAGCGCATGCGGGGAGTGTTCGGCGCTGAGCGGGCGTGCGCGTTGGTGGAGCGCGCGCTGGCTAGCGGAGAGACACGCCATGCGTACCTCTTCACTGGGCCGGAGGGCGTCGGCAAGTCAACGCTGGCGCTGGCCTTCGCCCGCGCGCTGCTCTGCCAGCGGCGCCTGCCGGGCGAGAGCGACGCATGCGGCGAATGCCTCTCCTGCCGCAAGGTCACCAGCGGCAATCACCCCGATCTCCTGGTCATCGAGGCCGAAAAGGGCAAGCGCTGGATCAAGATCGAGGCGCTGCGCGCAGCGGAACATCTGCTGGCTCTTGCGCCGTCCGAGAGCGAGCGGCGCGTGGCGATCATCCCCGAGATGGGGCGTGTGCAGCCGGCGACCGCCAACACGCTGCTGAAGACACTGGAGGAGCCGCCGCCGGGCGTGGTCCTGATCCTGGCCGCGAACGAGGCCAGCGAGGTTCTGCCGACAATCCTTTCACGCTGCCAGGTCATCCCCATCAGCCCGACCGCGCCGGAAGTCATCGCGCGGGCGCTGCGCGAGCGCTGGGGCGTGGAGCAGGCTGAGGCCGAACGGCTGGTGGGCCTGGCCAATGGGCGGTTGGGCTGGGCGGTCCGCGCGCATGAGCGCCCAGAGGAGGCGCAGGCGCGCGAGGAGGCGCTGGCCCACATAGCGGTCATGGCGGGCCGTCCGCTGGATGAGCGCATGCGCGCGGCGGCGGCGCTCGGCTCCGATAACGCCAGCGCGCGGGTGGCGCTCGACCTCTGGTCACTCTGGTGGCGTGATGTGACGCTGGCGGCGAACGGCGCGCCGCGGCTCTTGACCTTCGGGGAGCCGCGGCGCGCCGCCTTGCGGTTGGGTCCGGCCATCGGCCCGGAGCGCGCGCGCCTCTTTCTGGAACGCCTGCTCGCGGCGCAGGCGACTCTGGACGTCAACGCTAACCCGCGCCTGACGCTGGAAAGCCTCGCGCTCGACTTGCCCACGGCCAGGCCCGCCCGCGCATAGCATACGCGCCCGGCGCGGGGAAATACTCCCCACGCCGGGCGCGTGGCGTGGCTCGCGAGTGGTAGACCTATGCGGGTCGCGCGTGCGGGCGCAGCGCCCACCAGCTATACAGGAACAGCGCGCCCAGAATCAGGAACGCGAACGGTCCGCCATCCACAACGCCCTTGGTCAGTTCGATGCCCAAAACAGCCGCGCCGACCAGCAGCAGCAGCGCGCCTCCGGCCAACTCCTGGAACCAGGCCAGGATCAGCGCGGCGATGGCGACGATCAGCAGCGCGGACTGCGCGACGCCGATCGCGTCCATATGCGCGAAATCCCAACTGCCGAGCGCGGCCATAGCGATCAGCCCCAGCGCGAAAAGGCCGCCGGCGATGCGCGCTACCCAGCGCGCCACCAGCCCCAGCCGGGTTTCCCATGTCGTCTGATTGATCATCTGTATCACCTCTCCATTGAGGCGCGCGTCCGATCAGCATTCTGAGGCGGACGCATGCCGCATGTCACGGCCTCCTTGAGTAAGTGAACAGCGCAGGACGTTTACGCATCACAACGCCGGGACTCCACGGCACAATCGCGTCACAACCGCGGGTTCGCCGTGGGAAGGCGTCGCATGAAGTCGCCCGGCGCGGCCCAGGCGCGTTGACTCGCCTCGCGGGCGCGCCATATACTGCATGCGACTCTGGGGGTGGGCGCGCCGTGCGAACCGCCAGGCCCGGAGTAGTCCATCACCAGCGCAGACGCGTCGCGCGGGAAGCAAAAGGAAAAGATCGGTTCATGAGCGGACCAGGGGGTACAGTCACCAATCGCGACCGGCGCCGCGCGACCCGTCAGGAGCAGTTCCAGCAGCGCCAGGATGAGCGCCGCCGCCAGCGGCAGCGCGAGATCCGGCGGCAGCAGCTTACACGCTGGAGCTTGTGGGGCGGCGGCGGCCTGCTCGCTATCATCCTCATCATCGCCGTGAGCATGATGGTCATCAACAGTGGCGGCTCGACCAAGAACAGCGGCCACACGCTGAACACCAGTCCCGCCACCGGCCAGACCGTGGATGGGCTCACCTGCCAGTCCCAGCAGGGTGGCGCGATGCACATCCATCAGTATCTGGAGCTCTACATCAACGGCCAGCGTGTCAACGCTGATCCGGGCGTCGGCATCGTCCAGTCCGCTGGTTGCCTGTATCCGCTCCACGTGCATGACAATGAGGCGAATATCATCCACGACGAGAGCGGTGTGCTACAGACGTTCACGCTGGGGCAGTTCTTTGACATCTGGGGCGCCAAACTCTCCTCCACACAGCTCGGCCAGTATACGGTGGATGGCTCGCACAAGCTGGTGGTCGAGGTCTTCGACGCCAACGGCAAGATGACCGTGTACTCTGGCAATCCGTACACCCTGCAGCTGCAGGAGCGCAACACGATCTACCTGCTCTACAACAGTCCCAATGTCAAGCCCGCGGCATGGGATGGCTGGGCGACATTCAACGGTTAGCTCCGCCTGACGATCACACCCGAACCGCCGGAGAGCGCTTGCTCTCCGGCGGTTCGCTGCATCCGGCCGGCCGCGTCGCGTCAGGCGCGTCCAGCATCTCAAAAGCGCGGGGAGACAAAGATGGCTACGATGATCGCCACGACCGTGAGGACGACTCCAAAGATCGCTTCCCCGCGCCGTCGCCTGGAACTCAGCCCGATCAAACTGATCAGCAGGCTGAGGACCATGAACAAGGCGCCACACGAGGGAACCCCAGAGAGCAGCAGGGCGACGATCGCTAGAATCCAGCCCCAACGGGCCATGTGGGCGCCGGAGTCAAGCGAGGTTTGGGAGGTGGAAGGGGCGCTAGGCCGCGCGGGGAAGGCGCCCGCGCTAGCCGGGACGAAACCAGCCGGCGCGTAACTCGCGCCCTGGCCGTAGCCCGGTGGCGCGGCCCACTCTAGCGGCTCGCCCGGCGCTGAGATCAGGACGTAGCCGGGTGGGGGTGGGTAGCCAGACGCTGGCGCGCTGGTGTCGGGGATTGGATTGTCTGGTGGCTGCGCGCTCATCACTATTCCCACCCTCTACCGCCGGGCGTTTCGCATTCCTGGTCCCGCGCGGGTAGGAGAGATGCGCCCCTACGCGCAAGTATAGCCGGATGGTGGCGTGCGAGCCATGAGCCAGGTCACAGAAGCGGCGCGCTGGACTTGAGCCGGTTACTCAGATTGACCGCCGAGATCACGGCTACGATGATGTCGGCGACCAGCAGGCACGGCAGCCCAAGCCCAAACGTGAAGAACAGCAGGCCGAAGAACAGCGCGAAATTGACCACCAGGCCTGAGACGAGGAGCGCCACACCGGTCGAGGTGTAGCCGCGCATCATCCAGCCGATGCCCCAGAGGCCAAAGATGCCCGCGATGACTTCGACGGCCACGGCCCCGCCGCTGCCGCTCGACGCGGGTCGCAATGGCTGATAGGCGATAGGCTGGCCCGCCATGGCCTGTGACGGCGGGGGCGCATAGGGCGGCTGGGGCGCGTAAGGATACGGCGCGGTTGGTCCTGGCGGCGGGCCGTAGGGTTGCAGGGGCGCCGCGTAGCCAGGGACGGGGTTCGTCGGCCCTTCAGGGGTGTAGGAGGGGCCGCTGTACGGCGGCGGGTAGTCAGATGATTGAGGCGCGGAGCGCCCGCTGGGTTCGCCCGGATACTGCTCCGTTGGTGGAAGATAGTCCATGCCGCGCCGTCCTCCTTCACCCTGGTCCGTGTCCGCGCGAACACGCCACTCACGACGCCAGTATAGCGCACAGGCGTCGGAAGTGGCGTGAGGCGAGCGAGGTCTTGCTCTAGTGGGAATGCTTGACACAGGCTGGGCAGCGTGTGGTGGCGGGGTTGAGCTCCAGCAGGCGCAGGGCCAGCCGCCGCCCACAGCGGTCACAGACGCCATACTGGCCCTCGGCGGCGCGACGCAGCGCGTAGCTCGCCCGCGCCAGGTCGTGGCGCAGCAGCGGGAGCAGCGCGGCGCGCAAGGCTGGATTCTCCGGGCCGCGCGCGCCCGATTCCAGCTCCGAAATGGCGTGCAGCAGCGCGACATGCTCGCGCTCCAGCCGTCGCAGGGCCTGCGCGCGCCCGCTGGGCTGGGCTGGTTTGATGGGTGGTCTGCGCCTGCCTGGGCGCGCGCCCGGCTGGGTGAAGGAATACGTCATGGTCTCTCTCTTCCGCGCGCTGTCACGCGCCGGTCGCCATCATCCCACCCCGCGTCTTCTCCAAATCAACGGAGGAGACACAGGCCCGAGAACGGGCGTAAGAGTGGGGTTAGGTCTGGCCGAAATAAGAACGAAAAAAATGCGGCGGCCACGCAACCTGGCGAGTTGGGCGCTCGCGGGCGGGACCGAACAGCGTCGCAAGAATCAGCGCGGCGCATGGCTCTTGTTTCCCAGAACGAACGCGCGCGCGCCGTTGGCGCCGATTACCCCGGAAGTCCTGAACCGGCCGGCGTAGCGACGCCAGCGCGCATGGTCCCGCCCAACCGGGCGTGCGTTTGACAGGCGGAAAATACGAGGGCTATACTTCCCGCGAACCGCGCAGTAATGCGCGCCAGAGGCCTGAGCGCGCCATACTATATATGGAGAGGATCGCATGGGGGAACCCACCAACAACGAGCAGCAAACGCCAGGCGGCGAGGGTACCGCGACCGAGGCCGGGCAGATCAGCCCGGAGGCGCGCGTCGCCGACCTGGAGGCCCAGTTGAGCGCCGCCAGGACCGAGGCGGCCCAGAACTGGGACCGCTATCTGCGCGAGCGCGCTGAGCTGGACAATTTTCGCAAGCGCCAGGAGCGGCTGCTCGGCGACCGCATCCGCCGCGACAAGCGCGAGCTACTGGCCAAAGTGCTCGACGTGGTGGACAACCTGGAGCGAGCCCTCGCTTTCCAGGACACCATGGACCGCGATAGCCTCCAGCAGGGGATGCGCATGCTGCAGTGGCAGCTCAACGAGCTGCTGAAGGCTGAGGGGCTGACTGCCGTGCCCACGGTAGGCGAGCCCTTTGATCCCTACGTGCATGAGGCGATCGAGTCGGTTCCTTCTGCGGACCATCCAGAAGGCACGGTGATCGAGGAGATTCGCCGTGGCTACAAGCTCGGCGAGGATACCTTGCGCCCTGCCCGCGTCAAGGTGAGCTCGGGGCCAGAGGCCTAGCGCCCAATCCTGCGCAAGACGCGATCCACATGGGTCGCGCGTGTGACTTCCTGGCAGGCGCGCCCAACCAGCGCCTGCCCACAAGCGTACTCAAAAAGCGAGGCCCGCGTGGGCGCCCGCGCAGGGATGGCCCGGTTTCCAAAAGCGTCGGAGCGAGCGATTGAGCGTCATGGATCAAAAAGACTATTACGCGACACTCGGCGTCAGCAAGAGCGCCAGCGCCGACGACATCAAGAAGGCGTACCGCCAGCTCGCGCGCAAATATCACCCCGACGTCAACCCTGGGAACAAGCAGGCCGAGTCGCGTTTCAAGGCGATCAACGAGGCGTATGAGGTCCTCTCCGACCCGGAGAAGCGCCGCACCTATGACGGCGCGGGCTTCAACTGGCGCGACGCTTTCGGCGGCGCCAATCCCTCCGCGTCCGGGCGGGCGCGGGCGCCTTTCGGCGCGCGCACGCGGCCAACCGGCTCATCCACCCCAGGGACAGGCTCCTACGACGCCACCGACCCTACCGGCTTCTCGGACTTCTTCGACGCGCTCTTCGGCAACCGCCGCACGACTTCTTCGCCCAACGCGTCCAGTGGCTCCAACCAGGCGGGCTCCTCTACCGCGCGTGGCCGCGCCAACGGCAATCCAGGCGCCAGTGGAACGACCGGGACGCTCAAGGGCGAGGATGTGGAACAGCCGGTCGAGATAACCCTGCGGGAGGCGTACTCCGGCGCCAAGCGGCTCTATACCATCAACCAGCCTGAGGTTTGTCTGACCTGTTCCGGAACCGGCAAATTCGGTGGCCGCGTCTGCGCTGTCTGTGGCGGCTCCGGGACGATCGAGCGCGAGCGGCGCATCACTGTCAGCATCCCCGCTGGAGTGGACAACGGAACGCGGGTGCGTGTGGCGGGTGAGGGCCAGCCAGGCCCGAATGGGCAGAAGGGCGACCTGTACCTCAAGGTGACGGTGCGGCCCGACCCACAATATGAGCGGCACAACGACGATCTCACACTGGAGGCGCACGCTCCACTGACCACCGTTGTGCTGGGCGGCGAGTTGCCCATCTCCCTCATTGACGGCAAACGCATCACGCTGACGATCCCGCCGGAGACGCAGAACGGGCGCCTCTTCCGCGTCACGGGAAAGGGCATGCCCAAACTCAACGGCAGCGGCCACGGTAACCTGCTCGTGCGGGTGATGGCCATGCTGCCGGACCGCCTCACCGATCATGAGCGCGAGCTTTTCGAAGAGTTGCGCCGCGCCCGTCCCGCCAGCTAGCGCGGCGCGGGCGCCGCGCATCAGGAGATGAATGACCCGATGCCGCCAGACGCGCTGCCGCCCACGCTGATCCTCGACCTCGACGACACGATCCTCGACGACTCTCTCGCCTCGGAGGAGTCCTGGGTGGAGGCCGCCACGCTCCACGCGCCGGAGGTAGCGCCAGTCAGCGCGCAGGAGCTTCATGCCGCCATCCAGCGCGCGCGCCGCTGGTATTGGGATGATGAAGCCCGCGCGCGGGCTGGCGCGCTGGACCTCATGACAGCGCGGCGCGAGATTGTGACGGAGGCGCTCATACACCTGAAGAGGCGGGACGCGCCCGCGCTGGCGCAGCGCGTCACCGCCAGCTATGCGGCCGCGCGCGACGCGCGAATGCGGCCGCTGCCGGGCGCGCTGGAGACGGTGGCGTGGCTGCGGGAGCGCGGCACTCGCCTGGGCCTGATCACCAACGGCGCGGCGGAGCCCCAGCGGCGCAAGGTCGAGCGGTTCGCACTCGCGCCGCTCTTCGATGTGGTCGTTATCGAGGGCGAGTTCGGCTGCGGCAAGCCCGACCCACGCGTCTACCTGCACGCGCTGGCCGCGCTCCACGCCGCGCCCGACTCCACCTGGATGGTCGGCGACAGCCTGCGCAACGATGTGCTGGCGCCGCAGCGGCTCGGTATCTCCGGCGTGTGGGTGAATGCCACCGGCCGCGCGACACCGCCCGACGCCCCCGCCCAGCCCGACCGCGTCATTCGCGCCCTGTCCGAGCTCCCCACGCTGGCGTAGCCGCGGTCACTCGCTGATGTGCGCCAGATAACGCTCCGCGGAGCGCATGACCGCCTCCTTCGCGTCGCCTTTGACCGCGCCCCAGCCATCATAGAGGCGGCTGAACGCCAGCGGCTCTAACCTCGCGACGATGCGGCGGATCGCGGTGGGGCCCAGTGGGATACGGTTGGGATAGCTGTACATGAACGTCACCCAGCGCGCATCAGCGGCGACCATGACCGTATCGCCGGTGAGGAGCGCGGCAGAGCCGGGCGCGCCTCGCCAGTGGAGGACGCTGCTGCCGGGAAAGTGTCCGCCCAGCCGGAGGACGCGCAGATCGGGCAGATCACCCAGTGGCGCGACGCTCTCGCCATCGAAGTAGCGAACGGCTGCGTCCGGGCGCATGACCCACGGCTGATGGTCGGCGTGAATGTGGATGGGGACGCCGCCGAAGGCCTGGCTCCAGTCCACCATGGTGGTGAAGAAATGCGGGTGCGAGATGGCGATCGCCGCCAGTCCCCCGCGCGCCTGGATGGCGGCGACCGTCTCCTCATCCAGATAGGCGAGGCAGTCCCAGAGGATATTGCCGGCGGGCGTGGTGAGCAGGTAGGCGCGCTGGCCAATGCCCGCGCTAGGCGTTGTCGCGATCGTCGTGATGCCCGGCGCGATCTCGGTGAGGGTATTCGCGCGGCCCGCGCGCAGGTCGGCCAGTGTCGTCCACTGCTGTCCGGCGGAGTTGACGTACTGCCGGTCATCCTCACAGATCGGGCAACGCGCGGGTGGCGCGTCCACCACTGGATATTGCGTCCCGCAGGTCACGCAGATCGCCATCATGTCGCTCATCATATCGCTCCAGTCAACTCTGGCCCTTCACCGCTCGCCAGCGCGGCGCGCCCCGGAGACTATAGCGACGCCGGATCGAAGGCGTCAATGCGGCGGCGCCAGGACATGAACGAGGCGACGCATACGCCCCAGCGCTCCGCGAGATGTGCGGCGCGCTGGGGCGTGGCGCAATGTGCGCGCATATAGGATTAGTCGCCACCCTCGTACTTGAAGGAGATTTCGAGTTTCACGCGATAGGTAAGCTGGCCATTCTCGATGTGGATGTCCTGCTCGGTTACCTTGGCGACGCGTAAATCGCGCAGGCTGTGCGTCGCCTGCGTGATGGCCGCGGACGCCGCCTTCTCCCACGAATCCGGGCTGGCGCCCACCAACGTAATGACTTTGTACACACTTTCGGCCATGCCATCGCTCCTCTCGCGCCCGCCGCTTCGCGGGCAGCCTCAGGCCTGGTTGTCATGCGCTCCACCGCGCGCCGGCGGCGCCGGAATGCGTTTGGGCCGCCGTGGTGTAGCGCTTGCGGAGGAGGCCGCAAGACACGCGCCAAGCTACGCGTGTCCTGGGCTACCCACGCCGTTTGAGACGCGACTGAGATAGCTCGCTTACGGCGCCTGTTTGACGGGCTGTAGCATATGCTCTACAATCGCCTTGCTCTTGGGGGAGGGCTTCGAGAAACGTCAGCGCCTGCGCCAGGCTGTGCGGACGCTCGACAAGTCAATGACGACATGACAGGAGGCGACATCCCGTGCGTCAGTTCATGGAGCGCGCGGTCGGCGACCGGCAGGCGCGGCTCATTACTCTTGGCGCGCTGGCGCTGCTCGCGATTATTCTGCTCGCGCTGCCCACCTCCACTGCGCAGGAGACCGCGAACAACCGGCTCGCTGGCTACGTTGTGACTGGACTATTCGTCATCGTTCTCATCTTCTCTCTGGTAGTCGAGGCGCAGCAGTGGCCGTTTACCCGCGCGGACCTGTTCGCGGCGAGCCAGGCGCGCGCCGCGCTGCGCACTGGGCGCGCCATGCCTATCCCGCCGCTGCCGCGCAACCTCTCGCGGCGCCAGCGCCAGGGCCAGCCGGATGTCGAGAACTTCGCCCGCCAGCTTATTCTGGTCCCCTGGGGCCAGCAGGTCCAGATTACCGGCGCGGACATCCGGCCCGCATTCGACCAGGCGACGCTGGTCACCCGGCAGTATACGGGTGACTGGCGCAAGCTGCGCGAGCCGATCGCGGTGTTCGCCGCGCTGCCCGCGCCATGGTGCTTCGTCGGCGCCGCTTCCGTCATGGCGCGCCTGTCGTTTCTGGTTGGCGGCGCCTATGCGCCCATTGGCGTGCGCCAGGGCCTGCGCTTTATCGCTCAGGCGCAGGCGGTGGACCCCGAGAACGTGGACGCGCTTCTGGAGCGCGCCGGGCTGCTCGCGGATGTCTATAATCCGCAATGGCTCAAGCTGGCGGAACAAACACTGACGCGCATCCAGCAAATCGCGCCCAATCATCCCCGCCTGCCTTTCGCGGAGGCGGCGCTGTTCAAGCGGTACGGTCAGCGTGAGAAGGCGCTGGCGGCGCTGGACCAGGCCATCGCCCGCGCGCCCTCGCAGCCTGAGTGGATTCTGGCGCGCGCCAACTACGCCGATACCCTGCTCCAAATGGCCCGCTGGGATGAGGCGGAACCGCGATACCGTGAGTTGCTGGAGACCGAGCGGGAAAATCCCTGGCTCTGGCACAACTACAGCATCGTCCTCGCCAATCTGAAGCGGTACGATGAGGCGCTGGCGGCCAATCAGCGCGCGCTCAGCATCATGCCCTTCCAGGTCGCGTTCAACTACGGCGAGTCCATTCGTAAGCGCATGGCTGCTGCCCAGGCGCAGGGAGGCCAGTACCGATGACCCGTCTGGTGATGAGGCTCCTGCGCACGCGCTGGGGCCTGTTCGTCTGCGCGATCGCCTCGCTGGCGATCGGCTTGCTGGCGCTGCTGCTTACCACCGCCCCGCACTTCGTCCGCATTGACGGGACTGTCGCGTCATACGCCGTCGTGAATAACGCCGCCGGCTCCTATGACCACAACGAGCTTCGCCTATCAGGCGACCCGACGGTCTACAAACTGGACGACAGCGAGTACACGCCCGCGCCGCCTGATACGCTGGCCACCGGCGCGCAGGTCAGCATCTGGGTGGACCAGGGCCATCCCTGGATACTGGCGATCAGCGTCCCTGACGCCAGCGGAGCGGGGGCGCGTCGCTACACCACATTTGTGTATGACCACCCCGACCAGAATCTGCTGATCGGGCGCATTGCGGGCGGAGTATTCATCCTGCTCTTTGTTGTCCTCGCTGGCATGGGGCTCAGCTACGACCGCCTGCCCTGGCGTTACGGCCGCCGCAAGCCAGCCTATACGCCGACCTACCTGGCCCCTGGCATGTACGATCAGGACCAGCGGCGGCCATAGTGGCTTGCCCGCGATGCTTGCCCGACAGCGGCCTTCGCGACCGGACGACTCTTCGCCGCGCATTCACCCGTTGATGGTCTGGATCTGCGCGGCGTAGAGGCGCTCGCCGAGGCGGCTGAATATGGCGTGCGCCTCGTCATATGCCGCGCTCGCCTGCTTTTTATTTCCCCACGCCGCGTAGAGCTGGCCAGACACCCAGCGTGTCCTGGCCTCCAGATAGGGGTAGGGCAGGTCGCGGCTGCGGGCGATGACCTCGTCGAGCAGCGTCTCGGCCTCCGACCAGCGGCGCTGGCGCACGGCCAGCAGCGCCTGGATGCGTCGTACTTCGAGGGTAAGGAGGATATCCCGGCCGCGGCCAGCCAGCGCCAGCGTCTTCTCTAGCGTCTCCCGCGCGCGCTCCGCCTGGCCTGCGATGGCGTAGCCCCAGGCGAGCAGGGCCGCCGCTGGCTCACGGAACGCCGGTGGCGCGTCGAAGAGCGGCTCCAGCAGGACAAGCGCCGCAGCGCCGTCTTCGCGCAGCAACGCCTCTTCCGCTTCAAGGCTGAGCGCCTCACGCGCCAGTGCGCTCCGCCAGTTTAGATATAGGGCTTGCGAACCAGTGAGTGTTTCTTCGACCAGCGCGCGCGCTTCGTCACGCCATCCTTGCGCCCAGCGCAGTTGCGCCATGCGGGATGGGGCCATGATGGACCACACGGCGGGCCCGACCCGGCGATAGAGCGTCATCGCCAGCCCGTATTCCGACTCCGCGCGGGCCCAATCACCCATGATGTACGCCAGGCGTCCCAGATTGCAGCGTGTTCCGCAGCGGAAATTGTCTTCGTTCAGCCGATCAGCGATATCCGCTGCGCGGGTGAGTCGTTCCAGCGCGCGGGTGAAGTCTCCATGCGCGGCGGCCGCGTTTCCCGTGTGGCTGAGCGCGATGAGCAGGTGCGTCGCGTCGCCGGCTTGCTCGGAGAGCGGGATGACATCCTCCATGTCCTGCTCAAAGTCAGCCAGCCGGTCAACGCCATTCAGCGCCATGCCCCGCATGTAGGTCGCGTGGACCAGCGCTGGTATGTCGTCGGCGACGCGCGCGAAGTCAAACGCGCGCCCGGCGGTCTCCAGCGCGTCCTGCGCGCGCCCGGCCTGCAAATAGAGTTGCGCCAGCGTCGCGAAGAAGTGCGCCATGGCGGACGAGGGTGGCTGGCCCTCGAAGCGCGCGCGTTCCGCGTGCAGACGCTCCAGCCCCCGCTCTGGCGTCGCCCTGGCGACGTACATGATGCCGTAGTGGTCCAGCGCACGCAGTTCGCCCTCCGCGTCTCCCAGCTCCCGATAGATGGCGCATGCCTGGTCGGCGACTTCGAGCGCCGCCTCGAAGCGCGCCTGGTTTGCTAGCGCGGTATGCAGTCTGTCCAGCGCGCGCGCTTCGCTGGCTCGGTCGCCGCGCTCCCGCGCCAGTTTCAGCGCCGCGCGGTACTGCTCTTCCGCATCGGCGTGCGCGTAGGTCGCCTCGGCCTGGTCGCCCGCGCGCAGGAGATAGCGCAGGGCGCGGGCCGGCTCATCGCTGGCGAGGAAGTGGCGCGCGATGTCCGCCGCGCGCTGGTCGCGCTCACGTTCCGCCTGGCCTTCCAGCGCCTCGGCGTGCAGCAGGTTCCAGCCGCGGCGGCGCGCGGCGCTGAGGTCCGCCAGTGTCACTTCATGGATCAGGTCATGGGCGAACCGAAAGCCTTCCGCATCTTCCCCATTCGTCTCGACCAACAACCCAGAGCGGCAGGCCGCCTCGACGGCGTCCAGCCGCGCCTCGGGCGTGAACCCCGCGGCGCTGGCCACGGCGCGCAACTGCCACAACGCTACGTTCCGTCCGGCGATGGCCGCCAGCCCCAGGATCACGCGAGCCGCGTCGGGCAACGCCGCCGCTCGCTGACGAATCTGCTGGCTCACGCTCCAGGGCGCCCTCTCCGGCGTCTCGCCCTCGGGAACGCCATCCTGCAGCGCGCGCACGCAGCTGACAAGGTAGAACGGCACGCCTTCGGTTCGCCGGAGGACGCGCTCGGCCTCGACCGCCGAGACACTGACGGTCTTCTCACGCTGCCCGCGCTCCAGCAACTTCCCCAGCAACTCCTTCGCCTCAGGGGCTGAGAGCGCGCCGATCACCAACCGCTCGGCGCGCTCCTCGCGACCGAGATCACCAAGCATGGACTCCAGCGGATGGTCGCTACGTACCTCGGCCGAGCGGTGGGCGACGATGGCGCACAGCGGGCGCGCGCCGGGCTCACGCAACAGCGACGCCAGCAGTTCGAGCGCATCGCCGCCCGCCCACTGCATGTCATCCAGCGCCAGCAGGGTTCCGGCAGGCCCGGCGACATTGGCGAGGTAGCGACCAGCGGCAGTGAACATCAGCCGCCGTTCCTGCTCTGGCGCGCCCGTCCAGCGCGGCAGTGGAACCAGCGCGGTATCCGCCAGTTCTGGCAGTAGGCGCACGAGCCACGAGCATCCCTTGAGGTCATCACGCAACTGGGCTGGGGTGCGGCGGGCGATGTGGCGCGCCAGCGCGCCCACCAGCGGCGCATAGGGGATTGAGAGATCGGAGCGCTGGCAGCTCCCCTCCAGCACGCTCCAGCCCATCTTCGCAGCGCTCGTGATAGTCTCGCGCAGCAGCCGCGACTTGCCGATTCCCGGCTCACCCGCCAGCAGCAAGAGCGACGGCCCCTTGCCCTCGAGCACGCCGCCGAGGCGCTCCAGTTCGGCCGCGCGGCCGACGAATGGCACGATGGATGGATCGCGGCTCGCGACATTCGGCTGGTTGGCGTGTTCGGCGCCCGGCTGATGAGTGGGGCGCGCCGCGGACGCCAGCAGCGCGCGCTCTGGCCCAGTCAACTCGAGCGCGTTCGCCAGCCGCTCGACGGTATCGCGGTAGGGCGCGCGGCGCACACCGCGCTCCAGATCACTGACGCTGCGCACCGCCAGGCCGGCGCGCTCGGCAAGCTCTCCCTGGGTGAGGCCGGCGGCCAGACGCGCGCGCCGCAGCGCCTGGGCGAAGGTGAGCGGCTGCAAGGTCGCCATGCGGCCCCTCCCGAACAGGAGCGCCAGCTTGCGGGCCGGCGCGGTCCAGCTACAACCGAATACCGCAGGACGCGTGGGTGCAAGATGGGCGCCTTTTGGCGGCATGGTAGCACATCGCCACCGCGGGCGTATGGCCGGCCATAGAGAGCGAACTGCGTGGCCAACTGCGTGAGTTGTGGCCACCAGCGCGTGTGGCGTATGAGGCGTGGCTCAGGCATACTGTGAGCGCAGGCAAACACCTGTCCCAAGTGAGCGGTGGGCGCGAGATTTGGTGGAATCTGTCTGGCTCCCCACGCCAGCCAGACGAGGGGTTTGGGCGCCCACCGCTCACGTATGCTCCAAGACCCCCGGCGGCTCTAAGGACATGGAGCCGCCGGGGGTCTTGGAGCATACTGGGCAAGTGGCATGCCATGACCATCGACCGCCACAAAGTCAGGCGGCGATGCTAGCGCCTGTCCACTGCGCCCGATGGCCATGCGCGTCGTGGCGCCACGCTAGTGACGCCAGCGCGCCTCGTGCTCGAGCAGGGCCTGCTTGATGTGTAGGCCGCCACCGTAGCCCGTGAGCGAGCCGTCGGCGCCGATCACCCGGTGGCAGGGCACGACCAGCGGAATCGGATTGGTCGCATTGGCCCGTCCGGCGGCGCGCGCGGCGGCGGGCCGGCCCGCCATCGCCGCCAGGTCGCGATAGCTGCGTGTCTGGCCCGCGGGAATCTCCATCAATGCGCTCCAGACCGCCTGTTGCCAGGGCGTGCCGCGCATGGCGACCGGCAGATCGAAGTCCATGCGTGTCCCCTCGGCGTACTCCACCAGCCGCTGCCTGACCGCCGCGGACTTCTTCTCGTCCGCGGCCAGCTCATAGCCAGCGCGGGTCAATTCCTCCTCCAGCGTGTGCGCATACTTGCCGTCAAGGAAACGCAGGCCGGCCAGCGCCCCTTGCTCATCCACCGCGAATACCACCGGCCCTGCCGGCGAGGGCGCTGTATCCAGATACGCCAACATATGATCTCCCTCCAACAATGCGATTCGTGCGCGACGGTTCAGGCCGTCAGGCTGGCCCAGAGGTGCTGTGCGGCGTAGGCGCGCCACGGTCGCCAGGACTCCGCGCGCTCAGCAAGCGCCCCGGCGCCGCTCAGCCCCAATCGTTCCGCCGCCTGCTTGATGCCCAGGTCGGTCCCGGGCCAGGCGTCGGGATCGCCCAATGCCCGCATCGCCAGGTATTCGACCGTCCATGGGCCGACACCGGGAAGCGCCAGCAACTGGGCGCGCGTCTCGTCTCGGTCGGCGCTGGCGTCCAGCGTCAGCTCGCCACTGGCGACGGCGCGCGCCAGCCCGCGCAGACTCGCCGCCCGCGCCTGGGGCATGAGCCCATCCAGGTCGCCTTCGGTGATAGCCGCGGCGGTCGGGAACTCGTGGGTCAGCGCGCCGTCGGGGCTGGCCAGCGGCTGGCCGATGCGCGCGGTGAGTTTGCCTAGCGTGGCGCGCGCGCCCGCGACCGAGACCTGTTGCCCGACGATAGCGCGGACAGCCATCTCGAAGCCATCCACCGCCCCCGGCACACGCAGTCCCGGCCGCGCGGCAACCAGTGGGGCCAGCGCTGGATCTGCGCTCAACGCCACGCCAACCGCCGCCGGGTCGGCCTCCAGGTCAAAGAGACGCCGGGCGCGGGCCGCCAGCGCGCCTACGTCGCGCACATCATCTACGCGCGCCCGGAGCGTGACCCACGGCTTATCCAGCGCAGGTGCGAGCTCGATGACGCCACGCGCGCGCGGCAGTGTAATCGTGCGGCGGTAGCGCCCCTCCTGGACCTCTTCAACGCCGCTGATGGTCCGCCGGGCGAAGAAGCCCAGCAGCGCGGCGGCGTCCAGTGGTGGCCGGTAGGCGAGACGCAAGACGAGCGCCCCGCCCGCCAGCTCTCCCGGCCGTCCCCGGCGGCGCAGCGCGCTGGGGTGCGCGCCAAACGAGGCCAGCATCGTCTCGTTGAACTGGCGGACACTGGCGAAGCCCGACGCGAAGGCGATTTCCGTCATCGAGAGCGTGGTTTGGTCGATGAGCATGCGCGCGGTCTGGGCGCGGCGCGTGCGCGCCAGCGCCAGTGGGCCGGCGCCGACCGCGGCCACCAACTCACGATGCAAATGGCGCGGACTGACATGCAACCGCTGCGCGAGGCCCGCGACCCCCTCAAGGTCGGCGACACCGCCAGCGATCAGGCGAAGCGCGCGTCCGGCCAGGTCGGCGCGCGTGTTCCAGTCCGGCGAGCCAGGGCTCGCCTCAGGGCGACAGCGGCGGCAGGCGCGAAAGCCCGCCGCTTCCGCGGCCGCGGGAAAGCGGTAGAAGCGCACGTTCTCGGGGTGCGGCGTCTGCGCGGGGCAGATGGGCCGGCAATAGATGCCCGTCGTCGTAACCGCCGTCACGAAGAGGCCATCGAACCGGCTGTCGCGGCTCTGGATGGCGCGATAGCAGCGCTCGAACTCAATCTCCATGCCCGTGAGTATAGTCGAGAGTGAACGGGAGTTCTAGCGGTTTTCGGACATTGTCGCCATAGCGGATGCTCGGCGGCGATTTCAATCGCCTGCGCCCGCGACTTGACGGCATGGCATGGAGACTGTTATCATCCTCGGGACGCGCCGCGCGGCGCGCACAGACAAATAAAGGAGGCCGGCAGTGTCCACCGTTATTCCTTCTCCCCAGACCAGCTCTCAGGCCTTCGCTAGGCCCCGGGCGGCAGACGGGCAGGAATAGCTCCGCGCCTCGCCTCTCGCGACGCGATCGCTAATGCGACGCGTCGCAGTCCGAATCGCTTCTTTCTTTCCCCCTATACCGTCCACGGGCGACTCGCTCGCCGATCATCCAGAGCCTGAGGGATGAGCGGCGCTCTTCCGCGCTACCCCCTGTGTGATATTCCACCGTTGCGCGCGCTTCCGCGCGCTGGGGTTCGCGCTTGCCCAAGGACCACGATTTATGACATTGTTCGCCGCGTTCAAACGCCGGCGCTATACCCTGCTTTGGTTCGGCCAGCTTGCCTCGCATCTGGGTACCCACATCTACGAAATCGCGCTCGCCTGGTTCGTATTGCGGAAGACCGGCTCGGCGGCGGCGATGGGAGGCGTGCTGATCGCCGCCTTTGTCCCCACCGGCATGCTGGTGCTGGTCGGCGGCGTCTTCGCTGACCGCCTGCGCCGCATCCCAATCATGTTGGTCGCTGATTGCGCGCGCTTCGCTCTGATGCTGGTCATGGCGTGGCTCGCGTATACGAACGCGCTGACCATTTGGCTCGTCCTGGTTCTCAGCGCGCTTGTCGGCGTCGCGGACGCCTTCTTCTGGCCGGCCTACAAATCTATCTTCCCGGAGCTAGTGCCGCAGTCCGAGCTGGCGAGCGCCAACTCGGTCGAGGTCATGGGCTCGCAGGGCGTCCATATTCTCGCCCCTGCGATCGGCGCGGGCCTGATCGCCGTGGGCGGCATTCCCATCGCTTTCGCGCTCAACGGCGTCTCGTTCCTGCTCTCGGCGGTCTCACTCGTCGCCATGCTGGCGGTCCCGGCCGAGCTGGCGGCCGCCATCAAGGTGGGCGCCGGGCCAGCGCTCCAACAGGCGCTGGCCGTAGACGGCGGCGGCGCGCCTGAGAAGCCGCGCCGCCAGCGAGGTGATTTCTGGCGCGAGCTACGCGAAGGGATCGCGATGGCGCGTGCCTTCCAGTGGGTCTGGCTGACCATTGTGCTGGCGGGCTTCGCCAATCTCGCCATCGAGGGCGGTCTCGCGGTGGCGCTGCCGTACTACGTGCAGCGCACGCTTTCTGGCTCGCCGCTGCTGTATGGCGGGCTGCTGGTCGCGGCGGCGCTTGGCGGTGTCCCGGCCGCGCTCTGGTTCGGCTCGCGCGTGGTGCGGCGCCGCGGACTGCTGCTCTACACGGGCTTTGCCCTGGCGCTGCTGGCGGTCTCGGTTGTTGGGCTGACGCCGCTGCCCCCGGTGATGCTGGGAGCGATGTTCGTCGAGGGCCTCTGCCTGACACTCATGGATCTTTCCTGGTCCACGAGCCTGCAGCAACACATTCCGCTGGAGAAGCTGGGGCGGGTGTCCAGTCTGGACCAGCTTGGCTCCTACATCTCGCTGCCCTTGAGCTACGGTCTGACGGGGTTGATCGTGGACCGATTCGGCGCCGCGCCTGACCTGATCTGGGGTGGCGTGATCGCGGCCGCCGTTGTTAGCCTCGGGTTCCTCAGCCGCTCCGTGCGCCGGCTGGATTGAGGAGGTTTCACGAACACCTAGAACAGCTCGTCGAGCGCCTCGTACCAGGCGAGGCGCTCGGGATCGGGCGCGCTCAGCCCAGAGGCTGCGAAATACAGCGGCTCCCAACCCGGGCCGAGGTTGTAGCGCAGCGACCGCGCGCCAATCGCGAGGTCACGGTAGCGGTCGCTGACGCCCGCGCGGCCCCAGTCGAGCAGGCCCGAGACGCGCGGCGCGCCGTCCTGGTCTGGCGTGATGAGGATATTGGGCAGGCAGTAGTCGCCGTGGACGAAGACCCGGTCGCCTGGCGGCTCGCCAGGGCAGGTCGCAGCCAGCCGCGCCAGCAGCGCCCCTGGCTCGACCCCCCGCTCCGCGCGCAGTTCCGCCACGTTCACGATGCCCTGCGCGATGTTCCACGCCGCCCGGGCCAGGCGCGCATCAAGCGATTCGTCGAAGGGGCAGTCCGCGATAGGCAGCTCGTGGATGCGGCGTAGCTCCTCGCCGAGCGCGCGGACCAGCGCCGCGACCTCGCCCGGCGCCTCATGCGCCATGACGCCCGGGACAGCGCTGAGCAGCAGCCAGGCGCCGCGGCCATCCTCCGCCCAGCCTTCCACATCCGGGACTGGCGCGCGCCCACGCAGCCACGCCAGCCGCTCGCGCTCCTCACGCAACTCGCGCGCCTGCGCCCCGCTGGCATGCTTCAGGTAGCGGTCGGGCCTTCCATCCGCCGTCATCCGCCAGACCCGCGCGCCCGACATGCCGATCGTGACTGGGCGCCGCCTGGCCCCAGCCAGCGAGGCCCGCAGCGCGGGTGGACCGCTTGGCGCCCGCGTGTCATCGCTCATGGCCTAGGCCGCCATGACCAGTGGGCGTCCACACTCCTGCCAAGCGCGCTGGCGACGGCCACGATGAACCAGAGGGCCAGCGCGACGACTATGCGTTCCGTTTGTCGCCGCCAGCCAGACTGGCGCATTCTGTTGGTCATATTCGTCTCCCCGTGACCATGCGCCAGGTGTTCGCGTTGATAGGCCCGCTATGGCGCCTGCTCCTCCAGACGCCGCTTGAGCCGGCGCAGCGCCTCGGTGGATTCAGCGGTCACGCGGCGATGATAGGCCAGACGGTCGAGCAGGGCGAAGAGCAGGCCTGGCACATTATAGGTAAAGACGCGCGTGAAGCGCGTGCCCGTTCCGTCCGGCGCCAGAGTGTAGGCGACTGTTCCCGAGCCGCGCCCCTGAAGTGAGCCACTAATCGCCCAGGAGCGCGGAGCGTCGCGTTCGATCACACGCCACGTCAGCCGCCCGCGCCGGCCGGCCACACGGAACTCCTCGGTCACTTCCTCGTCGAGCGCCAGAGAATGGTCAGTCGCCCCGCTGACGCCAAGCGAGGATGGATGCCATTCCGGCCAGTGGCCCGGCGTGGTCACATACTCAAAGACGTCGGCCATCGCGCGGTTGATTGTGATGACCGTCCGCGCCTCGCCAGGCATGGGTCACACTCCCTCCGGCGCCGCGGCAGTCAGGTCGTAGCGTGTGCACACCAGCGTCATACTTTCCGTCGCCTCCCTCACCACACTCCGCGCCGCTGCCAATTGGGCGGCGCTCCGGTCCGTCATGGGACCGGCGCCAGATATACACGCAATGATACCAGAGCGGATGTGTGGCGCTCGCTCCGTGCGACACGCTGGGGCCCCGGCGCGTATAATCCTGAGACGAACGCGCGCTGGCGCGTTCCCGGGCGCGACGCCTCGGGTATTTCCCCAGCCAATTTCCATCTCTGCATATAAAGGCCATTGGGCATGAGCGATCCACACACGTATCCCGCCGCTCCATCCGGATTTCCGCCCGCGGACGCGGCGGTAGCGATGTGGAGCCTGACACGCGCATTTGAGGGCAAGCGCGCGGTTGACGGGCTCTCGCTGGCGGTGCGGCGCGGCGAGTTCTTCGGCTTTCTGGGACGCAACGGCGCGGGCAAGTCCACGACGATCAAGATGCTCGTCGGCATGTTGCGCCCGACCTCGGGTGTCGCGTATGTCGGCGGCGTGGACGTGTGGCGCGAGCCGCTGCGCGTCAAGACGATGATGGGTGTGCTGCCGGAAAAGCTGAACCTGTACGAGCGGCTGACCGGGCGAGAGCTGATCGAGTTCGCCGGGGCCATGTACGATATCCCACGGCCTGAGGCGCGGCGGCGCGCGGGCGCGCTGCTGGACGCCCTGCTGCTGACCGAGGACGCCGACAAGCTGGTGGTGGACTACTCAGTGGGCATGCGCAAGAAGGCCGCGCTCGCCGTGGCCCTCATCCACCGCCCGCAGGCGCTCTTCCTCGATGAGCCATTCGAAGGTGTGGACCCGGTCAGCTCGCGCGTCATCCGCGACATTCTCCGCGACCTGACGACTGGCGGCGTGACGATCTTCTTCAGCTCGCACATCATGGAGGTCGTTGAGAAGCTGTGCACACGCATCGGTATTATCCATGATGGTCGGCTGATGGCTGAGGGTACGCTGGATGACCTGCGGCGGCGCGCGGGCGGCATGGACGCCTCGCTGGAGGATGTCTTCCTGCGGCTGGTGGGAGCGGAGCGGCGTGAGGGGAGCCTGGAATGGCTGGAATAGCGCGCGTGGAGGAGAGCGGCGGCGCGGCGCTGACCAGCGATGGCGCGGATAGCCGCTCCCAGTGGTCAGTGCGTCCGCGCCAGGTCGGCACGCTGCTCTGGCTGCGCTGGACGCTTGGCCTGCGCGCCTACCGCCGCAGACTCTCCTCGATTGTCGGCGCCGTCGCGATGGTCGTGTTCATCCTGGGCTTCGGGTTGACCTCGAGCATCCTCACTGGCCTGGGCTACCACTACCTCCCGCGCTCCGCCGCGGAGCAACTGCTCTTCGCCACACTCACGTTCCTCTATGTCGCCTGGGTGGCGCTGCCCATCGTGCAATACGCCGTCAACGAAGGGCTCGACGTCTCCAAACTGGCGACTTATCCCCTGACACGCGCCGAGCGCATGGTGGCGTTGACATTGGCGACACTGCTCGACCCGGCGACTTTTATCATCGCCGCGCTCTTTACCGCCGTCCTCATCAGTTGGGGCGCGGGACCGCTGCCGGTCGCCATCGGCGTCGTGGCTTTGCTCGCGTTCTATGTGCACACGGTGGGCATGAGCCAGATGGCGGTGGCCGCGCTGGTTGGGA
The DNA here is from genome assembly GCA_036391685.1 of Ktedonobacterales bacterium. Lineage (GTDB taxonomy): Bacteria > Chloroflexota > Ktedonobacteria > Ktedonobacterales > JADMIN01 > JAKAIY01. Next base: position 64,028 of record DASVZK010000088.1, read on the forward strand.
TGCTGCGCAGCCGCCGCTACCGCGATCTCTCAGTTGTGATCTTTGCCCTCATGAGCGTGACGTGCTCGCTTGCCGGGCAATTCGCGACGACCCTGCTGCGTCACGCCGACGGGCTCAGCCTGCTCGGCCGGCTGGATATCGGCCGCTATGCGCAGTGGCTGCCGCCGGGGATGGCGGCGCGGGCGATCCTTCAGGCGAACGCGGGCGACCCGCTGGGCGCGCTGGCCTGGCTGCTGGCGCTGGTCGCGCTCGTCCCCGTCTTGCTCACCGCCTGGGCGTGGACGCTCGACCGGAGTGTCACCTCGGCGGAGTCCGCGGGCGGCGGGCGGCCGCTACGCCGGCGGGTCAGCCCCGAGGGCGCGGCGGCTATGGCCCGCCCGGCGCGCGCCGGGCGGCCGTGGATCTCGCCAGTGGTCGCGGCGGTGGCGGTCAAAGACCTGCGCTATCTGTGGCGGGACCCGCAGATCAAGGCCTCGCTGCTGAGCTCGCTGGTATTGCTACTGGTGGTCTTCGCGCCCAACCTGGCGCACGCCGACCACGCGCCCGCGCATCCTGACTTCTTTTATGAGCGCATGGCTGGCATGGAGCCGCTGCTCGCGCCGCTGCCAGCGCTGCTGATCGTGCTGACGCTCTCGGTGAACGCGCTCGGGCTGGAGCGCCAGGGACTTGGCACGCTGCTGCTGTTCCCCGCCAGGCCACTTGACATACTTTGGGGGAAGAATCTGGCCGTGGCGCTGGTGGCGCTGGTGGCGCAAGTGGGGCTGATCGCGGCCTCATGCGCCGTGACGGGCGCGTGGCCGGCGGCTTGGCTGGCGCTGGTGGAGGGTGTGGCGGCGACGCTGACGCTCCTAGGAGCCGGGAACATCACTTCGACGTTGCTGCCGCTGCGTGTGCGCTCGCTCGCCGTCGGCTCAGGCAGTGTCTCCTCGGATAACGGCTGTCTGCGCAGTGTCATTTCGCTGGGCGCGCTGTGGGGCACACTGATCGCGCTGGCGCCTGTCTTCGTGCTGCTGCTCATGCCGCCGCTGCTGGGGCGGCGCGAATGGCTGGCAGTCGCCGCGCCCCTGGCCCTGCTCTACGGCCTGGCGATGTATCAGATCGCCACCCGGCTGATCGCGCCGTGGCTGGGCAAGCGCGCTCCCGAGATCGTCGCGCTGACCGCACGGGACGAATAGGCCCGCGTGGGCAGGCGTCGCCAGCGTGTATGAGCTCCATGCGGCGCTATTCGAACCGGATCTCCCCGTACCTTAATCCTAATTGGAATATTGACCTATTGTCATGCGGTTGAGCCATGCTATACTGCAATCACGTGTAGGCTGCACCTGCGCAGCGCCGCACGTATAATGCCTGCGTAGTCCGGCGCACACGCCACAGCCAGAGAACCGTGTAGCCTTAGCCTCTTAGGATGAGAGCGCTTGGTCGCGCGGCAGGATTTCGCTCTGGAGCGACGCGTTAGACAGCGTAGGTTCCCTGTCCAAGGGATTCGCGCACCATGCCTGCGAATTGAGCGTCCCGGTCGCGAGCCGGACGCGGCTTCGACGTGGAGTCCGCAGGATCTCCCTGGCGCAAAGGTAGTCCAGGACTAAGGAGCATCTATGACCGCGCCACTTTCCCAAGACCTGGGGACGCCGTTCACCTGCCCGCACTGCGGCCGCCAGCTGAATTCGCTGGTGGTCAATCCAGCCGGCGAGTTGATTGGGTGTGAGGAGTGTGCTGAGGGGATGGGGTTGGCGGGGGAATCGCTCACACTTGCCGAGTGGAACGCGCATGAGCTTGTGGCGGAGGCGTTGAGCCACTACTCGCTTGGCGCCGCGAAGCTCTCCAAACCGGCGGCGACGGACTCACAGCGCCCGCGGGCGCACTACTGGGAAGCGCAGACGGAGAATGGCAAGTTCTTTGTCAAGCAGTTTCACAGCTGGTTCCCGCCTGAGTCCATCACCTATGTTCACAGCATCCACGACCGGTTGCTCGCGAAGGGATTGCCAGCGCCGCGGGCTGTGCTCAACCGCGATGGCGTCAGCTTCACCCAGTCCGGCGACTCGGCCTGGGCGGTCTACCACGCGCTGGACGGCCACCACGCCAACGAGCGCGACTGGATGTGGGGTCGCCCGAAAGCCGCTGAGATGCTCGGCGCCCTGCATCAGGCCCTCGAATGCTTCACGCCAGACGGCCAGCCGTTCGAGCCCTGGACCGCCTGGACGATCGAGACGGTAGATCGTGTGCTGGAGAGCTGGCAACCGCATCCTGACTTGTTGCCGCCTGATCTGCTCGGCTTCATCCGTGACCGGCTGGCGCACCGCTACTTCGGCCACCTGTATCCGGAATTGCCGAAGCTTGTCGTGCATGGCGATTACGTGTCGGATAACGTGCTGTGGCGCGGTGACGCGATTAGCTCCAGTATCTCTGGCATCCTCGATCTGGAGCGCGCGCACATGGACACCGCCCTCTTCGATTTCGCGTGGGGACTAGGCGACCGGCGGCCGCCGCTGCTGCGCGCCGCGGTGGCGAGCTACGCGCGGTCACGGCCGCTCTCGCCGGTCGAGCGTGAGGCGCTGCCGGAGGCGATGCTACTCAGTTCTCTGATGGCCATTGACATGCAAATGACGTATTTCAATGACCAGCGCGAGGTGGCGCGGCTGGCGACGGATCTGCACTATATGGTGCGTGATCTCGATTCCCTGCGCCGCGCGGTCGCCCTCAGGCCGTCCACGTATTAGAGAAGTATTGAGGCGGCTGGATCTCATCACAGACGCAAAAAAGCCGGCAGGTTACCAGTCATGTGGCCTGCCGGCTTTACGACGTGGAGGAGAGGGCGACCACGCCGTGCCACGCGCCAGGATGCGCGGGGCGCCGAGTCAATCCGCGAGCGGATCCGTACGCCAGTCGGTTCCCCATCCGCTGGACGCCGGGAGAGGGCGCTCCGTTCGCTTGCGCAAAGTATAGAATATTTGTTCTAAATTTGTCAAGTGGGCGCTTGAAACACGTGAGGAACGTGGTAGGCTGAAGGAGTGGAAGCGACCGTTGCGAGCCTGCGTATCGCTTCCCATGAATGGCAACGAGCAGACAGGCCTGGCGCGTCGCCGACGACGGCGCGCGGGCGATCGTTCTAGAAGGAGCGTGCGGTCATGACGGATGGGGCGACAGATAGCCCAGCGGTTAGTGGGCCGGAGAGCCTGCGCGGCCAGGTGGCCCTGGTGACGGGCGCCAGCAGCGGCATCGGGGAAGCTATCGCGGTGGCGCTGGCGGCGGAGGGCGCGCGCGTGGCGCTGGCCGCGCGGCGTGTGGGTCGCCTCCAGGCGCTGGCGGAACGCCTCGCGCCCGCTGAGACGCTGGTAGTTGAGTGCGATGTGCGCGAGGAAGAACAGGTCAAGAGCGCCGTGGCGCAGACGCTCGCGCGCTGGGGCCAGCTGGATATTCTTATCGCCAACGCTGGGTTTGGCTATCGCAGTCCGACGCTGCTCGGCAATACAGCCACCTGGAAGGCGATGATCGACACTAATGTCTACGGCCTGCTGCTCACGCTCAAGCACGGCGCGGCGCCGCTGGTGGAGCGCAAGCATGGGCACGTGATCGTCATGTCATCCATCGCTGGCGTGGTGACGACCGCTGGTGGCGGGGCGTATTGCGGCTCGAAGGCGGCGGCCTCCGCCATCGCTGACGCGCTGCGGATGGAGATTGGCCCGCAGGGGGTCGGTGTCACGGCTATCGAGCCAGGTGTGGTCATCTCGGAATTCCAGCAGGTTGCGGGCTATACGCCCGACATCGTGCCCAACATGCTCAAGGGCGCCTCACCACTCTATCCGCCCGACATCGCCCGCGCGGTCATCTTCGCCTGCCAGCAACCCGCTCACGCCGCTATCAACGAGCTCATCATCCGCCCGCGCGGCCAGACACATCCGTAGCGAGCCATAACTTGGCAGCGCGTGGCCCATGGCGTCGCGCAGGCGCCTGTAACTCGGTGTTTGATTTTCGCTCGCATCCCCATTAGACTATCAGCGAGGGCAACAGTACACGCTCGCATTGCCGGGCGACCGTTCCCGATGCAGGCGCTGTGACGGTGTGGCTGGGTTTGTGTGGGGGCAGGCTATGAAGCGGATTTATGTATCGTACCGTCGCGAAGATACCAGCGACTCGTATGGCCGGATCGTCGAGCGACTGCGAAACTACTTTGGCTCCGAGGCGACGCTGCGCAGCGACTCCACCTACACTGCTGATGGAGTCGGTATCTCGCCTGCTGAATACCGCGTCTATGTTGCGGAAGCGATGAAGCGCTGCGCAGCGCTCCTTCTGGTCATTGGTCCGCGCTGGCTCGCCTCGGACAGGCCAGATGACTGGCGCTTGAGCGACCTCGACGACCCGGTGCGAATCGAGATCGAGGCGGCGCTGCGCGCGGGTGTGCCTATCGTTCCAGTAACTGTTCAGCAGGCTCACATGCCCACGGCCGAGGAGCTTCCCGCTAGCTTGCGGTTGCTGCTCGAGCAGGGCCAGGAGCATGGCGGACGAAGGCGACGAGAGAGCCTGCTCGCGCTGGTAAGCCGCGCGGGGCTTCCTGTGCGCCGTGACCCTGATTTCGGTGGCGATACGCAGCGCCTGTGCGAGGTGATTGAGAACCTCGCCGGCTTAGAGGCCACAAGTCTGGAGCGCGCTTCCGGCCTGGTCAATCGAACGGTGCGCAATGTGACACTGCTCGCAGCGAGCGCGCTCATCATCCATGTCGCAGTTCTTGCCTATTTCGCCTATCAGTCTGTCATCCCGCTCCGTCCTTCTCTCATCATCCCAGCGGGGTGGCTGCCGCAAGTCATGTTGTCTGCTCTGATCGACTGGGGCGTGTACTTTCTGGCGGGTTATGTTGCTGCTCGCCGTACTGGTGACACCGGGTTGGGCGTGAGCGCGGCGGTGACCGCCTGCGTGGCGGGTATATTCGTGGAGATAGCGCTCTTCGCCGATATTACCTGGGCGAAATGGATATTGTTATCTGCTCCGATCCCGACACCTGACCTGCTCAATGGCGCGCCCGACTGGCTGCTCGGGCCAGCGTTGCTATTCATGCATCCGTTCATGCTGCTATTTGCAGTCCTTGTACTGGGAATCCCGGTGAGCATGGCCGCGAGTTTTGCCCTGGGGACGCTGGGCGGCATCCTGGGCGCGCGCGTGACGGAAGCGATTGCGTCGCTGCAGCGTGAGCGCGGGCGCAAGGCCTTGCTCCGTGAGGCTGGCGCGCCTGGCGGATTGCGCGCTGCGCTGGCGCGCAGGCGGGATGCGTCGGGTCCATCCGTCCGGCGCGGCGCGGTGGCTGCTGGCAAGGTATTCATCTCGTACCGCCGCGACGATTCCGCGGTAATGTGCGGTTCGGTCTATGACCGGCTGACCGAGGTGTTTGGCCTGGATACCATTTTCAAGGATGTTGACATGATCCCGGTTGGGGTCAACTTCGCGCGATTCATTGATTCGACGCTGAAGCAGTGTGTCGCGCAGGTTGTGGTCATCGGCCCGCGCTGGGTCTCGATCACCACAGAGCAAGGTGAGCGACGGCTGGATAGCCCGACCGATTTTGTGCGCCTGGAGGTTGAGTCGGCGCTCAAGAGCGGGCTGAAGGTTATTCCTGCGCTGGTACAGGGCGCGACAATGCCTTCTCGCGAAGAGCTACCCGAAGGTCTACGTCTGCTCGCGGATCTGACGCCTATAAATGTAGGTTACGCTCCCGCCTTTGATGACGACATGCGCGCGCTGGGACTGGCTCTCGCGACTGTAGTCTGGCCAGCGCCTACGCGCTGGGGCTGGCTCAAGCGGGCCATCGTCTCGCGCCGGGGCCAACGAGCGACACAGGTTGCCGCCAACCTCTGGTTCGCCGCGTTGACAGCGTATGGTATCGCGTTGGGCGTGGAAGTGACACGTGGGCTTGCCTTGCGTGACGCCGTAGGCGGCGATCTCCCTATCTTGACCTTCGTGGGTATCGCGCCTGTTCTTCTCACATCACTCACGCTCTTGAGCGGGGCGCATCTGGGATATCACACTGGGCGAACCGGGCGCGCGTTCTGGCTCTCCTGGCGGGCGACGCTCGCCGCCTGCGCGGCGCTCACCCTAACAGTCTTCGCGCGTGGCGCGACGCTGTACGCTAATCTGTCATCCGCGGGGCAGGATGTGTACTATCGCGGAACCGCTCTGGGCGCGCTGGCGGCGTCCGCGCTCATCGCTGTCGGCCCGGGTATGGTCACAGCGCTCGTGGGCGCGGCCTTGGTGTCGTTTCTACGCCGCAGGAGAGACCGCGCAGGGCTGCTGTCCAGTGGGCCTTCGGCCATTCAAGTCCTCAGGCACAGTGATGACGCCCGCGTGGCTGCCGGGATCACCACAGGGTTGGTCGCGGCGTTTGGCAGGCAGGCGCTGCCGCGTTCGCGCTACCGTCTCCAGGATTTGACGCCACGGCCAACCGTCGTGGACCGCATCACCACGCTCGTCACACAGAGGGTTCTTCCACTCGCAGGTAGACGGACGCTAGTGGCTGACGTTGAGCGTGCGAGCGAAATTGACGCGCGCTTGCTGACGCGCGCGCTACGGCGCTCAGCCGCCGTGCTCGTGCTGGTTGGCCCGGAATGGTCACCTGGTGGGTCCGCGCTAAGCGCGCTGGCAGATCCCAAGTACCAATTAAGAACGCAGGTCGAGGCGGCGCTGGCTGTTGGCTGCCCGGTGATCCCGGTGCTGCTCACTGACGCGACCATGCCCGCGCCAGATTTGTTACCGCCGAGCATGCGTGAATTCGCGATGCTCAACGCTGCCTGGGTTCGCGCCGCCCCAGACTTCGCTGGCGACATGCGGCGGCTCGTGCGTGTGATCGAGCGGGTGACGCGGCTGCGCACGGTCCAGCCGATTCGTGAATCGATTTTCTGGGTAGATGGCGGGGGGCTGCTGACCGCGCTGCTGCTCGTTGGGCTGGACCTGTTCGTAGCGCGCGCGGTGCTGGGCGCCTTCGCGCGTTATACGCAAACAGGCTTGCTGGCGACTGGCGGAGCGCTGATTGCGGCCGATCTGCTCATATGTGGGATTGCGGGCGGTGTCGTGACGAGTTGGAACGGCAAGCGGGGGCAAGGCGCGCTCGCGGCGATCCTCGGCGCGGCGCTTGCGCTGCTGGCTGGGGCGGTCACACTCCGGCTCGGAATCGGCGATTTCGGGACACGCTGGAGCGTGCTCGTCCGCACTCTCGTGGGAATTTCAGCACTCTCGCAGCAGGCGATTGGCGCCTTATCTCTGTTCCTTGTCGCGCGCGTCCCGTTCCAGACGCTGGGCGTTCTTGCCACCAGCGCGCTCGGTTCGCTCTATGGCGCCGTTGTCCATCGCGCTCGCCAGCGCGCCATTCAGGAGCGGGCGCTGTATGAAATGGCGCGCGTCGCCACCTCCGGCGCGTCACTCGCTGAAATGTCATCTCGCAGCGCCCGCGTGACTGGAGCGCCCGCTCCAGCGGCGCCTGAGCCAGCCCTCGCAGCGGAATTGGCGCTTATCGCCAGCAGTGGCGTTGCTACAGATAGCCTGCCGACGCCATCGAGTGACCCTGAAGAATCTCGGCGCGATGCGCTTCTCGCCCAGATTCGCGCAGCGAAGACAGCGGCTCGGATACGATCACGAATTCGCCTCGGCATAATTGGTGGAGTCTTGATTACGGCTCTCGTTGTCACGACGCTTGTGGGTGGCCAGGCCTATAGCTACCAGATTCGTGGATTTACGATTGACTCCGCGGCGGTGAACGCGACCGCGACAGTGGCAGCCCGGCAGACTGCGGTGGTCCAACTCACACCGTATCGCGCCGCTGCGCCGGGACAAGTGTGCGATACCGGAGCGGGCACGTGGGCCATTTCGGATTCGCTGAGTACTGGGATTGTCTGTAGTGATACCTATGCGATTTACGATACTGACAGCAATTATGGCCGTCACCTCGTCGCGCAGGAATTGACGCTTAATCGGCCGTTCGTGTCACAGTATGCCCTTGCAGTCGATATCTCACTGACGTATAGCACAGGTTGCGCCGGCCTGATGTCAAACGGCGACCGAACTGGCCTCGGCAGCGCGTTCTCGTTCGAGATCTGCGCTCATGGAACGTGGCGCGTCAATTTCTACCATAGCATCGACTTCGATCTGAACACGCTGACGTCCCATACCACCAGTTTCTCAATTCGGTCTGGGAACATACGGCTCAGACCGACGAACGCCCTCGAGGTCATAGTAGCGCCAAATCAAGCGCGATTCGTGATCAATGGGACGGTCGTCGCCACTATCATTGACACCAGGCTTGCATCGCCAACAGCATTTGTGGGGATCTGTGTGAACTGGAGTAGTCCCTACGATGTGGATGCGAGCGCGAGATTTTCAGGATTCGAATATACACCAATTCAGTTGTAGCTGAAGTAGAATGGGCGAGAAAGCGGTGGATTGCGTCTGACGCCCCGCGTTACGCCGCGCCGGTGTCGGTGTGGGGATGGGTGAAGAGGCGCATGAGCAGCAGGAAGGTGATGGCGGCGGCGGCGCCAATATAGAGGCCGCGCATCCAGGGCTCCTGGGTATCGCTGCCTGCGAGCCAGCCGTGGGCCGTCACCAGCGCGAAGGCGATGAAGCTGAAGAAATGCACGCCACGCCAGAACGCGTACGGCATCCGGCGTCTCAGCCACGATGAGAAGAGCAGCGCAACCAAAGAATAGAGCGCGAAGACGCCCAGCGCAACGCCCAGGGGCCGGTACGGCTCGTTGATGGGCGCGATCAGGTTGAGCAGCGAAAACGGCAGGTATGGGTCGAAGTAGAGCGCGGTCAGATGGCCCAGCGCGAGGACGCCAGTGAGCGTCGAGATGAAGTGGTGCGTCTCATCTACCAGCCACGGCAGCCGCTCGCGTGCGACGCGCCCGATGCTCTGGATGACCCCCAGCGTGACCGATACACTGAGTGTGACATACGCCGCGACCGCTGTCGCGCGGGTGATATACCAGAGTAATGTGCTCGATCCGGCGCGCGTGTGACCCCACACCAGCGCGACGCTCTGGCTCACAGCGGCCAGCGTTGTCAGGTGATCCATACATCTCCCCCCGCTCCCATTCGCGCCAGATACGCGTGCAGGTTTGCGGAAAATACGACTGCGCCAGTCCCAAGAGCGAGCAGCAGCGCGACCTCCGCGCTTCCCGCCTCAGCCGGCGCCTCGACCGCGTCCAGCGCGGCCGGGAAGCCGCGCAGGAGCGCGACCTTGGCGGCGACCTCAGCCTGTTCAGCCGTGGCGGCGAAGGCGCTCGCGCTCGCGATGAGCGGTGGCTGGTCGGGCGCGTCGTCCGCCCGGTCAATCCACAGGCGGGCCGGCCGCGCGGTGCGCGGATCGATCAGATGGTGGGATCGCACGCCCGCGCGCAGCCACCAGCGCTCACTCGCGCCTGACGTCGCCAGCCCGCCGCCGCCCAGCGTCACGATCGCTTTCCCGGCGCCCGCGCCGACCTCAATTGGCCAGGGCTGACACATGCTGACCTCGCCCCGGGCGCGCAGGTCGCCGCCGACGTCCACGAGCGCATTGGGGAAGGCGGCGAAGAAGCGCTCCAGCGCGACATCCGCCGCCCAGCCTTTGGCGATGCCGCCCAGATCGAGCCGCGCGCCGCTGGGCAAGCGAATGCGGTGGCTGGCGCGGTCCAGCGCGATCTCGCGCCAACCACCGGACAGGATAGAATCGTGCGGCACACGCCAGGAGCGCGCCGCTTCCCGAAAGGCGATGGCGCTGAAGTCGCGGTCGTAACCCCAAGCCTCCAGCGCGGGCAGGATGGTCGGGTCGAAGAGACCGTTCGATTCCTTCGCCGCGTGCAGCGCCCGCTCCACGACCTCAAAGAGCATCTCCCCGGCGGGCGCCCAATCGCCGCTGGCGGCGTTGAGCCGCGCGAGGTCGCTATCCGCCGAGAAGCGCGTCAGGCGGCGGTCCACCTCACGCATCCACGCGAGGCAGGCGTCGATCGCAGCGCCTGCCGCCTCCGCCTCTTTGGGCGATATGGCTACCTGCGCGCCAACGCGCGTCCCCATGATGCGCTCGTAGCGTTGGACTAGCATGTGTGGTATCCAGGGCCTCTGCCGCGTATTGTTAGCCGCCCGTTTTGGATGGCGTGCTGGTCGCTACGGGCTTCGGGGCTGGAGACTTGGGCCTGGGCGTTGCGGTCGGCGACGGGCCGCCGGCGCCTGATTGCGTGGTCGCGCCTGGGCGTGGTGAGCCAGGCGCGCCGGTTGGGCTGGCAGGCGTTCCCGCACTGACGGCTGGCTGCGGCCAGCTAGCCGGTCGGTGATTCGTCAGGTTCCAGGTCCCGATGAGCAGGCCGCTGACCCCCATGACCGCGGTCAGGCGCGCAAGCTGCACCGCGCGGCGCGAGCGTCCGGGCGCCGGCGCGCCGCCGACGCGCGTGACACCTTTTGGCGGCCGCCCTCCGCTGGCGAGCGTGACATCACCCATGGGACGCGCGATACAGCTCAGGACGTAGCCGGCCGCCAGCTCGCTGGGAGTGAGGATCTCTCCGGCGGGGGTGGCCTGCCCCTGCAGGAGGCGCAATTTGCACGCGCCGCATGCGCCCGCGCGGCAACTATAATCTGGCCGGTAGCTGTGGCGCTCGAGCGCCGCCAGAATTGTCTCGCGTGGCTGCGCCTCAATTGTCATCCCCGTGTCGGCGATCTGGATGTGCGCTCCCGCGCCGGACGCCTCGTCCGCCTCGCTGTCCGGCTCGATGCGGTAGGCGGGTCCAGGCGCTGTGGCGAACACTTCGGCGTGAATGTGCGATTCTTTGACGCCCAATGCGCTCAGCCCCGCGGCCAGTTCTGCCGTCAGCGCCGTCGGGCCACACATATACCAATGGCCGCGCAGGCTTGGGGCGGTGGCGTGCGCCAGCATCGCATCCACGCTCAGGCGGTCGCCTCGTGATGACAGGAAATGTCGCTGGATGAGCCAGCTCTGTTGTTCATCGAGCGTACGCAGCTCGTCGCGAAAGATGATATCAGGCGCGCTGCGCGAGGCGTAGTACAACTGGACGCTGGGGCGCTGGTTCGGGCGCATGCGGGCAATCGCGCGTAGCATTCCTATGATTGGGGTAATGCCGCTACCGACCGCGACCATCGTGAGCGTCATCTCCGGGCTGAGATTGCCCGGCAGCGTGAAGACTCCGCGTGGCAGGCTGGAATAGAGGAGCGTTCCCGGCACGACGTGTTCGTAGAAGTAGTTGGAGACCGCGCCATTCTCGACCCGCTTGATCGTCAGTTCCCATGGCTCGGATGGGTCGCCCGCGCCACAGAGAGAATACGAGCGATAAAGCGTCTCGCGCGAGGTCGGGAGAGCCAGTGTCACAAACTGCCCTGGCAAATAGGGCGCTGGAGCCTGGCGAGCGCCTGGCAGAACTATCGCGACGCTGACGACATCCGGCGCGACTTCCTGGCGACCGGCGACGCGCACCGGTAACATATTTGTCGGCGAGGCCAGCGGCAGGCCATGGGAGGTCGGATTGGGCTCGCGCGGCGGGATGCGTACCTCACCACTGGCGCCTGAACGTCCTCTGGGCGCGTAGTCGGGCTGGCTGGCGCGACTATCCCGCATCTGCCGCCAACCAGAACCTCCAGGGCTGCGTGGGCCATCGCGCTGGCTGAAGCTGTCCGGGCCGCGCTGTGGGTGCGCCCCTCTGTCGTGCTCGCTCCCCATGTTCATGACACATTCCCCATGTGATGGTGACGGCGATGATGGTAGGTACAATACACGCTTGGCCGTGCGCGGCGTCACACGGTAGGACCCCACGCGCGTGAGTGGTACGATTGGCACAACTCAACCATAGGCCGCAAGGTGAGTTGGTGATGATTCACGCAGCGACTGGGGGACACACATGGGGACATGGGGATTCTTGAGACGCCGGACGGTAGTGGCCGCGCTAGGCGCAGTCACCATTGGCGCGGTGAGCGCGGCGCTGGGCGTCGCGCAGACGCCGCACCGGGGCGCTACGAGCCAGACCGCGGCCGTGGCGACGCAGACCCCGCGAAGTCCGGCCACCGCCACCGTGACTCCGCGGGCGCCTACTCCTGTCCCAACCCGCGCGCCCGCGCCCACGCCTACGATGCCTACGGCGGGTCAGGCGGGCCAGATCGAGGGAACGGTTACAGCGGTCAACGCAAGCGCAAATATGTTTACACTGCGCGTTGGACCACGGACGTTTACGGTCACTGTCACATCCAGTACAGCCATCGCCGTCAATGGTGTCGCCGCATCCAATCTGAGCCCAATGACAGTAGGCATGAGCGCCAACGTCGAGGGCGTCTGGCAGTCGGTGAGCGAGCTGGCTGCGGCCTCGGTAGACGCGCAAACTGACCGCTGACGTCCGGGCGCTAGCGCGCTTCGGCGTGCGCGTCGCTGCCCGATAAACCTTCCGCCAGGAGTTCGGCGGCGGTCTCGAGCACGCGAGGAGCGGAGATGGCCTTCAGGCAGGCGTAGGTGTAGCAGGTGTTGATCTGCCAGAGTGGGCGGTTGCCCACGAAGCGGAAGCAGGGCGAGCAGGGCAGGTCAGAGTGCAGCATGCGTCCGCGGTAGCCAGGCCGCGCGACCGGCGCGAACTCTTTCCAGTCGGAGGGGCCGTAAATGCCGATCGAGGGCGTTCCCAGGGCGGCGGCGATATGCAGCGGGCTGGAGTCGTTGCCAATGAAGAGCGCGGACGCCTCGATCAGCGCGCCCGTCACCTTGAGGCTGGTCTTGCCCGCCAGCATGGCGACTGGTCCGCTAATGAGCCTGGCCGTTTCCTCGGATGTGGGAAGATCCGCCGGCCCGCCCACGAGCGCGACGCGCGCGCCGAAGCGCTCGATCAGCCCATTCGCCACCCGCGCGAAACGCGACGGCGCCCAGCGCTTGCGCCCATTGAAGCCGTCACCGCCCACATGCATCGTCACCACCATGGCGCCGCTGTTCCCAGGGGCGTCCGCCAGCAACGTCTTTGCCTGTTCGCGGTCCTCATCGCCAAGATAGAAGCGTGGGATCCGGTCAGCGGGATCGCTGGGCGGCGGCGCGAGGTCCTCGATGGCCGTGAAATAATGGTCAACCGCGTGCCGCTCGCGGTAGGTCTGATCGCCGCGCGCGCCGACCAGCGCGAACCAGGGCGGTAGCTTCAGGCCCAGCCGCGGAGAGCGCAACCCCGCCAGCGCGGTGACAATCGCGCCGCCAGTCGAGAAGTTGATGATCAGATCAGGACGCAACTCATGGAGGGCGCGCGCGCCCTCCATGATGCGCCGGGGATGGAAGCCTTTCGCCGGGTCATGGACGATGACCAGCGCGTCCCGGTCGGGGTTGTCCGCCAGTATGCCCTGATTCGCCGGGGCGGCGGCGACCGTGATATGGGCTTGCGGATAGCGGCGGCGCACCAGCGCCAGCGCCGGGGTCAGGAAGATGGTATCGCCAATTGGGCACAGCGCCGTCACCAGGATCTCATGTGGATTCTGGGGCGCCGAGGACGTCCGCGTCATACGCCTCCCCCGGTCGCGCCGGGGTATGTGCCGCCTACTGATATGCGCTGGCGTTCGCGCCGGGAAATCTTGAGGCGCAGGTAGACCGTCAGCGCGCCAGCCGCCGCGACCGTCAGCGCCACCACGAGCAGCGCGGCGGACAGGCCGAAATGGTCTGCGAGCCAGCCGATGAATGGCACATACACGACCGTCACCGCATAGAGCATCAGATACTGGACGGCGAAGACCCGGCCTTTGATCCAGTCGGGCGAGCGGTCTTGCAGAATGGTCTGCGCCGGCACATTGACGAAATCCAGGCCGATGCCGATCAGGAAGGTCAGCAGCAGCATCCAGGCGATGTATGGCCAGTGTGTCCACCAGCCAACCTTGCCGTAGATGAATGGCGCCGTCAGACGACCGATGACGAGCAGCGTTGGCGCCGCCACCAGCAAGCCGATTCCCAGTGCGATGGTCCAGGTATAGCGCAGGCGGCGCACCACCCACGGGGTCGCGACGGAGCCCAGCACTAGCCCGACGCCCGCCGGCAGGAAGACCAGCGCCGCCAGTTCTGGCCGCTGGTGGAAGTAGTCCTGGACGAAGCGCGTCGCGACGGTCGCCACGACGGAAATCACCACACCCGCCAGTGTCAGTTGCCACGCGGCGATGTGCAGCGTATCGTCCTGGCGGATGAAGCGCCAGGAGTCGGAGATGTCGGAGAGGATGTCACGCAGCTTGGCGCCTAGCGATTCGGTCTTTTGCTCTTCCTGGAGGCTCGGGCGGCGGCTGCGCGGGCCGCTCAGGTCAGCCATCGCCGCCCGCTCGGCGCCCGTGAGCTTGGCGGCGCGCAGGCTCGCGGCGGGAATCGAGAGGACCAGGCCGGCGCAGAGCGCGTACAGGGCAGTGACAATCACAAAAAGGCTGACGATTGGCTCGATAGTCACGCCATAGTGCTGGCCGCCCAGCCGGAAGGCGGGGATGAGGACGAGCGCCAGCGGACCGAGAATGATGAGGCCCGCCGCTTGCGCCAGCGTGAAGGTGATGTTGAAAAGCGCCAGGGCGTTCATCAGGTCGTCGCGGCGCACCAGCCGCGGGATCGCCGCGCCCTCGGCGGGTGTGAAGAATTGGCCCACCATGGCGATAAAGAAGGTCAGCGCATACACCGGCCAGAGCGCGTTTGGCGCGATCAGCAGCGTCACGACGAAGACAGCGGCGGCGACCGCGCGCAGCGCGTTGCTCACCCATAGCACCAGCCGCCGGTCGAAGCGGTCCACGATCGCGCCCGCGGGCACGCTAAGGAAGAGCGCCGGGATACTGAACGAGACAATGGCGCCACTGGTAGCGAGTGAGGAGTTGCTGACCTTGGTAACCAGCACGATCATGCCGTAGTTCGCGGCGTTCATGATGGTCTGCGAGATGATCTGCGCTAGCCAGAGACGCAGGAATTGGTTATTGGCGAAGAGCGGTCCGAAGCCGCGAGGCGTAATCGGGCCGCTGGCGTGGGCTGGCTTGGCGATGGTGGTCGCGGCTGGCGCTTCATGGACCGCGCGGAAGGCGTCGGGTACTGGGCCCTGTCCCCGCGAGGCGGCCTGCGGATCGGGCGCGCGTCGCGCGTCAGCCATGATGGTCATCGCTCGCAGTCTTCGCGGGGGCCACGCCATCTGAACCGGCGTTCCCCGGGCCACGCTCTATGATCATCTTGACCCGCTTTTCCACTTCGCTGCGTGAGAGCAGCACACGACGCCCACATTGGAGGCATTTCAGCCCAATATCGGCGCCAAGCCGCACGACCCGCCACTCATAACTTCCGCACGGGTGCGGCTTGCGCAGCCGCACCCGGTCGCCTATGCCGAGGTCAGCGAATTTCACGTCTCGCCTCCCTCCTCAACGGCTCTCAACGTCCTTCGCGGCGGCTTCGACGCGGGGCGATACAGGCTCCAGCGTGTAATATACGAGCAGACCGTGTCCGGTGTAAGATACCGCACCGGGAGTCCCAGCGCCACACGCTCACGCAGCGCGGTGGAAGAGATCTCCAGGCGCGGGGCGTCGAGCGGGAGCAGACGCGCGCGCAAGCCGGGCAACGCCCCTTCGAGCCGCGCGAGCGACTCCTCTTCGTCTGTTGCGCCTGTTCCTTCCGGGACGCCCGGCCGGCGCGCGGCGATCAGCGCGTCGAGTCGGGATAGCACACCTTCTGGGTCATGCCACTTGGGCAAGTACAGCAGCATGTCCCAGCCGGTGATGAAGCCGATCCAGACATCCGGGCCCCAGCGCGCGCGCAGGATATCGAGCGTGTCGACGGTATAGGACGGGCCGGGCCGATCAAGGTCCGTGCGATCGAGCGCAAAGCGCGGATTGTCCGCGATGGCCGCCTCGACCATCGCGGCGCGATGCCGGGCGGCGGTCAGGCCGCGTTCGCGCTTATGCGGTGGGTCGGCGGCGGGCAGGAACCAGACGCGGTCGAGATCCAGCCGCGCCGCGGCCTCCTGCGCAATCGCCAGATGGCCGACATGCGGCGGGTCAAACGTCCCGCCTAGGATACCATACCTGACCCCCGCGCGCATCCGCGATTTCGCCTGCCTTCCCGCCATGATGGGCTAGAGCAGCGTCTCGAGCTGGTCGAGATACTGGCTGAAGGCGGCCAGCGCCTGCTCGACAGGCTGGGGCGTGGAGAGGTCCACACCGGCGTCGCGCAGCAAGCTGATGCTGTAGTCGGACGAGCCCGAGGAAAGGAATCGCTTGTAGCGCGCTACCGCCGGCGCGCCCTCGCTGATGATCTGGCTGGCCAGCGCGGCGGAAGCCGAGATGCCCGTCGCGTACTGGTAGACATAGAAGCTAGAGTAGAAGTGCGGGATGCGCGCCCACTCCATCTCGATCAGGCTGTCTACGTTCACCTCGGCGCCGTAATACTTGTCATTCAGCCCCTTGTAGACCGCGCTGAGCGACTCCGGCGTCAGCGCCTCCCCGGCCTCGGCGCGCGCGTGGACCTCGCGTTCGAACTCGGCGAAGAGCGTCTGGCGGTAGAGCGTTGTGCGGAACGTCTCCAGCGCGTGGTTGATGACATAGAGCTTGAGGGCGCGGTCATCAGTATGTGAGAGCAGGTCGTGCGTCAGCAGCGCCTCGTTCAGCGTTGAGGCGACCTCGGCGACAAAGAGCGTATAGCTGCTATAGGGGTACGGCTGCGTGCGCCAGGTGTAATAGGAGTGCATGGAATGGCCCATCTCATGGGCCAGCGTGAACATGCTATCCATGCTTTCCTGGTAGTTCAGCAGCACGAATGGCTGCGTGCCGAAGCTGCCCCAACTATAGGCGCCCGGGCGCTTGCCTTCGCTCTCCAGCGCGTCAATCCAGCGCGAGTGGAAACCCTGGCGCAGAGGCTCCACGTAGTCCGTTCCCAGCGGGACGAGCGCGGCGGCTACCCGCTCCTGCGCCTCGGCGAAGGTCACCTTGTACTCGACCTCGCTCGCCAGTGGCACGTAGAGATCGTACATGTGCAGGTCGTCGAGGCCCATCGCGCGCTTGCGGATGCGCAGGTAGCGGTGGAGGAGCGGCAGGTTGGCGTCCACAGTGGTGATCAGGTTGTTATAGACGCTGACCGGAATGTTGTGCGGCTCCAAGGCCGCTTCAAGCGCGCTGGCGTACTTGCGCGCGCGGGCAAAGAAGATGTCGCGCTTGACCTGGGCGGAGAGCGTCGCGGCGAAAGTATTGCGGAACTTGCCGTAGGAGCCTAACATCGCCTCGAAGGCCTCCTGGCGCACCGCGCGGTCCTGTGACTCCAGGAAGCGCGCGCCATAATTGCCCTGCGAGAGCTGGACCATCTGCCCCTGCTCGTCATGCACCAATGGCAGCTTCAGGTCGGCGTTATTGAGCATCTCGAAGACGCGCTCGGGCGCGGAGCCCAACTCCGCCGCCTGCGCCAGCAGGCCTTCCAGCTCCGCCGACAGCACGTGCGGCCGCTCACGGTTGATCTCGTCCAATTGGTGCCGGTAGACCGCCAGTTGTGGCTCCTCCGCGAGGAACTGGTCAATCCGCCCGGCCGGGATGGCGAGAATCTCCGGCGTCATATACGCAGTGGCGGCGTTGAAATCGTTGGCAAGCGTCGTCACCCGGTCGGCCAGCCCCTGATAGGCGTTGTTGGCGCTGTCTTCGTGCAGGCGCATGTGGGCGTAGACAAAGAGGCGGCCGAGAGACTCGCCAGCGGCGTCGCGCGCGGCGAAGGCGTCGCGCATTACCGCCGCCGACTCACCCAGCCTTCCCGCGAAGGCGGCGACGCCGGGGATAAGGCCCGCCACGCGGGTGAAATCCGCCTCCCACGCCGCGTCGGTGGCGTAAATCGTTGTCAGGTCCCAGGTCAACTCGACCGGTATCTCAGCCCGCTTGGGCAGGCTCTGCGCTGTGGTCATGCCCTCGCCTCATCCTTTCCCGCTGTGCGCCTGCGCGCTCGTCATACCCTGGCGGCGCGATGTGGCCGCGTCTCGCGTCTATCATGTGTGACATACTACTGGCCGCGAGCGCGCCACACCTCGTAGATGGTACCGGATGCAGTGTATCCCATGCCGCCTCCTCAAAGGCGGAACCGCCGGGGAGGAACAGGTGACAGACAGGAAGACTCCGCCCGGCGCGCCTCCTCCACTGCCTCGCGCGTACTATGCCCGGCCGACGCTGGAGGTGGCGCGCGACCTGCTTGGCAAGACGCTCTGGCGGCGGACTGCGGACGGCCTGGTGGGAGGCCTGATCGTCGAGACAGAGGCGTATGTGGCGGCGGTCGACCCGGCGGCGCACGCCTACCGTGGCAAGACGCCGCGCAACGCCTCGATGTTCGCCCCGCCCGGGACCGCCTACGTCTACCGCTCATACGGGATCCACTACTGCCTGAATGTGGTCACAGAGGATGAGGGCGTCGCGGCGGCGGTCCTGCTGCGGGCCATCCACCCGACGACCGGGCTGGAGCTGATGCGGGCGCGGCGCGGTCCCGCGACCCCCGACCGCGATCTGGCGCGCGGACCTGGGCGGCTCTGCCAGGCGCTGGCGCTGACCAACGCCGACGACGGGGCCAGCCTGCTTGGCTCCGACCTGTGGATCAGCGCGACGCGCACCGCGGCGCTCACCGCCCTCCTGCCTCCCGTATTTCGTGTCGCGGCGACCCCGCGCATCGGCATTACCCAGGCGACTGACTGGCCGTGGCGCTTCGTCATCGCTGGCGACCCGTTCGTCTCCGCGCGCGCCGTCCGCGTGGTGGCGACGGAGTGACGCGGGCGTGATGGTGTAATCATTGGACCCGTCTTGTCGGGAAGGAGCCGCGTAAAATGAGCCAGTCCACTCTTCACCAGCCCTCTGCCCGTCGCGCTGGCTGGCCCCGCGCGCTCGTCTCGGCGCTGACGGTCCTGGCGCTGGTCGCGGCGGGTTGGGCGCTCGCGCGCGCCATCGCCGGGAGCGGCGGCGCGCGGCTGGCGGCCGCACCGCCCAGCGGTCAGTACATCTATGCCGCCCAGGATGATGGGACGGTCCACGTCTATGACATCGCCCACGGCCACCGCCTGACGCAGGTCATCCGGGCCTTCGCCTGCTGCGCGGACGTGCGCGGCGCGGCCGCCGCCGCGCCGACGCGCCGCTTCTATATCATGTACAACGCCGCCGGGAAGGGACATCTGGTCGCGCTGGACCTGCTCAGTGGCCGCGTCCTGTGGGACATCGTCGAGCATGCGCCGGGCGTTGACCGTGGCGCCGTAACGCCCGACGGCAAGACCCTCTTTCTGCCCACATGGGAGAGCGACGCTGGCTCGCCCTATGAACTGGTGATCGACGCGCGCACGGGCGCTATCACCGGCCGGATCGCGCTGCCGCCGCGCAGCCATGACACACTGGTCAGCCTGGATGGGACGCGGGTCTTCATGGAGACGAAATCGCCTGTTGGGGCGCTCTATATCGCCAGTACCGCTACCTATGCCATCACCGGGTCGGTCACGGGCTATTGCTGTGGCGGCGTGCTGCAGCCCTACGCGGTCAACGGCGCGGCGACGCTGGTCGTCAACGACGTGCGCGGGTACGCGGGGTTCCAGATCGGCGACATCCGGACGGGGCGCGTCATCGCCTCCGTTCCATTCCCAGACGCCGGCGCGGGCTATGGGCACGGCATCGCCTGGTCGCCGGACGAGCGCGAGGTGTGGGTCAATGATGGGCGCAAGCCGGAGGTCCACGTCTTCGACATGACTGTCTCGCCCCCCGTCCAGACGAGTCTCATCTCGCTCAGCGGTGTGCCGCACTGGGTGACGTTCAGCATTGACGGCCGCTTCGCCTATGTCTCCGGGCCGAAAGGCGGGCGCATCGAGACGGCGGTCATTGACGCGGTGACCCACCAGCAGGTCGGCGTCCTCACCGGCTCCAATTCGGAAGACCTGCTGGAAGTGGACTTCGCCGCGGGCGCGGTCGCCCGCGTGGGGGACCAGTTTGGTATTGGGCGCGTGACGACACCGGCGACGACCGCCCCGCTGGCTTACCCACTGGCGCCCGCCGCTATGCGCCTGGGGCGGTAGAATAGAGGAGCCGGGACGCGGCGCAGCGGTTGTCCTGGTCCAACCTCACTTCTCACGTTCAGCGCGAGCGACGCCACGGGAGCCAGCCACATGCCAGAACAGCCCTCGATTTCCCGCCTCCCGGCGGATGTCGCGGCCAAGATCGCCGCCGGTGAGGTCGTGGAGCGCCCGGCGTCGGTGGTCAAGGAGTTGGTAGAGAACGCGCTGGACGCTGGGGCGACCGCTGTGCGGGTGGAGCTGGAAGGTGGCGGACTCGACCTGATCCGCGTGGTGGATGACGGCGTCGGCGTGCCGGCGGATGAGCTGGCGCTGGCGTTCGAGCGCCACGCGACGAGCAAGATCGCCACGATTGACGACCTGGAGCGCATCCATACGCTCGGCTTCCGCGGCGAGGCGCTGGCTAGCGTCTCCGCGGTCGCGCGGGTGGCGCTGGCCAGCCGGTCGCGCGGCGCGGCTGCGGGCGCGCAGATCACGGTGGACGAAGGGCGCATGGGGAAGCCCGTGCCCTCCGGCGCGCCCGCGGGAACCAGCGTCACCGTGCGCGGCCTCTTCGCCAGCGTCCCGGCGCGCCTGAAGTTCCTCAAGACGCGGGCAACCGAGACGGGCCACGCGCTCAAGATCGTCGAGCAGTACGCGCTGGCGTATCCAGGCGTGCGCTTCACCGCGCTCAGCGAGGGGCGCGAGGTCTTTCACACGACTGGCGATGGCTCGCTCCTGAACGTCATCATCGCCGTCTATGGCCTGCGCGTGGCTGAGGAGATGGTCCCTATCGGCGAGACGGCGCTCGGTGAGCGGGCGGGAGAGCAGGCGGCGCCCGATCCCGACCGCCCGCGCGTCGGTGGCTACGTCAGCCGCCCAACGTGCTACAAGGCGACACGCCAGGCGATGTCGTTCTTCGTCAATGGCCGCTGGGCGCAGAGCCGCGCGCTCAGCTACGCCGTCGAGGAGGCCTATCACTCGCTGCTGCTCGTCGGCCGCCACCCGGTCGCCGTAGTCAGCGTCACCCTCGATCCGTGGCTGCTGGATGTCAACGCGCACCCGGCCAAAACCGAGGTCAAGTTTCTGCGCGAGCGGCAAGTGTACGCTGCCGTGCTGCGAGCGACACGGGCCGCGGTGATCGAGACCGGCGCGACGCCGGAGGTCTCCACACGCGTCTTCGCGCCCGCTGGTTGGGAGCCGGTTGGCTTCGGCGCTGAGTCGCGCTTGGCCACCCCTGGCGCGGCGGACGCCCCAGGTGGAGCGCCATCCGCGCCAATGTCAGAACAGCGCGCGTCTGGCGGCTCGGCCGCCGGGGAAGCGGCTGCGCCGGCGCCGCTGTGGGCGGTGGGTCTGGCGACGGGTGGGCGCGACGAAGACCCGGTAGGCGAGAAGCTGCGCGGTTTCAGCGCGCCCTCCGCCCCGGCGGCGGATGCATTGGTAGGTGGCAAGCGGCTGCCGGCGCTCCGTGTCCTGGGCCAGGTCTCGGCCGCCTATATCATCGCAGAGGGGCCGGATGGCGTCTATATGGTGGACCAGCACGCCGCCCATGAGCGCATCGTGCTGGAGCGCATGATCGAAGAGTGGCGAGCGCGGTCGGCGCCGACTCAGATATTGCTGGAGCCGGAGGCGCTGGAACTGGCGCCGACCGAGCGCGAGCGCGTGGAAGACCATCTGGACGCGCTGCGCGGGATCGGATTCGATATCGAGCCGTTCGGCGATGGAGCGATCCTGGTCCGGGCCGTGCCGGCGGCGCTGGCGGGCATGCTGCGCGGCCAGTCGCTGCGTGACCTGGTGGTGTCGCTGGCGGGCGCCGACGCCGAGGCCGCGAGTCACGGCGAGACCTGGGAGGAGCACGCGCTGGCCAACGTCGCCTGCAAGGCGGCGATCAAGGCCGGACAATCGCTGACGCCCGACGAGCAGCGCGAGCTGATCCGTCAGCTGGAGGGCGCGAGCGCTTTCCAGAGCTGTTGCCACGGCCGCCCAACGCTGGTCAAGATGAGCCTGAGCGCCCTGGAGCGCGAGTTCGACCGCCGCTGACGCCAAGGCTTGCTGGGAACATTTCGCTGAGCCGCGCACAAGCCTCTTTGCGGCCGCGCCGCCGCGCGCCGCCCGGCTCTATCGCGCTTGACAATGGCTACATGGTAGGGTAGTATGCTCTTGTCCTTCCTGCGGGAGGGCATTTGCTATCCCTGCACCCTGCCAAAGTGGTGGAATGGTAGACACGCGACGTTCAGGGCGTCGTGAGCGCAACGCTCGTGGGGGTTCGAGTCCCCCCTTTGGCACCATACCTCCGGCGCTACCGCGACACGCGCCAACATCCGGAAGGGTCGCATAGTCGGTCTAGTGCGGCGGTTTGCTAAACCGCTACAGGGGAAACCCTGTCGAGGGTTCGAATCCCTCCCCTTCCGCCACATCATCAGGCTTGTTTCCACAGAAAACGCCGCCGCGAGCTTCCACAGGAAGCAGCTCGCGGCGGCGCCGTTTACGCCCTACTACGCCAACCAGCTTTCCCAGGTCGCTTCACAGCTCGTTGTCTGTTTGTTATATTGGCCCTGTTCCAGGTAGCCTGCTACAGCCTTATCGAGCGCGAGATCATTTAAAGACGCGCGTGAGGAGGCGGACATGGCGGTGACGCAGGAGCGTGAACCTCCAGAGTCTCAAGAAGCGTTTTCGCAACCGAGTATCTCGGTTCTTCTAGATATGACGTGGCCCCAGTTCGAGGACTTCATCCAATACGTTTTCGAGTGCGCCTGCTACCATGTCCACAAGGTCGCATCCTACCGTCACCGGTACCATTTTGATCTGCAGTTAGGGGAGAAGGCCGAGGCTGAGGTCGATGCGATCAGCGAACGCCTGGCACTAAGCCAAGCGGCGCGTCCCAGAAAGCCTATCTGGAGTACATCCTGGCGCATGTTGGGTGAGTACACCTGCGCGAGCGGATAGATTCGCAGGGAAGCGCTGAGGCGCAGCGAATGCGCTTGTTTTGGGGAGCGCGCCGTCGCGGTCCGCTTTGCGCAGCCGCAGTTGTGTGCGCTGTTCGCGGCGCCATCCCATCACACTCACGTTCTCTCAAGTCTCTCGTCTACGAAGAAAGGCTGTTCGGAAAGTAAGGTTGATTTCGCCTTCTCGGCCTCGGCTTGGTAGCAGGTCAGCAAGGTTGGTCGCTCGACGCCGTAGTCAGCCATCAACCTTGAGACTGGGGAAAGTTTCACCGCAGGCTTGCGGTGGCGCGACCCCAGCGTCTCACGCGTCTTGACTCTGAGGGCGTGGCGGGTCAGCGGCGACGCTCTGCCAGAATTCGACCGCCGCATGCTCATAAAGCATGCCCATCCGCAGCGTCGCTAGTCCATAGGCCGCACGGGGCAGGTGGGCTCCATGCTCCTGAATCTGCGCACTGGCCGCTTCATAGAGTGCGAGCCGCTGACCATGTGCGGCCACTTGCTGCTGAGCCAGCGCCACGACCTGCGCTGGCGCTATTGCGCTGGCGAAGAAGAGCTTGAGCATCCCCGTATCACGCAGCTCCACTGGGTCTGAGGTCTCAGCGCCAAGCCAGGCATCCAACGCCGCCCGACCCGCAGGCGTAATGGCGAAGGTGCGCCGCCGCCGTCCCTCAGACTCACGTTCCTCGCTGAGATAGCCGAGCGCCTTGAGCCGATCGGGCTCGACATAGAGTTGGGCACGAGGGAATGACCAGAAATAGCCGATTGATCCATCAATCGCGCGCTTGAGCACATAGGGAGTCAGCGGCCCCTCAGTCGCGAGGAGGCCGAGGATGACGTAGGAGGAGGAGGAGAGGGTTGCGGTTTTCATAGGTTAAGTATATCATACATCATGTATCGTCTATATTATACGGTACAACTTATACTCTTGCTCGGGGAAGTGAGAAGCCCATGAAAACCAAGGTAACCGTCAAGAATGGCGGTGTCACGCTGCCAGTCACGCTGCAAGGCGACGGCCAGCAGATCATATTTGTGAATGGCGGTGGCGCAACACAGTACAGTTGGAAGGGGGTTCTCCAGCATCTGCGAGGTTCCTACCAGACGGTGACGTTTGACGTTCGTGGCCACGGCAAGGCGTCGGCGGCGAAGGACTATTCCTTCGAGGCGTTTCTCAGCGATGTGGAGACGGTCATTGGACGGGTCGCGCGCGGCAAGCCGATAGTGGTTGGGTGGTCGTTTGGAGCCGACCTCGCTGTCATGTATGCCGCTAGGCATCCCAGCGCCGTGGCTGGAGTGGTCGTGGTGGATGGCGCCGTGCCAATTGCGGAGACGCTCACTGAGGATGAGGTGAAGATGCGGGAGGCGATCAATCGCCCGGCGATGAAGTTGAGCATGGCTCTGATGCGCCTCACACCCTATGGGTACGCGCTGACGGGCGATATGCTCGCAGACCTCGTCATGGATCTCAATATTAGGCGGCAGAGGTTGCTCGAAGTCTACGCGACGCTGGATTGTCCCATCACGCTGCTGATCGCCTTGAAGTCAATTGGGATCAATGGCGCTCACGCGGAGCGAGGCAACCGGATTTGGCGCGAGGGGGCTGAACGCCTGCATGTCGCACACCCGGAGATGGGGCTGCGCTGGGTTGATGATGGCCACAAATTCCCGCTGAATCACCCCGAGAGTGTTTCCCAGGTCGTGGACGCCTTCGCCCAGCAACTCAGCGCTCAGCCCGTGCGCAGCTAGGCGCAAGCCCTCTTAGCCGCGTAACGGTTGCCCGCGCAGGCGCAACGGTTGGCGGGCGCGTAGAACGGTTGTGGTTACAGCTTAGCCCTGGCAGGGCCTGGGCGCGTAACAATGTAACAATGTAACGGTGTAACGGTTGATATCCTTACATTGTGCACAGACGAGCGCCTGCGCGAGCCGCACTATCCATAACTCCGATTGCTCCAGGCGCGGTATACCGTACCTGAGCGCCGATGACAACTGACGCCAATTGAGGCGAATTTCGCTGTATGTGCGCGAATGCTAGCGGCAACTAGCCCTGTGTTTATGCGGGTTGGCGAACACGGGCGAACACGGGCGAGTGTCTCGGGCCGGTTTGCTAGACCGCTACAGGGGAAACCCTGTCGAAGGTTCGAATCCCTCCTCTTCCGCCAAATCTTCCTCTGAATTTGGGCCCCGCCACACTGTGGCGGGGCCTTCCTCGTTATCTGTGAATGTGGGAATGTGTGCATTTGACTCCGGAGCGGGTGTACGCCGGGTGACGCGAGGACCGAGCAGCATGAAGATCCTGATCAACTATGGCCGCGAATCACCGCTGCGTCCGATAGTTCCAGGCGAGGACATCCCGATGGGCGGCATTCGTACCGCGGCGCTGGCCCTGGCCGCCGCCCTGGCGCGGCGGGGGCACGAGATACATCTTTTCGCGCGCGGCGAGACTCCGGGACTGCACGAGGGCGTGTGGTTCCATGAGCGCGCGGAGTTCGCCGCCTTTACGCGTGAGCATGATGTCGACGCGCTCGTGGTCATTCCGGAGACGCTGCCACTCCTGCTGCCGGCGCGTGCGCGTGCGCGGGTCGTCTGGACGGGCAATGCGTTCCAGACCGGTGACTGCGCGATCGCCGCTCCCTGGCCCTGGGCGAAGCATATTGGCCCGGCTGGGGAAACCGCTCGTCTTTACAGCATGGCCGCGCTGCACCCCTACGCGGATCGCATCATGGTCAAGTCGCGCTGGCAGGCGGGCTATATGCGGGATACGCTGGGACTTCCCGCTGAGAAGTTCCGAGTGGTGTACAATGGGGCGCCTCTAGAGTTCTTTGACGGCCCGGCGCCTGCGCGCCATCCCCACCGTCTCGTCTACACAAGCCAGGCGCGGCGCGGTCTTGATGTGCTGGCGCGCCTCTTCCCGCAGATACGCCTGGCCGTGCCCGACGCCGAGTTACATATCTTCGGCTATGACGGCCCCGAGGCGATCGGATCAGCGTTGAAGGCGGCGCTGGCGCAGCCTGGCGTCTACTGGCGCGGCTCGCTGGGCAAAAAGGCGCTGGCGGGCGAGTTGCGCGCGGCTGGTATCATGGCTTATCCCTGCACGCTCAAAGAGACGTTTTGTACCGCCGTCGCCGAGGCCCAGGCCGCCGGCCTGGCTGTGGTGACGAGCGATCGCGCTGCGCTTGCCGAGCGCGTCGAGGACGGCGTAGATGGCGCGCTCATCCGTGGGCGACCGGGACCGGAGGAGCCGGAGTATCAGCGCGCCTTTGTCGAGGCTGTGGTGAGGCTGGCGCAGGACGGTGAGTCGCGCGCCCGGATGGGCTCAGCGGCCGCCGCCAAAGCGCGTCGCCAGTACAACTGGGAGACGATCGCTCAACAATGGGAAGAGGAGCTCCTTGACCTGGTCAACGGCCGTGAGCCGCAGCCTCCGCGCCTTACGCCAGACCTGGACTTGCTGGACCCCAGCCTGTTGCAGGTGCGCGACCGGGGGGCAAGCGCCCAGGCGCCCGCAGCGCTGGCGCAGGAGTGGCTGCGCGCCGCATGGGTATCCTACGGCTACGCGGAGCGTGAGATTCCCACCTTTGCGCGTGGCAGGTGAGCCGCTGACTGGCGCACGCGCGCGCTGACGCCAAACCGCCACGCCCTGCTCGCGGGCGCCAGCCACTGGAGCGCCACCCCACTACAATCCCGATGCTCCTGTCCCGGCGCTCGCACTTGACAAAAGTACGGCAGCTAGGTATGCTTGCCCGTGAACGCTCCCGTGAGCGTTCACGTGAACGCTCACGGGGCTGGGCGTGGGCGCTTGAAGTCGCCCTGTTGGCGGCGAAGGACACCGCGCAAACTCGCGAGGCGAGGTAACCGGCTGGGTCGCTTTCCAGCCGGCGGGCCTCCCTGCGGCGGCGCGACGATGCTCGCGCGCCAATCACCAGTCATGCGTGCGGCAGAAGACAATAGCAAGGAGGCGTCAACAGTCGCGAGGACGTGTAAAGAAGCGCCTGTGTGTCGCTCGCGAGCGCGGATTCGGTGTGTTTCCCATATTCCATTTCCTGGGTCCCACGACTATCGCAGCTTGGCAGGAGCGTTTCGCGCCCCTGGCCATCCAAGGCCTCGACACCGATGTCGATGTGTTCCTGGCGGGCGGACCCGCGCCACGCCGAGGAGGAACAGCATGCGTCTTTGGGTACCCTTCCTGGCGCTACGCCCGCGGCATACAGCGCGCCAGTCCAGGCGCGCGTTCGTCGCGGTCGCGATCGCCGGTTTCGCCGTTGTAGGAGTCGTCGCGTCATCACTCGTTTTTTCGACCGCCCATGCCGCGACCGGCGCGGCGTTGATCCGCATCAACCAGCTTGGCTACGCGACCACCGCTACCAAGCGCGCCTACCTGATGGCCTCCACATCGGACACCGGCGCGACCTTCGCCGTCCACAACACCACTGGCGCGACGGTCGCCTCCGGAACGGTCGGGGCCAGCCTGGGCTCGTGGTCTTCGAGCTACCCTGATGTCTACGCGCTGGACTTTGACGGCGTGACGGCGGCGGGTACGTACACCATCGCGGTCAGCGGCCCGATCAACGCCACCTCGCCCAGCTTCGCTATCAATACCCCGGCGGCCCTCTATAGCGGCGCGCTCAACAATGCGCTCTCGTTCTACCAGAATGAGCGTGACGGCGCGAACTATATCCCTTCGGCGCTGCGCACCGCGCCGGGCCACCTCAACGATCAGTCGGCGATGACCTACCTGACGCCAAACATGAACAACAACGGGCGCTTCTCGGGTGATTTGACGCCGCTGAACATTCGCATTGACGCTTCTGGCGGCTGGTGGGACGCCGGCGACTACCTGAAGTTCGTGGAGACCACCAGCTATACCGTCGCCATGATGCAGATCGGGGTCCGCGACTTCGCTCCCGAGATGGGCAGCGGGACCACGACCTCCAATTTCACCACCGAGGCCAAGTTCGGGCTGACGTTCCTCGCGCACATGTGGGACGACAGCACGCAGACGCTCTACTATCAGGTGGGTATTGGCGGCGGCAATTCCAAGACCATCAGTGACCACGACATCTGGCGCCTGCCACAGGCCGATGACACCTACGGCGGTATCGACCCCCTCTACCGCTACATCCGCAACCGCCCGGCCTTCCGCGCCGGCGCGCCCGGCTCGCTCATCAGCCCCAATCTCGCGGGGCGCCTGGCGGCTGATTTCGCGCTCTGCTTCCAGGTCTACAAGACCAGCGATCCGACCTTCGCCAACACCTGCCTGCTCTACGCGGAGCACATCTTCGCTCTGGCAAACACCGCTCCCAGTGGTAGTCTGCTCACCGTCGCGCCCTTTAGCTTCTATCCCGAAACCGAGTGGCGCGATGACCTGGAACTGGGCGCCACCGAGCTCTACTATGCGCTGGCGAGCGGTGGTCTTCCGGCCGGTCTGCCGCAGACAGATCCGCTCTTCTACCTGCGCGCGGCCGCCCAGTGGGCGCACGCCTACATCACGGGCCCAAACGACGCTGCCGATACGCTTAATCTCTACGATGTCAGCGGCATGGCGCATTACGAGCTCTACCGCGCCATTGCGCAGGCTGGCTCCCCCACGGGTCTGGCGGCCAGCCAGGCCGACCTGCTCACCGATCTCAAGAAGCAGCTCGACAAAGCGGTCACACAGTCGAGTGCTGATCCCTTTGGCTTCGGCTTCACCTGGGCGGCGTTCGATACGACCACCCACGGTACTGGTCTGGTGGTGATGGCCAGCGAGTACGACCACCTCACCGGAACGTCGGCCTACACCAGCTACGGTGTGCGGTGGCTGGCCAACGTGCTGGGGACCAACGCCTGGGGAGTCTCGCTGATCGTCGGCGATGGCGCGGTCTTCCCGCACTGCATGCAGCACCAGGTCGCCAATCTCGCCGGCTCGCTGGATGGCTCGCCGCCTGTGCTGGCTGGGGCCGCAGTCGAAGGCCCCAACTCGACCACGTCGCGCGGCCTCGTCTCCGGCATGCTGACATGCCCGGTGAATGGCGTGGACCAGTACGCGCAGTTCAACGGCTCCGGCTCGACCTACCAGGACAATGTGCAGTCCTGGTCTACCGACGAGCCTGCTATTGACCTCACCGCGACCTCGCCACTGGCGTTCGCCTGGCAACTCCAGCCTTGATCGGAAAGGAGCGGAAGATGCGCTCGAGACTGAGGTGGCCGCTCGCGCCGTTTCTGGCTGCCGCGCTCATCGTCAGCGGCGTCGGGGCTGGCTTGCTGCTCCAGCGCGCGCAGAAAGCGCACGCTGCCACGAGCCCGACGGTCGTGACCATCGAGTTTGACGATGGCAACGCCGACCAGTATCAGGCGCTGGCGCTACTCAACACGCATGGCATGCATGCCACTTTCTACGTCAACACCAGCTATATTGGCGACTCGACGCACATGACCTGGGCGCAGTTACAGAATCTGTTCGCGGCGGGCAACGATATCGGTGGCCACACGCTCACGCATGTGGATCTTAAGAAGCTGAAGACCGCCGCGGCGCAATACCAGGTCTGTCAGGACCGCGACAACCTGATCAGCAACGGCCTGCAACCGACTGCGTTCGCGTATCCCTACGGCTCCTTCGATAGTGGCACGGAACAGGTCGTGGCGTATTGCGGCTATAACAGCGGGCGCGGTGTCTCTGGGGTGGACGACAACAAGGTCTACGCCGAGACCATTCCGCCCCTGGACCCCTACGCGACGCGGACGCCGCCCAATCCCAAGCAGGGGACGACGGTGGCGACCATCGAGGGTTATGTGACGGCGGCCGAGCAACATGGTGGCGGCTGGGTCCAGCTCGTCTTCCACCATATCTGCAGCAGTTGCGACGCTTATTCGATCACGCTGAGCGACTTCACCGCTCTGCTCGACTGGCTGCAACCCAGGGCCGCTAGTGGCACAGTTGTGGAAACGACGGCGCAGGTGATCGGCGGCGCCGTCAAACCGCCCGTGCCCGCCTGACAGCTCCAGCTGGGCTTATCAAGCGCGAATGAGCCAGGACGTCCAACGAAGCCCAACTCGTTCGTGGCTCAGGCGCCACAAAGCAGCCGTTGATCGCAGCGGCTGCTCTGTGGCGCACGCTATCACGCTATGGCGCTATGACGTCTGGCGCCGTCAGCATCACCTCAGGTCGTCGCGCACTGACGTGGTCGCTGACGGGCGTCTCCTAGCCGATGGGCCTCCTGATGGGGCCGGTGCGGGTAAGCTCACGCAAATCACTCAGCGACATCCAGGGGCCGGGCTTCCAGGGCAGGCCCAGGCGCGGCAGCAGGGCGCGATCGAGGCCGATCCAGCCGCATACCCGCCAGGAGAAGCAGAGGAAGAGCCCGAGCATGCCCAGCACGGGATTGACGCTGACCGTTCCCGCCAGAAGGTAATTCAGATTCATCAAGACCCCAAACCCGGCGGCGATTCCCGTCAGAGCGCCCAGGAGGATTCCCAGCCCAACGAAGAACTCGCCCCAGGTCACGAGGAATGAGTAGAACCCGGCGTTCGGCAAGACAATATGTTGCAGGAACCAGGCGTACCATCCCTGCACGGCGGGGTTGGGGCCGGTCGTCTTCGCCAGCGCGCCGCCGACGAAGCCTTTCAGCGCGACGCCATGGACGCCCCAGAGGGGTGAGGTGATCTTCTCCCAGCCAGCCAGCAGCCATTCAGCGCCCACATTCATGCGCACGATGAACCACATGCCGGACGCGCCGGTAGACCCCAGAAAGTATTTCGAGATTGGCGGCTCAGGAAACTGCTCGCCGGAGCCAGACGCGCGCAGACGCGAGCGCTCGGGGAAATACTGTAGAAACGAGAGCAAGAGCATGAGAAGGAAGAGGACGAGTAGCGCGGCTCCCCAGTAATCATCGCCTTGCTGGTGACTGAGGACCCAGTAGAAATGAAAGAGTGTCCATGCGCCAGCGATAGTGACGCTGGCAATTGTACTCCACCTGACCTCCGAGGCTTGTGACGGTGACATGTGACGTTTCCCTTTCCGATGCGGTGACGAGTGGATATCCACGCGAACAACCGCCGGCCCAGGTACACCAACCATACATCTTTTGTCCCGCTATCTCAATGCCAATTTACACGTATCACGCTCCCGCGCGGATGAATTCTTCACACCTATAGCGCCGCAAGACGCTGGACATTTGGGCCTGCCTGGTCGAGAATGAACGGCCCGACACAACCGCCGCTTCCATTGCTCCGCGGCTTTGAAGCCGCCGCCACGGCTGGCTTGCGGCTGACCCCGCGGGTGGCGCCATAGTTGTAGCGCTGGTTGCGCGATAAGCAGGCGCTGGCATGCGCACGAAAGGAGCCCGCGCGGTATGGATGGCGCTCGGGGTACGAGGTCAGGCGAGGAGCCGGAGCGGCTCTCACGGCGTGGCGCGCTGCGAGCCGGCGCGGCGCTGCTCCTGGGGCTGGGCGCGCTCGATGCGGCCGCCGTCGAGGAGCTCGCCCGATTGGCGCAGGGACAGCCAATGACCAGTGCGCGGCTGGCGGAGATACTCCAGGAGGAGCGCGCCGGTTGGCGGGCCCTGCTCGATCGGGCCAGCCCCGCAGGCATGGAGACGCCGGGTGTCGCGGGCGAGTGGTCGGTCAAACAACTGGTCGCCCACCTGACCTGGTACGAGCGCGCCGTGCTGGATGGCGCGGAAGGCGATGGGCGGTCAGCCCTTCACCTGGCCAGGCGCTGGCGCGGAAATGATGGTTGAGCGCAACGCGCGTATCGCCGCCGAGGCGCGCGACCGCCCGCTCGCCGAGGTCTTGGCTGACTCTGAGCGTGTCTTCGCCGACCTGCTCGGCATGCTGGCGCTGGTCCCTGACCAGTGGCTCAACGACGCCTCGCTACTTGGCCTGCCGGACGACATCCCGCCCTGGATGCGCGTCGCCAACAACTCCTATCGCCACTATCGCGAGCATGCCGTGGACATATGGGCTTGGCTAGAGAGCGCGGAGCGCTAGGACTGTTTAGCGTTCGCGCCGCCCGCGTGGGCGCTCACGCTCCCTGGGGCGCGCCATCCACTCAGTGCCGGGGTCGGCGAGCTTGGCCTGCGGGCGGCGGCCGTTGACGGTGGTCTGGTTCAGCGCGGCGATGATGTCGTGCGCGGCGTATTCGGGGACCTCGACGAACGAGAAGGTGTCGTAGATGTCGATGTCGCCAATGATGTGGCCGGGGACCTCGGCCTCATTAGCGATCGCGCCTACCAGGTCGGCGGGGCGCACGCCGTCGCGGCGGCCCACGCGCAGGAAGACGCGCGCGTTGCGCTGCGAAGAGCGACCGCCGGAACGCGTCCGCGCGGGCGTGGAGTAAGGCTCTTCGCGCCGCTCATCTCGGCGCACCTCACGCCTGCCTGCGCCGCGCCGCTCTTCGCGTGGCATGGGCGGCTCTTCGCGCGGCTCGGCGCGCTGTCGCGTCCGGCGCACCTCGCGCTGTTCCCGCTCTCCGGATGGCTCCCCAGCGGCAGCCTTGGCGGCGCGGCGGGCGTCGCGCTCGGCGAGGCGTTCCGACTTGAGGCGGACACGCCGGGGCGCGGGCGTTTCCTCCGGCGCCGCGGGTGGCGTCTCCTCGTCCGGCTGGCGTTCCCAGGCGGCGGCAATGCCGGGACGGCGGGCGTCGCGGGCTTGGGCGGCCATCTTGAAGGCGGCGGCGGCTAGCTCGGCGGGGTTGTGCGTCCCGGAGAGGTCTTCGACCAGCGCGAGGAAGGGATCGAGCTGTCCATCGTCGAGCAGCTTGAGCACATCCTCGCGGAAGGCCGCGCGCCGCCGCGCCGCCACATCGGCGACGGTCGGCAGGGCCAGCGGCTGCAGGCGGCGATGCGTAGCCTGCTCGATGACGCGCAGCAGACGGCGGTCGCGCGGCGTCACCAGCGCCAGCGCCTCGCCGCTGCGCCCGGCGCGCCCGGTGCGACCGATGCGGTGGACGTAGGCGTCGGGCTCCAGTGGCAGGTCGTAGTTGATGACATGGCTGACATCGGGGATGTCCAGTCCGCGCGCGGCGACGTCGGTGGCCACCAGAAGTTGGGTGTGCCCAGCGCGGAAGCGGTTGAGGATCAGCTCACGCTGTGACTGGGGGATCTCGCCGTGGATGCCCTGCGCCAGGTAGCCCAGCGCGGTCAACTGCTCGGAGAGGGTGTCGGCGTCGCGGCGGGTGCGAACGAAAATGATAGCCGACTCGGGCTCCTCGATATCGAGGATGCGCGCGAGGGCTTCGAGCTTGCCAGAGGGCAGCGTCTCGTAATACACCTGACGCACACGCGGGCCGATGGATTCCGGCGCATGGGCGACCACGCGCTCCGGGTCGCGCATGAACTGCTCAGCGAGGCGCGCGATGCGCGGCGCGATGGTGGCGGAGAACAGGGCCGTCTGGCGCTCAGGTGGCGTCTCGGCGAGGATCGCCTCGATGTCCTCGATGAAGCCCATATTGAGCATCTCATCGGCCTCGTCCAGTACGATGACACGTAGGTTGGCGAGATCGAGCGTCTTGCGGCGGATGTGGTCGAGCAGCCGTCCCGGAGTGCCGACGACGATCTGCACGCCGCGCGCCAGCGCCCGCAGCTGCCGCTCGTAGGGCGCGCCGCCATAGATCGGCGTGGCGATGAGCTCGTGGTACTTGCCCAGCGCGTTCATCGCCTCCGCGACCTGGATTGTGAGCTCGCGCGTTGGCGTGACGATCAGCGCCTGAGGAACATAGACCGAGGCGTCCAGCCGCTCGATGATGGGCAGGCCATACGCGGCGGTCTTGCCCGTGCCGGTGGGGGCCTGGGCGATGATGTCCTGGCCCGCAAGCAGCAGCGGGATGGTCTGCCGCTGGATGGGTGTGGGCGCGCCGAAGCCCAGGTCGGTCAGCGCTGAGAGCGCCTTACTACCCAGGCCGAGCGCGGCGAATTCCGCCAGCGCGTCCGCCGCGGCTGGCTCGGCGAGGCCGGCGGCATGGGGGGCCTCCTGGCTGGCCCCCGGGTTGGCCTCGTGGCCTGTGTCTTCGCTTGTCATGTCCGCCGCCTCAATTCTTTTTCGCTGTCTATCGGCAGGTTCGCGCCGGCCTTGTCCGGCTCGGCGATACCCCACGGGAATGCGCTCATAGCCTATATCAGAACGCGCGCAGCTAGCCTTGTGGCGCGCGCGGGCGGAAAGACCGCCATTCGTCATGGCGCGGCCGCGGGGTAAGGATCCGATAAGCGCGATGGAACGGCGCGGCGCCGTGGGTACTACCAGCCAGTGGGCGCCGGGCGCGGACATGATAGGGTATGCGTAATGGCGCCGGATACGCGGGCGCTCCCCAGCGGTCGCGCAGCATCGCTCTGGCATGACTTCGGCTGGGCGAAGAATCATTCTTGGCGCACGCAACGTCATTACTCTTGAGTGGAGTTCGCTGTCTCCCACCTGGCGCGTGGCGTGCGCGCCGCGAACCGCTCCTGTACTGCCTCTGTCAGCGTAGGTGAGGAATTAGCGGATGAACAATTTCGATGCGGGAATGCCCAGCGCGCCCAAAGAACCGGCCCGCTGGCGGCGATGGATCGCGCCCGCTCAAGGCGCGCTGGGCCCGCGCAAGACTGGTCTCAGGCGCTGGATCATTCCTGGCTCGGTTGGTGTGATCGCGCTCCTGCTGCTCGGCGTGGCGCTCAATGGCGTCGCCATCTACCTCACGCACTCCGCCTTGCAGCGCGACCAGAACACTCTCAATAACGCCCTGGCCAGCGCGCGCTCCCAGTACAATGTGCCGCCCTCGCGGCTGGCGCCCATCGCCGCCGCCGAGCGTCAGGCTGTCGCCGCGACGGATGGGACCTTCCCGAGTTACCAGCGCGCCGATACCGCGGTCGTCCGCCTGACGCGGCAGGTGAACGCGCTCGCGCACACCGACCCGGCCCCGGCCCGCCAGATGACCCAGACCGACCTGGCCGCGCTCGCGGCCGGGGTGGACACCCTCACCAAGGCCGGTTTCACCGAGGCCACAGGCTTCCAGAAGCGGCTGGCGCAGGCGCAGACCCAGTTCTCCGCGGCCACGACGACCCCGCAAATCTTCGCGGTGGACACCTACGCGCTGGACCAACTCACCGCCGTCAACGCCTTCCAGCCCACCTACAAGCGGCTACAGGACTTTACCAGCTTCATCAACACGGAAAGCCAGCTCATCAATAACGGCGCCCCGGTGGCCACGGCCACCAGCGACCTCCAGTGCGCCCAGGGTCTCACCGACACCTTCTGGCTCGATGACCCCAGCGTGCAGGTCAAGAACACCTCCAATGCTGGCGCGATCGCCCTGGCGGAGGCCGCCTGGCCCGCCGCGGATCTCGCGCAGTTGCGCGCGGCCGCCTCCTCCGCCGACTTCGCCGCGCTCAATAGCGCGCTGACCTCACAGACCCAGCAGGCGCTGGCCAATGAGTCCTCGCTGCTGCCCGGCGTCACCAACAACCTGCTCACCCAATTCCAGTCCGATATCACGCTGATGCAGCAGCAGAAGCAGGACACGACCACCTATGAGCAACTCTACGCCCAGGACAAGCAGCAGGCGCAGACCGTCGCCGCTACGCCGTCCGTAGCGGGCTACACCGCTCTGGTCACTGCCCTGCGTAAGCACCTCGACCAGATCGGCCTGCCGCTGATCAAGGCCAAGACCAAGAGCGACGTCGCCGCGTTCAACCAGCTCCTCGCCCAGGGCTTGGCAATGAAGACGGTGGACCCAGCCAACGGTGTCGCCTACTCCGACGCCTACGAGTACGCCGACCCCAATACTGGTATCGGTGACGCCACCCAGCGTCTGGCCAGCGCACAGACGGCCCATGACTACCAGCTCGTGGACAACGAGGTCTTGATGTTCACGGCCAACCTCCAGGCCATGATCCAGGATACGAAGGACCCATCCTTCAACATCCTCGACCCGAACAATCCCAAGGCCTACTGGAAGGTGCCGCACCAGACCGACCTCAACCTGATCAACTACTATGGTCTCGGCAGCACGAAGGTGATCGTCGTCTCGTTCGTGGAACAGGCGGCGCGGCTGTATGACAACGGCACGCTCGTGCGCGGCTTCAAGGTCACGACGGGCGCGCCGGACCTGCCGTCGGTGCCGGGCCTCCACTGCGGGCTTGACCATCTGAAGGACACCGTCTTCAAGTCGCCCGATCCGCCCGGCTCGCCCAACTACTACCTGCCGACGCCAATCCACTTCGCCGTGGACTACTCGTACTACGGCTACGCGCTGCATGACGCGTGGTGGCGCAGCTGGTTCGGCCGCTACTCCAACCTGCCGCACTACGATCCGGCGGCGTTCAACGGCGGCTCGCACGGCTGCATCAACTTCGCGTACTACAACGGTGACGCGCAGTACATGTGGAACTTCGTCCAGCAGGGCACGCCAATCATCGTCTACTAGATCTCCAGGTATTCAGCCGCCACCAGCGCGCGGCGCGTGGGCGGGCCGCTTCTCCGGCGCGGGAAGCGGCCCGCCCACTGTTATTGGGCTGGCGCCGTCATAGGGCGCGGATCGGCGGGCGCCATGCCAAATTCGCCAGCGCACCCGGGGCGCGAGGGCGTATAATTGCGGATGAGTACGCCTCCGCGCGCCCGCCACGGCTTATTCTGGCCGCCCCACGCCGCGCGCGGTGTGGGGCGTCGCTATGGCCAGGCGCAACACTGCGCCGGGTCATCTTGACTTGAAACCTGCTGTTTTGTTCCTGTTCTCCCCACCAGTCTGATCTTTCAGAGAGGAGCGCGCATGTACAGGGGTCAATCGGGCCAGTGGTCGTGGCTGATTCATCGCGTCACGGGCCTTGCTATCCTGCTGTTCCTGCTCGTCCACATCGTAGACATCACCCTGCTTGGCTTTGGGCCAACTGTCTACAACGACGCGGTCGCCGTCTTCAGCACACCGCTCATTCGCGTCGTCTCGGTCGCGTTGATCGGCGCTGTGACCTTCCATGCCTTCAACGGCATCCGCATTATCCTGGTAGACTTCTGGCCATCGGGCTACAAGTACCAGCAGTCCATGTACGTCACCGTGCTGGTGGT
Source organism: Ktedonobacterales bacterium (assembly GCA_036391685.1). Classification (GTDB taxonomy): domain Bacteria; phylum Chloroflexota; class Ktedonobacteria; order Ktedonobacterales; family JADMIN01; genus JAKAIY01. Next base: position 100,935 of record DASVZK010000088.1, read on the forward strand.
CACGATCATCGCCACGCTGGCCATGGCTTACTACGTGCTCGCGCCGATATTCGGCCTCTGCCCGCAGGGAAGCTGCTCCGCGCCGCCAATGTAGCGCCCGGGACCCGATAGCCTAACGCCAGCCGAGCGCCGAAGCCCCCTGGCGCTGAGTCCAGAAAGCGGATGCCATCTCATGACTACGACATCTCCCGAACGGCCGATCACCAAATACGGAGCCTACAAGAAGCCGGCGCAGGGCGCCAGCGGCTGGGAGACCTTCTCCTGGTATTTCTTCCGCGTCTCCGGCGTTGGTCTGGTCTTCCTGGCCATCATCCACCTGTTCATCATGCACGTCTCCAATGACGTCTCCCAGACGGTGTACGACTTCGTGGCGGCGCGCTACCACAATCCGTTCTGGCGGGTGTATGACCTGCTGCTGCTGACGCTGGCCCTCTTCCACGGGCTCAATGGCCTGCGCATCGCCTGCGAGGACTACATTAGCTCACGTGGCTGGCGGCTAACTGTTCAGTCGTCGCTTTTCTTCATCGCCATCGCCTTCTGGCTGATGGGCTCGATGACGATTATCACCTTCCAGCCCTATCACACGATCGCGAAGACGTTCCTGGGCCTCCTGGGCCACTAGAAACGGCTAACGGCTGGACAGAAAGCGAATTCACCGATGAATTACCACAAGTTCGATGTCGTCATCGTGGGCGCGGGCGGCGCTGGACTGATGTCGGCGATGCAACTGGCGCATAACTCCAGCATCGCCGTCGTCTCCAAGCTGTACCCGACGCGCTCGCACACCGGCGCGGCGCAAGGCGGCGTCGCCGCGGCGCTGGGCAACCAGGAAGAGGACCACTGGAAGTGGCACATGTTCGACACGGTCAAGGGTGGCGACTACCTGGTTGACCAGGACGCCGCCGCCGTGTTGACCCAGGAGGCGATTGACGCCGTTTACGATCTGGAGCATTGGGGCTTGCCCTTCAATCGCACCGAAGATGGCAAGATCGACCAGCGGCGCTTCGGCGGCCACACCCGCAACTTCGGCGAAGGCCCTGTGCGCCGCTCCTGCTACGCCGCTGACCGCACCGGCCACATGATCCTCCAGACCATGTACCAGCAGTCGGTCAAGAACCAGGTGCATTTCTTCAACGAGTACATGATGCTCGACCTGCTGATGAGCGACGGGCAGGCGGCGGGCATCGTGGCCATCAACCTGCGCGATGGCGAGCTACACGTCTTCCACGCCAAGACCATCGTGCTGGCCACCGGCGGCTACGGCCGCGCCTGGCGCGTCACCTCCAACGCGCTCTCCTGCACGGGCGACGGCATGGCGGTCGCCTACCGCGCGGGGCTGCCGCTGGAAGATATGGAGATGTACCAGTTCCACCCCACCGGGCTCTACAAGGTGGGCATCTTGCTCTCCGAAGCGGCGCGCGGCGAGGGCGCCTACCTGCTGAACAAGGACGGCGAGCGCTTCTGCATGCGCTATGCCCCGACGATGCAGGAATTGGCCCCGCGCGATATGGTCTCGCGCTTCATCGTCCAGGAGATCAGCGAGGGCCGCGGCATCGATGGCAAGGACTACGTCTATCTCTCCGTCGCCCACCTGGGCAAAGAGCGGATCGACGAGAAGCTGCCTGACATCACCGATTTCGCCCGCAACTACCTGAGCGTGGAGCCATATTACGAGCCGGTGCCGATCCAGCCGACGGCGCACTACGCGATGGGCGGCATTCCCACGGACGTTGAGGGGCGCGTGGTGAAGGACGAGAACAACACCGTCGTTCCCGGCCTCTACGCCGCTGGCGAGGTCGCCTGCGTCTCGGTGCATGGCGCAAACCGGCTGGGCACTAACTCGCTGGTGGACCTGATCGTCTTCGGCCGCCGCGCGGGCAAGCACATCGCCTCCAAGTGGCTGCCGGAGGCGGACTTCGCGCCGCTGCCAGCCGACCCCGAAGCGCGCGCCCGCGAGCAGGTGGAGTCGCTGCTGGGCCGCACGGAGGGCGAAGGACAGGACGCCATCCGCCAGGAAATGCGCGATATGATGATGGACAAGGTCGGCGTCGTGCGCGACGAGGCGAACCTGACGGCGGCGCGCGATGCGCTGGCTGGGCTGAAAGATCGCTTCAGCCGCGTACGCCTGATGGACCGCTCGCGCACGTTCAACACCGAGCTCATGGAAGTCATCGAGCTGGGCAACTTGCTCGATTGCGCTGAGGCGACCATCGCTGGGGCGCTGGCCCGCAAAGAAAGCCGCGGCGCGCACTACCGTCCCGACTACGAGAAGCGCGACGATGTGAACTTCCTCAGCCACACGCTGGCCTACCAGAGCGACCGGGCGGGCGACCCCGACCTGCGCTACAAGCCCGTTGTCATCACGGAGTTCCAGCCCAAAGAGCGCAAGTATTAGGAGTACAGCCTTATGGCGGGTGATAGTAGCGTACGGCGTGTGCATATCCGGATCAAGCGCTTCCAGCCAGACCAGAAGGCGGAAGCGTATTGGCAGGATTTCACGCTCGATGTCGAGGGCACTGACCGCCTGCTCGACGCGCTGAACAAGATCAAGTGGACCCAGGACGGCACGCTGACCTACCGCCGCTCCTGCGCACATGGCGTCTGCGGCTCGGACGCGATGCGTGTCAACGGCCGTAACCGGCTGGCCTGCAAGCTGCTCATGGCCGACCTGGGGAAGCGCATCACCATCGAGCCGATGCTCGGTTTTCCGATTGTGCGCGACCTGGTGGTGGATATGGACCCGTTCTTCGCCAAGTACGAGAAGGTCAAGCCGTATCTGATCAACGAGGAGCCCGCTCCGCGCACCGAGCGCCTCCAGTCGCCCGAGGAGCGGGCGCGCTACGACGAGACGACCAAGTGTATCCTCTGCGGCGCCTGCACCGGCTCCTGCCCGTCGGTCTGGGCGAACGCTGAGTGGGTTGGCCCAGCCTCCATTGTCAACGCGCACCGGTTCATCTTTGATAGCCGCGACCGCGGCGCATCAGATCGCCTGGGCATTCTCAGCGACCGCAACGGCGTCTGGCGCTGCCGCACGATTTTCAACTGTTCCGAGGCGTGCCCGCGCGGCATCCACGTCACGGAGGCCATTGAAGAGGTCAAGCGCGCCATCGTCTACGGTGGCGACTAGCGCGCGCCTCTGGGACGATGGTCAGACGGGCGCG